>JAUSAZ010000205.1 GCA_030652255.1 Myxococcales bacterium | reverse complement strand
TCCCGTGCCCGGTGCAGCCGTGCCTCCGAAGCAGCCATGCCCTCGATCACACCGCCGAAGAACCTGGAGTCAGGACTGGTCACAGAACGCACGAACGCAGGCCATCGGCATGATCAAACTGGCAGGAATTCCCGGAACTCTCGCGAGCATCCTGGGACTGCCAATCGAGCCCGCGCGTTGATGCACATCACGTGGGTCCTGTTATTGCCTGGGGTGACGCGCCAACGCGCGGAACCCCAGCCTGCAAGCGCCCTGCGCACGATGAGGGCAACGATGAGGCGCCTATGGGGGGTCAGGGCCCGACGGGCCCGCCGCTCAATCCGGCAGGTTGTTGAACACGTTGCCGCTGCGGTCGTTCGCTCCGTTGAGCAGCGTGCGGAGGAAGTCCGTCCGCCGCGACTCGCGCACGCGCCCGCCGGTGATGCTCCCCTCGACCAGCTCGTAGCCCAGCAGCGCGAAGACCCGGTTGCGCCAGAAGATCGGCCGCGCGTTGCCGTACCAGTCCGCGCACGACGCCACGCAGTGGTCGTCCACCGCGCTCGCCGTCCCGCTGCGCAGGGCGCCCAGGTCGCGGAAGCGCAAGCCCTCCACCCCGAGGAACATCACCGAGCTCGACACCCCGCGCAGCTGCCGCCACCCGTTGCCGTCGCCGCCCGCCGTCACCGGCAGCCCCAGCATCCCCGTGCGGTCGCCGCTCGGCAGGTAGAAGAACCCGTGCGAGCGCGTCTCGCCCTGCGCCGCGTTGCGCACCGTGTGCCGCCCGGCCACCGTCGGCGTCTCGTCGAGGGCCACCGCGCTGAAGGTCAGCCCCGTGCCCTCGTTGCCCACCACCAGCGCGTCGCGGCCCATCGGCTCGATGCGCTCGATGGAGTGCGACACGTCCACCTGCGTCGTGCGGTCGCGCCCCGCGTCGTAGACCCACACCGGGTGCGTGGTGCCCGCGGGCACGTTGCGCCGCCCGCCCCACCCGTCGCCCGCGCCGTAGAGCAGGGCGTCGCCGACGAAGCGGTTGTGCATCGCCGACGTGGAGCCCGCCACCCGCGGTAGGCCCCGGTACGCCGTGCGCTCCATCGTCGGGACCTCCTCGCCGAAGCGCCCCACCGGCACCCGCAGGAAGCCCACATCCCCGCTCGTCACCTCCGCCGACCACATCGACTCCCCGGCGCCGTCCGCGCGCACCAGCACCCGGAGCGTTCCGTCGCGCTCGTCGAAGGAGAACTGGTCGAGCGGCGCGCCGCGGGCCTTCACCGCCCCGATGGCGCTGCAGTCCAGGGGCATGCGGTACAGCACCGCGGGCGCCGGGAGGTTGGCCTCTGCCAGCGGGTTGGCCTGGCCGTAGCCCCGGCGGTTCTGCCCGTTGACCCAGAGGTACACCGCCGAGCCGCTCACGTAGAAGTTGCGCCCGCTCGGGCCCACCACCCCGATGGCGCGGCAGTCGAAGCCGCGGCCCGAGAGGTCGCAGGACATCACCGTGTGCACCACCGGGCCGTACCCGACGGCCTGCACCGGGCGGTAGAGCCGCGCGTAGTCCATCACCGTCTCCCACGCCGCGTCGGGCGTGTGGCGCACCGCCGCCAGCGACAGCTCGCTGCCCTCCAGCCGCAGCGGCACGGGCATGTACATCACCAGGTGGTGACCCACGAGCCGGCTCGCGTAGTTGCGCGACGAGTAGTAGTCGCTCGATCGCACGAAGAGCGTGTCGCGCCAGCGGATGGCCCCTTCGGCGTCGATGTCGAAGAGCCCCACCTCCGTCGCCCGCGCGCGGTAGCTGTATCCAATGACCACGATGGTGTCGCCGTCGACGAGCATCTCGTCGTACCAGCCGCCCGGCGCGCGCCCGCGGCCGTAGGCGTCGACCATCGAGACCGGCGTCACCGCCGTCGCACCGAGGCGCACCGAGAAGAGGCGGCCGCGGCGGAGGATCACCAGGTGCTCGCCGTGGGTCTTCACGATGTCCCCCTCGTCGACGCCCTCCACCTGGTTGTTGGTGATGGAGTCGGCGCCGCCCACGCGCGCCCCCGGGCCCCCCGCTGGAGCGCGCGCGGCACGCGCCGGAGCAGGAGCAGGAGACGCCGCCGCCGCGGAGAGACCCGCCCCGGCGCCGCTGCCGTAGCCCTGGCCCGAGCCGGTGCCGGCGCCCGAGCCGAGGGTGCCGATGGAGCCCATGCCGATGGTTCCCTCGGCGGACCCGCCGCCGCCCAGGCCGGTGCCCGCCGCGCCCAGGCCGTTGGCGCTGCCGATGGGGCTGCCGCCGCGGCGACGCAGGCCGTCGGTGCCGTAGGTGTTGATCCAGGTGCGCACGGCGTCGGCGGAGCCGAAGGCCACGAGCCGGGGCGACACCGCGGAGGGCGGACCCGCGTCGGCGGTGGCGGCCTGCGTCGCGTCGGTGACCCGAGGGACGTCGACCGCAACGGGGGGCGTCGGGGTCGGGGTCGCGCGCTGGCAGCCGCAGGCGACGAGGACGAGGGCGAGGGTCGTGTGCCGGGTCATGGTGTTTTGCATCGCGGTGGGTGGACGACGGGGGGGCGGAGAAGTTCCCGAGGATGTCACCGGTGGGGTCAGCGCATCCAGGCGACGAGGTGCGCTGCGAGCTCGGGGCCGACGTCCTCCTGGAGGAAGTGCCCCGCCCCGCGGAGCACCGCGTGGGGCTGGGCCGCCGCCCCCGGGATGCGCGACTGCAGCCGCTTCTCGGCGCCGCGGGTGATCGGGTCGTTCTTCCCGAACAGCGTCAGGAAGGGCTTCTTCCACTCGCGCAGCGCCTCCCATGCCCGCCGGTTGGCGGCGCTCGCGGGGTCGTCGGGTCGCGTCGGGACGAGCGACGGAAACACCCGCGCCCCGGCCTTGTGGCGCTCCGTCGGGAAGGGCGCGTCGTAGGCCGCGCGCGCCTCGGGCGAGAGCCCCCGCACGCAGCCCGTCCCCACGATGCGGCCGATGGGAAACACCGGGGTCCACCGCGCGAAGGCGCGCCACACATGGAAGGCCGGCGGCACCCGCTCGTCGCCGGTGGGCAGGTACGTGTTGCCCGCGCAGACGCGCGCGAAGCGGTCGCCCTCCTCGGCCGCGAGGCGCAGCCCGATCAAGCCCCCCCAGTCCTGGCAGAAGAGCGTGGCGCCGCGCAGGTCGAGGCCCGTGAGCACGGCGCGCATCCAGTCGACGTGGGCCTGGTAGGTGTACGCGCGCGGGTCGGCGGGCTTGTCGCTGCGGCCGAAGCCCACGAGGTCGGGCGCCACCACCCGGTGCCCCGCCGCAAGCAAGCCCGGGATCATCTTGCGATACAGGAACGACCAGCTCGGCTCGCCGTGGAGCAGCAGCACCGGCGCGGCGTCGCGCGGCCCCTCGTCGAGGTAGGCGACGCGCAGACCGCCAACGTCGAGGTAGCGCGGGGTCCAGGGGAAGTCGGGCAGCGCCGCGAAGCGCTCGTCGGGCGTACGGAGGATCGCGTCGCTCATGGCGCGCGACGGTACCACCGACCCATCGAGCGACCCCGGGTGGGGGAAATCGGGTGATGTGTCGACGCTCGGGCAGACCTCACCCCCGCTGCCGCGCGCCCCTCTCCACGAATGGTTCACTTCGGGACACATCTCCCGGAACGGCTTGTTTTCAGGCACTTTGCGCCGATGCAAGCCATGGCGCGTCGCCGGGGTTCGGGCGTTGGCCCTCACCCCGGGCAATAACAAGGGACGCCCCGGACGGGGTCCGGGGCTGTCGAACAGGGACGCCGATTCCCTGCAATCAACGGATCATCGCTGCACCTTCCGGAAGGTCGAGCGCGTTCCTGTCCGGTAAGCCCCGGACCCGTCCGGGGCGCCCCTTGTTATTGCCCGGGGTGAGGGCCAACGCCCGAACCCCGG
>JAUSAZ010000195.1 GCA_030652255.1 Myxococcales bacterium | reverse complement strand
CGGCGGCGGAGGCCCTGGAGCGCGCGGGGGCGCCGGCGATCGCGGCTGTGGCGTCGGTGGTGGCGGAGGTGCCGCGGGCGCTGCGGGCGGTGGCGGGGATGCGGCTGTCGTGGGCGGCGCGGCTGGGCGCGGCGACGCCGCTGCTCGGGGCGACGGACGACGCGTGGCGCGAGGGGCTGCCGGCGCTGCGGGCGATGCTGGCCGCGGCGGCGCGCGAGGACGGGGCGCGGGCGTGGGTGGAGGCCCTCCCGGCGGGTGAGCCGGGTCGCTCGCGGGGGCTGCGGGTGACGGCCGAGGCGATGCGGGCCGACGACCCGGTGCTGCCCGCGGTGGCCGAGCGGGCGCGCGGGCAGTGGGCGACGGCGGCGGAGTTCGGGACGCGCTGGCGGCTGCTGTCGCCGATGGCGGGCGACGCGGCGGGGCGCGCGCTGCTCGGGGAGCTCCTCGCGGGGCGCGGCGCGGGCGGCGGCGACCCCGACCTGCGGGCCGAGGCGGCGCGGGCGCTGGGGCGCTACGCCGACACGACGGACGCGCTGCTCGCGGGGCTGCGCGACGCGGTGCCGCGGGTGCGCTCCGCGGCGGCGACGGCGCTGGGCGGGCGCGCAGGCGCGGTGGAGGGGCTGGGCGCGGCGCTGGCGGACGACCGCTGGCCGACGGTTCGCGCGGCGGCCGCGGCGGCGCTGGCGACGCGCCCGGAGGCGGCCGGGGCGCTGGCCGCGGCGCTCGACGCGCGCAGCGTGTTGGTGGTGCGGGCGGCGCTGCGGGCGCTGGGGGACAACCCCGCGCCCGGGGTGACGGCGCGGCTGGTGGCCTTCGCGCTCGACGGCGCGCGGGCCTCGGCGCTGCGGCGCGAGGCGGTGGACGCCCTCGGGCCGCGGTGTGATTCGGGCGCGCTCGCGGGTCTTGAGTCGCTGGCCGAGACCCTGGGTGACAGCGCGCTCCCGCCCTACGAGCAGGAGCTCGGGCACGCCGCCCTGGCGGCGATGGCGCACATCGACGCCGGGCGGGCGCGGGCCTTCCTGCGGCGGAGCGAGGCGAACCCCGCGGCGGTGGCGGCGGTGGAGCGCGCGGCGCAGCGGCCCTGCCCGGCGCGCCCGTAGGTCACGGCGGGGGGCCGACGCAGACGCCGCCGCTGCACACCTGCGAGCCCGCGCAGCAGTTGTTGCAGCCGCAGATGCGGGTGCCCGGGGCGCAGAGGGCGACGCAGGTGCCGAAGCTGCACACCTGACCGCAGGCGCAGCCCGTGGGGCACGACGCGGGCGCGCAGAACAGCCGCGTGGTGTCGACGGTGTCGCGGGTGCAGACGCGCCCCTCGATGCAGCGGCCCACGCACTGGCCGCCGCAGCCGTCGCTCGCGCCGCACTCGGCGTCGGGCGCGCAGCGCGGCGTGCAGACGCAGCGCCGGGTGGTGGTGTTGCACGTCTCGTTGGGGCCGGCGCAGCGCGTGCCGGTGCCGCAGTCGGGGCCGCCCGCGCACACGTTGGCGATGGGCGCGCCGCAGTCGACGGTGGCGGGGTCGGTGGCGGGGCAGGCGGGCACGCAGCGGCACGCGCCGCCGGTGCAGGCCTGGCCGCTCGGGCAGCGGGAGCCCGTGCCGCAGGACGGGCCGCCCGGGCAGGTGTTGGGGATGGCGGCGCCGCAGTCGTAGAGCGAGCCGTCGACCGCGGGGCACATCGGGGCGCACTGGCAGGCGCGGGTGGTGCTGTTGCAGAACTGCCCCGCAGGGCACTGCGTGCCGGTGCCGCAGGCGGGCGCGGTGCTGCACAGGTTGGGGATGCTCACGCCGCACGGCACGCTCGACGGGGGCGTGGTCGGGCACATCGAGGTGCACTCGCAGGCGCCGAAGCGACAGAGCGAGCCCGACGGGCAGCGGGTGCCGAAGCCGCACACCGGCGCGCCGGGGCAGACGTTGTTGACCGGCGTGCCGCAGTCGATGGTGGCCGCGTCGGGGCAGCGCGGGTTGCACACGCAGGCGCCGCCCGTGCAGGTGGAGCCCGAGGCGCACATGGTGCCGGTGCCCGGGCAGGTGACGCCGGGGCAGGCGCTCGGCGGCGACTGGCCGCACGCCACCGTCGACACGGCGGGGCAGCGAGGGTCGCACTCGCAGGTGCGGGTGGTGGTGTTGCAGCGCTGGCCCGTGGCGCACATCGTCCCGGTGCCGCAGCTCGGGCCGCCCGGGCAGACGTTGGGGATGTCGGCCCCGCAGGCGACGGTGGCGGGGTTGGTGCCGGCGCAGCGGTTGGCGCACACGCAGGCGCCGCCGGTGCAGGTCTGGCCGCTCGGGCAGAGGGTGCCGGTGCCGGTGCAGGTGAGGCCCGCGCAGCGGTTGGCGATGGGCTGGCCGCAGGTGACGGTCGTCGCCGCGGGGCAGAACCCCGAGCACACGCACATGCCGCCGGAGCAGGTCTGGCCCGCGGGGCACTGGGTGCCGGTGCCAGGGCAGGTGGAGCCGGGGCACACGTTGGGGATCGCCGCGCCGCAGGCCACGGCGCTGGCCGCGGGGCACGCCGGGACGCACTCGCACACGTTGCTGGCGTTGCAGCGCTGGCCCGCGGGGCACTGGGTGCCGGTGCCCGTGCACGCGACGCCGGGGCAGCGGTTGGTGATGGGCGCGCCGCAGGCCACGGAGGCCGCGCCGGGGCAGAGCGGCGCGCACTCGCAGCGGCCGCCGTTGCAGGCCTGGCCCGACGGGCACTGGGTGCCGGTGTTGGGGCACGCGACGCCGGGGCACGACCCGACGATCGCCGCGCCGCAGGCGACGGTCGTGGGCGCCGGGCACGACGAGACGCACTCGCACGCGCCGGAGGCGTTGCAGCGCTGGCCCGGCGGGCAGCTGAGCCCGCGGCCGCAGGCGGCCTCGCCGGGGCACGCGTTGGGGATGGGCGCGCCGCAGGCGACGGTGAGGGGGTTCACCGAGGGGCAGCTCGGGGCGCAGCGGCAGGCGCCGCTGGTGCACACGAGGCCGCTCGGGCAGCGGGTGCCGGTGCCCGCGCAGGCCGCGCCGGTGCACCCGGTGCGGATGGGCTCGCCGCACGCGACCGCGTCGGCCGCGGGGCAGGTGACGGTGCACTCGCAGCGGCCGTCGACGCAGGCCTGGCCCGCGGCGCAGAGGGTGCCGGTGCCGCAGGAGGGCTGCCCCGCGCACACGTTGGGGATGGTGGCGCCGCACGCGACGGTGCCCGGGTCGGTGCCGGGGCAGCGCGGGTCGCACACGCAGCGGCGCGCGTCGGGGTCGCAGCGCTCGGTGGGGCCGCAGCCGCCGCGGCAGCGTCCGCCGCAGCCGTCGTCGGCGCCGCACTGGGTGCCCGCCGGGCACGAGGGGACGCACACGCAGCTGCGGGTGGTGGGGTCGCAGGTCTCGCCCGCGCCGGCGCAGGAGCCCGGGCAGCGACCGCCGCAGCCGTCCTCGGCGCCGCAGGGGGCGTCGGGCGAGCAGTCCGGCGCGCAGACGCACATCCCGAAGACGCAGCGGTCGTTGCGGCCGCGGTTGCACGCGGGCGCGCACTGGCACGAGTCGAGGCAGCGGCCGTTGACGCAGACCGAGCCCTCGGCGCAGGTGACCGCGGCGCAGGGGTTGTCGACGCAGGCGCCCTCGACGCAGTACTGCGTGGCGGCGCACACGACCCCGTCGCACGAGGTGCGGGGGTAGCACTGGAGGTGGCAGGCCTGGCCGTCGGGGCACGGCGCCGAGCAGCGGCGCACGGCGAGGCAGCCGCCGGTGCCGGGGTCGCAGTACTCACCGTCGGGACACACCACCCCGGTGCACGGGGTGGGGAAGCACCCCGCCACGCAGCGGCCCTCGACGCAGGTCTCGCGGGCGCCGCAGGTGACGCCGGCGCAGGGGTCGCGCACGGCGACGCACTGGGCGAAGCAGGTCGCGGTGTCGCCGCAGGTGTTCTCGGTGGAGCACGGGTCGGCGGCGCAGCGGCCGCCGATGCAGCGCGTGCCCGCGGGGCAGAAGCGGTCGTCGGGGCAGCGCTGGCCGGTGAGCGGCGGCGCGGGCCGCTCGTCGCGGTTGGGCACCTCCACGGCCACGATGTCGGGGTACATCCCGGCGTCGAGGTCCTTGGGGTAGCCGGCGTCGGGCACCGGAAGGGCGCGCTGCGGGTCGGCGCACGCGGCCAGCATCGCGAATACAAAAAACAGTAAAGCGATGGGGCTGCGTCGCATGGTGCATCGTATCCCGATCGGGCGGGCCACCGTCAGGAGTTGGTGGGTGACAGCGGGTCGGCGTCATGGGAAAGGCGCGGGTGGAAGAAGAGCCGCACCGGGGTGCCCCATAGGCTCCGCGCGCCCTTCCCAGCGCCTCGGGCGACGGACTACGCTCGCGGCGCGTGGAAGACCTTGAGCCCGGGCTGATCATCGACGACCGCTACGAGGTGCGGCGCCAGCTCGGGCGTGGCGGGATGAGCACCATCTACGAGGTCGAGCACCGGTACACGACCCGGCGGCTGGCGCTGAAGGTGCTCAACGCCACCTACGCGTCGCACGCGGTGGCGC
Source organism: Myxococcales bacterium (assembly GCA_030652255.1). Taxonomy (GTDB): domain Bacteria; phylum Myxococcota_A; class Polyangia; order Polyangiales; genus SCUS01. The sequence goes on along the minus strand of JAUSAZ010000195.1, from coordinate 19,908 downwards.
GGCGGCAGCTGCTCGACGAGGCGCGGGCGCTCGGGGCGGTGCGGCACCCCTACGTCATCGAGGTGCACGACGCGGGCTTCGACGGGTCGCGGGTGTACGTGGTCACCGAGCTGCTGGAGGGCCGGTCGCTCGACGGGCTGCTCGCGGCCCGGGGGCGGCTGGCGTGGTCGGAGGTCGCCCGGGTGGCGCGGCACGTCACCATCGCGCTGGCGGCCTCGCACGGGGTCGGGGTCTTACACCGGGACGTAAAACCCTCCAACGTGATGATCGTGCGCGGGGTGCAGGGCGAGCTGTCGAAGCTCCTGGACTTCGGCGTGGCGGCGCTGCCGAGGGCCCCGGGGGAGGCGGCCTCGGCGGGGGCGGAGATGCTGGTGGGCACGCCCGAGTACATGTCCCCGGAGCAGCTGCGGGGCGACGCCATCGACGCGCGCAGCGACCTCTACGCGCTGGGGATCACCATGTTCGAGTGCCTCCAGGGGGAGGTGCCGATGCCGGGCGGGCTCGACGTGGCGCACCAGCGGGCCTCGGTGCCGTCGCTGCCGCCGGTGTCGATGGTGTGCGACGACGTGCCGAAGGCGCTCGCGGACATCGTCGACCGGCTGCTGCACCCGGTGGCGGCGTTCAGGTTTCCGTCGGCGCGCTCGCTGCTCGACGCGCTCGACGCCTCGGGGCTGTGCCGCACGCCCACGCGCTTCCTCGACGACGCGCCGCCGGAGGCGGTGGCGGGGCGGCCGACGGCGTCGGGGCGTCGCCCGGGGCAGGGGGAGGCCGAGCCCGCGGGGGCGGCGCGGCGGCGCTCGGCGCGGGCGTACTACCAGACGCCGCTGCGGGTGATGACGGCCGCCGGGGCGGTGATCGACGGGCGCAGCGAGGACATCTCCTCGGGGGGCATGCTGGTGATCGCCGGGACGCCGCTGCCGGAGGGCGAGCGGGTGGTGGTGCGCTTCGCGCTGCCGGCGAGCGGCAACATGGTGCAGTGCTCCGCGGTGGTGAACTGGTCGCGGCACCGGGCGGCGACGCAGCGGGGCCGGGCGGCCTTCGGGCTGGCGTTCGTCGACGCGCCGCCGGCCATGACGGAGGCCATCGCGCGCTACGCCGAACTCATGCAGCGTGAAGGTTGACGGGGCGGTCGGGAGTACCTTGCAGAACGGCCCGGGACGCGGCATCGTCGGGCTCCCACCGGGCGATGCCCAGAAGCGGCGCCCCAGCAGTTGCGGTCCGAGGGAGCAACACCTCCCTCGAAGTCTCATCCGAACCCCTCCCAATCCCCTTTCACCCACCATATCCCCCAATGCCACCGAGGAACATGCCGCATGGCGCGTGAACCAGGTCCCGCGAAGAAGAGCTGGCGCGAAATCGATCGCGCGCGCTCGTCGAGCTACCACGCCACCGAGACGCTCGCGCGACACGAGCAGAAGGGCCACCAGACCTCCGTCACCCGGGAGTACAAGGCCGCGCTCGAGGCCCTCTTCCAGAAGAAGCCCGACGCGGCCGAGGCGGTGGAGAAGCTGGGCCCGGCGGTTCGCATGCCCAAGGTGGTCGAGTCCGCGGTGCCCGACGACGCGGTCCCCAGCCGCCGGCAGGACCAGCTGCGGAAGATCCTCGCGGCCAGCAGCACCAAGGCCATCTCGGACTCCATCGAGGCCTTCCTCAACGCCGGGCACACCCTCCCGGACGACCAGGAGGTGTTCCTCCAGATGCTCGAGCACCGCAACGAAGAGCGGGTGCGCGACGCCATCGGCCAGCTCGATCGGCTGCTCATGGGGCAGCTCCCGAAGCGCAAGCCGGTGCTCGTGCAGCGCCTGAAGCGCATCGAAGAGCACGCGGAGGAGCCGGCCACGCGCGACGCGGCCAACCAGCTCCGACGCAAGGTCTCCTGAAGGACGGCGGGGCGCGGGCTCTCGTGGGCCCCTCACCGCGCTGCCGCGCGCCCTGCACCCCCGCGGGGCGGGGGCAAGGGCTCAGCAGACTGACAGGTTTGTTCTCGGACCGCCGCCGCCGAAGCCCTTCAGCTCGGCGCTCACGCCGACGACGTTGGAGCCCTTGCCCCCGCCCCGCGCTTATCGTTGCCCTCATCGTGCGTAGAGCGCTTGCAGGCTGGGGTTCCGAGCTACCCGCACACCTTCACGGGCCCGGCTGCCGCGGGTTGAAACCCACGGCAGCCAAGGTGAAGGCCGCAAGCGGCCTGTCCGATGTCCAGGCACAGTGACCAGCCCGCCGCGGGTTTTCCCTTGGCTGCCGTGGGTTTCAACCCGCGGCTGCCGGGCGCGCGAAGGTGTGCGGGTAGCCCGGAAGCCGCAGCCTGCAAGCGGTTCGCCCACGAAGAGGGCAACGATGAGCGCCCCGCGGGGGTGCAGGGCGCGCGGCAGCGCGGTGAGGGGCCCACGCATGGATGAAGCGCTCGCGCTGCTGGAGGGCGGACGCGTGGACGGCGCCTTCGTGACGCCCGAGACGGGCCTCGTGGGGCTCACCGTGTGGTGCCCCGGCGGCGCGCGGCGGCTGGTGGTGGGCGTCGGTCCGCGGGTGGTGGGCGTCGGGTGGGCGCAGCGCGAGCCGGTGCACCGCGCGGCGAGCACGCACCCGCTGGTGGCGGCGCTGCGGGCGCACGCGGTCGGGTGCGTGGTGCGCGCGGCCCACCGCGACGACGACGACGCCGTGTGGATCGAGCTCGGCGGCGAGCGCATCACGGCGCGGGTGCGGCTCTTCCCCGGGGCGCACGGCGAGGCGCGGGTGCTCGACGAGGCGGGCGCGGTGCGGCTCGCGTGGCGGGGAGAGCCCACGGCCGTAGCGCGGGTCTTCGACGCCAACGCTACGCACGACACCTGGGAGGCCGCGGGCGAGGGGCTGCGCGCGATGAGCGACGCGCTCGCGGGCGAGCTGCGGCGCGCGGCGCTGGCGAGGGCCCTCGGGGCGCAGGCGAAGCGCCTCGCCAAGCGGGCGGCGGCGGTGGAGGGCGACCTCGGGCGCCTCGACGACGTCGAGCGGCTGCAGCGCACCGGGCGGCTGCTGCTGGCCCAGGGCGACCGCATCCCGCGCGGGGCGAAGCGCGCGGTGCTCGACGACTGGGAGACCGGTGGGACGATGGAGGTGACGCTCGACCCGGCGACGGGGGCGAAGTCCCAGGCCGCGGGGTACTTCCAGCGGGCCCGGCGCATCCAGCGGGGGAGCGCGGTGATGTGGGAGCGGCTGGAGGCCACCACGCGCGCGCTGGAGGCCGTGCGGGCGCTCGCGGCGGAGGTCGAGGGCGATGGGGAGGTGGTGGCCGCGACGCTGGCGGCGTGGAGCGGGCGCGCCGAGGCGCTGGGCGTCGCGCGGGGGCAGATGGCGGCGTCCCGGGGGCGCGCGAAGGCGGCGCCACGGCGGCCGTACATCGAGTATCGGGGGGCCGGGGGGATGAAGATCCTGGTGGGGCGCGGCGCGGCGGACAACGACCGGCTGACCACGAAGGTCGCGCGGGCGCACGACCTGTGGATGCACGCGCGCGGGGTGTCCGGGGCGCACGTGGTGGTGCCGCTGCAGAAGGGCGCGGACTGCCCGCCGGAGCTGCTGCTCGACGCGGCCACGCTGGCGGTGCACCACAGCGACGCGCGCGGGGCGGACTTCGCGGAGGTCACCTGGGCCGAGCGGCGCTACGTGCGCAAGCCGAAGGGCTCACCGCCGGGGCGGGTGGTGGTCGACCGGGAGAAGGTGCTGGCGATGGGTCCGAGCCCCGAGCGGCTGCGGCGGCTGCTCGCGGCCCGGGTGGAGGAGTGAAGAGGGAAGGGGGGACAGGATTACCCGGATGGGTAAACCCGGGCGGCGCTCAGAAGCGGTAGTTGAAGCCGAGCGAGCCGTTGGTGAGGTAGTTGTGGTAGCTGCCGCGGTTGGTGGTGCAGGCGCCCGCGCCGGTGCCCACGCAGTCGGTGAAGGGCGTCGGGGTGATGACGCTGTTGGTCGCCTGGGAGGCGTCCAGCGACTGGAAGAGGAAGTGCCCGAAGCCGAGGTTGATGGTGAGCCCGCCCACCCGGTACGAGAGGCCCGCGTGGATGCTGGCGCCGGCGTAGGCGGGGAGGTGCACCACGGCCTTCTCGGCGTTGAGCCCCTGGGTCTCGTAGGAGAAGCCGAGGCGCAGCGCGAGGCGGCCCGGGATGATGTTGTAGTCGCCGCCCACGCGGACGCCGAAGACGTTGCTCAGGTTGCTGTTGAGCACGATGCTGCGCGGCGCGGGCAGGGTGGAGGTCATGCCCCGCGAGCCGATGGTGATGTCGCCGCTGTTGCGCAGCGAGGTGACGCCGAGTGAGCTGGTGTTCTCGTAGGTGAAGTCGGCCTCGACGTCGAAGACGTCGTCGGTCATCGGGTCGTAGTTGCCGCTGCCGTCGTCCTGGGTGGGGCGGCCGGCGCGGGGGAGGGCGAAGCGGAAGCCGGCCCGGAGGTTCCACGGCAGCTCGACGCGCATCTCGTCGATGTTGAAGGTGCCCGGGGCCTGGTTGCTCTCCGGCGCGGCGTAGTAGGTCGAGGTGGTGTCGGCCGTGCCCGAGGCGCTGATGGGGGCGTTGTAGTGCACCTGCGCGCCGAAGGAGAGGAAGCGGTTGATGAGCACCTGCGTGGAGAGCGCGCCGGCCATGAAGAAGCCGCTGGCGTTGAGCTGGATGAGCAGGTCGGTCTCCGGGGACTGCGGCGAGGTCGCGACCGCGTTGGCCATCACGCCGAACTGGAAGCGCGCGATGCTGGGCTGGAGCGTGAGCCCGAAGCGCACCCGCGGGTGCGGCGCCACGGCGACGCCCAGCGTGGGGTAGATCACCAGGAGGTTCTTCTGGAAGAGCATGTTGCGGGCGGGCGTCGGGGCGTACTCGCCGTTGGGCAGGCGCACCATGTCGTTGAACATCTGGCCCGAGCCCGGGGTGCTCGGGGTGGTGACGCCCGCGGCGAAGGCCAGCCAGCGGTTGACGCGGTAGGTGGCCATGATGTTGGCCGCGAGGGCGAGCGCGCGGTTGCTGCACACCTCGGGGTAGCGCTGGCCCGAGTAGCTGGGCAGGCCGTCGGCGCCGGTGCGGAAGCGCGTGCCCGCGACGCTGATGTTGACGTCGGCGTCGCCGTCGTAGACCCCGGAGCGCTGGAAGCAGTTGGACGAGGCGCCGACGTTGGCCGAGAGACCGAGCTGGAAGCCGCGCAGGCCGAGTACGCCGGCCATGTTGAGGCCCACCGCGGAGACGTCGCTGGCGCGCGCCACGAATGCGCCGCCGCGGCCGTGCGCCGTCGTGCCATTCTCGGGCACCTCCACGCCGTAGCTGAAGCCCGCCGCCGGCAGGGCGACCCCCGCGAGGGCCACGACACCGATGAACCGCATCCTTCGTCCGATTCCGTTGCGCATGAGCAGCCCTGTCCTCCGTGAGCGTTGTCCGTCCGGGGTCACCCCGCACCGGGTGCAGTGATGGGTCGCGATCGACTGCGTACCCTCGCCCGCGCGTGGCCCGTGGGCGTGATGCTGATCGCACCTTGGGTCGCGCTGCAAGCCCCTTTCGTGCGCCACGCCATCGTCGACCTCGCCGACCGGATGCACCGCGGCGAGCTCGTGGCGCTGCTGCAATACGTCATCGGGTATTGCCTCGGGGCGCTCATCCTGATGCCCAAGGCGCTGCTCTCCGGGCTCGCGGGCTACGCCTACGGGCCGGTGAAGGGGCTCTGCGTGGCGCTGCCCTCGGCGACGCTGGGCGCGTGCTGCGCCTTCGGCATCGGCCGGCTCATCGCGAAGACGGCGTACGGGCGGATGTTCACCGAGACCGCGCGCTTCCGCCTGGTCGACACGGTGGTGCGAACGGACGGGCTGCGCATCGCGATCCTCCTGCGGCTCGCGCCGGTGATGCCGCAGCCGCTGCTCTCGGTGCTGCTCGGCGCGACGGCCCTGCCGCTCAAGCATCTGGTGCTCTCGATGCTGGTGGGGCTGCTGCCCGCGACGGTGATCCACGTGTACATCGGGTCGCTGGTGCGCTCGGCGCTGGAGCTGCTCGCCACCAACCGGGCCGAGGCGCTCTCGCCGCGCAACATCGCTGTCGGGGTGGTCGGGCTGCTGGTGACGGCGGGGGTGCTCTACCTCATCGGGCAGATGGCGAAGCGCTCGCTCGCCCGGGCCATCGCGCAGGCGCCTACTCCGGAACGCGGCGGAGCACCGCTCGCACCGTGACCCGCCGCCCGTCGGGCACCACCTCGGACTCCATCGGCAGGTAACCCTCGCGCGACACCACGAGCCGGTGGGTTCCGGCGGGGAGCGCCACCCCCCTCGTCGACCACAGCGCGCAGGGGCCGAGATCGGTCTCGTCGATGGTCACCCGCGCGTCGGCGGGCTCGCACACGAAGACCAGCGAGCCCGCCGCCGGGGCCACGCGAGGGCGCGCCGCGCCGCAGCCCAACAACGCCGCGACGCCCTCGAAGGGGCTCACCCTCACTCCCACTCGATGGTCGCCGGGGGCTTCGACGAGATGTCGTAGACCACCCGGTTGATGCCGCGCACCTCGTTGATGATGCGCGACGACACCCGCGCCAGCAGCTCGTGCGGCAGCCGCGCCCAGTCGGCGGTCATGCCGTCCTGGCTCTGCACGGCGCGGATCGCGCACACCTGGTCGTAGGTTCGCCCGTCGCCCATCACGCCGACGGTGCGCACCGGCAGCAGCACCGCGAAGGCCTGCCACACCGACTCGTAGAGGCCCGCCTCGCGGATCTCGTGGTCGACGATGGCGTCCGCCGCCCGCAGGATGTCGAGCGACTCTTCGGACACCGGGCCGATCACCCGGATGGCCAGGCCCGGCCCCGGGAAGGGCTGCCGCCAGAGGATGGCGCGGGGGATGCCGAGCGCGTCGCCCACGGCGCGCACCTCGTCCTTGAAGAGCTCGCGCAGCGGCTCGACCAGCGCGAGCTTCATGTGCTCGGGCAGGCCGCCGACGTTGTGGTGGCTCTTGATCACGGCGCTCGGGCCCTTGAAGGACACGCTCTCGATCACGTCGGGGTAGAGGGTTCCCTGCACGAGGTGGGTGATGCCGTCGATCTTCGCGGCCTCCTCGTCGAAGACCTCGATGAACACCCGGCCGATGATCTTGCGCTTCTGCTCCGGGTCGCTCACCCCGGCGAGGGCGTCCATGAAGCGCTTGCGCGCGTCGATGACCCGCAGGTCGAGCCCGAAGGACCCGAGGAACACCCGCTCGACCTGGTCGCGCTCGCCTTTTCGCAGCACCCCGTTGTCGACGAAGATGCACGTCAGCCGGTCGCCGAGGGCCTTCTGGCAGAGGATGGCCGCGACGGAGCTGTCGACCCCGCCCGAGAGCGCGCAGAGCGCCCGCCCCTCGCCCACCATCGAGCGCACCCGCGCGATGGCCTCCTCAGCGAAGGCCCCGGCGCTCCAGTCGGGCACGCAGCCCGCCACGTCGAAGAGGAAGCTCTTGAGCACGTCGGTGCCGCGCGGGGTGTGGGCCACCTCGGGGTGAAACTGCACCCCGTAGATGCGCCGGGCGGCGTTGCCCACGGCCGCGAAGGGAGAGTGCGCGGAGGTGCCCAGGGGCTCGAAGCCCGGGGGGAGGGCCATCACGCGGTCGCCGTGGGACATCCACACGTCGATGGTCTCGCCCGCGTCGAAGCGCGAGAGGATGCCCTCGTTGCGGTGGATGGTGACCTTCGCGGCGCCGTACTCCCGCGACTCCGAGGGCTCGACGCGGCCGCCGCCGAGGTGGGCGATGAGCTGCTCGCCGTAGCAGATGCCCAGCACCGGGACGCCGAGGTCGAAGAGGGCGGGGTCGATGCTCGGGGCGCCCTCGTCGAAGACGCTGGAGGGGCCGCCCGACAGGATGATCGCGACAGGCGCCCGGCGGCGCACCTCCGCGAGGGGCATCGTGCAGGGGTGGATCTCGCAGTACACCGACTCCTCCCGGATGCGCCGGGCGATGAGCATCGTGTACTGCGAGCCGAAGTCGAGGATGAGGACGTGGGCGCGCTCCATATCGGTTGAAACGCTCCCTAGCACGGACCCCGCGGGCTACCGAAGGTACTGCACGCGCCCGGCCCCCTGGACGATCTCCAGGGCGTAGTTGGCCCGCACGTCGGTGAAGGTCTCCACCGTGTGGGCGGCGTCGGGCCAGCGCACCTCGATGCGGTCGATGGTGCAGTTGCTTCCGAGGCCCACGTGCAGCGGGAGCTCGGTGCCGAGGCCCGCGAGGCCCCAGTTGCCCTGCACGTCGCGGCGCTGGGTGACCGACCCGGTGGTGATCTTCACGCGCGCCCCGATGGCCGCGCGGTTGGCGCCGCCCGGGCCGCGGCCCACGAGGCGGATGGTGGTCCAGTTGGCCTCGCTGGCGACGTTCTCGTAGACGCGCACGACGCTGCGGCCCATCCACGCGGCGCCGCAGGTGCGGGCGGTGGAGGTGCCCACCACCATGTCGACGTCGCCGTCGTGGTCGAAGTCCGCCCAGGCCACACCCAGCGGGCACGCGTGCCGGATGCCCGCGGCGCGCGACACCTCGGCGAAGCGCCCGTCGGCGCCTTGCGCGAAGAGCCACCCGAACTGGTTGGGGTAGTCGCTGCCGCCCGCCCAGATGTCGAGCCGGCCGTCGTTGTCGAAGTCGAACATGGCGTTGCTGAGCACGCCCTCGTCGCCGCCGCCCGACGGGGTCACGAGCCCGGTGGCCATGCGCCCCGGACGGCGGAAGCGGGTGGGACTACCCGCGGCGGTGTCGTTGAGGAGCAGCTCGGCGCGGTCGCTGTTGGCGCCGACGTCGGGGTGGGCGATCTCTCCCGTGTAGAGGTCGACGTCGCCGTCGTTGTCGACGTCGCCGCAGGCGATGGAGAAGGTGTTGCCGTTGAGGCGCCAGGGGCGCTCGTCGATGGTGGGGCGCCACTCGCCGCGCACCGGGCAGGTGTACCCGCGGCCGACGGCGGGCACGCTCGCGGGGCAGCGGCCGGGCATGGCGGCGCAGTAGCAGCGGTAGGTCTGGTTGTCGGAGAAGTCGCGGTTGTCGTCGCCGCCGACGCCGCTGGCCTCGGACTCGTCGCGGAAGGTGTCGCCCTGGCTGGTCATGAGCAGGTTGAACTGCCGGCCGTAGGCGGCGCCGATGACGTCGAGGCGCCCGTCGTCGTTCACGTCGCAGGCGGAGATGCCGTAGAGCGGGCGGTTGTTGCTCACCGTGAGCAGCGACGCGCTCGTGGACTCCAGGGTCATCCCGACGGCGTCGGTGACGTCCGTGAAGCGGCCGTCGCCCCCGCCGTGGAACATCTGCGACTGCTGCCCGATGGGGAGCCCGAAGGTGGCGGAGTGGTAGCCCACGAGGAGGTCGACGTTGCCGTCGAGGTTCTGGTCGTTGAAGACGGCGCCGATGGTCTGCGGCGCGCCGTCGTCGGGCCCGGGCGTGGCGTCGCTCACCGGGCCGAGGGTGAAGACGCCGCGGCCGTCGTTGAGGAGGATGGTTCCGCGGTCGCCGGGGTCGCGGTCCTGCGTGGCGGTGGGCATCGCGGTGGGGATGGTGCCGGTGTACGCGTCGAGGTCGCCGTCGTTGTCGACGTCGGCGAAGGCCACGGCGGTGACGAGCCGGCCGCGGCCGGTGGTGCCGTCGCGCAGCGCGAGGAAGTTGGACTCGCGGGTGGCGTCGACGAAGCGGCGGCCGGGGGCGCCGCCCTCGCGCGGGCGGTTCATGAGCACACGCAGGAGCCAGCCGGTGGGGGGGAGGGAGAAGTCGGTGCGGGTGTTGACCACGTCGTTCCAGGCGACGAGGTCGGCGTAGCCGTCGTTGTCGAGGTCGGCGGTGGCCATGCGCTTGGCCGTGAGCTCGGCGAGGCCGTAGTCGGCGGTGGCGTCGCGGAAGGCCGGGGCGGCGCGGTCCCACGGGGTGCCCGCGCGGCAGGCCATCGGCGGCGGCGGGGGGGCGCCGGTGTCGACCGGGACGTCGGCGAGGGCGGTGGCGTCCGCGGCGGCGTCGGTCGCGGGTGTGTTGGAGTTGCTGCTACAGGCGGCGAAGACGAGCGCGGAGAGGGACAGGCGCAGGCGTCGGTTCATCGTGGGCAGGAGCTATACACCACCTGGAGCCTCGCTCAGCGCGCCCACAGCAACGCCAGGTCGAGCTCGATGGCCTCGAAGGGCTCGGCCCGTACGCGCCCCTCTCCCTCGAAGGTGTCGACCTCGCGCCAGCGCCCGTCCACGACGCGCCACACCTCCAGCACACGATCGCGGGGGTCGACGAGCCAGAGGTGCTGCACGCCCTCGCGGCGATAGATGCGCATCTTGCGCCCGCGGTCGACGGACTCGGTCGAGTCGGAGAGCACCTCGCACACCCAGTCGGGAGCGAGCGTGAGCGCGGGCACGTCGGGGAGCTGGGGCATGCGCTCGCGCCGCCAGCCGGCGATGTCGGGGTCGATGATGTCGGGCCGCGCCCCGAGCTGGAGCTCGGGCTCGATGAGGAAGACCCAGCCGCCGGGGCCGCCGCGCCCCAGTCGGAAGGGCGCCCGCAGCTCGGCGTGCAGCTCGCCAGCGGCGTTGGAGTGCATCACGCGCGGGCGCGCCCTCATCACCAGCTCGCCGTCGAGGATCTCGACGCGAGTGCCCTCCGGGGCGTTGCGCCAGGCGTCGGCCACGGACTTCCGCAGGTTGGGAAACTCCGCGTCCATCTCGTCCGACGGGTCGGTCGTCACGCGGCGAGCATGCTCGCGCCGCCGGGGTCGTTCAACCGGCGGTTGTCTCGCCGCCCGCGGTGGCGTAGGAGGCGCCTTCGAGGACCCCGATGAAGCCGCGCACCCCCTGCTGCCTCGACCCCGCCAACCGCTGTGGAACCCGCTGGGAGGTGCTCATGAAGTGGGTCACCCGCAACACGGGCAAGGGGGTTCGCATCGTGGCGCTGAAGGGCGACGAGCAGGGCAAGGCGCCCTTCTTCGCGCAGCCCGTGGGCTTCGACGGCCGGGCCTTCTTCGTGGCGGGCGACCGCGGGTGCGACACCGAGAAGCTGCTGCACGAGGCGTGTCACTTCCTCGTGGCGCCGCCCGAGCGCCGCAACATGGTGAACTACGGATTGGGTCCGGGGCCCTTCCGCCCGGTGGACGACTTCATCAGCGACAACGAGGAGGTCACCGTCGGGATGCTCCAGGGCAAGCTCGCGCCGGTGTTCGGGCTGCCCGAGCACAAGCTGGCGAAGCTCGATTACAACGTGGCGAACAAGCGGCACCTCGACTGGCCCGCGTGTGAGCAGCGGGCCGAGGAGGTCTACGCGCGGGTGGTGGGCACGCTGCCGAAGGCGTAGTCTCGCGCGGGCGATGAGCAACCACGGGACGCACGCCGTAGCCCTGCTGATTCCGGTCGAGGACGACCCGGAGCGGTGGGTGCTGAAGGACGACGAGAACATGCCGGAGACCGCGTTGCACGACAAGGTCACCGAGCTGTTGCGCCTCGTGCTGGAGCAGTGGGTGAAGCGCGCCGGGCTCGACGCCTACGTGGGGAGCAACATCGCCCTTCGCTGGAACGCCGCGCGGCCCAGCATCGGCGTCGATCCAGACCTGTACGTGGTGCAGCCCGCGCCGCCCGGGGCGGAGCGCGACGCGATCGACAGCCTGTGCACCTGGAAGCCGGGGTGCTCTGCGCCGAAGCTCGCGGTCGAGGTCGTGAGCAAGACCAACGCGACCAAGGACTACAGCGAGTCGCCCGACAAGTACGCCGCCGCGGGCGTCAAGGAACTGTGGGTGTTCGATCCCGAGTACGCCGGGCCGAAGAGCGCGGGGGGACCGCACCTGTTGCAGGTGTGGCAGCGCAACGGGCGCGGTCAGTTCGTGCGCGTCTATCGCGGCGACGGTCCGGCGCGCTCGGCCCTGCTCGACGCCTGGATCGTGGTGACCGACCGCGGGCGCCGGCTGCGGGTGTCGGACGACGAGGCGGCGGCGAAGCTCTGGCCGACCGGCGAGGAGGCCGAGCGTGCAGCACGCGAGAAGGTCGAGGCCGAGCTCGCGGCGTTGAAGCAGCAGCTGGCGCGATCGACGCCTCCGAAGCGCCGCGCGCCGAAGCGCGGCTGACCGCCGCTACGGGTGTGTCGCGGTGTCCTTCGGGCTCTCGCCCGGGGCGTCGGTCACCGGGGCGCTGAGCGCCGGCGGCTCGTCGAGGTCGCGGGCCACGCTCGGCACCTCGTGCTCGCCGTGCACGGGGTTTCTCGCCAGCTCGATGAAGCGCGCCATGGCCTGCACCGACATGGAGAAATCCCCCGAGCGGAAGCGCGCGCGGCCGATGAGGTAATACACCTCGGGGTGACGGTCGACCCAGGCGAGCTCCTCGCTCACGAGGCGCTCCAGGGCCTCGGCGGCGTCCTGGAAGCGGCTGTCGCGGTCCTGCAACAGGGCCGCGCGGTAGAGGAGATAGCCGTAGAGCAGGCGCATCCCGGGGCCCGAGTGGTCGCGCACGCTGACGGGCAGCGCGGCGAGCGACTCGAGCGCGGCGTCGTACTGGCCGTTGTCCACCGCGCGGCGGGCGCGGGTGAAGGTCTCATCCAACAACCGCGCGCCCTCTTGTGACATGTCGGCGCCCGGCACCGGGGGTTCGAGCCGGATGGTGGGCTCGCGCGGCGTGGTGATGGCGTCCCAGATGCCCGCGGCGCGGCTGAGCTCGGGGAGGTCCATGGTGCCGCCGGGGGAGCGGGCGGCGGCGACGGCCTCGTTGAGCACCGAGCCCGCGCGGCTGGGGCGCCCGGCGGCGAGCAGCGAGACGGCCAGGTTGGCCAGGCTGCGCGCGCGGCCGTTGGCGTCGAGGGTGGCGGGGAGCTCGCGCTCGACGCGGCCGTAGGTCCAGTCCTCGCTGTACATGGTCTCGACGTAGCCCGAGAAGGCGTCGAAGCCGATGAGGTCGCGCGGCGCGGCGAACTCGATGAGCGCGTTGTCGTCGGTGTTGAGCGGCGCGGGGCGGCGGCGGCAGGTCGGAAGGGCGCACTCGCCGAGGCCGTTGGCGCGCAGGTCGGGGCGCCAGGCGCCGCGCTCCAGGCGCTCGTCGAGGTGGGCGAAGCGCAGCACCTCCTCGCGGCTGGCGAAGAGCATCCGGGCCAGGAGGTCGGACGCCGAGGCGGCGTGCGAGGGCTCGATGGCCGCGCGGATGGTGGCGTTCTGGAGCTGCCGGTCGATGTGCTCGGGGTCGAGGGGAATGGGCCGCGCGGAGCCCAGCATGATGGTGTCGGAGCTGTACGCGTCGGCCGCGAAGACCCGCACGTACGGAAACTCCGACGCGAAGGTGCGGTAGATGGTCTTGATGTTGTTGGGCGACATCTCGTAGAGCTGCACCCACTGGACGAAGATCCCGTCGGGCGTGAGCGACTGCCGCGCCGCGCGGAAATGGTCGGCCGTGAAGAGGTTCGAGACCCCGGTGATCCAGGGGTTGGAGGGCTCGGAGATCACCACGTGGTACCGGCGGTCGGTGCCCGCGAGGTAGTTGCGCCCGTCGTTGTTGATGAGCGTGAGCCGGGGCATCTCCACGAAGGGGAAGACGCGCTCGCGGGTGTAGACCATGTGGTTGACGTCGGCGAAGTAGCGCGAGGCGTCGGGGATCCAGCGCTCGAGCTCCACGTCGTCGACGCGGCGCACGGGGAACTGCAGCGCCGTGCCGATGGTGACGCCGGAGCCGAAGCCCACGATGGCGACGTCGAGGTTCTCGGGCCCGCGGGGGTGGAGCAGCAGGGGGTAGCCCGCGACGAGCACCTGCGTGGGCATGTCGTCGCCGTTGGAGGCGTCGACCTTGCCGTTGTTCTTGAGGGCGAAGTGCACCCGGTCGGCGCCGAGCGACCAGCGCTCGACGGTCACCGTGGTGGTGACGCCGTCGCGGTAGTAGATCGGGTTGTCGCCGCCGAGGTGCTGCGCGCGGTCGCCGGCGCCGGACTCGATGCAGCGCCCGTCGCGCCGCTGGATCATCCCGTCGGCGAGCGAGAGGCGGAAGACGCCGGTGGTCATCTCGGACTGGTCCCACGGGCGGGGGAAGACGCGCAGGGTGCCGCGCGAGCGGGCCAGGCGACCCTCGCGGCCCAGGGTGGCGCCCACGGTGGTGACCGCGAGCAGCACGGCGCAGAGTGGGACGAGGAGGTACTTCACGGGCTCCTCGCCCGGCGACGAGAGCAGGAGGGCGAGGGCCAGCGCGAGGTTGACCGCGACGGCGATGTACATGGCCGTCTCCATGCCGACCCAGGGCATGATGACGAAGCCCGTGAGCAGCGATCCCAGGATCGAGCCCACGGTGTTGACCGTGTAGACCGAGCTGGTGTCCTTGCCGACCTTGTCGCGGTGCGTGGCGTAGGCGCGCACGCCGAGGGGGAAGGCCGCGCCCATGCCGACCGCGGCGGGCAGCGCGCAGAGCAGGGCGACCACGAAGGAGAGCCACTGGATGGCGCCGACGTGCTCGGAGAAGCGGATGGTCTCGTGGGCGTCGCAGTTGGTCGTCGTGGAGAGGGCCAGGTAGACGAACATCCGCGGGATGCGGTCCTGAAAGAAGTAGGTGACGATGGCGCCGGAGGCGATGAGCAGCTGGGTCATGGCCAGCGCCAGGGTGGGTCTGCGCCACGCCGCGGAGATGGCCGTGCCGAGCAGCACCACGAGCGTGGCGATGACCCAGATGAGCCGCGAGACGCTGGTCTGGTACACCACGAACTGGAGCAGCGCGACGGCCTCGATGGAGCCCGCGACGGCGAGCGTGGCCATGGGGCTGGGGCGCGCGCGCAGGATGCCCGAGGCGAGGGCCGAGCCGCCGCCGATGCCGATGAGGAAGCCCATCAGGATGATGGTGAAGGAGTAGATCGACGAGCCGATCACCATGTCGAGGGCGCGCGAGAGGATGACCTCGTAGGCGAGCGCGGCGAAGCCGGAGCCCCCGGCGGCGAGGAGCACCACGATGCGGGTGGTGCGGTTGGAGGTCTCCTCGATGAGGTCGTCCTCGCTGGCCTCGTCGCGGGCCTCGGCGGAGTCGGGGAGGGCGTCGGCGGAGGGGGCGGGCTCGTCGGGGAGGGCCTCGCGCTGCGGGAGCAGGTCGCGCCAGGAGGTGGGCCACGCCGAGCCGAGGAGCTGCTTGCGGAAGACGACGATGAGGGCGGCGAGGGCGAGGTTGGTGCAGGCCGCGACGGCGTTGGTGAAGGAGAGCCCCATCCCGGGGAGGAGGAAGAAGCCGGCGAGGAAGGTTCCGGCGACGGCGCCGAAGGTGTTGACGGCGTAGAGGGCGCCGACGCGCTGGCCGACGCCGCCGCCCTGGCGCACGAAGTGGCGCGCGAGCAGCGGGAGGGTGGCGCCCATGAGGGTGGTGGGCGGAAGGAGGACGAGCGCGACGACGACGAAGCGCAGGAGGGTGAAGACGTCGAAGCGGTTGCCGCCGTGGTTGGTGACCCAGTGAGAGAAGGGCGGGTACACGCCGCGGATGACGAAGGGGATCACCAGCGCCAGGAGGCCGACCCCGGCCTCCAGCGCGGCGTAGGTGAGGATCGGGAACTTCAGCCGGTCGGTGAAGCGCCCGAAGATGAACGAGCCGAGCGCGAGGCCGCCCATGAACGCGCTGAGCACCGTGCTGATCGCCGGCGTGGAGGCGCCGAAGACGAGGGTGAGCATGCGGGTCCAGATGACCTCGAAGACGAGGCCGGAGGCGCCGGAGAGGAAGAAGCAGAGGAAGGGCACCACGAGCGCGCCGAGCCCGGTGGGGCGGGTCTCGGAGGGCGCGGCAGCGGCGGCGGAGGAGGCGGCAGGGGGGGTCGACACGGCGGGCGAGGGACTAACGCGAATGGGCGGGGAGCGCCATAGATCGGGGGGAGCCGTGTGGGCCCCGCCCGTTGACACCGCGCGCGCCTCGCGCACCCTCCGCGGCCATGCACCTCCGCCGCTGGCTCCTCCCGGGCGTCCTCTCCCTCGCCGCGTGCGCCGACGAGGCCACGACGGTGTTCACCCCCGAGGCCGACGCTGGCGCCGCGGCGACCGATGCCCCCGCGGTCGACGCGGGCTTCGACGCGGCTCTCGTCGACCGACCCGCGGCCGTCGATCGGCCCTCCGTCGACGCGCGCGACGGCGCGCCGGCGGACACCGCGCTCTTCGTCGACAGCGGCTCGCGCACGCCCGTGTGCCGCGCCTGCACCGGCCCCGACGACTGCGGCACCGACGGCGTCTGCGTGCCGGTGTCGAGCGGCGCGCGCGCCTGCCTCCCGCGGTGCAACACCGACGTTCCCGTGTGCCCGGGGCGGCTGCGCTGCGTGCGCGACGTGGCGCTCGCCGACGTGGCCGTGTGCGCGCCCCTCGGCGGCGCGTGCTGCATCGACAACGACAAGGACGGCTACGGGCAGGGCGTCGGGTGCCGCGGCCCCGACTGCGACGACGACGACCCCATGCGCACCGGCGCCGCGGCGGAGCTGTGCAACAACGCCGACGACGACTGCGACGGGGAGGTCGACGAGGCGCTGAGCCGGGCCTGCACGACGGCGTGCGGCAGCGGCACCGAGCGCTGCGCGCGCGGCGCGTGGGGCGGGTGCACGGCGCCGATGCCCACCACCGAGGTGTGCGGCAACATGATGGACGACGACTGCGACGGGATGACCGACGAGGGCTGCACCGTCGCGAGCTGCGACACGCCCGGCCCGGTGCGCTGGAACATCCCCGCGGGCACCGTCGGCGGCCCGGCGTGCATCACCGCGGGGGGCGGGTACTGCGAGGGCACGGCGCACTGCTCGGGCGCGACCTGCTACACGACGCCGCCCGGCGGCTGCGGCGGTGACCCCCACTGCGGCACGCTCCGCTGCAACGACGGGTCGTACATGCGCGCCCGGTATTGCAGCGTGCGCGCGACCTGCGACGCCAGCGGCGTGGTGGCCATCGGCTTCAACTGGTGAGCGCCCGGTCGGGGGGAGGGTGGGCTACTGGAAGTTCTGCACGGCGGTGGTCGCGCCGCCGCTGGTGAAGTAGCCGCAGGCGACGCGGGTGAAGCTACGCGACGACATGTTGAGGTAGTGCCCGTGCGGCGGCGGGCCGTAGAAGTCCCCGGGGCCCTCGTCCCACATCTGTTGCAGGCAGCCCGACACCGTCGACGCCACGCTGCCCCAGCCGAGCCACCCGGGGCACTCGTTCTGCCCGGAGCCCGAGTTGCTGCACACGCGCATCCGGAAGCCGTTGTGCGCGGTGCGGGTCTGCTGGTCGATCATCGCGTGGTTGTCGGCGCAGGCCTCGCCAGCGGTCCAGCGCTGGAGCGGCGGCAGGCACTGGCACTCCCTCCGGAACTGGTTGATGCGGTCGACGCAGTCCTGCCGCGGGTCGCCGGTGGAGGGCGCCGTGGGCGGTCGGCAGCCCGCGATGGGCGTCGCCAACGGGCCCGCCGCGCACCGCGCAGGGACGCCCACATCCACGGGGGCAGCGCCGCGGTCGAGGGGCGCCGGGGGCACGTCGCGCACGACGCCGCGGTCGACGGGGGCCGCGGGGACGTCCCGGGGCGCCGGGGGCACATCGCGCGGCGGGGGAACGTCCATGGGCGCGCGGCCGACGTCGGCAGGCGAGGCAGCGTCGGGCGCAGCGTCGGCGGGTGACCCGTCGCCGCTGAGCTGGCCCGTGCAGCCGCCGAGGCAGAGGGCGGCGATGGGCAACAGCCGCGACAGTCGGCGCCTCATGGTGGCGTCGAGGGTACACCCGTCGGGGGCGCCGCGCCGGGCTTCGCGGCCCCACGCGCCCGCGCCGCGAAGCCCTCCAGCGCCGCGCGCTGGTCGCCCTTGATGCTCACCGAGGGCCGCGCCGCCGTCACCATCGCCACGGCCTCCGCGGGATCCTTCGCGCGCCCGAGGGCGACGAGCGCCGCGGCGACGACGGTGGCGCTGCGCCCCCGGCCGAAGGCGCAGTGCACGTACACCGACTGCCCCCGGGCGACCCGCTCGGCGACCCAGCGCACCGCCGCCTCGAAGACCTCCGGCGGGGGCGGCGTGCGGTCGAGCGTGGGCACCGCGAAGCGCTCGAAGGGCGCCCGGTCGAACACCGCCGCGGTGGGCAGCTCGCTCGTCAGGTCGATCACCGCGGTGACCCCGCGGGCCCGCAGCGCCTCGACCTCGCCCGGGAAGAGCCGCACCCCCAGGAAGAGCCCCGGGGACACCTCGCTCACGGCGTCGCCGCGGCGCCACCAGCGGGCGCCCGCGAAGACCCCGTAGCTCACCACCCGGAAGGGCAAGAACAGGGGCTGCAACCACGGCCTGCGGTGGCCCTTGAGCAGCGGGCCCGGGTCGCCGCCGCGGGCGGCGTCGAGGTAGAGCCCGCACACCGCGAGCAGCGAGAGCGCCGCCCACGCGGCGCCGAGGCCCAGGAGGGTCAGCGCGAGGATACCTTGCTGGGTAAATGAGAGCGCGACCAGGAAGGCCGCGGCGTCGACGAGGAGGAGCAGCGCCACCCACCGCAGGAGGCTGGAGGACCAGGGCCTCGCCGCGGTGGGGCGCATCGGAGGGGGGAGGGGAGCGATCAGCCCTTGGCGCTGGCGGCCGCCATCTCGGCGACCTCCGTGGCGAAGTCCTTGGCGGCGGCCTTCTCGATGCCTTCGCCGACCTCGAAGCGCACGAAGCGGACGATCTTCGTCCCGGCCACTTCCTTCGCCACGTTCGCCATCACCTTGCTGATGGGGGTGTTGTTCTCCTTCACGGAGTTCTGGTCGAGCAGCACGATCTCGGTGAGCCACTTGGCGATCTTGCCGTCGAGGATCTTCTCCTTCGCGGCGGGCGCGCGCCCCTTGGCCTTCTCCGCGGCCTTCTTGAAGCCCTCGAAGGTTGCGCGGTCCTTGTCGGACTTCTCGAAGTGGGCCTTCACCTCGGCGTCCATGTCGCCGAGCTCGCGGCCTTCCTCGGCCGCCACCTCGGTGATGATCGACTGCACGCGCGCGAGGAAGTCCACCGGCGCGGCGACCGCCTCGGCGTCTTCCTTGTCCATCAGCGCCGAGAAGATCTCGCGCTGCTTGGAGATGTCCGACTCGGGCACCTCCGAGCGGTCGAGGTACTTCGGGTTCATCGACGCCACCTGGAGGCAGACGTCGTCGGCGAACTCGATCACCTTGGCGCTCTTCGGGTCGGAGCTGGCGACCTCCGCGAGCACCGCGATGCGGTCGTTGGAGTGCACGTAGGTGTGCAGGTGCGAGCCGGCGGCGGCCTCGAAGACCGCCACGCGGCGGACGTCGTGCTTCTCGCCCGAGCGCACCGTGAGGCCCTCGATGCGGTCCTTGAAGGTCATGCCCGAGAACGCGATGGCCTCGAGGGCCGCCTTGTCCGTGGGCTTGTGCTCGAGCGAGGCGTCCGCCAGGTCGCGCAGCGCGGCCTTGAACTCCTCGCCCCGGGCCACGAAGTCGGTCTGGCAGTTGAGCTCGACGACCACGCCCACGGCGCCGTTGACGCGCGCCGTGACGGAGCCCTCCGCGGCGACCTTGCCCGCGGCCTTCTCGCCCTTCGTCTTGCCCATCTTCTGGAGGATCTCCACGGCCTTCGCCATGTCCCCCTCGGCCTGGACGAGCGCGTTCTTGCAGTCCGACATGCCGGACTGGGTGCGCTCACGGAGTTCCTTGACCATCGCTGCGGTGATTGCGGCCATCGATTCGCCTCTTCGTGTCTTTGCTTGGGAGTCTGTCTGAGGACCCGGCGCTCCCCGGGGGCCCGTCTTCGGGCGCCCGGCGAGCGGGTCGAATACGGATTGGTGTAAGAACGGATCGTCCGCGGCGGCCGCCCGGTGGAGGGCTGCGGGCCGCCGCGACGGGGCGCGAATCAGGTGCCCGAGGGCTCGGACCCGCCGTGCGAGGAGGTGCCGCGGGGGCCGACCTTCTCGACGATGGGGCCGGCCGGCGGGGCCGGCGGGGCGCTCGGGGTGGCGGAGATGCCGCCGTTGGCCGTGGGCCAGCCGGGGCCGCTGCCGCCGGGGCCGCGGGGGGGGCCGCCGGGGCCGCCGCGACCGCCGGGACCGCCGGGGCCGCCC
>JAUSAZ010000192.1 GCA_030652255.1 Myxococcales bacterium | reverse complement strand
GAAACCCACGGCAGCCAAGGTGAAGGCCGCAAGCGGCCTGTCCGATGTCCAGGCACAGTGACCAGCCCGCCGCGGGCTTTCCCTTGGCTGCCGTGGGTTTCAACCCGCGGCAGCCGGGCGCGCGAAGGTGTGCGGATGGCTGGGGTTCCGCGCGATGGTTCGTCACCCCAGCCTGCAAGCGCTCTACGCACGATGAGGGCAACGATGACGTGTGTGACCTGCGTGAACCCCTTGGCAGGTCGGGTGGCTCCCACGCACCGGAAGAGGAATCGCAACATGGACATCGAAGTCACGTTTCCGGGTGGCAAGCAGGTCGACGCAACGGTGGGCGCGTTCACGATGCGCACCGACCAGCCGACGGAGCTCGGCGGAGAGGGGGTCGCCATCGCGCCGTTCGAGATGTTTCTCGCGTCGCTGGCGACGTGCGCGGGCATCTACGCGCTCGGGTTCTGCCAGGCGCGCAAGCTGCCCACGGAGGGGCTGAAGCTCACGCAGCACCATGAGATCGACCCGGAGACGAAGCTCCCGACGACGATCTCGCTCACGCTTCAGCTGCCCGATGGGTTTCCCGAGATGTACCGAGGCGCCATCGTGCGCGCGGTCGAGGGCTGCAAGGTGAAGCGGGTGGTGCTGGCGCCCCCGCGCTTCGAGGTGGTCGCCCTGGCGCCGAGGGTCGCGACCGCGACCTGAGGGGGCAGCAGGTCGCGGCGTTCGAGCTCCCCGCGGACACGCAGGCCTCCCCCGTGGGATCGGTCTCCGGGGAGTTACCTGGCCACAAGGGAGTTGAAGGGCTGGGCGGAGTGCCCACCCACGCCTGCGAACACCGTCCTCGCCCTCCGAGGGGAGCGCCCACCCACGCTGCCGCGGGCCTACGCGCCCTTCGCGCGGGCTCGTCGCCGAGCGCGACGGGTTCAACCTGCACGCGGGCGTGTGCGTGGCGGGGGACGACCGCGACGCGCTCGAACGACTCTGCCGCTACATGGCGCGGCCCGCGGTGGCGAGCGGCCGGTGAGCGTACTGCCCGACGGCAACGTGGCGTACCGGGTGAAGTCGCCGCGCAGCGCGGGGGCGACGCACCGGGTGATGACGCCGATGGAGTTCATGGCTCGGCTGAGCGCGCTGGTGGCGCCGCCGCGGACGCCGCTGGTGCGCTACCACGGCGTGCTCGCGCCCGAACTCGCCGTGGCGGGTGGCGGTCGTGCCGTTGCCGCCGGTGGAGGCAGAGGTCGGCGGTGGGGCCGAGGCGACGACGACCGAGCGGGTGGGCGAGGGCGGGCCGCGGGAGGCGTCGACGAAGCGGGCGCGCATCGACCGGGCGCGGCTGCTCTGCCGGGTGTGGGGCGTCGACGCGCTGAGGTGCCCGGCGTGCGATGGGCGGATGAAGATGATCGCGGCGATCACGGAGCGCGTGGGCATCGTGCGCATCCTGGAGCACCTGGGCGTCTCGACCGAGGTGCCGCGGATGAGGAGAGCGCGCGACGGGCCGTGATGGGCGGCGATGGAGGAGGGGGTTGGCTGGACACCGCCAGGGATGTGCTGGACGGTCAGGGCTGTGGTGTGTCGGCCGACAGCGCGAGCGGGGAGGATGGGGCGTTGGAATCGGTCAAGGCGGCGTCCCGGGAGCCAAGGCAGCGTCCCGGGAACTCCTGCCAACACTCGCGGGAGCGGGTACTACGGGTAATGGGTGTCTGGTAACTGGAGCGGAGCCATGCCAACGCAGCTCTCGCAGCACTGCGCCATCGGTTCGCCCATACTCCCTCTGTCGAGAGAACGCGGCAGTACTTCCGGTGGTCCCCATGAACCCCAAGATCCGCACGGAAATCCTTGCGCTCGAGTCTGAAGTGCTTCGACTCGTGTACCCGGGTGGCTGGTCAGAGCAGGAGTTCAAGCGGATCGAGCAGCAGGCGCTTGAGCTCGTCGACGGTCGCACCGAGGAACTGTCCTGGCTCTACGTACACGCCCCTTTCGAGTGGCTCGGGGTCGACCCGAAGGTCATTGATGGGTTGTTCGGCACGTCGTAGCCGGGGCGGCGTCCGGGGCGCATCCGCGAGGGGCCGCGTGGCGGGGGTCACATCCTGACGGCGACGACCCGCAGCGTGATGCGGCCGCGCGGCCGGACGACCTCCACCTCGTCGCCGGGCTCGGCGCCGAACAGCGCGCGGCCCACGGGCGAGGCGACGCTCCACCCGCGGCCGGTGAGCTCGAACTCCTCGGGGCTCACCAGCAGCTCCTCGCGGCGTCCTTCGGCGTCGGACTCCACGGTGACCCGCGCGCCGAGCCGCACGCGGTCGGGGATGCCTTCGGGGACGACCGTCGCGCGGTCGACGGCCTCGGCGAGCAGGCGTCGGCGGGCGGGGTCGTCGGTGCGGGCGGCCTCGGCGCGGAGCAGGGTCACCGCGTCGCGGGTGAGCCGCACGACGGGCCCGAGCGTCGGCAGTGGGACCACCGGCGCGTCGTCGGCGGTGTCGTCTTCCTTGGTGAATGCCTTGCTCATGGGGTGAGCGTAGGGCCCTGACCGGGAACCGGATCTGCCGCCCGGTGCGCTTCGAGCGTCTGGATGAGGCCGACGACGTCCGAGAGTCCGCCCCAGATGCGCCAGCGCTGCCCGCGGCCCTCGATCAGCAGGTGCGCGAAGACCTCGACGCCTGCCGGTCGCCAGCGATCGAGCTCACTCCAGGCGAGGGAGTCACGCCGCCCGAGGCGCTCGTAGGTGATTCCGCGGGCGTTGGTGGTCACCCGCGTGCCGAGGTAGCGCAGGAGCAGCAGGCCCAGCGGCACGCCCAGGATCAACGACTCTAGAAGCACGCTGGTGAGCTGTTGACGTCGGAGGCCGAGTCCGACGAGCAGCGCGAGGATCGCCCCGAGGCCCCACAACACCTTCCGCTCGGTGCGGGTCCGGTAGTGATGAACCTTCACGCCGGGCTCCGCGGGCGGGAGCAGGAGGTCTTCGCGCCGGTTCTCGGCGTCGCGCCAGGCTTCGACCGCCCGCGGCGCGCGGCGCGCGATGAGCTCCATCAGCCGCCGGTGGTCGTTGAGGCTGTTGCTCACCTCGAAGGAGCCGCGGCTCGACTCGATGACGTGGAGGTCCACGAAGTGACCGGCCGAGCCCGACGGGGCGACGCGGGTGATCTCCTCCCAGCGCATCACGACTTCGCGCGACCCGTCGTCGTAACGCAGGCCCTCCTCGCGGGCGGTCACGCGCTGCCCTTGCCGGCGGCGCAGGTCGCGCATTCCCCGCATGTTCGTCGACCACGTCGCCGCGAGGCAGCCCAGCACCACGGCCGCCTGACCGAGCGTCGCGTTCAGCCGCGGGGGGCGCAGGAAGGACCAGCCGCGCAGCGCGATCTCCAGGGCGATCGGTCCGACGACGAGGAACGTCAGGAGGACGGGCACCCACGACATCCGCGGCGGCGGGTACCCGAAGGTGTACGGCAGCGACTCCACTGCTCGGGCGCCCCGGGTCGCCCACTCGCGGGTCGTCGATCGCGTCGCGCGGGCGAGCACGAGCTGCCGGAGCGCCTCGGCCTGCGGTTGGTCGTGGGCCCACGCGAACACGCGCTGGTCGTCGAGCTCGACCGCGTTGTCGAGCTCTCCTGCTTCGGGGAGATGGAAGTCGCGGACGGCGCTCCAGGGGGCGCGGCGCGTCCCGCGATAGGTGCGCAGAGCCAGCCCGTCATCGTCGGCGGTGAGCACCGACCAGCCGGTGACGATGAACCAGAGGCCGGGCAGCGTGAGGAGCGCGAGCGCGAGCCAGTCATCGCGCTCGAAGCCCCGGTGGTGGCTGAGCTTCCCGTAGACCAGCGCCCCGGGCATGGCCGCGAGGAGGAGCACCCCCAGGAGCAGCCTTCGGACCTCGCGGATGACGATGGGCGCCATCGCTCGGGCTTCGCCGCGGGGCCTCAGCCTGCCTCCGGAGGCTCGAAGTTCAGCGGGAACGAACACCGCAGCGGTCCGCCCCCGTGCGGCGCGAAGCGGAAGCGCTGTGACCGCCCCTCGATGCAGGCCTTGAGCCCGTCGTCGCCCAGGCCGCTGAAGCGAACCTCCGTCGCGAGCCCGTCTGCGCCCACCGTCAGGCGGAGCGCGCCCCGCCCCTGGAGCCCGGGCGTGCGGTTGCGCGCCATGTCGTAGCAGACGCGCATCGACGCGAGGTTGGTCCGCACCACGCGCGCCACGGCGTCGAGGTCGCCGAAGGACACGTCGCCCTCCGCCTCGCCCTCGCCGAGGGTCACGCGCGCCCCGCGGTCGATCTCGCGCGCCCCGCTCGTCGGCGGCGAGCTGTTGGTGTTGAGGCCCAGCTGACCCAGCGCCCCCACGCCCGCGTCCGCGACCACGATCGGCGCGGCCGGTTCTGCCCGGCGCGGCGGCTCGACGCGCGCGGGCTCGCGACACGCCACCGCCATCACCACCGTGACCCACCCTGCGTGCTTCATGTCGTGCTCCCTCATCGCCCGAGCGTAGAGCCCCGTCCATGCTTTGTCGGGCCCTGCGGCGGGCGCTGCCGGGTCGACGGACGGTGAGCCCGTGGCGTTCGCTCGACCCGGCTGGGCGCGTACGCCGCGAGGCGCAGCGCTGTGGGCACGCCGAGGCCGAGGCAGAACCCGAGCAGTGAGTCGATGTCCTGGTGCTGGACGGCGGTCGCGACGCCCGGGTGTTGTACGCCACGCTGCGACAGTACTCCGCGTGCGCCGCGAGAGAAGAGGCCGCCAGGGCGCAAGGGTCGCAAGGAAGACGAGCGCTGACCGCAGGCACTACCTGCGATTGCGCGAAGCCGCAGGCGTCCCAACCGAGGTCACCCGACGTGGAGTGATCGATTCGAGCGTCTGCCCGCTCATCCTGTCTCTCCCTTGCGACCCTTGCGACCCTTGCGGTTCTCTCGCTCGGCGACTCCCCAGCCGATTGGGTGAGTTGAAGCAGAGGCCCAGACCCGCCTGATCGATCGTGTAGCAGGTGCTGACCATCTGCGCGTCATCGCTGCGGGCCCGCCGCCGACCTACGCGGGCGTTCGTCAGGACGAGGCTTTGGTGCACCACGGCCCCTTCGTCGCGGGGTCGCGGGACGAGATCGGGCGGCTGTTCGACGAGGTGCCGCAGCGATGCGAAGGCACGGACCCGACCGTCGGGCGTGTCAGCAGCTCACGCCCCGTCGTCTGCTTCGAGGGCCAGGCGGTACAGCGAGTCGACGGAGATCGCGATGTCGGGCCCGCTCAACCGCAGCTCCGTCCCCTCGCCGTACTCGCGGAGAACCCACGCGCCGCCGTCTCCGCGGGTGTACAGCTCCACGAGCGGACGCTGCGACGACACCATGACGAAGTGCTGGAGCGATTCGATGGTTCGGTAGCCCTCGAACTTCTCTCCGCGATCGAAGCGCTCGGTCCCCTCGGAGAGCACCTCGACGATCACGAGGGGGTTGGTCACCACGTCGACGGTGCCGGGGTAGAGCGCCAGGCGCCCGCAAGCGACGATGGCGTCGGGGTACACGAAGCCCCGCTTGCGGGGGACCCACACCTTCTGGTCGGACGTCAGCACGCGACACCGCGAACTCCGCAGCGCCGTGCCGAGCTCGACGATGGTGTTGGCGCAGATGGTGTTGTGATCGGGCGTCCCCTCGGCCATCGCCTGGACGGAGAAGACCTCGCCGTCCCAGAGGATGTGCTTCTCCAAGGCGGCGGCCTCCATCGCGAGGTACTCCTCGATGGAGGTCTTGACGCGCGGTGCCGTCGAGGTGGTCATGGCCGCGAAGGGTATCTCAGGGCCCATCTACCGGTCGCGCTCCACCCCGTAGTCCACCAGCGGCATGGAGCACCGCCCGGTGCGCGCTCGGCCGCATCCACGTCACTCCACGCGGGCGACGTCGGCGACCTCGGGGTGCTCGCCGTGGCGCCCCAACGGTTGACGCCCGCGCGGCGTGCCTGCACTCCTGCACCATGCGCCGTGCCCTGCTGATCGTCGGCCTCCTCGCGGCGTGCTCGTCGTCGATCCCGTCGGTGCCGCTCGACGGCGGCCGCGCCGACGCGCCGACCCCCGCCGCGACCGACCCCATCCCCCTCGAAGCGCTCGGCTCAGAACTCTCCCGCGCCCTCTGTGCGGCGTTGTTCCGTTGCTCGCTCGGCACCCGCGAGCTCCGCGAGGTGCGGCTCCAGATCACCGACGAGGCGAGCTGCGTGCGTCTCATGCTCCCCCGCGCCGTCGACCAGTTTCGCGACCTCATCGTCGCCACCAACGCCGGGCTCACCCGCTACGACGCGGCCGCCGCCCGCCGATGCATCACGGGCCTCGGGAGCCGCTGCGACCTGGAGTTCGAGTCGTCCGTCGAGGTGTGCCCCGGCCTCTTCAGCGGAACCGTCCCCACCAACGGCTCGTGCTGGCGCACCGAGGAGTGCGCGGGCGACGCGTGGTGTCGGCACGGCGGCACCCTCCGCGAGCCCCGCCTTTGCCCCGGAACCTGCCTCCCCCGCGTAGCGCCCGGCGGGATGTGCCGACAGCGGGAGGAGTGCTCCAGCGTGGGCTCCGCGACGCGCGTGTTGTGCAGCCTCGTGGTCGCGCCCGGCGAGGAGGGTGGCCGCTGCGTGGCGATCGCATCGGCGCCGCCCGGGGCCGACGGCGACGGCTGCGGGCTGGCCACGGCCGCGACCAATCCCCCCGTCGATCGCCGCTGCGCCACGGGGCTCGCGTGCGCCCCGACCGCCGGCCGCTCGCAGTGCCGCCCGAAGCTCGCCGCGGGAGCGCCCTGCGGCGGCGGTGACGCCTGCGCCGACGGGACGCAGTGCCTCCCGGTGGGCGACGGGACGACCGGCGCGTGCTCTCCGTTGCAGCGGTGGCGCGAGGGCGAGGCGTGCCCCGAGGGGCAGCTCGGTCGCACGGGCCTCTGCGACGCCGCCGCGCGGCTACAGTGCGAGGACGGCTTCTGTCGGGCGGCGCCAGGCGACGGGGGCATCGGGAGCGGGTGCGGGACGATCCCCTGCAACGCCGGGCTCTACTGCGACCAGATGCAGCAGCGCTGCGTCGCGCGCCGGGCTACGGGCGAAGCGTGCCAACAGGGTCGCGGGGAGATGTGCGAGAGCGGCTCGTGCGCAGACGACACCATGGTCTGCCTGCCCCGGGCGTGCCTCGAATGACCTCACCGCGCTCGACACCACGCCGACTCGGAGCTTCCCTCGCGCTCGTCGCGTCGCTGACCTTCTCCACGGGCTGCGACTCACCCCCGCGCCCGCACATGTCCGCGCGTCGGCGCTCGATGGCGAGGTGAGGGGCGCCCTCATCGAGCCCCGCGTCCCGGACCTCACCCGGCTCGCCGAGCGGGTGCGCTCCCTCATCGAGGGATGATCTGCCAAGGCAGCGTCCAGGGAGCTACGGGCAGCGCTCGCGGGAGCGCGCGATGTGTCCCCGCAGGTGAGGCGTCGGACCTCGGCTCGCCGCCCTCGACCGCGCCCCGCGAGCAGCGCCCCGCGATCGGGTACGCTCCTCTCCCTCCATGGGCACCGCCACCTCGACCCCCTCGTGGACCTTCCTCCACCCCCTCCCGGGCCCGCACTGGTACGCGAGCGCGTGGGGCGACGGCGCCGGGACCCTCTGGCTCACCGGCATCCCCTCGCTCGGCCGCCCCGCGCCCATCGCGCGCTCCACCGACGGCGGGCACACCTGGGCCCTGGAGGACTTCGTCTCGCGGCGCAACCACACGCGCATCCGCGGCGTCCCCGGCGGCGCGCCGTGGGTCGCCGGCGGTCAGGGGATGCTCGTCACGCTGCACAAGGGGAAGTGGAAGCGCCTGCGCACCGGGCTCGACGTCGCGCTGCTGGGCCTGTGGTGCGCGTCGCCCGAGGTCGTCCATCTGTGCGGCGCGAAGGGAACCCTCGCCGTCACCCGCGACGCCGGCCGCACGTGGTCGGTCGCCCCACCCCTGACCGGGGCGTCGCTCGTCGACGTGCTCGGAGACGGCGCCGGGAGCCTCGTCGCGGTGGGCTCGGACGGAGTCATCCTGCGCAGCGACGACGGCGCCCGCTGGGAGGTCGTGCGGGCCGCCGTGGAGGCGCCGAAGGGGTCCGCCCGATCGTGGCTGAAGTCGCTCGCGACGTGGCAGCCGGGGTGCTTCCTCGCGGGCGGCGACGACGAGCTGCTGCGCTCCGAGGACGGCGGGCGGACTTGGCGCGACGTCACCCCGCCCCGGCTCGTTCGCAACATCACCGACGTGTGCACGACCGCGTCGGGGCAGTGGTTCGTCGGGGCCCTCGAGCGCATCGTCCGCAGCGACGACCAGGGGACGACGTGGCAGGTCGAGCACGAGCTCACGGGCGCCGGGCACCGCTGGGTCTACGCGCTGCACGTCGAGGCCGACGGCCGCGGCATCGCCGTCGGGCCGCACAACACCGGCTACGTGCGCGCGGTCTGACGGATCTTCCCCCCTCGGGCGCGCAGACGTCCCCGCAAATCCCCTATGAGTTCACGGGCGATTGCGAGCTACGCCGAGGGTTCTCCTAGAGACAACATCGGCGCGGGCAGGGTTGGCAGGACGGCGAGCAGATCGCGCTGGGGCGCCTCCCAGCGGGTCGGCAGCCGCCAGAGCCCGTGCTCGGGCGCACCGAGCGACACCAGCCGGACCCCGTCGAGGCGATCGAGCGCCTCCGCCACCGTGATCCCCAGCGGCTTCACATGCCGCTCCAACGCCCGCGTCAGCTTGAGCGCCAGCAGCGCCACCAGCGCATGCCCACGGGTCCGACCCGCCTTGCGCAGGAAGATCGGCCGCAGTTCCAGCAACCCCGTCTTGAGCGTCCGGAAGTCGCGCTCGACCCGCTGAAGGTCCCCGTACCGCTCCCACAAGGTCTGCGCCGACGCCTTGGCCGCGGGCACGTCGCTCAACACCACGTAGCACCCGTCCAGCTCGTGCACCCGGGCCTGCTTCGCCGCGTCCACGGCCAGCACCACCCGGCGGCCTTCGAGCGTCGCGCTCACGAAGGCCCCGAGCTTGTACGCGCCCAGCCAGCGCTCGGCCTGGCGTACCGACACCGCCGCCTCGGCCCGCGGGTGCGCCGCGACGTAGGCGTTGCGCTGGTCCACCTTCGCCTGCACACGCGCGAGCTGGTCGGCGCGGCGCGTGCGGTGCCGTTCCCGGGTGGCCGCGATACGCTTGAACACGTAGCGCAGGCCGCCCTCGCCGACGACCTCGGCCACCTGCTCGGTGAAGTCCTCCAGGCGCAAGATCCCCTCGCGCAGATGGCGCCGCAGCTCCGGGTCGGTCAGCGCCGTGACGTAGCGGAAGCCCTGCGCCCCGAGCTGCTCGCGCGCCGGGCCCCGGAGCATCCCGCGATCACCCACCAGCACCACCTCGGCGCCGCCGAACTCCTGGGCCAGCGTGTGCACCACGTCGGCCACGGTGGTCGGGTCGGCGCGGTTGCCCTCGTACACGTGCACGCTCAGCGGCTCGCCCTCGGCGTCCGTCAGCAGGCCCACCACGACCTGCTTCTTGAAGCGCTTGCCGTCGCGGTTGTAGCCCGGGGCGGCCAGCTCGTTGTGCTGCCCCTCCAGGTACGAGGAGGTCACGTCGTACAGGAACACCAGCCCCTTGGGCCTCTTCGGGCCCAGGGCGCGCTCGATGCGCGGCTGCTCGGCGGCCAGCCAGTCCAGGGCGGCGTACAGGTCATCCTCGTCCAACCGCTCCAGGCCCAGCACCGGCGCGGTCGCCTGGGTGCTGGCCCACCGGGCGGCCGACCGTCGCGACCCGCGGTGCAGCACGCGCGCCAGGACGAGGAACAGGGCCAGGCGCCCCCGCCGCGTGGTGCCCAGGGCGCGTTCGATGCCTGCCTCGCGGGCCAGCGCGAGCAACGCCGCCAGCGGGCCGTAGGCGGGGCCGATGACGGGCTCGTGCGCTTCGGTCAGATCGAACGCTTTGCCCTCGCGCTCGGCCTGACAGTAGCGCTCGATCAGGGTGACGAGCGCCTCGGGGAGCTTGGACAGGTTGGCCAAGGTGCGGTGCACGACGCGCGAACGCGCGGGGGCGTCAGCACGGGGGCGCCCAGGGCCTCGTCGCGCGGGGACGCGCTCGCCCTGGACCAGCAGCACCGCCCCGTACTCCCGGTCGCCCTGGACGCTGCGGGTGCGCTTGATGAACACGCCCCTACGAGAGCTCCAGCAGGGCGGAGCGTCAAGCCAAAAATGGCGCGGTTAGTGACAACACAGAAGCCGGGGTGGAAGCCCTATTTGGATAGAGAATCAGGTCGAGAAAATACCTGTTTCGGGGGGAACATCCGTCTGAACGCGAGGGCCCAGACGATGAACCTGCTCTTCGTGTGTTCGCGAAATCAGTGGCGGAGCCCGACGGCGGAGCGCGTGGTGCGCGGGTGGGGCGGCGACTTCGCGGCGCGCTCCGCGGGCACCTCGCCGGAGGCGCGGGTGCGGGTGACGGAGAAGAGCCTCGCGTGGGCCGACGTGGTGTTCGTGATGGAGAAGCGCCACCGCGAGATGCTGCGGGAGCGCTACGGCGAGACGGCGCGGGAGGCGGAGATCGTGGTGCTGGACGTCCCCGACGAGTGGGAGGCCGACGACCCGGAGCTGGTGGCGATGCTCGACCGGCGCATCCGCGAGGAGCTCGCGCGCTGGGACGTCGAGGTGGGCTGACGACCCGGGTGCTCAGCGGGCCCTGGAGCCCGCCGAGGCTGAGCTCGATCGCGTCGAAGGGCTCCGCGCGCACGACGTCGTCGCCCTCTCACCCGCGCAGCTCCGACGCCACGCCTCGCAAGATCGCCGCGCCCTGGGTCTCGCCGCCGCACGCGTCCTTGAAGGCGGCCTCGGTCGCGGGGAAGTACTGCATCATCCGCGTCGCGGGCTCGTGGGCGATGTGCGGGTTGGCCCTGGCGAAGGGCGAGGACGCGCCCACCAGCCAGCGCGCGAGCACGGGCGCGGCGTCCGCCCGCAGCAGGTCGAGCGCCAGCCACGCCGTGATCATCGGCAGCGAGGGCGCGCGGGCGAGCGCGGGGGAGGTGTCCCAGACCTCGGTGGGGTGGTCGAAGCGCAGGAGCTCGTCGACGGTGATCGGGGTCGCCGACCAGCGGTCGACGTTGGCGCCCAGCGGCACGCGCTCTCCGCGAGAGACCGTCTCCATGATCGCCCGCAGCAGGGCCGCCCCCGCGAGCGGGTCGAAGAGGGCGTCGGGCGCGTCGAGGCCGCGGCGGTGGCGGTCGTTGTGGCGAGGCTCGAAGTATCCCTTCAACGGATACTCCAGCCCGCACGACGCCCGCAGGATCTGCCCGTCACACGCGTCGAGCGCCGCGAAGCCGCGCCGGACGTCGTCGAGGGGGACGCGCGACACGCCCGTCGGCATCGAGTAGCTGCCCACGGAGAGCGCATCGGGGTCGCCGCTGTTGTGGCGCTGACGGCCGAGGAGCTCGCCCACCGCGAGGTGCGACGCGAGCGATCCCACGCCGGTGTCGAAGACGGGCGACCACGAGGCGCTGCCGCTCTTCTCGCGGAGTACGTGTCCGAAGCGAAGGCTGCCGCCCTCGGCGCCGAGCCACGAGCCGAAGGTGCGCAGCGCATCCACGGCCCGCGCGCGCAGCGCCTGATCGGCCGCGCCCAGCTTGCGGTCGACGACCACGCCCGCGACCACGTCGATGATGCACTCACCATCGAGCGGAACCCAGTACACCGCGTCGCCGTACGCCATCAGCGTGCCGACCCCGTGGACGGACGGGGGGAGGGTGTGTCGGGTGGGGCGATCGAGGGCGTCCCACGGCGCGGCGCACACGACGGCGTCGGACTCCTGCCAGCACCAGCGCGTCCCCGAGAAGGTGGGGGCGCTCACGGAGCGGAGGACCTTGGGTTCGACGCGGCGCCCGGCGTCCACGCGGTAGAGGCGCGCCTCGCGGGTCCCCGGGTCCCACGCGCCGAGGAAGGTCTCGGCGGCGCCGGGGAAGAGCAGCACCTCGCCGACGGGCACGTTGACCTCGGCCTGCCACGCCGCTTCGAAGGCGCCGGGGCCCGTCATGCGCCCGACCCGCACCACCCCCAGGAACGGATTGAACGCCGCCAGCACGTCGCCTGGCCCCGTCGCGGCCCGACCGACGACGTTCGACTTCGCGGGTCGGGCGCGACCGAGGTCCAACGCTCCGACCGAGGCCATTCCGTCGGGCCACCGGAAGGTCGCCAGCGACTCCCCCGACACACGAAACAGCTTGCCGCCATCGTGGGTGGGCTCGAACCCGTGCTCGCCGTCGGGCATCAGCACATGCTCGCCGTAGTCGCTGAAGGGCCACTTCGCGCGGGCGAGGGCGGGCAGCGTTCGCAGCGCGCGGCGGCTGGTGCGATGGGCGTGCGCCAGCACATGCGCGTCGCCCAGGGTGAGCGAGAGGCCCGAGGCGTCCTTGTCGGTCTTGACCGCCCTGGGTGGCGTAAACCGCGTGAGGCCGAAGCCGTCCTGGAAGACGAGGTGCGCCCCGCCGTGGGTGAAACCATGCATGGCGGCGATTGTGCTCTCTCAGGGGCGCTACGACGAGCGCCCGCGCCGCAGCATGGGCCCCACCCGGCTGCGCGCCGCGAGGCGTCTCCGCTACGGCCGCGGCAGGCCGCCGACGTCCACCGCGCTCCCCCGGAGCACCGCGTCGAGCGGCAGCGCGAACGAGCCCGCCTCGCGGTCGCCCACGCGCACGACGTACCTCTCGCCCGTGCGGATCGTCGGCAGGAGCAGCCCCGTCGGCAGCGGCAGCACCAGCTCATAGCGGCCGCCGCGCGCGACGGTCCATCCCACCCACGGGCGTGGCACGCCGCGGACGATCAGGTCGACGGTGCAGCGCACCAGCGCGCCATCCGGCGCGTCGCCCGACACCCGCGCGCCCGCGACGAGCTCGTGCACCCAGAGCCTCGGCGTGGGCGGCGCGAGGCCCGGCACCGGGGCGCTGCTCGCGAACACGGGCAGGAAGTGCCCCGCGTGCGCGACCGACGCCTCGGGGATTCCGCCGCCGCCCAGCGCCAGCACCGACGCGGGCTGCGCGCGCAGGAAGTCCGCGTTGGGCGTCGCGACGCCCGCGGCCTCGCGCAGGAAGGGACCACCCCCCGCGCGGCGCATCTTCTGGTACTGCCGGTAGCCGACCACCACGTTGCCGCTGTCGGCGCGCGCCATGAACGACGCCATCCCCTCGACGTCGCCGCGCCACGCTCGCTCGGCGGCCTCGAAGAGCGCGGGCGTCACGTAGGGGCCGAAGCTGGTCAGCACCACCGGGCGCCCGGAGACGTCGAGGATGTCGTGCGAGCGGTCCCACGAGGCGAGCACTCCGTGGCGACGGCCGCGCACCGCCAGCACCGGGCGCCGGCGGAAGAAGAGCGCGACCTCGTGCACGGGCGACACCACCGCCGCGGGCGCCGGGCCCAGCGCCCCGCGGAGCTGCCCGTCGACCCCGACCCAGAGCAGCGCGGCGGCCACCACCAGCGGCGACGCCCACCGCGCCGACAGCGCGCGACCGGCGCCCGCGACGCGCGACGCCAGCGCGGCGAGGCCGAGGGCCGCGGCGGCGGCGAGCGCGCTCACCAGCGGCCGGCCGAAGCGCGTCTGGAGCAGCGTCGCGCCCACGAGCACGAGGGCGTATCCGGCCAGGAAGACCCGGCGGCGGGAGATCGGGCGCTCGCCCGCCACCGCGAGGCCGAGCGTGAGCGGGAACAGCACCGCGACGGAGGCGCCGATGGCCCGCACCCGGCGCCAGTCGTCGAGGCCCGTCGGGAAGCGGTCGAAGACCGGGCGCACCTCGGCGATGCCGTCCATCCATGGGTCGCGGTGGGCGAGCCAGCCGACGAGGCCCGAGCTGAGCGCCGCGCGCGCCCCGGGCGCCGCCGCCA
>JAUSAZ010000191.1 GCA_030652255.1 Myxococcales bacterium | reverse complement strand
GGTTGCTGGCGCAACCGTCGGGAGGTCACCGACCGCCGCGGTGAAACTCCATGCGATGCTCGGCGGCTTGTCCTGCTGCTCCGCGTGAGCGCCTACGGCTCCTCCATCGAGCGCTCCAGCGCTCGATGCGCCTGCAGATAGCCCGGCGCAGGCCGGGCGGTCAGCGCCAGGCTCCCACTTCAGCGGTCGCAGGCCCGCTCGCGGGCCGTCCGCGACCGCGGAGTGGGCGGCGTCTCTGCGACGGACCCACCCACCAGGACAACGACGAACCAGGCAGTTCGACGAGGAGGCGCCCGCGAGATGTGTAGAAGCGATAGGGGCCCAGAGGGCCGTGGGGCCCACGGCCCGGGCGCCCCGAACCCGCTACACCCCGAGCGCCGTCTCCCACGCCTCGGGCTTGAAGCCCACCAGCACCGTGGCGCCTCGCACCAGCACCGGGCGCTTGACCAGCTTGCCGTCGGCGGCGAGCCAGGCCACGAGCTCGTCGTCCGTGGCCGCGTCGACCCGGGCCTTGCCCAGCGCGCGGTAGCTCTGGCCGCTGGTGTTGAGCCATCGGCGGAGGGGCGTGGCGCTCGCGGCGATCCACCGGCGGAGCTCGTCGACGGTCGGCGGCTCGTCGACGATGGGGCGCACCGTGTAGCTCACGGCGTGCGCGTCGAGCCATGAGCGCGCCTTCCGGCAGGTGTCACAGCCCGCGTAGGCGAGCAGCAGGGCGGGGGTCGTCATCGGGGTGGAACCATCTCGCGAGGGCGCTGGCGCCCTAACGCTCACTCGAAGGGGTTGGGCGGGACCGCGCCGTTGCTCGGCGCCGCAGGCCGCGGGGCCGGAGCGGGCGCGGGCGCGGGCGCGGGTGCGGGTGCAGGCGCGGCGACGACGGGGGCCGGTCGCGGCGCGGGCGCCGGACGAACGATCGGTCGTGGCAGGGGACGCACGGCCGGGCGGGGCGGCGCCACCGGGGTGACCACCGCAGGGGCGGGCGCGGGTGCGGGCGCGGGCGCGGGCTCCGGGGCCGTCGAGGGCAGCGGAACCACCGCGGGCTCCGGGGCGGGCTCCGTCGGGGTGGGCCGCGGGGGATCGGGCTCGGCCGTGGTCTGCGGCTGCGGCTGCACGGTGGGGACCGGCGGCGGGGTGGGCGGCTGCTCGATCGTGGGCGGGGTCGGGGGCTCGCGCGGCGGGATGGGCGGCGTCGGCGCGGCGGGACCAGGATCGCCGCCCGGCGTCGGCTCGGCGATGGGTGCGGGCGTGGGCTCGGCCGGGGTGTCACCGCCGCCTTGCATGAGCATCGCAACGACGCCGATGGCGAGCACCACGCCGATGGCGGCGTAGAGCATCACCGGGCTGCGCTTCTTCGGCGCGGCGTCGACGTCGAGCGCACGCGCTGCCGCTGCCGCTGCCACCGTCGCGGCGGGGCGCACCGAGGCGGGCGCCGCGGGGCGCACCGACGCGGGCGCCTCCTCCACGGCCTCTTCGATGAGGCGCTCGATGGACTTCGCCTCGGGCTTCTTCTCGGGCACCGCGGTGACCCGGGCGTCGTCGTCGATCGGCGCGGCCTCCGGCGTGGACACGGTCGCAGCGGCCGGGGCCTCCTCCTCCTTCGCCTCGGCGACGACGGCGGCGACCGGGGTCTCCTCCTTCGCCTCGGCGACGACGACGGCAGCGACCGGGGCCTCCTCTTCCTCCTTCGCCTCCTTCGCCTCGGCGACGACGGCGGCGACCGGGGGCTCCTCCTGCGCTTCCTTCGCCACGGCGACGACGGCGGCGGCCGCGCGCGGATCGTCGGGGAGCTCCCGCATCGCCCGGAGGGCGGCGTCGAGCTCCACCCGCGACGCGCGCTGGGTGCTGTCGTCCGAGACCGCCGCGACGTCGGCGGGCTTCATCGGGACCGTTCCCGGCGGCTCGCTCGGGGCCTTCACGACGTCCTGCGCGCCGCTCGTGAACTCCATCGTCGCGCGCAGGTTGCTGGTCGTCGCCGGGGCGGGCGTCGAGCCGACGTGCATCTGCGCGGCCGCTCGCGGCGCCGGGCTCTCGCGCGCGGGCGTCGCGGCGGGCTTCGCGGCCTCGGCCTGGGCCAGCGCCGAGCGCGCCGCCTTCACGGCCTCGGCGGCCTCGGCGAGCCCCATGCCCACCATCGTGGACTTCATCGAGCCGACGGCCTTCGCGGACTCGCCCGCGCCCTCGCCCGGGGCCTGCGAGGGGCTCTTCGCGATGCGCAGCGCCTCGCCCAGCAGGGCGTTCATCTGGCGCATGACCGTCTGGTCCTGCTCGGCGGGGAGCGGCGGCTGCGGGCCGTTGCCGAAGAAGTCCCCGGAGCGGGCGTCGATGTTCGCGGGCGGCGCCACGCTGGCCGGGCTCGGCCGCAGGCTCTCGAAGTGCGGCCCGGCGCCTTCGCCCTTGCGCGCCATGATGCGCTCGAGCACCTCCTGGCCCTCGTCGACCTTCAGGAACCTCACCCCCATCCCCGGCGGCGCGTCGGGCCGCGCCTCGGCCTCCTCGCGCCGCTGCACCACGCGACCCGCGGCCTTCAGCACCGGGGTCTCGTCCTTCAGCTGGATCTCGATCTTCAACAGCTCGCCCAGGGCGGGCGGCTTCGGCGTCTTGATCCACATCCCGGTGCGGGAGATGTCCTTGGCGTACTGCTCGATGAAATCCTCGAGCGTCGCGCTCTTGTATTTCACCTTGAGGGCCTTCGCCTTGACCTTCTGTTCCTTGCGGGCTTCGTCGGACATCGCGTGTACGTCTCCAGGCCAGTCGGGCTCTCGGCGGACCAGCGGCGGGGGCGAGCGGCGCGCTGGGCTCCCGGGAATCTACCGTCCTCCGGCCGCGGGAGCGAAGCCTTGCGCAACGATCACCCCCACAATTCTCACACCGTGCGCCGCCCCTCCATCGCCCGGCCCAGGGTGATCGGGTCGGTGAACTCCAGCTCGCCGCCGTGCGGAACCCCGCTCGCGATGCGCGTCACGGCCACGCCCTCGGCGTGGAAGCACTCGGCCAGGTAGAGCGCCGTGGCCTCGCCCTCCACCGTCGGCGGCGTCGCCAGGATCACCTCGCGCACCCCCTCGCGGGCCACGCGGTCGAGCAGGGGCTGCAGCGGAAACTCCCCGGGCCCGACGCCGCCCAGCGGGTCGAGCAGCGCGTGCAGGATGTGGTACCGGCCCTGGAACACCCGCGCCCGCTCCACGGCGTCGGCGTCCATGGGGCGCGCCACCACGCACAGGAGCTCCGACGTGCGCCGCGGGTCGTCGCAGATGGCGCAGCGCACCCGGCTCGTGTAGGCCCCGCACGACGCGCAACGCCGCACCCGCTCGGACAGCGTCGCGATGGTCTCTCCGAGCGCGCGGGCGTAGTCGGGGTCGGCCCCGAGGACGTGGTAGGCGATGCGCCGGGCGGACTTCTCGCCCACCCCCGGGAGCCGCGTGAGCAGCCGCACCAGCGAGTGGATCGGGTCGCCCTCGTCGCTCACGTGATGCCGGGGATCTTCGCTCCCCCGGTGACCTTCGCGATCTCCTTGTCCATCTCCTCGCCGGCCTGCACGAGCGCCACGTTGGCCGCGGCCACCGCCGCGTCGAGGGCCAGCTCCCGGTCGCTCGCGTAGAGCTCGGGGTCGATGTCGATGCGCACCAGCGCGCGCCCCAGGCTGGCGGTCACCTTCACCTGCCCGTTGGCGCCGGTCGCCTCGACGGTGCGATCCTTGTTGGCCTCGCGGGTCTCCTCGACCCTGCGCTGCATCCGACTGGCCTGCTTCATGAGCTCACTGATGCCGCCGCGAAACTGCATGTCCTTCACCGTTCTTCCGGCCGCTTCGCCGGAGCGGGAGTCTTTACACCACCGCGCCCGGGCCCGCACTGCCCTCGCGCTGGCCCTCGCCCTCGCGCCCTCCGCCGCCCTCGGGTGCCCGCAGTGCGCCGCCGACGCGCCCTCGACCGACCCCCTCCCCGTCGCCCTCGCCGCGCTCGCCCTCGCCCCCATCGGGCTCATGGCCGCGGGCGCCCTGTGGATCGTTCGGGGCGCACATCGCCGCGCCGAGGTGGAGTAGCATCCGCGGGCAGTGAGCCCGTCGGACGACGCCGTTTCCCCGATTCCGCCCGCCGCGGCGCGCCACGCGCCGGGGGCCGGCGACGTGCTCTGCGAGCGGTACCGGCTCGTGCAGCGCATCGCGACCGGCGGCTCGGCGGAGGTCTTCGAGGCCGAGCACGCGGTGACGAGGCGCCGGGTGGCGGTGAAGGTGCTGCGCACCGACGTGCGCGGCGAGCTGGCCAGCGTCGAGCGCTTCTTCCGCGAGGCCAGCGCGTGCGCGGGCATCGACAGCGACCACATCGTCGCGGTGCTCGACTGCGACGTCGACAAGGCCACCGACTCGCCCTTCATCGTGATGGAACTCCTCCACGGGAAGGACCTCGCGCGCTTCATCGCCGACACCCTCGCGCAGGGCACCCCCGTCCCGCCATCCCTCGCGATGAACCTCCTGAAGCAGGTCGCCTCGGCCCTCGACAAGGTGCACGCCCGGGGCATCGTGCACCGCGACCTCAAGCCCGCGAACCTCTTCCTCACCTTCCCCAGCGACGGCCCCGCGCGGGTGAAGGTGCTCGACTTCGGCATCGCCCGCATCGCCGCCGACGGCGCCGCGTCCGGCGGGGCCCGCGTCGGCACGCCGCTGTACATGTCCGCCGAGCAGCTCTCGGGCCGCGCGGAGGTCACCCCCGCGGCGGACATCTGGTCCTTCGCGCTCATCGCGTACGAGCTGCTGGTGGGCCACCCCTACTGGGAGAACAACACCGCCACGTCGCTCTTCGCGCGCATCCCCGACGCCGAGAGCCACCCGCGGCCCACCGAGCTCGCCGCCCGCCACGGGGTGCACCTCCCGCGCGCCTTCGACCCGTGGCTCCTGCGCTGCATCGACCCCGACCCCGCGCGCCGCCCGCCCACCGTCGGCGAGGCCCTCGGCGACCTGCTGCGACTCTACGACCCGAAGGCCACGCAGCCCCCCACCCGCGCCGCGGCGCCCCCCGCGCGCCTCGCCCCGCGCGCCTCCGCCCGCCCGTCGGCCCCGTCGCTCCAGGGGCCGCGCATGGCGATCCCGCTGCCCTCGCGGGCGCCCCCGGAGCCCGCGGCGCCCTCGAAGCCCGCAGCGCCCCCGGCACCCTCGAAGCCTGCGCCCGCGCCGCCGCTCTCGCGCCCCAACCCCACGGAGGAGCTCGACGACGCCGAGATCGAAGACCTCACCGAGACCTCCGACCGCCCGCCCTCGCTGAGCATCCCGCCGCCCGCGCCCGCCTCCGAGGCCCGCACCCGGCAGATGGCCCCGGTGGCGGTCGCCCGCGACGACGAAGACCGGCGTCTTACCGTGCCGATGGCCCCGGTCGTGGCCGACCTCTTCGGGCCGCCGCTGCGCAGCGACCCGGCGCCCGACGAGCGCGTCACCGCGGAGGTGCCCGCGGTCACCCACCTTCCCTCCACCGCGACGCCCCGCGAGCGCTTCCTCTCGCCCGACCCCGCGCCCGAGCTCGAGCCCGTCGACACCCTCGGGGCCAACGTCGCCGCCGCCATGGAGTCCCCCGACGCCTCGGTGCGCTCGCGGCGCATCCCCCGCTCGGTCGAGCTCGCCTCGACGGCCCTGCTCCCCGTGCACGCGCCCGTCCCCCCGGCCCCGGCCGTGCGCCCGACGACCCTCCTCGCCGCCGCCGCGGTCACCCTCGGGCTCGCCGGCGCCGCGGGCTGGGTGCTCTTCGGCCACCGCGCTCCGGCCGCGCACGGCGCCCGCGGCGACGGCCTCTGGCGCAGCCCGAGCGCCTTCGAGAGCGCCTCCCTCGCGGCCACCACGGTCACCTGGGCGTCCGCCCTGCGCGCCCTCGCGGAGGGCGCCGCCCGCCCCGCCGGGGCCGACACCGCGCGCGCCCTGCACGCCCTGCTCGAAGCCCACCGCGCCGGGGTCCCGCTCCCGCCCGAGCGCCAGATCTCCCTGCTCATCGCCCTCGACCGACTCCGTACGCCCCACGGGTGGCCCGCCGCCGAGGCCGGCGCGCCCGACGCCGGGGCCACCGCGTGGGCCGCGCTCGCCTACGCGTCGATGGCCGAGGTCACGCAGGTCGACACCGCGCGCGTGCGCGTCGAGGTCGCCCGCGACGCCCTGCTCGCGCTGCAACAGCCCGACGGGTCCTTCGACGCCGACAGCGACCCCGTGGCGTCGCCGCTGCGGGCCACCGCCGTCGCGGTCAGCGCCCTGCTCGCCGCCGAGTCCGCGCTGCGCGCCCCGCGCCCCGACGACGTCGCCGCCCGCCGCCGCGCCGTGCGCTTCCTCCGCGCCGGCCTCCAGCGCGCCGACCACCCGGTGTGGTCCGCCCCGGCCGCGCTCGACCTCGCCGTGGCGGCGCTCTGGTCCGCGCGCGCCCACGCCCACGACGCCGACCCCGCCGACGCCGTCATCGCCGGCCGCTACGCCGACCACCTCGGCGACCGCTGCCCCGACCACCGCTGCGCCCCGCCGCCGCCGCTCGCCGACGCCCCGTGGCTCCCCGGGGCGCTGGCCACCGCCGCGCGCCTCCTGCGCGACCCGGCCTCGCTGCCGTCGTCGTCGCAGCGCGCGCTCTCGGCCTTCGTGCGCGCGGGCGTCGCCGCGGTCGACCGCGACCGGGCCTACGCCGGCGACCTCGGATGGCACGCCACGGCCCTGGTCGCCGTGAGCGACCTGCAGCGCTGAGCTTCGTAGGACCCACGAGATGCGCAACCAGCTTCGGTCGAAGGGAGTGCAACCCGCTGTGGGCCGGGGTTCGGGCGTTGGCCCTCACCCCGGGCAATAACAAGTGATCGCCCCGGACAGGGTCCGGGGCTCACCGACAGGAACTCGCTCGGCCTTCCGAGGCGTCCACCGACACCCGGTGGGTTGGAACGAAGCGGTGTTCCTGGTCGCGAGCCCCGGACCCTGTCCGGGGCGATCACTTGTTATTGCCCGGGGTGAGGGC
>JAUSAZ010000168.1 GCA_030652255.1 Myxococcales bacterium | reverse complement strand
CCGCAGCCGTTGTTGGAAGAGGTGCGCCGAGCCCTGCACGCCTCCGAGGTCCACCAGCATCTTGGCCGCGCTCGTGAAGAGCACCGAGTGCCCCGCCAGGATCGCCTGGTGGGCGATGTTCTGCGCGATCATCGTCTTGCCCAGGCCCTGCGGCGCGACCAGTACGACGTTGCGCGGCTCGGCCACAAACTCCAGCCGCAGCACCGCCTCGACGAGCTCCCGGTCGATCGCGCCGGGCCACCGCCAGTCGTAGTCCGCCATGGGCTTGAAGCGCCCCAGCTGTGCCCGCGTCGTGCGCCGCTCCAGGCTCCGGCGGGCGCGGTCCTTGAGCTCCGTGGCGAGCAGGTGCTCGACCACCTGCACCGGCGACATCCGCTGCCGCGTCGCGAAGTCGAGCACGTCGTTCCACTGCGCCGCGACGGCGTGCAGGCCCACGGCCTTGAGGTCCTGGGCGACGTCACTCATCGCCACCCTCCGAGCGCTCGCCCGTCGCCGCGCCGCGGTGCGCGAGCTGGTCGTAGGGGCCGAGCGCGTGCGGCGTCACCGACAGCCCGCGCACGTCCGCCCGATCCGGCAGCGGGATCGCCAC
The DNA here is from genome assembly GCA_030652255.1 of Myxococcales bacterium. Classification (GTDB taxonomy): domain Bacteria; phylum Myxococcota_A; class Polyangia; order Polyangiales; genus SCUS01. The sequence continues at coordinate 2,073 of JAUSAZ010000168.1, read as the reverse complement.
GCGCGGCGCCCGGTGGGTCTCTCGCGCCCGCTGCGTGAGCACGTGCTCGACGCTCTCGACGGAGACCGACCCGCGGGCCAGCGCCTCGGCGAGTGCCCGCTCCAGCGCCTGGGCGCCGTGATGATCGAGCAGCTGCCCGAGCCGCACCGAGGGGCGTGCGAGGGCCTGCCCGCGCGAGGCGAGCGTCTCGAAGAAGCTCTCCGCCGACGGGCACGAGGCGCGCAGCCGATCGCGCCCGCGCAGCTCGTGGGCGCCGCGCTTCATCACCCCGAGCGCGTGCAGGTGCGCCGGGGTCTCGATGCGCTGTCCCTCGTCCCAACTGCGGACGTGGCGCGCCACCTCCGTCGGGCCGTCGAGGACGCGCACGGAGGTGGTCGAAGCGACGAGCGTGAGCGGCCGCCCGACCAGCGTGTGCGGGATCGAGTAGTCATTCTTGTCGAAGCGCAGGTACGGCGTCTTGCCCGAAGCGATCGCGCGCACGGCGTCGGTCGGGAAGGGATGCTCGGGCAGCGGCAAGAGGCGCTCGCGCTCGGCCGCGCGGGCGTCGCGCACGAGCGTGCCGGACGGGTCGCCGGGGACCTTGCGCGCGTCGGCGATGCCCGTGATCCAGTCGGTGAGCTGGGCGTTGAGGTGGTCGAGGTCGCGGTAGGAACGCGCGGCGAAGAAGCTGTCGCGCAGGTAGCGGATGGTGCGCTCGACCTTGCCCTTCTCGTTGCCCCGGTAGGGCGCGCACGGCTGGGGAACCAGGTGGTAGTGGCCGGCGAGCTCGAGCAGCCGCGGGTGGAAGCGCACGTGGTCGCCCACGCGCTCCAGCACGACGCTCTTCAAGTTGTCGTAGAGCAGCTTGCGCGGTGCCCCGCCGAAGGCCTCGAAGGCGCGCACGTGGCCGTCGAGGAAGGACTCCAGTCGCTGGTCCAGGTAGAAGCGCGCGAAGACGCCGCGCGAGTGCGAGAGCGTCATCACGAAGCACGACAGCGGGCGCCGCGCGTGGCCCACCCGCAGCGTCCCGAAGCAGCCCCAATCGATCTGCGCCTGCTCCCCCGGCAGCGTCGTCAGCCGGAAGAAAGCCTCGTGGCGAGAGACCTTGCGGACCGAGCGGACGTGCGCCCGCAAGATCCCTACGCTCCCCTCGTAGCCGCGCCCGCGGAGCATCTCCAGCAGGCGCGTGGCGCGCAGTCGCGGGTGGGCTTCGAGGGTCTCGGCGACGAAGGGCTTGAAGGGGTCCAAGCGCGAGCGGCACAGGTGCGTGTGCGCGTTGATCATCCGCTCGGTGTCGATCGCCCGCGCCACGGTGTCGCGATGCAGACCGAGCTCCGCGGCGATGGTGCCGACCTTCCAGTGCTCCCCGAAGAAGAGGGCGCGCACGCGGGTGCGCGTCTCCGCCGGGATCATCGACCGCTCCCGGCGAGCAGCACCGAGCGCAGGTCGCGAAAGTCCCGGGCGCGCAACGCATCGTGGAACCCATCGGGCTTACGGCGAGCGCGCGCGAGGGGGATCCATTCGAGGGAGTACAGCGGCGGCGTACCGCAGTCCGCGAACACGTCGCGGTAGAGAGTGGTCGCGGAGGAAGCGTCCCACTCGTCCACAGCGAGCACACCGCGGACCGTCGCACCCTCCCAGAGCGCCAGCGCCTCCAGCAGGAAGGGCAACGCCCGCGGGTGGGTCGTCGAAGGCGCGAGGTGGGCCGTGAGCAGGGTGCGACCCGGCACCTCGGTCACCATCACGCGCGTGCTCTGGCGGCCCGGCGCGATCACCGCATGAATCGATCTGGACATGGATGGAGGACTCCCGGTCGCCCATCACGTGCGAGGCCACAGCGGCATCGGGTGCGGGCGACGGGGCCACCCTCGCGGGCGACGTCGGGACGGGTGGAGAGTGATCCGTGACTTTCTCACCGACGCGGCGACGCGCTCGGGCCTGATGCTGGCGACGGGCGGCCAGGCGTCGAGCACGGAACGTGGCGGCGTGGCGGCGGTTGGCCTCGCGGTGGCGGCGGCCGCGCTCGCGGCGGCGGCACTCGGACGAGCAGTACCGCTGGCCGCGGTCACAGCGAAGGCAGAGGGCCGACAGGGC
>JAUSAZ010000157.1 GCA_030652255.1 Myxococcales bacterium | reverse complement strand
TCCCTTGTTATTGCCCGGGGTGAGGGCCAACGCCCGAACCCCGGCGACGTGCGACGGCTTGCGCCGCCACCAGACGCCTGAAAACAAGCCACTCCAGGAGATGTGTCCCGAAGTGAACCATTCATGGAGAGGGGGCTGGGGTGAGGTCACGTACCCAACGCCGTTGAGCACCGCGCTACTCCCGCCGGCGCTGTAGCACCGCCGCGGTCAGCGCCGCGCAGGCCGCCGCGTAGCCCGCCAGGGTCGCCCAGCACTTGAGCACATGCTGCGCGGTGGCCTCGTACTGGAGGGCGGCGCGCCCGGCGCGGGCGGCGCTGGGGAGGCCCGGCGAGGCGGGGAGCTCGTTGAGCCCCGCGATGGAGCCGAAGGCGTCCATCGACCAGCGGCTCGCGGTGAACCACGACGCCGTCTCGGTGACCCCGTGGAGCTCGAAGATCAGCCCCGCGAAGAGGATCTGCGGCACCAGCGCGAGCGGCACCACGCTCATGGCCTTGTCGGGCGTCGAGGCGAGCGCCGAGATGAGCAGCCCCAGCGCGAGGCCCGCGAAGGAGGAGAGCGCGGTGGTGACGTAGAGGTCGGCCGCGCCGCCGAGCACGAGGCCCTGCGCGGGCAGGTCGACGCGACAGGCCACCACCGCGAGCAGCAGGGCCGACTGCACCAGCACCAGGGCGCCCAGCACGAGGAGCTTGGAGAGCACGTAGGGGCCCACGCGCAGGTCGGCGAGGCGCTCGCGGCGCAGGATCGCGGACTCCTTGCAGACCTCCCGGGCGGCGTTGATGATCCCGAACCACACGCCCACCGTCGAGAGCATGAAGAGCAGCTTGCGGGCCTCGGTGGCGTCGGCGGCGAGGCCCGCGAGGGAGTCGGGCCGCGACACGAGCGCCAGCAGCGCGCCCATGAGCGGGGCCTGCGCGACCAGCAGCGCGAGGCCGCGGCGGTCGTGGGCCAGCAGGTCGACGTAGCGCCGGGCGAGGATGCGGAGCTGCCGCAGCGGGGAGTGCCGCGCGCCCCCGCGGCGACCTGTGGGGGCGTCGGTGCGACCCACCGTGGGGCCCTGCGGGGCGCGGGCGAGGCGATCGACGACGTAGCGCTGGTACGGCTCGGAGCGGTGATAGCGGCGCTGCCAGAGCTCGGCGAGGAGGGGCCGGGCGTCGGCGCCGGGGTGCTGCCGCTGCCACTGCGCGAACTCGTCCTGGAGCTCGCGGCGCACGAGGGCGCTGTCGGGGTCGGCGACGCCCTCGAGGCGGGCGTAGATGTCCGCGAAGTCGCCGCTGGTGACCTGGAAGAACTCCAGCGCCCCGGCGGGAGGGCCGAAGTACACGAGGCGCCCGGCGGCCATGAAGGCCACGTGGTCGCACTGGGTGATGTTCGCGGTGGCGTGGGTGACGAGCACCACGGTGCGCCCGCTGTCGGCGAGGCGCCGCAGCGTGAACATCATCTTCTTCTCGAGGCCCGGGTCGAGCCCCGAAGTGGGCTCGTCGAGGAATAGCAGCGACGGGTCGTTGAGCAGCTCGGCGGCGATGCACACCCGCTTGCGCTGGCCGCCGGAGAGGTGCTCGACCAGCTTGTCGCGGTGCGCGGTCATGTCGACCGCGGCGAGCACGGCCTCCACCCGCGCGGCGATCTCGTCGTCGCGGGTGTCCGCCGGGAGCCGCAGCCGGGCGGCGTAGGAGAGCGCCCGCTCCACCGGCAGCATCCGGTGGATGATGTCGTCCTGGGGGACGTACCCGAGGATGGCCCGGTACGAGTCGAAGTTGCGGTAGTAGTCGTCGCCGTTGACGAGCACCTCGCCGCGGTCGGCGGGCTGGTAGCCCGAGAGGGCCATCATCAGGGTCGACTTGCCGGTGCCCGAGCCGCCCACCAGCGCGACGAACTCGCACGCGTCGATGCTCAGCGACACGTCATCGAGGATCACCCGGGTGCCCACACCCCGCGGGTCGGGCACCTCGCGGCGCAGGTCGCGGGCGTCCACCCGCAGGGCCCCGCGCTGGTCGTAGGAGTCGAGGCTGTCGCCGTCGTAGCGGAGCTTGAAGGGCCCGATCTGGATGACGTCGCCGGGGGTGAGCCTCGCCTCGCCGCGCACCCGCTGGCCGTTGAGAAAGGTTCCGTTGGTGGAGCGGTCGTCGCGCAGGACATGGTGGGTGCCGTGCCACTCCACCTGGGCGTGCCGGGCCGACACCTGCGGGTTGTCGAGCACGAGGCCCGCGTCGAGGCGGCCGATGGTGACCACCCCGGTGCCCGGCGGCATCGGGAGGTGCACCGCCACCGTGGCGGCCTTCGCGGCCCGCGGCGCGAGCTGGTTGACGTAGGCCAGGGTCACCACGCTGGCGGTCGTGGGGTCGGGGATGCGCAGCACGTCGCCGTCGACGAGCACCCGCTCGGTCACCCGCTGCCCGTCGCAGAGCAGCCCGTTGCGCGAGCCCACGTCGATGACCCGGTGCCCCTCGCCGTGGGGCTCGATGCGGCAGTGGTGCCCGGAGACCCACAGGGACTGGAGCACGACGTGGTTGTCCGGCCGTCGCCCCACGGTGATGGGCGTCGCGCCGAGCGCCACCAACGACTCGCTGCCGCCCTCGAAGACCCGCAGCGCGATGAGCTCGTGGCTCGACAGGGTCTTCACGGGGCCGGACACCCCGCAGCAGGGTCGGTTGGCACGGACCTTCGGTTCACCACTCCAACGCCTCCGGGACTGCCCCGAAGAGCTCGACCAGGGTGGGGTGCCGCTCGCGCTGCCGCTTCATCTCAGCCCACACCGTCTGGTGGGACTCCTGCGAGACGAGATCGCGACTGCGCGCGAGCTGCACGGCGCGCCGCGCGGGCTCTACCTCCCTGGCGACCACCTCGATGAGCAGCTTGAACAGCTTGAACTTCTGCTCGCGCTGTCGGCACAGCGCGTCGCGTTCGTTGAGGCCGAGGATGTCGGCCGTGTACCTCCACCGCTGGTGCTGACGCGAGCCCTCGGGGTACCGCGAGACGAAGTAGAAGGTGCTGACGAGATCCAGCTCCATCAGCTCCATCGGGTCTTCGGTGCGCGGGTCGATCAGCAGGGCGTCTCCGTGCGGGGGCGGGAGCGGCGCATCGACCCCCGGCATGAGGACGGCGCTGCCCTCGCTCGACCGGAACAGCGGGAAGCGCACGCCCTTGCCCGGCCCGTTGCATGCGCCGCAGGCGTACAGGAAGTTCTCCCAGGCGAACACGAGCCCGGGGTAGTGGTCCTTTGGTCGGAAGTGCTCCACCTGATCGCCGCAAGAGTCTTCGCAGTACATGCAGCGCTGCACGCCGGAGCACATCGCTCGCAGCGTCTGTCGCACCGCGCGGAAGGTCACGTCGTTCTTCCGGTTGCGCAGCTTGAAGCGACGCTTGCCCTCCGCGACGCGCGCTTCGAAGCCGGGGACGACGTCGAGCTCCGACTGGAGGTGCCTCAACGTCGCTGCGATGTCGTCTGGGAGGTGCCGCGCGGGCACCGACATCATGGCGACGCACCGTTGGGGAGAGACAGGCCGGAGATCCCGAGGTCGTGGCGGAGCACCTGTTGCTCGGAGCGCTCGTCATCGGACAAGGTGCCCCGTACCGCGGCGACATCGAGCTCGGCGAGGCGCTGGAGCTTCTCCCTGCCCTCCGGCGAGCGGCTCACTCCCTGTCCGAAGACACCGGTCCCGAAGGCGTCGAGGACGTCGCCGTAGCGCAGGCGGGCAAGCTCGATCTCCGTAGCCATCCGGGCCGGTGCCCCCGTCCCGGGCGTCGGGAGCAATAGGACCGAGTCGGCCGACTGGCACACGATGGGGCTATGCGTCGCGACGATGAACTGCACCTTCGGGAACCGCTCCGTGAACCACCGACCGATGCGCTGCTGCCAGGTCGGGTGGAGGTGGGCGTCGACCTCGTCGATGAGCACGATCCCGCGCGCCGCGACCTTCGCTGGATCATCGGCTTCGAAGAGCGCGGCGGGACCAACATGGGCCGCGAGGTGGCGTAGCAGGTCGAGGGCGAGGCTGAGGGCTGCGCGGTGGCCGTCACTTAGTGACTGCGCGCGCAGGTCGTTGCCTTCGGGCGTACGAAACCAGACGCCCTCCGGGTTGACCCGAGCGAAGGTCGTCCCCTCGGGCAGGAACCCCGTGGTGTTGAGGAAGCGCCCGAGGCTCTCGAGCAGGCCGTCCTCCGGCCCGCCGGGCTGGGCGAGCTTGCGGTAATGCAGGTCGCGCAGCCATTCCAGGGCGTCGGAGAGCACGGCCCGCTCATCGAAGAGGCTCAGGTGCCGCTGCACGCGGGGCATCTCGCGGAAGCCATCGCTCCACTCGGCGTCGCCGCCGCTGAAGCGCCGGAAGGGGCCATAGGATGCCGCGAAGCCCGCGAAGCGGAGACCCTGCGCGCTGCCGGGGAGCACCGCCGTCGCGCCAGGATCGCGTGAGGGCATACGGGTGAAGGTCAGCTCCACGGGGGTGTCGCTTTCGCCATCGACCACAGACAGGTGGACCTCGCCACGGGTGACGTGCGGTAGGAGCCAGCCGCTCCAGGCCTCTCCCAGCTTCTCTCGCTCGCGGTCTTCGAGGAGGGCGAGTGAGAGGGCCTTGAGCAGGGAGGACTTGCCCGCAGCGTTGTCCCCGAGCACGACGTGCCAGCCGGGAGCGGCGTCGTCGGGCTCCCACTCGACGTCGGGGAGAGAGCGGATGCCGTGGAGCGAAAACCCGCCAAGGTAGCCGTCGTACTCATGTAGCGGTGCGGCAAAAGTGGGCGGCACTGGCGAGGGACGCGGCGATGGTTGAGCGGGCATCCAACCCGTGATGACCTGGCGGAGAAAGCCCACCGCGGTCTCGGTAACCGTTCCCCGGGAAATTCGGTCGTTGTGAGAGAACCCGAGGTAGAGCAGCGGATTGTCGTGTTGCGTCGTCTGATAGATCAACGCGGCGGGAATGCTTCCTTGCTGAAAGTTGACCCCGTCGCGCCGGACAAGGATGTCCAGCCCTCTGAGATGACTCCTCCACTCGCCTCGGTTGATCGTCGCAGTGATCCGCGATGAGGCACCCTGCGGCTGACTGAAACGGATCGAACCATCACGCGAACTCGCAGATCGGGAGGGTCCCGGTGGCGCGGTCCAGACGACGGCCTCACGAGGCACGTCCACGATCACATCCATTGGAGAGACGTCACTGTTCTCGACGATTGCGAAGAGCACAGTCAGGTCGGGATGGGCGTCTTGAAGGGCGCTCAAGACCTCCTCAGGACGATCAACCGAGATGGGGAGGAGGACGCGCCACGCCACGGCGCCCGCGATCGTCGCCTCATCGTAGATCGACGTCCCCAGCGTCACCTCGCGCACATCGACCAGCTGCCCACGCAGCTCTGCGTAGGTCGCTGCGTCCTCGGCCACCAGCAGCAGCCGCGGCCGGCTCTCTTCGTCGGTCGTCATCGCGCGCAGTCTACTCCACCCGTTCTCACGTCCGACGTCGTCACGCGTCACCCCGCGGCCCCACGGTCTCCCAGCGGTCGAGCACCGTGGCCACGGCCATGTCGCTGAGCACGTTGGTCGCCGCGCGCCCGCGGCCCACCAGCCAGTCGATGGGCAGCAGCAGCGGCACCACCGCGAGCACCGTGGCGTCGGGGACCCCCGCGGCGCCGAGCACCAGCGGCAGCGTGATGAGCCCCGCCTCGGGGACGCCCGCGATGCCGATGCCCGCCATCACCGACGAGAGCGCCACGGTCACCTGCTGCGACAGCGTGAGGTGCGTGCCCAGCGCCTGCGTCACGAAGATCGCCGCAGCGGCTTCGTACAGGATGATCCCGTCGTGGTTGAGGTTGGTGCCCACGCAGGCGGCGAGGCGCGCCGAGGCGGGCGACACCTTCAGCTTGTCCTGGAGGCAGCGCAGGGTGATGGGCAGCGTCGCGAGGCTCGACCCGCAGGAGAGGGCCGTGAGCGCGGCGTCGGAGGCGCCCACGAAGAAGGCCACGGGCGAGCGCCGGGCGGCCACGGAGACCAGGATGCCGTACCAGACCACGGCGTGCAGGAAGAGCCCGAGCATCACCGTCGCGAGGAAGGGCCCCAGCGCCGCAAACACCCCGACGCCGGTGCGCGCCACCACGCTCGCCACCACGGCGAAGACCGCGAAGGGCACCAGCTTCACCACGCCGTGAAGCACCCCGCTGAAGAGCGCGAGGCCGCCGTGGGCGAACGACTCCCAGGTGGCGATGGCGGAGACCAGGGCCGGGTCGTTGGCGCGCTTGAGCCCGCGCAGCGCCACGCCCAGCGCGACGGCGATGAGCACCGCGGAGATGACCTGGTTCTTCACGAAGGGCTCGACGACGCTCTCGGGGATCATCCGCCCGAGGTTGGTCAGCGGGTTGAGCGTGGGGGCGGCGGCGCCCGCGTGCGCAGCGGTCGCAGCGGGCGCGGCCGCGGCGTGCGCGGGCCCGAGGAGCTCCGTGAGGTGGCCCTGCCAGCGCGCCCCGGCGTTGATGGTGTGCGACACGCCGAGCCCGAGCGCGATGGCCACGAGGGCGTTGAGGCTCGACAGCCCGAAGAGCCGCGCGGCCTGGCGCCCGGGAATCTCCGTGCGCGCGAAGGCGTCGAGCACCGCGAAGAGAATCAACGGCGTGGCCAGGGCCTTGAGCGCCCGGATCACCAGCATCCCCACGTCGCCCAGCGGCGCCGCGCGGGGGCCGAGCACCCGGGCGGCGACGATCCCGAGCACCACCGCCACCACGATGCGCGCCGACAGCGGGAAGCGCCCGCCCCCGGGCGCCGCGCTCAACGGGCGCCCCGGTGCTTCGCGAACTCCATCCGCCCGAGCTGGTCGCGGTGCACCTCGTCGGGGCCGTCGGCCACGCGCAGCAGCCGGGCGTTGGCGTACGCGTAGGCCAGGCCGTGGTCGTCGCAGAGGCCCGCCGCGCCGTGGGCCTGCATCGCCATGTCGATCACCTCGCAGGCCATCTTCGGGGCGGCGATCTTGATCATGGCGATCTCCGCGCGGGCGCCCTTGTTGCCGCCGACGTCCATCGCGTGCGCGGCGTGCAGCACCAGCAGGCGGGTCTGGTCGATGGCCACGCGGGCGTCGGCCACCCGCTCGCGCCACACCGACTGCTCGGCGATGGCCTTGCCGAAGGCCACCCGGGAGAGCAGCCGCGCGCAGGCCTTGGCGAGCGCCCGCTCGGCCAGGCCGATGAGCCGCATGCAGTGGTGGATGCGGCCCGGTCCGAGGCGCCCCTGGGCGATCTCGAAGCCGCGGCCCTCGCCGAGGATGAGGTGGTCGGCGGGCACGCGCACGTCGGTGAAGGTGATCTCCGCGTGGCCGTGCGGCGCGTCGTCGTAGCCGAAGACCGGGAGCATGCGCTCGACGCTGACCCCGGGGGTGTCCATGGGCACCAGGATCATCGACTGCTGGCGGTGCCGGTCGGGGTTGTTGGGGTCGGTCTTGCCCATGAAGATGAGCACCTTGCAGCGGGGGTCGCCGGCGCCGGAGGTCCACCACTTGCGGCCGTCGATGACGTACTGGTCACCCTCGCGGCGGATGCTCGCCTGGATGTTGGTGGCGTCGGAGGAGGCCACGCCGGGCTCGGTCATCGCGAAGCCCGAGCGGATCTCCCCCGCGAGCAGGGGAGCGAGCCAGCGCTCCTTCTGCGCGGGGGAGCCGTAGCGCGCGAGCACCTCCATGTTGCCCGTGTCGGGCGCGCCGCAGTTGAAGACCTCCGGGGCGAAGGCGAGCTGCCCCATGAGCTCTGCCATGGGCGCGTACTCCACGTTGGTGAGCCCCGCGCCGCCCTCGAGCTCGGGGAGGAAGAGGTTCCACAGGCCCGCGAGCCGGGCCTTGCGCTTGAGCTCCTCCATCACGGGCGGAACCCGCCAGCGCTCCTCGCGCAGCGACGCGAGGAAGGCCCCCTCCGCGGGCAGCACCTCCGTCTCCATGAAGGCCGCGACGGCCGCGTGAAGATCCTTCGCCCGCTGAGACCTCGGAAGCCAACCCTCGTCCATGGCCGCGGATAGTCGTTGACGGTGGCGGGTGCTGTCACGCATCCGCGCTTGACCCGATCGCGGGGCGCCGCTCTCATCCCCGCCCAAGCCCTGCCATGCGATCGCCCACCCGCCTCTCCCTCGCCGTCCTCGCCACCCTCTCGTCGCTCGCCGCGTGCACGGAGACCCCCGCCGACCCGCCCCGGGACGCGGCCGTCACCGACGCACCGATCGCCGATGCGTCCGACGCCGGGGGCCTCGTGGTCGACACCGGCCCGCTCCCGGACGACGACGCGGGCGCCGTCGCCACGCTCCCCGAAGGGGACTGCGACCCCATCGACCCGAGCGTGTGCGCCTTCCCGTGGCCCTCGAACCTCTACCTCCGCCGCGACGCCGCGCGCCCCACGGGCTACACGCTGCAGTTCGGCCCGACCTCGCTGCCCACCAACGGCGCCGGCGACCCCATCGACCCGCGCCCGCTCGCGCGCTTCGACGGCTACGGCCCCGGCTCGCCCATCATGACGAGCTTCCCCGGGGTCGACCTCGCGGGCATGGCCACCGAGAACAACGAGGATCGCTCGATGGCCGCCGACGCCGCGGCGCTGCTCTACGAGGTGCGCGGCAATACCCTCCAGCGTATTCCGTACTTCGTCGAGCTCGACGGGCAGGAGCCCGTGGCCGCGCGCAAGACCCTCTTCCTCCGCCCCGCGGTGATCCTGAAGGAGAACACCCGCTACGTCGTGGCCTTCCGGGGATTGCGCACCACCGCCGGCGCGGCCATCGCCCCGTCGCCCGCCTTCGCCCGGCTGCGCGACGGCATGACCGCCGGCGACCCCGCGCTCGGCACGCGGCAGGCGCGCTTCGACGAGGTGTTCTCGCTGCTGGAGGGGGCCGGGGTGCCGCGCTCGACGCTCACCCTCGCGTGGGACTTCCACACGTCGAGCTCGCAGAGCCTGCACGGGCGGATGCTCGCCATGCGCGACGACGCGCTCATGCGGGTGGGCCCGATGGGCCCGCGGCTCACGGTCGACAACGTGACCACCTTCCTCCCGATGCGCGACGGCTCGGGCCGCCCCTTCGACGAGAACATCGCCGTCGAGCTCTCGGGCACCTTCGAGGTGCCCCACTACATGCGCTCGCGCCGCCTCGGCAGCCTCCTGGGCTGGGAGATGAACTACGGCCCCGACGGGCGCCCGCTGGCCACCGGCACGCGCCAGCCGCGCTTCTGGATCCGCATTCCCCACTCGGCCCTGCGCGGCGAGCCCCACGGGGTGGTGCTCTACGGCCACGGCCTCCTGGGCTCGGCCGAGGAGGTGCGCGCCGGATACAACGGCCACATCGCCAACACGCACAACCTCATCTTCGTGTCGGCCAACCTCACGGGGATGTTCGAGGAGGACCTCCCGGGCATCTTCGCGACCCTGCGCGACGTCTCGAACTTCACCTCCGTGGGCGAGCGCCTGCACCAGGGGATCATCGAGTGGGTGCTGCTCGCGCGCGCCGTGCGGGAGCAGCTCGGCGGGCTCACCGAGGTGGCCTCGCGCAACATCCGGGTCAACCCCTCGGAGCTGTTCTACTCGGGCATCTCGCAGGGCGGGATCTTCGGCGGCACCTTCGTCGCGGTCTCGCCCGACGTCACCCGCGGGCACCTCGGGGTGCCGGGCAACAACTATTTCACCCTGCTGCACCGCTCGCGGGACTTCACGGGGTACTTCGAGGGCCTGCGCCGCTCGTACCCGAGCACGGCGGACCAGGCCGTGTGCCTCGCCTACGTGCAGCTCCTCTGGGACGGGTCCGACCCGGTGAGCTACCTGCGGCACATCCACCAGGAGCCCTTCCCCGGCAACACCGCCCACGAGGTGCTCATCGCCCCCGCCAAGGGCGACTACGAGGTGGCGGTGTTCACCAACGAGATCACCGCGCGCTCCGACCTCGGCATCGCCCTCATGCAGAACTACGACGACGAGCGCACGCCCTTCGGCGTCACCCAGGCGCCGTACCCGCGGCGCGGCTCCGGGGTGGTGCTCTACGACTTCGGCAACGACTGGCCCGCCCCGGGCAACATCCCCCCGCCGGACCTCGGCGCCAACCCCCACGGCAGCCCGCGCTCGCGCGACTGGCACCAGCGCCAGATGGTGACCTTCTTCCGCACCGGCGAGATCATCGACACCTGCGGCGGCGACGGCTGCCGGCCCGACTGAGTCTCTGTTAGAAAGCGCGCGGGAGCGAAGCACACCAGCCATGGCCCTCGAGATGTTGAAGTGCCCCAACTGCGGCGCGCGCGCGCCCGCCTCCTTCGCCGGGGCGGTCGCCGTGTGCGAGTTCTGCGGCGCCGTGCTCTCGGGCCTCGGCCTCAAGGCACCGCCCGCCGTCGCTCCGCCCGCCGTCGCCCCTCCCGCCGTCGCCCCTCCCGTCGCCTCGGCCCCGGATCGTCCGCGGGCCGCGCGCACGGCGCCCGCGGCGCTCACCGAGGAGGCCGTGCTCGACCTCGCGCGGCGTCGCCTCGGCGCCCACGACTCGCTCTACTTCGACGGCGCCATCCCCCCGAAGAAGCTCGAAGCCGCGTACGACACCCACGGTCGATCCATCGGCAGGGTGCTGGTGCAGTACGACGACACCCTCTTCGGCGGCGCCGACGACGGCTTCGTGTTCACCGTCGCCGCGCTGCACTGGAAGAACCTCACCGAAGACCCGAAGGCCCTGCGCTGGGGCGACATCGACCCGGCGGGCGTCGCGGCCAACGACGAGGGCGTGGCGGTGCGCGACCAGCAGATCGACCTCGTGCTCGAAGAGGGGAAGCCAATGAGCGCCGGCCTGGCGCGTCTCATCTCCGACCTCGCCGCATGGGCGCGCGGTCACGGCCCCCCAAGCGATTGATCTCCCACCACCTCCCCAAGACACCCGACGGGTCCACGACAGCCATGACCACGCGCACCTCCGCCCTGTCCATCGCCCTCCTGCTCGCCGCGGCCGCATGCAACCGCCGCGAGGAGACCGCCGCGCCGCCGGTGGTCACCACCGTGCCCACGGTCGCGCCGCCCGCCATGCCCGACGTCCCGGTGCAGCCCGTGGCCGCCCCGGTCGCGGTCGTCGACGCGGGCCCCGTCCAGCCCGGCCCCAACGCCATGGCCCAGCCCGGCACCGAGCCCGCCGCTGGCTCCCTCGCGCCCGGCGCCGCGCCGCCCACCGGCGCCCCGCCCGCGGCGCCCATCGCCGCCGCGCCC
>JAUSAZ010000150.1 GCA_030652255.1 Myxococcales bacterium | reverse complement strand
GGGCTACCCGCACACCCGGCTGCCGCGGGTTGTAACCCACGGCAGCCCAGGGAAAGCCCGCGGCGGGCTCGTCACTGTGCCTGGACATCAGACAGGCCGCTTGCGGCCTTCACCTTAGGCTGCCGTGGGTTTCAACCCGCGGCAGCGGGGGCGCGAAGGTGTGAGGATGGCTGGGGTTCCGCGCGATGGCTCGTCACCCCAGGCCTGCGAGCGGTTCGCGCACAAAGAGGGCAACGATGAGCACCGGATGGTGGGGGAAAGGGCAGCGCGGTAGCGCGGGATAGGGGGCCCACGACCCAGGCGACACGCCCCACCGCACACGATCACGGGCCGTCTGAATCAGTCGCGGCAGCAGAGGGCGCCGCCCGCGGCGGGGGTGGTGAGCACCACGTTGTGGGCCTCGGTGAACCCGTCGGCCCCGCAGCTCCACCCGGCCGGCAGCGACGAGCACACGTTGTTGCCGAAGGCGTTGAGGGGGTTGCAGGTGGAGGCCGGCGCGGCGCCCGCGGAGCCGCAGCCGAACACGTCGTTGGAGACGGCGTCGCTGCCGCCGCAGCCGGTGGTGCAGCTCGAGCTGTTGCACGGCGGGTTCATGAAGTTGCTGCCGTTGGCGCACACGCCGCAGCCGGTGCTCGACTGCCGCGTCACGAAGAACTGCCCCGGGCTCGGCGAGGCGTTGGTGCACCCCGTCGCCGAGCGGGAGGTCACCTCGGCGGCGGAGGCGCAGACGTGCCAGCCGACGGCGCAGAGGTCGGCCACGTTGCACCCGACGCCCGTCGGCCGGGCGCCGTCGTTGCCGCCGCCGCGCGCGCAAGCCGGGTTGAGCGAGGGCGACAGCACCCCCGGCAGCTGGAACCCGCCGCTGCACGCCGCGATGCGCGGGTACGAGGTGAGGCTGAGGTAGCCCTCGCGGGTGCCGTCGGCGCAGCCCTGGGCCAGCGGGTCGGGGGAGCAGGTCCCGCCCGCGCAGCGCTGGCCCGCGGCGCACACGCGCCCGCACGCGCCGCAGTTGCTGGCGTTCGCGGCGGTGGCCGTCTCGCAGCCGTTGGCCGCCATGCCGTCGCAGTCCGCGAAGCCCGCGGCGCAGCCCACCACCGCGCACACCCCCGCGGCGCAGCCCGTGACCGACGCGTTGGGCAGCGCGCAGCTGCGCCCGCAGGCGCCGCAGTTGGCCGGGTCGACGGCCGTGTTGGTGCACGTCCCGCCCGCGCAGGCGGTGTTGGGGGGGAGGCACACGCTGCCGCACACCCCGCCGGTGCACACCTGGCCGGCGCCGCAGCTCCGCCCGCAGGCGCCGCAGTTCGCGCGGTCGGACCCGGTGTTCACCTCGCAGCCGTTGCCCGCCGCGCCGTCGCAGTTGGCGAAGCCCGGCGCGCAGGCCGACACCGCGCAGGCCCCCGCCGCGCAGGTGGAGCTGGCGTTGGCCAGCACGCACGCGCGGCCGCACGCCCCGCAGTGCAGCGCGGAGGTGGCCAGGGTGGTCTCGCAGCCGTTGGGGGCGGCGGCGTCGCAGTCGCCGAAGCCGGCGCTGCAGGCCACCACCGTGCAGGCCCCCGCCGAGCAGCCGTTGACCGTGGCGCGGGGCAGCGCGCAGGCGTTGCCGCAGGCGCCGCAGTTGCGCGGGTCGATGCGGGGGTCGGTGCAGAACGCCGACGCCCCCGCGCCGCACACCACGTTGGGCGCCGCGCAGGTGGTGACGCACGCCCCGGCCGCGCAGGTCTGGCCCGCCCCGCAGGCGTTGCCGCAGGCGCCGCAGTTGGCGTTGTCGGTGCGGGTGTTCACCTCGCAGCCGTTGGCCGCCGCGCCGTCGCAGCTGGCGAAGCCCGGGGCGCAGGCGCCCGCGGGGATGACGCACGCCCCGGCCACGCAGGACTGCGCGGCGACGTTGGGCAGCGCGCAGGTCACCCCGCAGGTGCCGCAGCTCGTGGCGCTGGTGAGCAGGCTGGCCTCGCAGCCGTCCGCGGCCATGCCGTTGCAGTCGCCCCGCCCGGCGGCGCAGCGCGCGACGGTGCACACGGCGCCCGCGCAGCCGCTCACGGCCACCGAGGGCAGGGCGCACACGTTGCCGCAGCCGCCGCAGTTCGCCGGGTCGACCGCCGTGTTGGCGCAGAACGACGGCGCGCCCGCCGCCGCGGGGCAGGTGGTGAGCGGGGCCGCGCAGGTGGTGCCGCAGACGCCGCCGGAGCACACCTGGCCCGCCGCGCAGGCGACCCCGCAGGCGCCGCAGCTCGCGTTGTCGGTGCGGGTGTTGACCTCGCAGCCGTTGGCCGCCACGCCGTCGCAGTCGGCGAAGCCCGCCCCGCAGGCGACCAGGGCGCAGGCGCCGCCCGCGCAGGCCGCCGTCGCGTTGGAGAGCACGCACGCGCGGCCACACGCGCCGCAGCTCGCCGCGCTGTTCTGGAGGTTGGTCTCGCAGCCGTCCGCGGCCAGGCCGTTGCAGTCGCCGGTGCCCGGGTTGCACCGGCCCACGATGCACGCCCCCGCGGCGCAGGCGCTGCTCGCCACCGCGGGCAGCGCGCAGGCCCGGCCGCAGCCGCCGCAGTTGTCGGGGTCGACCAGGGTGTTGGCGCAGAAGGGGGGCGCGCCCGCCGCCGCGGGGCAGGTCGCGAGGCCCGGGGCGCAGGTGGTGCCGCACGCGCCGCCGGAGCACACCTGGCCCGCCGCGCAGGCGACCCCGCAGGCGCCGCAGCTCGCGTTGTCGGTGCGGGTGTCCACCTCGCAGCCGTTGGCCGCCACGCCGTCGCAGTCGGCGAAGCCCGGGTTGCACGCCGCCACCCCGCAGGCCCCCGCGGCGCAGGTCGCGCTCGCGTTGGGCAGCGCGCAGGCCCGGCCGCAGGCCCCGCAGCTCGCGGCGCTGGTGAGCAGGTCGGCCTCGCAGCCGTCCGCCGCGAGCTCGTTGCAGTCGCCGGTGCCCGGGCTGCAGCGCACCACGGTGCAGGCGCCGGTCACGCAGCCGCTCGTCGCCACCGAGGCGAGGGCGCACACGGCGCCGCACGCGCCGCAGTTGGTGGGGTCGTTGGAGAGGCTGGTGCAGAAGGCCGTGTCGCCCGACCCGCAGGTGGCGAGGCCCGCGCCGCAGGTGGCGCCGCAGACGCCGCCGGAGCACACCTGGCCCGGGGCGCACCCGCGGCCGCAGGCGCCGCAGTTGGCGTTGTCGGTGCTCGTGCTGGTCTCGCAGCCGTCCACCGCGGCGCCGTTGCAGTCGGCGAAGCCCGCGCGGCACGACCCGGCCGGCGCGGCGCAGGCTCCCGCCACGCACGACTGCGCGGTGACGTTGGGCAGCGCGCAGGCCGCCCCGCAGGCGCCGCAGCTCGTGGCGCTGGTCTGGAGGTCGGTCTCGCAGCCGTCCGCCGCCACGCCGTTGCAGTCGCCGAAGCCCGCCGCGCAGCGCACGATCGAGCACGCGCCCGCGGTGCAGCCCGCGGTCATCGTGTTGGGGAGCGCGCACGCCGCGCCGCAGGCGCCGCAGTTGGCGGGGTCGATGGTGAGGTCGGCGCAGCGGGCCACGCCGCCGTCGCCGCCGCAGGTGGTGAGCGGGGCCGCGCAGGTCGCCCCGCACGCGCCGCCGGAGCACACCGAGCCCGCCGGGCAGGTGGTGCCGCAGGCGCCGCAGTTGGCGTTGTCGGTCTGGAGGTTGGCGCAGCCCGCGCCGCACACCGCGAGGCCCGCGCCGCACGAGGCCGCGCAGGCGCCGCTGGCGCACGACTGGCCCGCCGGGCAGGTGGTGCCGCAGGCGCCGCAGTTGGCGTTGTCGCTCTGGAGGTTGGCGCAGGCGCCGCCGCACGCCGTCTGCCCCGTCGGGCACGACACCTGGCACACGCCGCCCAGGCAGATGTTGCCCGCCGGGCACGCCGTGCCGCAGGCGCCGCAGTTGAGGCGGTCGGTGCGGGTGTCGGCGCAGTAGCGCACGGTGCCGCCGTCGCCCGCGGCGGTGCAGGTCGTGAGGGTGGCGGCGCAGGCGATGTCGCAGCGCCCGAGGCTGCACACCTGGCCCCCGGGGCAGGCGCGGTCACAGCTCCCGCAGCGGCGCGAGTCGGTCTGCAGGTCGACGCAGACCCCGTCGCAGGCGGTCTGCGTGCCCGGGCAGCGCACCTGGCAGGCGCCCGCGACGCAGGCCATGAGGTCGCCGCACGCGTTGCCGCAGGCGCCGCAGTGGGCGCTGTCACTGCCGGGGTCGACGCAGCGTCCGCCGCACAGCAGCCGCGGCGCGGCGCACACCTCCGGCGCGTCCATGGTGGAGTCCAGCCGGCCGGCGTCGCCGCCCACCACGGTGCTCCCGGTCGAGCACCCCATCGCCAGGACGAAGGCCGCCAACCACCAGACCCCTCGGAGGTTCATGGCGCCATCTCACGCCCGGCCCGAGGCGGGTGTCAATCGCGGCGCGGGCTCCGGTCAGGGCCCACGCCGTTCCTATGGAAACGAACTACTGCGGCGCGCGCATCCCGAGCTGCTCGAAGAGGAAGGCCCAGACGTCCGTCTGCTCGGCGATCACCTCGCTGCGCGAGCTGCCCATGCCGTGGCCCGAGCGGGCGCTCACCCGTAGCAGCACCGGCCGCCCCGGGGCGCTCGCCGCCTGGAGCCGCGCGGCCATCTTGCGCGAGTGCGCGGGGTTCACCCGTCCGTCGTGCTCGCCGGTGGTGAGGAGCACCGCGGGGTACGCCGCGCCGTCGGTCACGTGGTGGTAGGGCGAGTAGGCGTGCAGCGCGCGAAACTGGTCGGCGTCGCGCACGCTGCCGAACTCCGTGACGTTGAAGGCCCCGTTGGGGTCGCGCTCGACGCGCAGCATGTCGTAGATGCCGACGCCTGCGTACACCGCGCGGAACAGCTCCGGGCGCTGGGTGAAGGCCGCGCCCATGAGAAGGCCGCCGTTGCTGCGGCCGCGGATCGCGAGGCGCTCGGGCGCGGTGTAGCGCAGCGCGATCAGGCGCTCGGCGGCGGCGATGAAGTCGTCGAAGACGTTCTGCTTGTGGGTGAGGTTGCCGCCGCGGTGCCAGTCCTCGCCGAACTCCCCGCCGCCCCGAAGGATCGCCACCGCCACCACGCCCCCGCGGTCGAGCCACAGGCGGTTGGTGGGCGAGTACGACGGGGTCATGCTCACGCCGTAGCCGCCGTAGCCGCCGAGCAGCGTGGGGTTGTTGCCGTCGAGGGCCGTGCCGCGCCGGCGGATGACCATCACCGGCACCGACGTGCCGTCGCGCGAGGTGGCCAGCTCGCGCACCACCTCCGCGTCGTCGAAGGACACCGGCGCCTCGTCGCGCATCGCCGTGACTGTAGGCGTGAGCGAGTCGCCGCCCGCGCGGTACCAGGCCGGCGCGGTGAGGTAGGTCTCCGCGCGGAAGAGCACGGCGTCGCCCGTGGTGTGCACCATCGAGCGCACCGACGACACCGGCGCGAGCGCCAGCGCCCCCTGGGGGTGGCCCGCGTGGTCGAAGACGCGCACCTGCGAGGGGCCGCCCACGAGGTCGACGACGTAGAGCCGCGTCGCGGTCGGCACCACCTGCTCGATCACTGCGTCGCTTTGCGGCACCACCACCGTCGCCGCGGAGAGCGAGGTCGCCGCGAGGGGCAGGCGCAGCACGGCCCCGCGGGGGGCGCCGCGGTGCGACGTGAGGAAGAGCGCGTCGGGGCCGAACTCCACCGCCGTCACGCCGTCCTCGAAGCGGGTGATCTGCCGCCACGCGCCGCCCGGATCGCGGAGGTAGTGGGCGAACTCGCCGCCGTCGCCGTTGGCCACCGCCGCGAGGAGGTAGCGCCCGTCGGCGGAGGTGCTGAGCTCGGTCTCGGCGATGCGCGGCGACTCGCGGCCGAGCTCGTAGCGGTCCGTCGCCGGGTCGGCGCCGAGGGCGTGGAAGTACACCTGCTGGAAGAAGGCCATGTCCTCCGCGGGGCGCTCTCCCTCGCGGGGGTAGCGGGTGTAGTACACGCCCGCGTTGTCGGCCGCCCACGCGAGGCTGCCGCCGCCGGTGGGGTTGCTCACGCGCTCGATGGTGTCGCCGAGCTCCCTGCCCGTCTCGACGTCGTAGATGTGCAGCGCGCCCACCTCGCTGCCATTGCGCGCGAGGGCGACGGCGACGCGGCGGCCGTCGTGCGAGGGGGCGAAGAGGTCGATGGCCGTCTGCCCCGACGGGTCGAGGGTGTTGGGGTCGAGCACCACGCGCTCGGCCGCGCGCTCGTCGGCGGAGGGCATCACGACCAGGAAGGGCTGCTGCCCGCCGGGGCGCGAGCGCATCGCGAAGAGGCGCCCGCCGCGGTGCACGGCGCGGGCGTAGCTGGCCGCCGGGGCGTGGAAGATGGTCGTGAGCTGCCGCTCGATGGCCTCGCGCCCGGCGATGGGGTCGAGCGCGGCGCGGGTGCGGCGGTTCTGCGCGGCGACCCAGGCGCGCACCTCGGGGGCGTCGGTGTCCTCGAGCCACTGGTAGTCGTCGGTGACCGCGACGCCGTGGTAGCGGTCGACCACCGGGCGGCGCGGCGTGGGCTCGGCGGCGGCGGCAGCGACGATAGGGGTGGTGGGCCGCGCGGGCGCGCGGTGGCAGGCGGCGAGGCCGAGGGCGATGAGCAGCGGGGCGGCGGTGGGGGGAGCGCGCATGGCGGCGGACGTTACACCCGCGCGCGAGAGCCGCGACCGGGCTTCAGGGCCGCGCGGCGGCGGGGGTTGGGGGCGGCAGCGGAGCGCCGAGGCGCACGCGCACCCAGTCGTGGTAGCCGAGCCGGCGGCCGCGGACGATCCAGCGGGCGGGGTCGTGCTGCACCATGGCGTCGAAGTCGGGGAGCTCGGCGTTGCGGGGCCGGGTGACCGCGCCGCGCCGGAGGAGCACCGGGCGGAAGTTGCGGAAGCCGCCGCCCTGCCACGACGACCCGAGGGTGAGCATCGCGGAGAAGCGCCGCGCGGTGAAGCTGCCGCCCGGGTGCCCGTCGATGAGCCGCACCTCCCCGTCGGGGCGGACCTCGTACACCACCAGCACGTGGCCGTCGGGGTCGTAGAAGGCCGTGCCGGGGTGGATGGCGCGGCGGTCGACGCGCACGGGGTAGGTGTCGCTGTCGTCGAGCTCGGGGCGCATGCGGAAGAAGCCCGAGTGTACCGTCGAGCCGAGGTCGTGCAGGAGCCGCCGCGGGGTGGCGTAGTCGCTCCAGCGCCGGGTGGCGGTGGGGCGGTTGGTGAAGGCGTAGCGGCCGTCGCGGGTGGGGCGCTCGCCGCGCACCGCGGCCGTGTGCACGAAGGGGAGCTTGCGGCGCCAGGAGAAGAACGCGCGGAGGATGTACGGCACGTCGGCGCAGTCGGCGCGGAAGGTCGAGCGCCGCCCCGGGGCGTAGAGGGGGTTGATCGCGGGGCTGTCGAGGCAGGCGGCGAGGGTGCGGCAGCGGTGCGACTCGACGGCGCGCCCGATGGTCTGCACCCAGCGGCCGTACTCGGCCTCGGCGGCGGCATCCCAGGAGCGGGTCACGGTCCACGCTTCGGTCATCGGGCGATCGCTCGCGCCCGGGGCGCGGGGCTGGGCCGACCCGGGTCGGCTGGAGGCGGTCACGACGAGGCCCAGGAGGCCGGCGAGGAAGGCGCCTGGTTTCAGCACGCCCCGACCTGTAGCGACGGATGCTCCGCGTGTCCCCGGCGAGGCCTGCGGAACTTTCTCCCTACCTGAGTCCCAGCACCGTCCGCGGGTCGACGTCGGGCGGCGCCTCGGGGCCGGCGGTGACGGGGGTCGCGACGCCGTACACCCGGTCGACGCGGTTGCGCAGGCGCTGCTCGGCCCGGTACCAGGCGCGGCGCACCGGGTCGTCGACGCAGGTCGCGCGCTCGGGTGATCCCTCGGGCGCGCCCCAGCGCAGCTCGGGGCAGTGGTAGGGGTCGAAGCTGAGGGCGAAGAGCCGGTCGATGACGTCGTCGAGGGTGAGGTCGACGGGCGCGCCCGTGGAGCTGGTGTAGCGGAAGCGGCAGGCGGGCGTGGCGGCCTCGGCGCGCCAGATGCGGGCGTAGGCGGCGCGCAGGGGGCTCCCCGGCGGCTGCGCCGCGGCGGTGTCCCGGAGGTCGCGGAGGACCACCTTGAGGGCCGCGTCGCGGGAGGGCGTCGACCAGGTTTCCCAGTCGCCGTTGGTGCCGTAGATGTTCCAGGGGAGGTAGTTGGGGTGCGAGCGCTGGGTGAGGCCGTCGGTGCGCGCGAGGTCCACCGCCTCGACGCGGTCGGTCACGTCGCGGCACATCGACTGCACCATCTCCTGGTAGTCGCGCTCGGGGTCGCGCGCGGCCCCCGGGGCGGCGAGCGCGGCGCGCACCCAGTCGTGGAAGGTCGCCCGCTGGCCGTCGATCACCCACGCCGACGGGTCCCACTGCGAGCGCTCGTCGACGTCGGTGAGCTCCCGGTCGGTGGCGCGCACCACGTAGCGCCCGTCGATGCGCTGCGGTCGGAAGTTCTTGAAGCCGCCGCCCACGCGGCTCGTGCCGATGGCGTAGCGCGGTCCGAAGCGCTTCCAGGTGAGGCTGCCGTCGGGGTGCCCGTCGATGAGGTGCACCACGCCGTCGTCGCGCACCTCGGCCACGACCAGCACGTGCCCGTTGGGGTCGTAGTAGATCGACCCCGGGCGCAGCGCGCCGCGGCGCACGGCCACGGGGTAGAAGTCCCCGTCCTGCACGTCGGCGGTGGTGCGGTACATCCCCGAGTGCACCAGCTCGACGACCTTGTGGAAGACCGCGCGGGGCGTCCGGGAGTCGCGCCACGTCGACCAGCGCGTGGGGCGCAGGCCGAGGGCGTAGCGCACGTCGCTGCCCTGCGCGGCGCGCACGTTGGAGACGTAGCCGAAGGGCAGCCGGCGCTTGTAGGCGTAGTACGCGCGGAGGATGTACGGCAGGTCGGCGCAGTCGATGGCGTCGAGGCGCAGCCGGGCGTCGGTCTGCGCGTCCCAGAGGCTGTTGGCCTCCGGGTCGCGGAGGCATCGGTCGAGGCGGTTGCAGCGGCGCGACTGCACCGCGCGGCCGAGGCGCGCGACGAAGGTCGACCAGTCGCGCTCCATGCGCTCGTCCCAGCGGACCACGGCGGGCCACGCGGAGGCCGTGGGGTCGTCGAGCCCGCTGCCGCGGGGCGCCTCGACGGCGCTCGTGGGGATGCTCGGAAGCTCCTCGTCGAGCGCCGGGGCGGCGATGGGTGCGGCGGCCGCAGCGGGCGCAAGGGGCGCAACGGGCGCGACAGGCGCGAGGGGCGCGGCGGCGTCGGGAGGCTCCGGGCGCACGGTGCGCGCGGGGCTGCAGCCGGGCGGCACGGTGAGCGCGAGGACGAGGGCGATGCCAGCGCGGCGGGCCCGGGTCCGTGGGTGCTCGTTCATCTAAGGGTGAGGTGTACCGCGGGAGCCGCGGCCGGTCCCATCCGGGACTGCGCGAGAGCATCGGGGGGGGGATTGGGGGGAGGGAGGACCGAGGCCCGCGTTTGCCTTGCGCCCGGGATGACCCGTAGTGTGGTCGAGGCAGCCGTCACACACCCACCCAGCCGATGAGGAGTCCCATCATGGCGATCCCACAACGCAGCACGAGCCTCCAGCGCGGAGTGCCTGCGCCCTTCACGGCCGTGCGAGTCGACACCTGGGTGCTGAGCCTCCTCGAGGCCGACCTCGACGAGCAGGGCGAGACGCTCAGCGGCCTCGCCGGCGGATCGTGCGTCGTGCTCCGCGCCGACGGCGGGCTATGGATCGCGGTCGGCAACAGCCACCACTGGAGCATCTTCGGCGTCCCGGCCACCGCGTGGCGCCCGGCGGCGAGCATCTCCGGGGTCCTTCCGCGGGTGCAGGTCGATCCCGCGCGCAAGGTCGGCTGAGCGCGTCAGTCGTCGTCGTGGGGTGATGCGTCCGCAGCGAGCGCGGCGCCCACCACGCGCATCACGTCGAAGCGGTACGGTCCCGGCGTGTAGCCGACGACCTCGACGAGGTTCCACATGATGTCCTCGCGGCTGGCCTGTCGGGGGATGGCGACCATGGCCCAGCGCGCGTCGCCCGCCGACCAGAGCCGCCCCTGCTCGATGACGAACTCCCTCGCGCCGTCGCGCAGCAGCACGCGCACCCCGCGGGGCTTGAGCACGTCGAGCACCCGTCGCGCGAAGTCCACCCGGTCGAACTCCTCGGTGCACCAGCCCTGCGGCGCCCGCCGCTCCTCCTCGCGGACCCACACCGTCGGATCGTCGTCGGGTCGGCGTCGTGGGGGCATCGCGCGGGCGTCAGGGTAGCGCGAAGGGCGGCGCGACGAGCGCCAGCGACGCGAGGTCCTGGAAGGGGTAGCAGACCTCCTGGTCGTTGTGCCCCGGTTGCAGCCTCGGGCGACCGCGATGGTCGGCCCGCAGCGCCGCGACGATGTGCTCGGGCGAGGCGCCCCAGACGCGGGCGCAGGCCACCCGCCAGACGTCGCGGTCGCCGGGGGAGTGCGCGAACTCGCCCGGGGACGAGAGGTGTTCGCACGCGCGGGTGACCCACGCCCGCGCCACCGCGTCGCGGGTCGAGAAGCCCCCGTCGGGGAGCGCGTGCGCGAGCAGCCCGGGGCCCTCGTGGGCGATGCCCGCCATCCCGCAGCCGTCGACGAAGCGCCACGCCGTCGGCAGCAGGAGGTCGCCGCGCCCGTCGCCGTCCGCGTCCTCGACACCCAGGATCCGCCCGTTGAGGCCCGCCGCCGGGCCGTACTCGACCACCGCGCCGTCGCGCGCGCTGAAGATCGTACGGACGCTCTCGCTGGCGCCCTCGTGCTCCCAGGTGTCGGTGCGCACCACGACCTCGGGGCGGCCGTCGTGGTCCCAGTCGAAGGTGCGGTCGAGGGCGTAGGTGCGCGTCGCGAAGACGCCCTGCGACCACGGCCGCGGCATCGGCGCGGGCGCGTATCGCCCGGGTCCCGACGCGGGCGCGAAGGTCAGCCGGACGGGGCCGACGAGCCCGTCGTCGTCCGCGGCGTCGTCCAGCGACACGAAGCGCAGCGACCAGGTGCCCGCCGGGCCCGCGAGGCACCGAGGCTCATCCGGGAGCTCGGGCGGCGTCCAGTCGGGGACCGTGCGCTCCGGGGGGTTGGGGCCCGCCGCGATGCGGGCTCCCGCGCGCCGGGCGCTGGCCCGCAGGCGCGCGTCGGCTGCGACCGCTGCGCGGCACGCGGGGTCGAGCGCAGCCGCGTCGGCGGGGGCAGCCGCGGTGGCGCCCGCGTCGGCGTCGGCGCGCCCCGCCGGACCGGTCGACGGAAACGCGACCTCCATCGGGCGAAGCGCGAAGGCGAAGCGCAGCGGGGCGAGGGCGCGCACCATGGCCTCGATGAGCGCGGCCGGCACCGCCGCGGCGCCGGCGTCGGAGAGCGTCGCGCGCAGCGCGGCGGCCACGTCGTCGGGCGATCGCCCCCAGGCGCGGGCGCAGAGGGCGTCGAGGTAGAGGGTCTTCGCGCGCCGGTCGCGCTCGCCGTCGTCGTCGGCCTCGATGGGCGAGGCGTCGGGCGTGAAGCGCGCGGGCGGCGCGTCGGGGCAGAGCGCGCGGAGGGCCGCCCGGGTGAGGTCGTCGTCGAGGGCGTAGCGGCCGTCGGCGAGGCCGTGCGCGACGAGGGCTGGAGGGAGGTCGCCGAAGGTCAGCGGCGCGGCGGAGGGGCGCTCGACCCGGGGGATCACCCGCACCCGGTCGGCGAGCCGGTCGCCGTCGACGTCGCGCTCGAGGACGTCCGGGGCGCCCAGGTCGAAGCCCTCGGGGCGCTCGCTCGGCGGCGCGCGCACGACCGGCGCCGCGGCGGGTGCCACGGCGGCGGGGGTCGGGGCGGCGTGGGCCGCGGGCCCGCGCCGGGCGGTGGTGCAGGTCAGCGGGGCGGTCGCGAGCAGCGCGACGCAGCCGAGGCGGAGACGCATCGCCGTGGGGGCCATCGTGGACGCGGGTTCTATCACGGTCCCCTCGGGGTACGATCGGCGCTCACGGCGCGGCGCAGCCAACGCCCATTGAGCCCGGAAGACCCCCATTGAACACAAGCGAACAGACGAAGGAGGCCTGCGCATGGAGCGGGTGCTGATCCTCGGAGCGACCTCGGCCATTGCGGCGGAGGTGGCGGTGCTCCACGCGGGCCGCGGCGACCGGCTGCACCTGGTGGGGCGCGATCCCGCGAAGCTGGCGGAGGTGGCGCGGCGCTGCGCCCCGGCGGAGGTCACCACCGAGCGGGCCGACCTCGCGGAGCTGTCGTCCGACGAGGGGGTGATCGCCCGCGCCGTGGCCGCGCTCGGGCACGTCGACCGGGCGCTCATCGCCCACGGCGACCTCGGCGATCAGCTGGCGAGCGAGCGCGGCTTCGACGCGGCGGAGTCCATCCTGCGCACCAACTTCACGAGCGCGGTGGCGCTGCTCATCCCGCTGGCCAACCACCTGGAGTCCCGGCGCGGCGGGCGCGTCGGGGTGATCACCTCGGTGGCGGGCGACCGCGGGCGGCCGCGCAACTACACCTACGGCGCGGCGAAGGGCGCGCTCAACGTGTACCTCCAGGGGCTGCGCTCGCGGCTGTACTCCGCGGGGGTGAAGGTCACCACGCTGAAGCTCGGACCGGTCGACACCCCGATGACCCGCGACCACGCCAAGAACCTCCTCTTCGGGCGCCCGGTGCCCGTCGCGCGCGGCATCGTGGCGGCGATGGACCGCGGCGCCACCGAGGCCTACGTGCCCGCGGTGTGGGCGGCGATCATGCCCATCGTCGAGCGCACGCCCGAGCGGGTGTTCCAGTGGCTGCCCTTCCTGTCGGGCCGGTGAGCTCCGTGTCCGCCGCCCCCGACCCGCAGGACCTCGACCGGGTCGCCCGCCACGCCCTCCGGATGGTGGCCGACGGCATGGTGCTGGGGCTCGGCACCGGCCGCGCCGCGGAGGCCTTCATCCACGCCCTCGGCGCCCGCGCGCGGGCGGGGCTGCGGGTGCGGGTGGTGGTCACCTCGACGCGCTCCGACGCGCTCGCCCGTCGCATGAACCTCGACGTGGTGTCCCTCGAGGACGTCGACCGGCTCGACCTCGCCTTCGACGGCGCCGACGAGGTGACGCCCGCGCTCGCGCTCACCAAGGGCCTCGGCGGGGCGCTGCTGCGCGAGCGGGTGGTGGCCTCCGAGGCGAGCCGCTTCGTGGTGCTGGTCACCCCGGAGAAGCTGGTCGACCGGCTGGGCACCCGGGTGCCCGTGCCGGTGGAGGTGGTGCCCTTCGCGAGCCCGTCGGCGCTGCGCCGGCTCGGTGCCATCGGCGCCACGCCGACGCTGCGGCGCCAGGGGTCCGGCGCGCCCTTCGTCACCGACAACCAGCACTGGATCATCGACGCGGCCTTCGCGCCCATCGACGACCCCGCGGCGCTGGAGGCGAGCATCCGGAGCATCCCCGGGGTGGTCGACACGGGGCTCTTCCTCGGCATGGCGAGCCTGGTGCTCGTGGGCGACGGGGGCGCGGTGCGGGAGATACGCCGCCCGCCGGGGTGAGCGCGCTACGGGCGGCGCGAGGGTCCCATCGTCGCCCTCGCGCAATCGGTACGAGCGCGTGCCCTCGCTCGCGCTCTGCGGGCACGGAGCCGCTTGTGGGATGAGCCCGTCGGCTCCATGAGTGGGCCACGATGACCATCCCACGGTTGCTGCGCCCCGAGCGGCGGGGGGGCCCGGACGATGCTCCGTCCACCAACGACGATGGCGGCGGCGCGCTCATTCCCTTGAGACCCAGCCGCGTGCCCGACGAGGACACCCCCGCGCTCGACGCCGTCGCGCGGCTGAGCACCCCGTCCCCCGAGCGCATCGAGACCCACGTCACCATCTCCGCCGAGGCGTGGCAGACCCTCGGCGAGCTGGTCGCCGTGCTCGCCTCCATCGCCTCCCGCGTCGGCGTCGACGAGGAGCTGCGCTGGCGCATCGCGGCGCTCCAGCGGGCCATCGCCGACCACGACCCGTCGCCGCTGCCCCTCGCGCTGGGCGACACCGGGCGCGATCCGCCGCCCGCCGTCGTCGCCTGGAGCCAGGAGCTCGCCTCCGTCGACGAGCTCGGCGAGGTGGCGGTGTGGCTGCTCGCCGACGGGGCCTGCGCCATCGCGGAGGGCGCCGACCTCGACGCCCTGCGCGGCGCCTGGGCCCTGCTCGACTCCTGGGCGGCCGCGGTCGCCCGCTGACCGTCACTCCAGCGCGACGTCGCCGCGGTTGCCGTAGGGGTCGGTCACCGCGCACCGCCGCACCGCCGCCGCATCACCGCCCAGCTCCACGCTCGCCCGCCCGTTCGAGTCGACGGCCACGTCGGCGATCGTCCGGCGCGCGCCGTCGGCCAGCGTCAGCTCCACGCTCACCGGCCCGCGCGGCAACGCCAGCGCCTCGCCCGGCCGGCTGCGCCGTGAGAGCAGCCGCCAGCCCTCCGCGGCGCGAGCGGTCATCTCCAGGGTGACCCGCGTGCCCGCGCGCGTCGCCGCCACCTGCAACGGCGCGCCCACCACCTCGAAGGACCGGCTCTGCACCCGGTACCCCGTGCCCTCGATTGCGAAGCGGTAGCGGCCGGTGGGCAGCGCGAGGCGGTCTTCCAGGGCGTCGTGGCGCGCGTCGCCCCAGCTCGGCACGGCCTGCCACTCGGCCACCCAGTAGTGCGTACGGGCCTCGGCGCCCACCCGCTGCAGGGGCACCGGGGTCCAGGTCACGAGCAGGTCGCCGTCGCTCACCTCCCGGCCGCTGCGTCGGGTGAGGGGGGCCCAGCGATCGCTCCCGGGCGTCGTCTCCGCCTCGACGCGCACCCGGGGGGTGCCTGCGCGCGGGTCCTCGCCGATCCAGGTGAAGCGCGCGCCGCCGAGCCGCGGAACCCTCTCCATCGGCTGCGCTCCCACCGTCGTCCAGTCGGGCGATCGTCGCGCGTACACCTCCCGGGGGACGGCCTCGGGCACGGCGCCCGCCCGCGGTGAGCTCTCCACCGGCGGCAGCGCGTCGGGGGTCGGCGCGACCCAGCGGGTGGTCCCGCTGCCGGTGTCCTCGCGCTGCGGGGTGAACGCGAGGCGCGCGAGCGCGACGGCCTCCTCGGCGATGTGCTCGCCCTCCAGCGGCCCCCAGAAGTTGAGCCCGGGCTCGTAGCCGGCGCGCAGCCAGTCGTCGGCCGTGAGCACGTAGCCCATGTGGGAGTTGGCGTAGCCCACCACCACGGTGCGGTCGGCCGGGGCGGGGGAGAGCGCGCGCACCCGGTCGGCGAGCAGCGTGAGGGGCTCGCCGGGGAGCGTGACGAAGACGTGCTCCCCGAGGCGCAGCGCGCTCACCACGGTGCGCGTCGAGCCGCACGCCGCGCGGTTGGGAGGGACCGGCGCGGGTCGGATGCCGAGCACCGCCCCGAGCAGCGGCGTGAGCGCCTCGATGCGCTGGCACGACGCGTAGGTGGGGAGCCCCGCGGTGCCGGGCATGAGCGAGGCCTCGACGTACACGTCGCTGCTGCCGCAGAGGGCGGCGCCGAAGGCCGCGTTGAACTCGTCGACGGGCGAGAGCAGCGCCCCGGCGTCGTCGAAGATGCGCCGGTCGGGCGCGCGCCCGGGCTCGAAGGGGGCGTACGCGAGGCCGCCGTCGCGCACGGTGAAGGTGCGCCAGTCGGTGCCGAGGGGGATGGTGCGGGTGAGCATCTCCATCGCCACGCGGTCGCGCATCGTGTCCCCCGCGCGCCGCCACACGTCATGGACCATCCCCGCCGCCGTGCGCCCGAGGCCCTCGACGCGGGCGAAGTCGTAGCAGAAGCGCGCCGGCCCTCGGGACTCCGCGCCGCAGTCGAAGCCCCCGTCGCCCGTCGGCGAGACGTCGCCCGCGGCCCCCTGGAGGTGCATCACCAGCACGCGGCGGTCGAAGCGCTCCTCGAGGGCGCGCTCGATGGCCCCGGAGGCGTCCGTGGCCATGAGGTTGTTGTCCGCGCCGAGCACCGTCGGGTGCACGCCCACCACCGGGATGACCGCGAGGGGCGCCCCGTCGGCGGCGTCTACCCGCAGCACGAAGAGGTCGTTGTCCTTGCGGCGCCGGCCGCGCGGGAGGTCGTCGTTGGCCGGGCGGCGGTCGCGCGAGACCGCGTCCGTCGGGTCGAAGGCGCCGTCGTGGGCGATGCCGACGCGCGCCGGGGCGCGGGCGGCGAGGGCGGCCTCGGCCACGCCGACGAGCGCGTCCACGAGGCGTCGCTGGCTCTCGACCCGCAGCGGCCCGAACCCGAGGATGCCGTAGCCCTCGTGGGCGACGGTGTGGCCGGGCGCGGAGTGCGAGTGGCTCGTCGCGAAGATCACCTTGCCCGCGAAGGCCGGGCCGAGCCGGGCGGTGACCGCGTCGAGGATGGCCTCGTCGGCGACGCCGAGGTCGGCCTTGAGCAGGAGCACGGTCTCGTCGCCCGCGGTGAGGGCGAGGGCGCGCACCATCGCGCGCGTCTGGTACCCCACCGAGGGGTTGAACCACCCGGACAGCGTGCGGTCGCGCGCGTCGACGGCGCTGTCGTTGCCGAGCGCGCGCACCCGGGAGGTGTAGGCCCCGAGGGCGGATCCTACGGGGAGGTCGAGCGCCTGCTCGGCCGTGCCCGCGGAGACGCGGCCCTCGGCGACGGTGCCGCCTGCGCGGGCGGTGGCGGCGACGGGCTCGTAGCGGCAGTGCCCGGTGGGCGTCGGGAGCTCGAGCACGTCCGGGGGCTTCGGGGCGTCGACGGGCGCGTCGACGGGCGCGCCGAGGTCGACGGACGCGAGGTCGTCGACGGGGGCGGCGTCGAGCGCGGCGCCGGCGTCGGGCGCCGCGGGCGGGGCCGAGGTGCAGTGGGCGAGCATCGCGAGGGCGAACACGGGGAGCGTGGGGCGCATCAGTCCTCCACCATACGCAGCGAGAAGCCCTCGCAGGAAGGGTGGAGCATCCGGCCGGAGTAGCCCTCGTCGTCGGGCGCGACGGTGCCGTCCATCGCGACGGCGATGAAGCCCGGCGGCTGCCGCACCCACTGCCCGGGCGTCAGCGTCAGGCGACGGGTGGAGCTGACGTAGGGGCCGCTCATGCGCACGACGCCGGTCGCGCCCGCGCTCGTGGTGAACTCGAAGAGCGCGTCGACCTGGCTGCGGGTCACCGCGACGATGCGCAGCACCAGCGGGGTGTGCGCGCCGGAGCACACGTAGCTCCCCTCCCATCGCTGGCTCGCGCGGAAGGGCACCTCGTCGTCCGGCGCCGCGGGCGCGACCGTGGGCGGCGCCGCAGGAGCGACCACGCCGCCGCGCGGACTCACCGGCGCATCCTCCGGGTCGAGGGGGAGCAACGCCGCGGCCGCGCCTCCCCCGACCACGAGCGCCACGCCCGCGGGGATCAGCCACCGCGCGCGCCTCGGCAGTGGCGCGGGCGGGGCCTGGGGCGCGGGCGGGGCGTGGGGCGTCCAGGTCGGCGGGGCGGTCGGTGGCGACCCCCACTGCGCGGTGCCCACCGCCGGGAGCGCGGCGGTGGGCGGGAGCGCGACGGGCACCGCGGGCATGTCCATGGTGGCCGGCAGCGGGGCCGTGTACACCGGCACCGCCTCGGTGGGCGCGAACGCGATCGGGGTCCGCTGCGCGGCGGGCGCCCGGAGCAGCGGGAGCAGCGCGGCGGTGGCCTCGGCGCCGTCCGGGAAGCGCGCGGTCATCTCGCGCACCACGCAGCGCGCGAACCACGCGTCGAAGCCCGCCGGGAGGAGGTGCGCGCGGCCCTGCTCGGCGGCGCGCTCGGAGGCCGGGGCGAGGGCGCCGGCGCCCACCTCGACGAAGAGGGCCATCGGGTTGGTCGCGTCGTCCTGGGCGCTGCGCCAGTACTCCAGGCCCGTGATGACCTGGTAGGCGATGAGCCCGAGGGCCCACACGTCCGTCGGGGCGCCGATGGGGGCGCCGGTCACGGTCTGCTCGGGGGCCATCCAGTGGGGCGAGCCCATGGCCTGGGTGTTCGACCCGGCGCGCTCGGTGAGCAGCTTCGCGATGCCGAAGTCGAGCACCTTCACCGTGAAGGGGACGCCCGCGCGGCGGGGCGCGGCGAGCACGACGTTCTCGGGCTTGAGGTCGCGGTGCACGATGCCCACGGCGTGCGCGGCGGCGAGCGCGTGGCCGAGCTGCGCGAAGACCTCGTGGGCCTCGTCGGGCGGCAGCGCGCCGCGGCGGGCGAGGGCGGCGTCGAGGGTCTCGCCGTCGAGGAGTTCCATCACCAGCCACGGGGTGTTGGTGGCCTCGTCGACCCCGGCGGCGACCACCTCGACCACGTGGTCGCTCGCGACGCGGGCGCTCGCGCGGGCCTCCAGCTCGAAGCGCTCGCGGCTCCGCGGGTCGGCCGCGAAGCGCGCGTGCATCACCTTGAGCGCGCGGGCCTTGCCAGTGCTGAGCTGCTCGACGACGTACACGGCGCCCATGCCGCCCTCGGCGAGGGGGCGCACCACGCGGAAGTCACGCCCGACGATGGAGCCCGCGCTGAGCTCGATGCCCGTTCCCATGAGGGGTGCGAGTGTCCGTGCCGGGCCGCGGGGACGCAAGCGCCACGACCGCTCGCGCACCTTCCGTGCTCCGTTGCGGAAGCCCCCACGGCGACACTCGTGAACTTCTGGATCGACCGCGGCGTAGACGGGTACGGTCCGGCGTAGAGGAGTCTGAACCGCACGGTGCGGCGTCGGGCTCCGCCGAACCGGAGAACCGAATGAGATGGTTTCGATTGGCCACGGCCATGGCGCTCGCGTCGGGCGCGGGGTGCATCCCAGCGGACAGCAATATCGTGGGCCCGGCCACCAGCGCGACGAGCGCGACCTGTACGCCGGCGTGCGGCGCGGCGCAGCGCTGCGTGAACGGCACCTGCGTGGGCGACGGGCTCTTCCGCTTCACCCTCACCTGGGACCAGCCCGGTGACGTCGACCTCCACGTGGTGGTCCCCAGCGGGTCGTCGATCAACTACCGCACCCGCAGCGGCGGCGGCGGCATGCTCGACCGCGACGACCAGGTCGGCCGCGGCCCCGAGAACGTCTTCTGGAACTCCACGCCCCCGCTCGGCGAGTACCTCGTCTGCGTGATCCCCTTCGCGATCACCCGGCCCACCAACTACGTCCTCGACGTGCGCCTCCCCTCCGGCACCCTCGACCGCCGCGCCGGCACGGTCAACACCGACGCCCGCGCGAGCACCGCCAGCTGCTCGCGCACCTCGCCCTTCTTCGTCGTCGCCTACACCATCGCCCTCGGCACCCCCGACGCCGGCATCCCCGACGCGCCCGAGGGCGATGCCCCCGCGCTCCCCGACGTCCCCGCGGTCACCGACGCCTCTGCGCTGCCCGACCTCCCCGAGCTCGCAGACCTCCCCCTGCCCGTCGACGCGGGCGACCTGCCCGACGCCGCGGCGGCCGACTGAACCCTCGACGAGAGCACCAGGAGACACACCGCAATGACCACCTCGAATCGTTGGGCCCTCGGCACCGCAGCCCTCGCGTGCGCCCTCGCCGCGACCTCGGCCGCGTCCGACGCCGACGCCCAGATCATCCACCGGCTCTACCTCCACGGTGAGCTCGGCCTCGGACCGATCGTGTCCGACCACGCCTCCACCGCGCTCGGCTACGACTCCCTCGGCGGCGAGCTCACCCTCCGCGCGGGCCTGCGCGTGCTGGGTCCGCTCAACGTGCAGCTCGGCTTCGCCAACTGGCTCTGGCTC
Organism: Myxococcales bacterium; assembly: GCA_030652255.1. GTDB lineage: Bacteria > Myxococcota_A > Polyangia > Polyangiales > SCUS01. Next base: position 48,329 of record JAUSAZ010000150.1, on the reverse strand, counting down.
CGCGACCAGGGCTCCAACGGCCGCCTGCTCTCCCTGGAGATAGGCCTCCGCGGAATCTTTCCGGTGGGGTCTCTCGGCAGCCTCTGGGTCGACCTCAACGTGGGCCCGGGCTTCTCGGGTGACCTCGTGCGACTCCACGGCAACATCGGCCTCGGCTTCGACTTCGCCGTCACCCGCACCCTCGGGGTAGGCCCCTTCGCGCGCCTCGGGCAGCTCTTCCAGAGCGCCGACCCCGCCCTGACCGGCGGCGCCCTCGACGACGCCACCTTCTTCGCCGCGGGCGTCAACGTCACCTGGCACCTGCCCGAAGCCCCGCCCGAGCCGGTGGTCACCGTGGGCGACCGCGACGGCGACGGGGTGCTCGACCCCGACGACCAGTGCGTCGAGGTGCCGCAGGGGCCGACGCCCGACCCGGCGCGCCGCGGCTGCCCCGAAGGCGACCGCGACGGCGACGGCGTGCTCGACACGCAGGACCTCTGCCCCACCTTCCCCCGCGGCGACGAGCCCAACCCCGAGCGCCTCGGCTGCCCCGACGACGACAACGACGGCGACGGTGTGGCCGACCACAACGACCGCTGCCCCCTCGAGCCGATGGACCCGCGGCCCGACCCCGAGCGCCTCGGCTGCCGCCGGCCCGAGACGGTGATCAACCTCGGGGAGATCCTCTTCGAGACCAACTCCACCGCCATCGTCGACAACGAGCAGAACAACCACACGCTCAGCCAGGCGCAGGGGATCTTCTCCGCCCACGAGGAGATCAACCTCTTCTCCATCGAGGGCCACACCGACGAGCGCGACAGCGACCGGCACAACCGCGAGCTCTCCCGCGGACGCGCGGAGTCGGTGCGCGACTGGCTCGTGGCGCACGGCATCGCCACCGCCCGGATGGTGCCCGCGGGCTACGGCGAGGAGTGCCCGGTCGACCCGGCGCACACCGAAGAGGCGTGGGCGCGCAACCGCCGCGTGGTGTTCGTGATCGCGCGCCGCAGCGGGGCCGTCGAGGCCGGCGCCACCTTCGGCTGCCCGGCCGCCGCGGAGCTCATCCCCGAGGCGCTCGGCGTCACCCCCGCGGCCTCGACGGGCCGCCACGGCCGGCACGGTCGTCACGGTCGTCACGGCGGCGGTCACCGCAGCCACCGCAGCCGACGCAGCTCCGGCGGAGGTACCCCGTGAGCGCCGCCCCCACGAAGATCGACGCAGTCACGAGAGGCAGGACGATGAAGCATCGGAACATGGGCTACCGGCTGGGGCTGGTCGCGGCGCTGCTGGCGTCGGGCTACGGGGCGACCGCCGTCGCGCAGGTCACGGGCCTGGAGATCGGCGGCCACGAGGCCAACTTCGGCGTGCACCCCGTGGCGCCGGGCTTCCTCCCCGACCCGATGAACGTCACCATCACCTCGGGCGGCGACCTCGACGCGCGCTCGCTCAACATCGGGCCCGGCTGCAAAGGGTGGGTCACCCGCCGCCCGGACGCGATCATCCAGCTGAGCGCGGTGTCCCGGCACCTGCGCTTCTACGTGACGCCGGCCGAAGGCAGGCCCGACACCACGCTGATCATCAACGCCGCCAACGGCAGCTGGCGCTGCAACGACGACTCCTGGAACACCCTCAGCCCCACCGTCGACATCAACAACGCCCCGGCGGGCCAGTACGACGTCTGGGTCGGCAGCTACCACCAGGGCGAGCACGTCCAGGGGGTGCTGCACGTGACCGAGATCGCCACCAACCACCCGTAGCGCGCCCAATCCCCCTCCATCCGGTCGCGGCTGCGGTGGTCTACACTCCGCCGCGATGACCAGCCCCCCCTCGCCGAGCCCTCGTGCGTGTCTTCGGCGACGGACCGGACGATTTCCGCTTCGCGTGCCCTCATGGTGCGACACGAAGGGCCGATGTGCTCCAGATGGTGGTGCCGTGCTTATCCCCGTCGGTGAAACGCTGAGTCCGCGATGAAGGCGCCGGTGCTCCTGGTCGTCGACGACGAGCCCATGATCAGCACGCTCGTCACCCGGGTGGGGCGCTCGCTGGGCTTCGACACCATCGCGCTCAACGACCCGCAGGAGATCCTCGGGGCGCTCTCCCACGACCCCAACGTGATCATCCTCGACCTCTCGATGCCGGGCGCCGACGGGGTCGAGGTGCTCCGGGTGCTCGCGGAGTCGCGCTGCGACGCGGCGATCATCCTGATGAGCGGCTTCGACCGCCGGGTGCTCACCTCCACGTCGCGCCTCGCGGCGCAGCTGGGGCTCACCGTCGGTGGCATCCTGGAGAAGCCCCTGCGGCTCCAGAACCTGAAAGACCTGCTGCGCACCCAGCAGACGCACGCGCGCCCGCCGGGCGCGGCCCCGGCGACGCCGCCCCTGGAGGAGCTCCAGCGGGCGCTCACCCGGCACGAGCTCGAGCTGCACTACCAGCCCCAGGTCGACCTGCGCACGCGGCGATGGACCGGCGTCGAGGCCCTGGTGCGCTGGCGGCACCCCGAGCGGGGCCTGCTCTATCCCAACAGCTTCGTCGGCATGGCCGAGCAGAACGGCCTCGCGCTGGCGCTCACCGACGAGGTCATCGACCTGGCCCTGCGGGAGTTCGACCCGCGCTCGCTCGGTGAGCCCGCCGACCTCGCGCTGGCGATCAACCTGCCGCCGGCGGCGCTGGTCGACCGGGGCTTCCCCGAGCAGGTGCTGCGCCGGGTCGGCGCCGCGGGGCGGGCTGTGCGGGGCATCCGCTTCGAGGTCACCGAGACCTCCGTCGCAGCCAACCCCGCGCTCGCGCTCGACATCCTCACGCGCCTGCGGCTCAAGGGCTTCGGCCTCGCGCTCGACGACTACGGCACCGGCCACTCCTCGCTGGAGCTGCTCCACGACCTGCCCTTCGACGAGCTGAAGATCGACCTGCAGTTCGTGCGGGTGATCGACTGCGACCCCTCCGCGCGCGCCATCGTGGCCAGCTCCGTGCGGCTCGCAAAAGACCTCGACCTGCGCGTGGTGGCCGAGGGGATCGAGACCGCGAAGATCCTGGACATCGTCGCGGCCATCGGGGCCGACGTGGGGCAGGGCTACCACATCGCCCGCCCGATGCCGTGGGCGGCGCTGGGCGACTGGTCGCACGCCTGGAGCGGGGCCGCGTAGGCCGGAGGGGGTTTAGGGCGGCTATCGCGGGGAGGGCGCGGGCTTCGCGCGCTCGAACTGCACGGGCCACGGGGCGTCGACCCCGAGGGTGGCGGCGGCGTGCAGGGCCCAGTTGGGGTCGTCGAGCATGGCGCGGGCGAGGAGCACGGCGTCGGCGCGCCCCTCGGCGATGATCTCCTCGGCCTGGAGGGCGCCGGTGATGAGCCCGACGGCGCCGGTCGCGACGCCGGCCTCGCGCTTGATGGCCTCGGCGAAGCGCACCTGGTAGCCGGGTGCGACGGGGATCTTCACCCCGGGGACGAGCCCCCCGGAGGAGCAGTCGACGAGGTCGACGCCGATGGCGTGGAGCATGGCGGCGAAGCGGATGCTCTGGGGGAGGTCCCACCCCCCGTCGGCCCAGTCGGTGGCGGAGATGCGGACGAAGAGCGGGAGCTTCGTGGGCCACGCGTCGCGCACGGCGGCGACGACCGCGAGGGGCAGGGTGGTGCGATGGACGAAGTCTCCGCCCCAGGAGTCCTCGCGCTGGTTGGAGAGCGGCGAGAGAAACTGGTGCAGGAGGTACCCGTGCGCGAGGTGCAGCTCGATGACCTCGAAGCCCGCGTCGAGCGCGCGCCCCGCGGCCGCCACGAACTGGTCGACGACGGCCCCGATGCCGAGCACCCCGAGCGCGACGGGCTTCGGGTACCCATGGGCGAAGGGCAGCTCGCTGGGGGCGACGGGGTCCCACCCTCCGTGGGCGTGGTCGACCCGGTGGCCGTGCTCCCACGGGGCGGGCGTGCTGCCCTTGCGCCCCGCGTGGGCCAGCTGGATGCCGGGCACGGCGCCGTTCTCGCGGAGGAAGCGCGCGACGGGCCGCAGCGCGTCGGTGTGCGCGTCGGACCACAGCCCGAGGTCGTACGGCGAGATGCGCCCCTCGGGGGCGACCGCGGTGGCCTCGGTGAAGACCAGCGCCGCGCCGCCGAGGGCGAAGCGCCCGAGGTGCGCGAGGTGCCATGGCGTCGCGAGCCCGTCATGGCCGCACGAGTACTGGCACATGGGGGAGACGAAGACGCGGTTGCGGAAGGTGATCCCGCGCTGGGTGAGGGGGCTGAAGAGGTGGCTCACGGTGGTCCTGAGACTATCAGTGGGGCCCGACCCCCGCGGGCACCACCCGCAACGTGCAGCGGGTCGTGCTCGTGGCCGGGGAGGTCCACGCGGCTCGCGAGCCCGCCGGTCACCCCAGCAGCGCCTTCGCGTGGTGCCGCAGGTGCTCTTCGATGAAGCTCGCGATGAAGTAGTAGCTGTGGTCGTACCCGTCGCGCATGCGCAGCGACACCTGCTGCCCCGCCGCCCCGCAGGCCTCCACGAAGCGCTCCGGCTGCAGCTGCCCGTCGAGGAACTTGTCCGCCGTCCCCTGGTCGATGAGCACCTCCGCCGGGAACACCGCCCCTCGCTTCAGCAGCTCCACCGCGTCGTAGGCCTTCCAGGTCTCACGGTCGCTCCCGAGGTACCCCGTGAAGGCCTTCTCCCCCCACGGCACCGCGCTCGGGCCCACGATCGGCGCCAGCGCCGACACGCTCGCCCACGCGCCCGGCTCGCGCAGCGCCATCACCAGCGCCCCGTGGCCGCCCATCGAGTGCCCCAGCACCCCGCGCCGACCCTCTTCGATGGGGAAGCCCGACTCCACCGCTTCGATCAGGTCGCGCGTCACGTAGCTGTACATCCGGTACGCGCCCGACCACGGCGCCTCGGTCGCGTCGACGTAGAAGCCCGCCCCCTGGCCGAAGTCCCACGCCGCGTCGTCGCCCGGCTGCCGCGCGTGCCGCGGGCTCGTGTCGCAGGTCACCAGGGCCATCCCCAGCTCCGCCGCCACCCGCTGCGCGCCCGCCTTGGCCGCGAAGGTCTCCTCGGTGCACGTGAGCCCCGCGAGGAAGTACACCGCGGGCACGCGCTCTCCCTTCAGCGCCTTCGGCGGGAGGTACACGCTGAAGCGCATCGGGCCGCCCACCGAGGCGCTCGGGTGCTCGTAGAAGCCCTGCACCCCGCCGTAGCAGCGGTGCTCGCTGCGCACGGTGTAGCCCGCCGTCATCAGAACTCCACCACGGTGCGGATCGACTCGCCCGAGTGCATCAGGTCGAAGGCCTCGTTGATGCGATCGAGCGGGAGCTTGTGGGTGATGAGCGGGTCGATCTCGATCTTCCGCTCCATGTACCAGTCGACGATCTTCGGCACGTCGGTGCGGCCGCGGGCGCCGCCGAAGGCCGAGCCCTTCCACACCCTGCCGGTGACCAGCTGGAAGGGCCGCGTGGCGATCTCCTGCCCGGCGCCCGCGACGCCGATGACCACGCTCACGCCCCAGCCGCGGTGGCAGCACTCCAGCGCCTGGCGCATGAGCTTCGTGTTGCCCACGCACTCGAAGCTGTAGTCCGCGCCGCCGCCGGTGAGCTCGACGAGGTGCGCCACGAGGTCGCCCTCGACCTCCGTCGGGTTGACGAAGTGCGTGAGCCCGAAGCGCCGCGCCATGTGCTCGCGGGCGGGGTTGATGTCGACGCCGATGATCTTGTCGGCGCCCGCCATGCGCGCGCCCTGGATGACGTTGAGCCCGATGCCGCCGAGGCCGAAGACCACCACGTTGGCGCCGGGCTCTACCTTCGCGGTGTAGATCACCGCGCCGATGCCCGTGGTCACCCCGCAGCCGATGTAGCAGATCTTGTCGAAGGGCGCGTCGGGGCGGACCTTCGCCAGCGCGATCTCCGGGAGCACCGAGTGCTGCGCGAAGGTCGAGCAGCCCATGTAGTGATGGATGGGCGTGTTGCCGATGCGGAAGCGGCTCGACCCGTCGGGCATGAGCCCCTTGCCCTGCGTCGCGCGGATGGCGGTGCACAGGTTGGTCTTGCGGCTGAGGCACGACTTACATCCCCGGCACTCGGGGGTGTACAGCGGGATCACGTGGTCGCCCGGCTTGAGGGTGGTGACCCCCGCGCCGACCTCCAGCACCACGCCAGCGCCCTCGTGCCCGAGGATCACCGGGAACAATCCCTCCGGGTCGGCCCCGGAGCGGGTGAACTCATCGGTGTGGCACACCCCCGTGGCCTTCATCTCGATGAGCACCTCGCCGGCCCTCGGGCCCTCGAGCTCCACGGTCTCGATCACCAATGGCTTGCCGGCCTCGTAGGCCACCGCCGCGCGTGTCTTCATGGCCACCTCTCTTACCTGAGAGGGACGATCAACCCAAGGCGTTGCGGGTCAGCGGCCCTCGTGGGTGCCGAACACGTGGTCCCACAGCGGCATGGAGACGCCGAAGCCCCTGGTGTGGTCCTGGAAGTGGTGCTTCATGTGCCGGCGGCGCTGCTCCTTCATCACGTTGGCGATGGGGCTGAGCCAGGCGGCGCGCGGGGGCTTCGCGAAGTGCGTCGCGAAGTGCACGTAGTCGTAATAGAGGTAGCCCAGCACGAAGCCGGCGAAGGTGCCCGAGGCCGCCGCGGGGGGCATCACCAGGGCGAAGAGGCCGTAGAAGAGCGCCGCCGCGCCGACGCTCAGGATCGGCGGCATCAGCAGCCGGTAGAAGTCGTCGGGGTACTGGTGGTGGATGCCGTGCGAGTAGAAGTAGAGCCACTTGCGCACCGCCGTCGTGGGCGCGAGGTGGAAGTAGAAGCGGTGGAGCAGGTACTCCGTGAGCGTCCAGAAGACGAAGCCCGCGGCGAGGGTGCCGAGGGCTATCGGGGCGCCGCCGAGGGCCGCCGCGCGCCACGCCGTGAAGGCGATGACGGGCACGAACATGAAGGCCGGCACCGCGGGGTGCACCTTCGAGAAGAACTCCATGAAATCGCTGCGAAACATCCGCGGATGCACGAAGCGATGCGTCGCGTTGATGTCACCGATGAAGGGACCGGCGAGCGGGCTCCCATCGATCACGGGCGTCTCTTCAACGGTGGATTGCACGGCCACGCTCTTAAGTCAGTCCCGCGCGCGTGGCAATGCCGTCGGGGCCCGCGTAACGGGCGATGCAGCCGCGAAGCGCGCTACCCGCGCTGGGCCCCGGCGCGGTGCCCGGTGGCGCAGCCGCCCACCACGCTCAGCATGAAGCGCCGGCCCTGGAAGTACGTGTCGATGCACCGGCGCAGCTCGGTCATCACCTCGTCGGGTTGATCGGTCGCCTCGGCGCAGGCGCGCCACTCCGAGAGCGCCGCGGCCTGCACCAGGGGGTCGCCCAGCAGGTCGCCCGACGAGGCGTACTCCAGGCTGAACTCCCACGCGTCGACGGACACCCGCTCGAAGCCGCGGGCCTCGAGCTCGGCGCGCAGGGACTCCACCGTGGGCATGGCGTTGGCGTACTGGTCCACGCGCTCGGAGAGGCGCCCGAGGTCGTGCCGCAGGGCCACCTCGCGCAGCAGGTCGATGACCTCCAGGAAGCTGCCGCGCAGCGGGAGCGTGAGGGCCAGCTGTCCGCCGGGCCGTAGCACCCGCGCGCTCTCGGCGAGCACGGAGGCGCGGTCGGCGGTGACGCGGTCGATGAGGTTGCCGATGACGTTGGTGAAGATCTCGTCGGAGAAGCCCAGCGAGGTGGGCGAGCCCTGCTTGAAGAAGATGCGCCGGCCGAGGTCGGTGCCGGCGCGGGCCCGGGCGAGCTCGAGGAAGCGCCCGTCCTGGTCGAGGGCGATGACGCGCCCGTCGCGCACCCGGTCGAGCACCTGCACGGCGGGGTAGCCGGTGCGGCACACGAGGTCGAGCACGTTGGCCTTCGGGGGAAGGTCGAGGGCGAGCAGCAGCCGCTCGCCGAAGCGCTGGGCGAAGCGGGGGACGAACGCGGCGTCGTAGGCCAGGGCCTGCTCCAGCGCCGCGTCGTGGTGATTGATGGTCACGGGGGGAATGACCGTTGGGGGAGGGGTAAAGGGGGAGGGATGAGGGCTCAGCCCTTGAGCGAGCGCAGGTGCTCGAGGGCCTCGTTGACGAGGTCGCCGACGGTCGGGCCGCCGCCGCCCTCGGAGGGGGCGCCCTCGTCCTCGCCGCCGTCGACGTCGACGACGCGCTTGTCGCTGCGGAGCTTCTCCAGGTCCTTGATGACGGAGGGGTCGCCGAGCATGGCGAGGGCCTCGACGGCCGCGGCGGTGACGCCCGCGTCGGCGTGCTTGATGAGCCGGAGGCAGAGCTTCACGCCGCCCGGCTCGCCGATCTCGGCCAGCACGAAGGGCACCTCCTTGAGGGCGGTGAGGGCCTTCCCGTCGTCGATGAGCTTCTCGATGGCGCGGGCCACCTCGGCGTAGCGGGAGTACCCGAGGTCGAGCAGGGTGGTGCCGGCGGCGTCGCGCACGGCGGGCTCGTCGTGGTCGAGCAGGCGCAGCAGCATCGACGGGACCTCGGGGCCGGTGAACTCGCCCAGCAGGTCGGCCGCGCGCATGAGCCGGATGGCCGACTCCTCGGCGTCGTCGAGGGTGAGCGCCGCGTCGATGGCGCGCCCGATGGCGGCGAGGTGCGCGGGGCCGTTGCCCTCAAGGAACTCCATCTCCGCGGCGCGCAGGGCGCGGTCGGCGGTGAAGACGGTGGCGAGCTTGGTGTCGAGGGGGTTGGTCATGGCGGCGGACACTTCGCCCACCGGGCCCCCCACGGTCAAGGCCCCGGAGACGGAGGAAACGTCCCCCCCGGGGCTTTCCCTCGGGGCCCGAGCCGTGATAGTGACCGCGCCCCCGATGGACGTTCGCTGTTGAGCGCCCGGTCGGTCCTCGCTCCCGCGCACAGCTCGCGGGGGCCAACGTGAAGGTCCAGGAGGACAACACATCTATGGCAACGGAAGCACGGAGCACGCGGGCCTCGGATTACGAGACCGTGTTCATCCTTCGCCCGGACATCGATGGCGAGGCGTCGGAGAAGGTCATCTCCCGCGCGATCTCGTCCCTCGAGAGCACCGGCGCGAAGCTCACCAAGATCGAGAGCTGGGGCAAGCGTCGCCTCGCCTACCCGATCGCGAAGCAGCGCAAGGGCGTCTACGTCTACATGCGCTACCTCGGCGCCGGCGGCACCGTGGCGGAGCTCGAGCGCAACCTGCGCATGCTCGACACCGTCATCCGTCACATGACGGTGGTGCTCGCCAAGGACGTCGACGTGACGACGGTCACCGTCGACCCCGAGGAGGTCAAGGTTCGCCGCATCGAGCTGTCCGCCGAGGACGACGAGCGCGACGAGAGCTACGAGGCCCAGCTCGGCCTGGCCGACGAGCCCCGGCGTGACCGTGGCGACCGCGGCGACCGTGGTGACCGCGGCGACCGCGGTGATCGTGGCGATCGCGGCGACCGCGAGCAGGCTGCCCCCGCGGCGGCCGAGGCACCCAAGGACTCCGATGACGGCGCCGGGGCTCCCCCCGCGGCCGAGGCCTGAAAGGACAAAAGATCATGGCTCGCTTTTCAGGTGGTGGAATGGATCCCTTCGACGATCGCGGCGGCTACAGCGAGGGCGGCGCCGCCGAGATCGCTGCCGAGAACATCGCGGCCCGTCGCCGCGGTGGCCGCAAGCGCGTCTGCAAGTTCTGCGTCGAGAAGGTCGAGGGCATCGACTACAAGGACGCCGGGCTGCTGCGCTACTTCCTCAGCGACCGCGGCAAGGTGGTGCCCCGCCGCATCTCCGGGACGTGCGCGCTTCACCAGCGGATGCTCATCGGCGCGATCAAGCGCGGCCGCATGATCGCCCTGCTGCCGTTTACGACGTCGGGTAAGTGAGAGGTCTACCGTGAGCAAGACTGTTCATGTGATTCTGCAGCGCGACGTCGCCAAGCTCGGCAAGGGCGGCGAGGTCGTGAAGGTGGCTTCGGGCTACGCCCGCAACTACCTCCTCCCGGAGGGCTTCGCGCTCTCGGCGAGCGAGGGCAACGTGGCCCGCTTCGAGCACCAGAAGAAGGTCGCCGGAGAGAAGGCCGCGAAGACCCGCGCCGACGCGGCGGCCCTGGCGACGAAGCTCGGCACGCTCGAGCTCACCATCGCCCGCACCGTGGGCGGCGAGGGCAAGCTCTACGGCTCGGTGACCCACAAGGACATCGAGGCGGCGCTCAAGGCGAAGGGCTACGACATCGACCGCAAGAAGCTGTCGGTGGACAACATCCGCTCGACCGGCTCCTACGCCGTCACCGCGAAGCTCGCCCCGGAGGTCTCCGCGACCTTCAAGGTGAACGTCGTGGCCGACGCCAAGTCGGCGTCCTGATCGCCTCCGCCTCCCTCCCCCCTCCTCCCTCCTTCCAGCGCTGATCCAGCGGGGCCCCTTCGCCGGGGTCCTGGCCTCGTCGCGTGTACCGGCGCGGTCATCCTCGCTGCCGCGAGGACGATCCCCGCCGCCACCCCCGCCACCCTCTGCCGCCATGGCGGCGGCGCGTGGAAGTGCTTGTTTCGTAGCGGTCCCGCGATGGCACGTGTGCTGCGATGGGTGCTAGCGTGAGAGCCATGGTGACGCGGGTTCAGCGCGGGGTGGACGTGGTGTTCGAGGCCCCGCGGTGGTCCGAGCGCTGGGTGCTCGAGGACGACGCCACCATGCCCGAGACGGACGCCCACCTGCTGACCACGAAGCTGCTGATGGACGTGCTCGTGGCGTGGATCGCGCGCACCGGCCGCGACGCCAAGGCGGGGAGCAACCTCGCGCTGCGCTGGGACCGCGCGCACCCCAAGGTGGGCGTCGACCCCGACGTGTACCTGGTGGAGCCTGCGCCGCCCGACGCGCAGCTCAGGAGCCTGCGCACGTGGGTGAAGGGCCACCACGCGCCGCGGGTCGCGGTCGAGGTGGTGAGCCGCCGCACGGCGAAGAAGGACTACGCCGAGGGCCCGGCGAAGTACGCCGCGAGCGGCACGCGCGAGCTGTGGATCTTCGACCCGGAGCGCCACGGCCGCGGCGCGACGGGCGAGTCGTGGGTGCTGCAGGTGTGGCGGCGCACCAGGGCGGGGGAGTTTCGCCTGGAGCACGCGGGCGACGGTCCGGCGTACTCCGACGAGCTCGGCGCCTGGCTCGTGGTCGCTGAGGTCGGTACGCGCCTGCGCATCGCCGACGACGAGGCGGGCGAGCGCCTGTGGCCCACCGAGGCCGAGGCCGAGCGCGCTGCCAAGGAGGCGGAGCGCGCCGCGAAGGAGGCCGCCGAGGCCGAGATCGCCCGGCTACGCGCGATGCTGGCGGCGAGATGAGACCCCGGGGCGACGAGACCCCGGCCCGGCGTCGCGGCGTGACCGCGTCGCGGTGGAGCTCGGTGACTCCGCTGGGCGGATCGCCGTCGCTCCTGCCGCTCGCCCGAGCGCTGCTCGACGCGCTGGGCCTCGGCGCCGCCGTCATCCCGTCGCTCGGTGACTTTGTTCCACGGCGGCAGTGGAGCAGCACGGAGGGCGACGCGCGGGTCTCGCTCGGGGTCGAGGTGTACGGGGTCGATCCCTACGCGGGCGGCGCGTCGAGCGCCGAGTGGATGCGCGTCGAGACACCCGACCGCTCGCTGCGCGCGACCCTCTCGGAGATCGCCTGGGTGGGCCCCGAGCTCGACGTCGCCGCGGCGGGCGCGCCAGAGTGGCTCGACGCCGTCGCGGCAGTGGTCGCCGCGTACGTCGCGCAGCACGGCAGGTGACGGCGACGACGGGGCCTCGGCCCGCGTCACGCCCCACCATCGACCACGGGCCACCACTTCGCCACCCGGTGGGGCACACCGCTTCTCCGAGAAGGCGCCCGGTGGCGGTTGACGCTGCGCGCGCGCATCGGGTCTCCTCCGTCGATGCACGCCAACCCCCCGCCGACCTTCTCCGTCCCGTCGCTGCTCTTCGGGCTCCGCGCGCCGGTGTCCCGGCGGAGCTACCTGCTCGCGGGCGCTGCCCTCTTCGCGCTGAAATACGCCGTCGACTCGGCCATCGTGTACGCCTTCGTGGGGCGCTTCTGGCCGCCGCTGGCGTACTTCATCCCGAGCCTGTCGCTGCGCGACCGGATGCTCGGCTCCAACGTGCCGACGTCGATGCACGCCACGCTGGCGCTCGCGGCGCTGCCCTTCCTCTGGGTGGGGCTCTCGATGAGCGTGCGGCGCGCGGCCAACGCGGGGAAGTCGCCGTGGTGGGGGGTCCTGTTCCTGGTGCCGGGCCTCAACTGGGTTCTCCTGGGCGTGCTCTCGCTGCTCCCGACGCGCGCCGATGCGCCGTGGGAGTCGGCGCCCGCCACGCCCTTCCGGCCAGTGCCCGCGGGCGAAGCCTCGACGTCGCTGGAGTCGGGCGTGCGCGACTCGGTGCTCGCGGTGCTCGGCGGCGTGGTGGTGGGGCTCGCGATGACGGCCCTCAGCGTGTACGGGCTGCGCACCTACGGCGGGGCGCTCTTCTTCGCGACGCCCTTCGCCATGGGGATCGTCACGACGATCCTCGGCAACCGCGGGCCGATGCGCTCGCTGCAGAGCAGCATCGGGCTCGCGCTGCTGACGGTGGTGGCGACGGGCGCGGCGATCCTGCTGTTCGCGCTGGAGGGGGTGCTGTGCCTGCTGATGGCGACGCCCATCGCGGCCGCGGTCTCCGTCGTCGGGACGATGGTGGCCTGGGCGATCCTCCGCCAGTCGCGCTACAGCGCGGGGAAGCTCCAGGTGCTGGGGATCTTCCTCGTCGGGCTCCCCGGCCTTGCGGGCCTCGAGGCGAAGGTGGCCGACCCGATGCTGCGCGAGGCGGTGTCGGTGCGCGAGATCGACGCGCCGCCGTCGGTGGTGTGGCGCCACGTGGTGGGCTTCACGGAGCTTCCGCCGCCGCCGGAGTGGTTCTTCCGCCTGGGCGTGGCGTACCCGATGCGGGCGCGCATCGTGGGCGAAGGGGTCGGCGCGGTGCGCAACTGCGAGTTCTCGACGGGGCCCTTCGTGGAGCCCATCACGCGCTGGGAGCCCGGAGCTCGGCTGTCCTTCGACGTGCGCTCGCAGCCGCCGTCGATGACCGAGCTGAGCCCCTACCGGCACGTCAACGCGCCGCACCTGGAGGGGTACATGGTGTCGCGGCGCGGGGAGTTCCGGCTGACGGCGCTGCCGGGCGGGCGCACGCGCCTGGAGGGCAGCACCTGGTACACGATGGCGATCTTCCCGGAGTCGTACTGGGTGGTGCCCGCGGAGATGCTGCTGCACGCCATCCACGACCGGGTGCTGGCCCACGTCGCGAACCTCGCGGAGCACGACACGGTGCGGTGACGGGAGGGCGGTAGCACCTGCCGCGGGCGCGCCATCGGCGGTAACGTCGGGGACGCCATGCGCCTCTACTCGTTGAAGCTGGAGAACATCGGGCCCTTCGACGAGGCCGAGGTGGAGTTCCTCGCGGAGGGCGACACGTCGCCGGGCGTCACACTCCTCACGGGGATGAACGGGACCGGAAAGACCATCGTGCTGGACGCGATCCGGGCTTTTTTCGGGGCGCACTTCGCCCACCTGGAGCGAGAGATCTGGCGCCAGGATTCACCGTTCGTGGTGGAGGTCCGGCACTCGTTCCAGTCCACTGACAGCGGTGTGGTGACGCAGACGCGGTGCGAGTCCGCGGGGGACGCTCGAACCTTCGCGCGAGGGGCTCTTGGCAGCCCCTACAACCTACCGCTTGAGGTCGCCAACGGGGGTTTGAGGCCTCCACCCTGGGTCGTCGACTTCTGGCGCTCACAGCTCGCCAACGACGACCCGCGCATCCATTCCCTCACCTCGGTCAACCATCGCGCGCTCTACCAGGGCGCGCTCCAGGGCGTCGTCACCAACGCCTCGGTCACGCACCTCCTCTGCCACTTCGACTACCTGCGCGACAGCCGCAACCCCGCCGAGCGCGCGACCGGCCAGGCGCTCTACGCCCTGGCGGAGAAGATCATCCGCTTCAGCCTCCTCGACGGTGAGCTCGTCGACATCGAGCGGTCGACCTTCACCCCGAGGGCGCGTCAGGGCGGGCACGTCGTCCCGCTCGCGAGCATCAGCAGCGGCAACGCCTACCTCGTACAGCGGATGATCTCCCTCCTCGGGCGCATGTACTCCCTCCACATGCTGCGCGAGAGCGACCCTGTCACGCTGCACGAGGCGCCCGGCCTGCTGCTCATCGACGAGGCGGAGAACCACCTGCATCCGGCCTGGCAGAAGCGCTTCCTCCCTGGCGTGCGGGACATCTTCCCCAACCTCCAGATCATCGCCGCGACCCACTCGCCCTTCGTGCTGGCCTCGGTCCCCGACGCGCGGGTCTACGTCTGCCACTACGACCCCGCCACCCGGCGGACCTCCGTGCGCGAAGAGACCGCCAGCTATCAGAACAAGCCCGTCGACGAGATCCTGCTCTCGCCCGCCTTCGACGAGACCGCCCCCTTCAACCGCGAGATCAGCGACCTCCTCGACGCCCGTCGTGCGGCCATCGCGGCGAAGGATGACGTGCGGCGTCGCGAGGTCGAGGGGCAGCTCACGGCGCTCAACCCGACGTACTTCGGGTACCTCGACCTCGACCGGGAAATCGAGGCGCTTCGGAAGGCGGGCTGATGGTTCCGATCCGTCGTGGACCGGCGCCCCGCGTCTTGACCGAGAAGGCCGCCGCGTGGACCGGGAGGTACCTTGCCGAGCGGCAGGCGCACCCGACCCGGCGTCCGGATCACCGCTGCTACGGCCACGATGAGGTGCGCGTCGAGCTGCGGCGGATGAGCCACCACAAGTGCTTCTACTGCGAGCGCAGGCTGACGGAGGCCTAGGGCGAGGTCGACCACTACGTCGAAGCCGCCGAGCGCCCCGAGGACGCGTTCACCTGGGGCAACCTCTACCTTGCCTGCGCTGATTGCAATCGGCGCAAGGTCCCGAACACCACGCTTCCAGTCGTCGATTGCGTCGACCCGTGCGCGGCGGACGTCGCACCCGACGCACACGTCACCTTCGACGACGAGTGCATCGAACCCCAGGAGGGCTCGGCGAGGGGGCGCAACACGATCCGCAAGTACCTCCTCGATCGCCAGGAGCTCGACCTCGCGCGCCTGCGGGCGCTCAAGGGCCTCTACAAAACCGTCATGGAATTTCGTGGGCGGATGAGCGCAGAGGGACGTCGGGACTTCAGCGCCGCGGAACGCCAGATCCTGCGGGCGTACGGTGACCCGATCCGTCCGTTCTCGCTGATTATGGCGACCTACCTGCGACGGCTGGGGCTGTAGTCCCCCGCGCATCGCCGAGGCGGGCTGCGATCAGCGGATCGGCGCGGCGTTCAGCGGAGGTACAGGGCACCGCAGACCGTCGCACTCGACCCAACGGCGGCTCGGGAAGTCGTAGACCACGCCGTGGTTCATCCGGCAGTCATCGACCTCGGCCACGTAGTCCAGTCGACCGAGGGTCGCTCCCCGCGCTTCACGTTCGTAGAGGAAGACACAGCCCTCCCCTGACACGCGATAGGGCGTCGGGATCTGCGGCAGGTACCGTGGAATCAGCGCTTCGAGCGTCGGGGGATACTCGCCGTGATCCGCGCGGAACCGCTCGACCGCATGACTCACCGCATCGGCCGCGGCGCGTTCGTGTCGCGCGCCCGCGACCCGGAGGACCACGAACACGGCCAGCGTCGAGACGACCGACGAGAGCCATATCCGCGACGCCCGGGCGTGGGCGCGGGCCCCTGAGCGCTCCTCGTGGATGAGGAGATCGCCGTGGTGAGGCAGCGCCCAGAACAGGAGGGTAAGCGTCGCGCCGAACACGACCGGAGCGATCAGGTACTCCGCAAACCGCTGCGCGTAGATCGCCTCCGCGACGGGGAGCAGAAGCGCCGGAATGATGTGCCGCCAGGACCACGTATGCCACGCCGCGACCCGCGGCAGTGGAGTGAAGGTGGCCTCACGGTAGGGTCCCGGCTGCATCGGTCGTGGCGATGGTACGCCCGCGCGGTGGGGGCGTGTCCGTCCCTGGTTTCGCCGCGCGCCCGATGACATCCTCCATCTCATGGGCGACGCGGCGGAGCCGACCTGGATCGACCACGCGACCTACCTGGACATCGAACGGAAGGCCGACTGGAAGCACGAGTGGCTCGACGGCGCCGTGTACGCGATGCCCGGCGGGACCTTGGAGCACGCCCAGCTCTCGGCGCAGTCTGGCAGTGAGCTTGTTCGTCTGGCCACCGGCTGCGGCTGCCGCGTCTTCAGCGCCGACGCGAAGGTGCGGGTGCGGGCGACCGGGCTCGCGACCTACCCCGACGCGTCGGTGGTCTGCGGCCCCATCGAGCGCGACCCCGACGACCGCAACGCGATGATCAACCCCGTCGTGCTGGTGGAGGTGCTCTCCGACGGCACCGAGGCCTACGACCGCGGGGAGAAGTTCGAGCACTACCGGCAGCTCCCCTCACTGCGGGACTACGTGCTCGTCTCGCAGCGTCGACCTCTCGTCGAGGTCTACTCCCGCGACGAGCGCGACCGCTGGGTACTCACCGCGGTCGGTGCCGGTGAGCGCTTCACCCTCGCGGCGATGGAGGGCGCCATCGAGGTCGATCGCATCTACGCGGGGGTCGAGCTCCTCCCCGCGCCGCCGCGGTCGCTCGGCGGCTGACGGGCTCCTACCGCGCCTCCACCGGCGCCCGCCCGAAGCTCTCCCTCATCGACGCCATCGCGCCCACGGCCGCCGTCCACACGGCCACCGCCTGGTCGAGGGCGCGCTCGTCGAGCACCGCGGGCGTGTCGTTGGCCGTGTGGTGGTGGTCGAAATACGTCCGCATGTCCTGGCCCAGGTCGACCCGCGGCACGCCCGCCGGCCCGAGCGGCCCGAGGTCGGCCCCGCCGTGCGCCGCCTCTGCGTCCTCGCGCACGCCCATCGGCGCCAGCGCCAGCGCCACCCGGTGAAAGGCCCCTCGACCCTCCGCTGCGCCCGCGTAACGCGCCGTGAGCACCCGCCCGTCGCCCGCGTCCGCCTCCAGCGCCACGGCGTGCCGCGCCAGCTCGTCGCGGTGCGCCTCGGCGTAGGCCCGCGCCCCCGCGCCGCCGTTCTCCTCGTTGGCGAACAGCACCACCCGCACCGTGCGCCGCGGCGTCCCCGCGGCCATCACCGCCCGCGCGGAGGTGAGCACGATGGCGATGCCCGCGCCGTCGTCGAGGGCGCCGGTGCCGAGGTCCCACGAGTCGAGGTGCGCGCCGAGCAGCACCACCTCGCCCGCGAGCTCGCCGCCCGGCACCTCGCCCACCACGTTGGCGCTGTCGGCGTCGGGGAGCGTGCGGCAGCCCAGGGAGAGCCGGAAGCGCACCGCCCCGGGGTGGTCCGCCAGGATGCGGTGGAGGATGTCGCCGTCGGCCGTGGAGAGCGCCGCCGCGGGGATGCGCGGCACAGTGTCGTCGTAGCGCATCGCGCCGGTGTGCGGAGCGCGCGAGCCGTCGGTGCCGATGGAGCGGAGGATCACCGCGACGGCGCCCTTGCGCGCGGCAGCGACGGCGGCCCGCACCCGGACGGGCACCGCCTCGCCGTAGCCCTGGCCGGTGCGGTGGCGCGCCATCACGCGGTGCATGTACACGATGCGGCCGCGCACCTGCGCCTCGGTGAGCGCGTCGAGCGCGTCGAGCGAGGCGGCCTCGACCACCTCGGCCTCGACCCCGTCGGGGGGCGTACCCACGCTGCCCCCGAGGGCTGCGAGGGCCACCGGGTGGGGGAAGGGCGCGACGATGTCCCCGCGCTCCGCGCCGCGCTCCCAGCGGGGGACGCGCACCGGCTCGGCGTGCACGTTGGAGAAGCCCATGGCGCTCATGGTGCGCAGCGCCCAGGCCACGGCGCGGGCGTCGCCCGGTGAGCCCGCGAGGCGCGGACCGACCTCGTCGGAGATCGAGCGCACGAGCTCGGCGGCCCCGGAGGGCGGGGCGACCCAACGGGCGCGCGGGCCGCCACGGGCGAGCGCGGGTGAGCGGGGAGCCGGCGTGGGTGAACGGTGCGCGCAGGCCGCGAGGGTGAGGGCGACGGCGAGGGCGAGGGCGGGGCGCATGGCGCCGGAGGGGATATCACCGACGCGCAGTCGGGGTTTAGGCTGCGAGGGCGATGGGCGAGAAGGCGACGACGGTGGAGGCGTACCTGGAGGGCCTCGCGCCCGAGCGGCGGGCGGCGATCGCGGCGGTGCGCGAGGTGATCCTCGCGAAGCTGCCAGCGGGCTACGAGGAGTGCATGGAGTTCGGGATGATCAGCTACTGCGTGCCCCTGGCGCGGTACCCGAAGACCTACAACAAGCGCCCGCTCATGCTGGCGTCGCTGGGCTCGCAGAAGGGGCACATGGCGGTCTACCTGATGTCCATCTACGCGGACGAGGCAGAGCGCGCGTGGTTCGAGGAAGAGTACCGGCGCTCGGGCAAGAAGCTCGACGCCGGGAAGGCGTGCGTGCGCTTCAAGACCCTGGACGCCCTGCCGGTGGAGCTCATCGGGCGCGCCATCGCGCGGGTGGGCGTGGACGGGTACCTCGCTCGCTACGAGGCCGCGCAGCGGGGCTGATCAGCGGAGGATCGCCGTCGCGGCGGTGGCCGCGAGCCCGGCGAGCTCCACCAGCAGGAGCACGACGCCCGCGATCGCCCGGCGTCCGACGCGGGCGATGGGTCGACCCTGCGAGTTGTCGCGGAAGGGCATCGGGCCGCACGGTGACGTCGTCGTCGTCGACACCGTCACCGTCGCGACGCCCGGCAGCGCGTCCAATGTGGGCAGCGCCGCAGCGTCCGACGGCTCCGCGGCGAGCTCGCTGACGCGCAGATGCAGGCACCTTCCGTCCCGGAGGTGGTGCACCGCCAGGAGCAGGAGCGTCCGCTCCAGCACCGCGTAGAGGGCGAACGCCAGCGCTGCGTACAGGGCGGCGTTCGCGGCGAGCACGGCGTGACAGAGCTCATCGCTGGTGCGGCACCCGGTGCGCAGCAGGTACGGGAAGAGCGCGACGCCGGTGGACGCCCCGAGCCCGATCGCCACCAGCCACCCGGCGCGGACCAGGGACCAGAGCGCGAGCGAGCGGCGGAGGAGGGCGTCGAGCGACGCATGGGCAAGTGCCGCGGCGACGCTGCCGAGGACCGTCCCGCCGATCAGGCCGAGCGGGATGAGGCCGCACATCGCCGGGCCCTCCGAGGGAGTACCCCAGACGCTGGCGGAGAACCACACTCCCCAGAGGCCTCCGGCAACGGTCGATAGCGCAAATGAACGTCGCGGGCTCGCGGAGAGCAGGCCGACGGCGACGGAGCACCATGTGAGGGTGCCCATCACCACGATGGCGCTGCTGGAGAGCGCGTCGACGCTGAGGCAGTTCGGGACGGCGGCGACGCAAACGGTCATCCCGATGAGGAGGGCGATCTCGAGGAGCAGTCGGCGCCGCAGTCGGCGCGCGTCGCCGAGGAGGGCGATCGCCGCGTCGAGGACGCGCGCGGTCCACGGGTCGTCACTTCGCCGCGCCATGACCGCGACACTATCGCGACCGCCCACGGCCCACACGAGGTGCGTCGTGTTCGTTGGGGCGCCGCTGCGCCCGCGTCGGGGAGTAGAACCGCAAGGGACGCAAGGGTCGCAAGGGGGAGTTCCTGACGGTGCTGGCGCTTCGGACTCGCACGAAGATTGGCGCGACAACGGACTCCGAACGAGAGGATGGGTCGGAACGGCTGCTCGCCCAGGCGGTCGCTCCCTTGCGACCCTTGCGACCCTTGCGGTTCTACTCCCCGATGCGGGCGCAGCGGTGCCCCCCCCAGCGAGCTCGACGCTCGTAGGCCTCGTGGGCGCTCCCCGCCCTTCCCGCCCTCGGCCCGATCGGACTAGCGTGCCCGTCGTGCGACCGCTCACCGCCATCGACGGAACCTCCCTCGTGCTCCCCGGCTGGGTGAGCGCCCACTCCCACGCCTTCCAGTACGGCCTCCGCGGGCACACCCAGCGCGCCCCCGACGCGTCGGGGACCTTCTGGTCGTGGCGCGACGCGATGTTCGCCGCGGCCGACGCGCTCACGCCGGAGTCGCTCGCGGCCGTGTCGCGCGACGCCTTCCGCGCGCTCTACCGCTCGGGAGTGCGGTGCGTGGGGGAGTTCCACTACGTGCACCACCAGGCGGGCGGCGAGCCCTACGCGCAGCGCACCCTGCTTGCCGACGTGGTGGTCGACGCCGCGCTCGCCGAGGGCCTGCGGGTCACCCTGCTGCGCGTGGCCTACGCGCGGGCCGGCGCCGACCGCCCGCCCGAAGGCGCGCAGAAGCGCTTCAGCGACGGCGACGCGGACGACGTGCTGCGCGACCTCGACGCCCTGCGCACCCGCTGGGCGGGCGACGCCCGG
Organism: Myxococcales bacterium; assembly: GCA_030652255.1. Taxonomy (GTDB): domain Bacteria; phylum Myxococcota_A; class Polyangia; order Polyangiales; genus SCUS01. The sequence continues at coordinate 28,036 of JAUSAZ010000150.1, read as the reverse complement.
GTGAAGATCGGCGTGGCACCGCACTCGGTGCGCGCGGTGCCGCGGTCGTGGCTCGGGCCGCTGCACGAATACGCGACGAGGTATTCGCTGCCCTACCACATGCACGTCGCGGAGGTGCTGGGCGAGGTGGAGTCGTGCCTGGCCGAGCACGGCCGCCGGCCCGTCGAGCTGCTCGCCGACGCGGGGGTGCTGGGCGAGCGCTTCGTGGCGGTGCACGCGACCAACCTGGAGCCCCACGAGGCGCGGCTGCTGGGCGAGGCGCGGGCCTTCGCGTGCCTGTGCCCGACGACGGAGCGCGACCTCGGCGACGGCCTCGCGGACATCGCGGCGCTGCGCGCGGCGGGGGTGCGGTTGTGCGTGGGCATCGACTCGCACGTGGTCACCGACCCGGTGGAGGAGATGCGCGCCCTCGAGATGCACGAGCGGCTGCGGCTGCGGCGGCGGGTGACCTTCGCGGGCGAGGAGGGGCGCACGCTGGCCGAGCAGCTGCTGGTGGAGGGCAGCGCCCACGGCGCGCTGGCCTGCGGCTGGGACGCGGCGGTGCGCGGCCGCGAGACGGCCTGGGACGCCGACACGGTGGTGGACCTGGACGCCGCGCCGCTGCGGGGGGTCGCGCCGGAGCGGGCGCTCGACGCGCTCGTGTTCAGCGGGCACCCGGGCTGCGTGCGGCGGTAGCGTGGCGCCGCATCGGCCGCACCCTGCCCGCGTCCTTCGATTGGCGCTGGCCCTCGCCGCCATCACCGGCTGTGCGAGCACGACCACGCCCACCACCACGCCCGTTGTCGCGCCCACCGCCGCGCCCGTCGCCGCGACGCCCGACGCCGGAGGGCCGATGGCGAGGGACGGGTCGACGGCCCCGAGCGCGCCGGTGGGGGTGGCGCGCGAGCCCACTGCCCTCGACCGCGAGGTGACCGCGGGCCTCGGCGTGTTCATGCGGGTCTGTGGCACGTGCCACGAGGCGATGTGGCGGCTCCCCACCGGCGGACACCTGCCCCGCATCCGCTGGACCGAGGCCGCAATGCGTCGGCAGATCCGTGCGGGCTCGGGCCGGAGCAGCGCGTCGGCGATGCCCGCCATCGACGCCGGGCGCCTGCCGGAGAGCGAGATGCCCGCCTTGATTGCGTACCTGCGCTCGATCGAGGCGGTGGTCTCCCCGTAGGGAAGCTCTCCGCCCTCCACGACCACGTACTTCGCCGCTCCGCCCGCCGCCGCGCTCGGTGCCACGGGCGAAAGGTATGGCGCGGGGTCACACCCACCGGCGGTAGCATCGACCCATGAGCGAGCCCGACGCGCCGATGCCGAGCTTTCGTCCGAGGCTCTTCACGCGCGGCGCGGCCATCCGCCTCGGCGTGTTCGCCGGCGCCGTCGCCCTCCTCAGCCTCTACGGCTGGAGCAGGACCATCCGCATGCCGGGCCGCTCGTACGCGGGCGCCCTGCCCGCACTGACCGCTGACGAGCAGGTGCTGCGCGATCGGCTGCGCGGCCACGTGGAGACGCTGGCGGCGCGCATCGGGGCGCGTAGCACGTCGGCCCCGGCGGGCCTCGCGCGGGCCGAGGCGTACGTGCGCGCTGAGCTCGCGGGCGCGGGCTACACGGTGACCGACGAGGTGTTTCGCGCCGACGGGATGGCGTGCCGCAACTTCATCGTCGAGCGCGCGGGCGCCTCGCGGCGCAGCGAGGTGGTGATCATCGGCGCGCACTACGACGGGGTGCTCGACAAGCCCGCGGCCAACGACAACGCGTCGGGGACGGCGGCGCTCATCGAGCTGGCGCGCGCCTTCGCGCGGGTCGACGTGGCGCGCACGCTGCGGTTCGTGGCCTTCACCAACGAGGAGCCTCACCACTTCCAGACGGAGAGCATGGGCAGCCTGGTCAACGCGCGGCGGGCGCGGCGGCGGGGCGACGACGTGGTGGCGATGGTGAGCCTGGAGACCGTCGGGTACTACGACCTCCGCGCGGGGAGCCAGCGGTACCCGCCGCCGTTGAGCCTGTTCTACCCCGACCGCGGGGACTTCATCGCCTTCGTGGGGAGCACGGAGATGGCGCCGCTGGTGCGCCACGCGCTGGCGACGTTCCGGGCGGGGGCGAGGTTTCCGTCGGAGGGGACGGCGCTGTCGGCGCGCACGCCGGGCGTCGGCTGGAGCGACCACTGGTCGTACTGGCAGGTGGGCTAACCCCGCGATCATGGTGACCGACTCGGCGCCGTACCGCGACCCGAACTACCACACGATGCGCGACACCCCCGACAAGCTGGACTTCGACCGGATGACGCGGGTGGTGGCGGCGCTGGTGCCGGTGGTGCGCGACCTCGCGACGGTCGAGCGGCGGGCGCTGACCGAGTGAGGCGGGCGGTCGCTGTGACCACCACGGCGGCGGCGTCGGCGGCGCGCTACAACCGGGCCCAACCCCGATGCCCACCCGACCGTCCCAGACCGCCGCGCGCTGCGCGGTCGCCGTCGTCGCCCTCCTGCTGCACGCCGCCTGCCCGGCGCCAGCGTCCGCGCACCCCCACGATCGACCGGACGACGCCGGGGCGGGCGCGTCACCGATCGCGTGGCGCCTCACCGCCGAGCCCGCCACCGCCACGATCACCATGGCGCAGCGGCGGACGTTCCGGATCTGGATGGAGGCGCGCAACGTCGGGGCGCGCGTCGAGGACACCCGGCGCGACGCGCTGGAGTGGCTCCTCAACGGGCAGCCGTCGATGACGGCGTCGATGGCCTTCGGCAACGGCGGGCGCGAGGCGGCCTGGGGCGCGCTACCGCCGGGTGCGATGGTGCGCGAGGCGCGCGACATGGGCGAGTCGCTCTTCCCCGCGCCGGGCGCCTATGAGCTGGTCGTGCGCCGCGGCGGTCGCGAGGTCGCGCGGCTGCGCGTGCGGGTGGTGGGCGCGCCCGTCCCCCGCTGAGGGCTACGGCCCAGGAGCCGCGTCGTCCCCCTCCGCTCACCCCCGCAGCACCGTCGCCCCGCGCGGCCCCTCCACCACGATGCCCAGGCCCGTGAAGCGCGGGAGGTACTGCAACGGCGGCGGGTCGCGCCGCTGCCCCCGCACGAGGCGCAGCGTCACCCGTCGCCGGTCGAGGTCGTAGTCCGCCTCGTAGGTCGCGTCGCCCACGCTCACGGTGCGCGGGTGCTCGCGCTCCACCTCGTCGCGCACCCACCCCGGCGCATCGGGCGCCGTCAGGTCGCCCGCCGACAGCATCGCGAGATCGTCGCCGCCCTCCACGCCGAGCTCGACCAGCCGCGCCGCCACCCACGCCTCGATCGTCGGCCCCGCCCGCAGCGACGGCGGCAGCTCCGCGGCGTGGCCCAGCTTCGCCGCGAGGCGCGCCAGCGACAGCCGCTCGCGCGTCACCGGCAGCGCCGCCTTGAACAAGCTCCCCCGCAGGAAGAGCGTCGCGATGGCCTCCCGCGCCATCTCCCCGGAGGGCGTCTCCTCCCGCGTGCCGATCACCCGCTTCGCGTACACCCGCTCGACGTGGGCCACGACGCGGCCGTGTTCGAGCTGCACCCGCTCCAGGCGGTCGCGCCCGAGGCCCGCGCGCGCGACCTCCGCGAGCGACACCGGGCTCGCGCAGGTGACCAGCACCCGGGCGTCCTGGCCCACCCCGAGGGCGCGCGACTCGAACACCACGATGGCGTCGAGGTCCTTCACCCGCTGCGCGGCGCTCTCGCGGGCGAGCTCCAGCTCCGTGCCGCCGTTGCTGAAGGCCACGCTGCGCCCCCGCACCCGCGCGACGTGCACCGAGCGCGGGTCCGCCGCGATGGCCGTGCGCATCAGCGCGTCGCGGTCGACCGGCCCCTCGCTCATCGCCGGGCCGAGATCGTGCGCCCTCCGTAGCCGCGCCCGGATGCGCCGCGCCTCGCCCAGCGGGAAGAAGGCCACTCCCTCGCCGCCCTCGCGCACCGCGCGGATGAGCGCCGTCGCGTCGCAGTCGCCGCGGCGCAGCTCGTGGTCGTCGTCGCCCGGCAGGAAGAGGGGACGGCCCACGGCGAGCGCCGACACGAGGTCGATCACGTCGTCGAGGCACCCGCCGCCGCGGGCCTCGATGAGCAGCCGGGCGAGGGGAGGGTCGAGCGGCAGGCCGTAGAGCTCGTGGCCGCGCGGGGTGAGGGCGCCCGCGGGGTCGAGGGCGCCGAGCAGGGTGAGCTCGTCGCGCGCCGCGTCGAGGGCGGGTGCCTTCGGCGGGTCGAAGAGGGCGAGCTCGTCGACGCGGCGCCCCCACGCCGCCGCGCCCAGCACCAGCGGAACCAGCGACTCCCGGTGGATCTCCGGCGGCGTGGCGCGCTCCAGCATCGCGACCTTCCCCCAGAGGCGGTAGCAGACCCCGGGGCCCGTGCGACCCGCGCGCCCGGCGCGCTGCGCGGCGCTGTCCTGGGCGATGGCCCCGAGCGCGAGGAAGCCGCGGCCGGCGTGGTAGCGGGTGCGCCGCACGAGGCCGGTGTCGATCACCACCCCGACGCCGGGCAGGGTGATGGAGGTCTCGGCGACGTTGGTGGCGAGGATCACCTTGCGCCGCGCGCTGCGCTCGAAGCCGCGCCGCTGCTCGTCGAGCGAGAGCCCGCCGTGCATCGGGATGACCTCCCAGGCGCCGCCGCGGATGGCCCGCGCGCACGCGTCGATCTCCCCCTTGCCCGGGAGGAAGACCAGCACGTCGCCGGGGTCGTGGGAGGCGGCCTCGACGGCGCGCGCGACGCGGGCCGCGAGCTCGTCGCCGTGGGGGAGGGTGGCGCCCGGGTCGGGGTGGCGGATGTCCACGGGGTAGGCGCGGCCCCCGGCGGAGACGTGGACGGCGCCGAGGTGGCGCGCGACGCGGTCGCCGTCGAGGGTGGCGGACATCACCACGAGGCGGGGCGAGGGGCGGCCCAGGAAGAGGGCGAGCAGGAGGTCGAGGTCGAGGCTGCGCTCGTGGAACTCGTCGAGCACCAGGGTCTCGAAGCGGGCTGTGAGGTCGCGGGCGTGGAGCACCACGCCGGGGGTGGCGAAGAGGATGCGGGTCGCGTCGGAGGAGACGGACTCGTCGCGGACGGCGTAGCCGACGGTGGCGCCGAGGGGGGTGCCTTCGAGCTCGGCGACGCGGGCGGCGAGGCTGCGGCAGGCGACGCGGCGGGGCTCGACGACCAGCACCCGGCCGCGCGCCGTGGCCCAGCGCGGCACCTCGGTGGACTTGCCCGACCCGGTGGGCGAGGAGACCACCACGGGGCCGCGGGCGAGGGCGGCGTCGAAGGCCGCGCGGGCGGCGTGGATCGGGAGCGCGTCGGGGGTCACCCGCGCATCATGGACCATCGCGGCGCAGCGCGCGGCCCTGCTCCACCGCGGCCCGGTAGGTGGCCTCCACCTGCGCAGCGGCCGCCTCCGGGTCGTCGTCGAGGGCCACCAGCACCGCGGCGGCGTCGGCCATCACGCGCCGCACCACGTCGCGCGAGCGCCACGGGTCGATCACGTTGACCCGCATCGCCCAGAGCACGCAGCGCGTCGCGGTCACCACCTCGCGGTCGTCGAAGGTGGCCTGCACCATGAGCTCCATCGCGTCGTGCAGCTCCGCCGGGCCGTCCTCGCCCGCGAGCCAGCGCTCCAGCGTCGCGAGCGCCAGCTCCGGGCGGTCGTCGGTGAGCCGGCGCGCGCGCTCCAGCGACACGATCACCAGCGAGCATACGGCGTGGAGCCCGCGCCCGCGGTCGAGCCCGTCGTCGGTCGGCAGCGGCGGCGTCGGCTCCATCGTCGGGGGCATCGGGGCGGCGGCGCTACGGCGCGGCGGGGTCCTCGAAGGCCCGCTCGTAGAGGTCGTCGACCGCGACGGTCAGGTCGGGCGAGGCGAAGGAGAGCACGTCGCCGGGGCCGAGCACCCGGAGGGTCCAGGTGCCGTCGCCCACGCGGGTGTACTGCTCCACGAGAACCTCCTGCGACGAGACCATCGCGTAGTGACGGAGCGTCTCGACCGAGCGGTATCCCGCGAACTTCTCCGCGCGGTCGAAGGACTCCGTCCCCGGCGAGAGCACCTCGATGATGAGCGAGGGGTTGGTGGCGACGTCGGTGGTCCCCTCGCGGAGCGAGAGGCGCCCGCAGATCACCGTGGCGTCGGGGTACACGATGCCGCCCTTGCGCGGGATCCACACCTTCTGGTCGGAGTTGAAGACCCGACACGTTCCGCCACGGAGGGCATTGAACAGCGTGCCCAGGGCATTGGTCGCGATCGTGTTGTGCGTCGGCGAGGCGCCCGCCATCGCCCACATCGCGAAGACCTCGCCGTCCCAGAGGATGTGCTTCTCCTCGGCGTCGCGCTCGAAGGCCAGGTACTCCTCCACCGTGACGTCGTGCTTGATCGCCGTCGCTTCCATGGCGCGATCGTACACCTGCCGCGGGGAGGGTCAGCGGCAGGCACCTCGTCCGCTTCGCGGTGTACCTTCGCCCGGTGGGGTCCCTCAACCAATCCGTCGACCTGATGTCCCTCCGCACCGTCGTCCTCGGGCTCGCCCTCGGCGCTCCGCTCGCGTGCGCCTCGTCGGCCGGCGTCGCGCCCGCCCCCCGGGACGCCGGGCCCGAGGTGCTCGCGCCCGTCGACGTCCCGCTCGACCCCCTCGACGACCCCATGACCCGCGTCGACTGCCCTCCCGGGCGGCCCGACCCCTGCGGCCCCGGGCGCCACTGCATCGCCGTGGGTCCCGGATTCCTGGGCCTCTGCGTGCGCGACGGCGCGCGCGGCGGCCTCTGCCGGCGGTCGGCCATCGGCTGCGACGAGGGCATCCCCTGCCTCGATCAGTGGTGCGACCAGAACAACCACTTCGGCCCGCGCACCACCTGCGGCGACCGCCGCTGCGGGCTCGACGAGGGCTGCGTCGAGATCGACGGCGCGCTCCGCTGCGTGGCCTTCGGCGCGCCCGGCGGGTACTGCCGCCAGGGCGTCGCCTCGGCCGAGTCCTGCGCCCCGGGCCTCCAGTGCGACGAAGTCGGCAACAACCGCAGCCGCTGCGGGCGGCCGATCCCGCTGGGCGGGGACTGCGACCCGATGAGCGGCGGGGTCAGCTACTGCGCGGGCGAGGCGGCGTGCGTCGCCAGGGCCGCCGGTGGCGTCTGCCAGCCCCTCGGCACCACGGGCGCCCCGTGCCGCGCGGACTCCTCCTGCAACCCGGGGCTCGACTGCCAGCTCCCGGTGGCGAGCACCCGCATCGCGTGCCTCCGGTCGGTGGCGCAGGGCGAGACCTGCAACGTCGTGGAGCCCGGCTCGCCGCGGTGCGCGCGCGGCCTGAGCTGCGCCGTATCCGACCGCGACGCCACGGGGGTGTGCCAGCCCGACGGCGCCTGGCTCGCGCTCTGCCGCGAGCGCTCGCCCGAGTGCGACGGGGCGCTGCGCTGCCACCCGGAGTTCACCGTGTGCTCGATCGTGCTCGCGGTGGACGCGCCGTGTGTCCCGGGGAGCAACCGCACCACCTGCGCGCGCGACGTGAGCTGCGTGTCCGTCGATGGCGTCACCCGCTGCCGACGCGACGGCGCGCTCGGCAGCCGCTGCCTGCGGGGCGTGGCGTGCAACCCGGGGCTGCGCTGCGACACGGCGGGCGGGCAGATCTGCGTCCCGCAGTAGAGCGCGGCGAGGACGCCCGGTCGCGCGGTGTAGGCTGACGACAGATGACCTCGCGCCCCACCGAAGCCCAGCGCCGCCGTCAGCTGCTCATCCACCAGGACGTGCTCGACTGGATGGACGACCCGCGCAGCGACCGGCAGCTCCAGCAGCGGGCGCGGCTGGTGTTCGCGCAGCTGGCCGCGCAGGGGATGCCGCCGCAGGTGAAGGGCGTGCAGGGGCGCGGCAGGGGGTGGCTGCGCACCGACCTCGGGGGCAACAACGGGCACCAGTTCTACCTGTGGTGGGCGCGCTCGGGCTCGCCGCCGGTGAAGCACCTCGGGCTCGGCCCGATGGAGATCCTGGTGCGCGCGGTGCGCCACCACGACGAGACCCCCGACGCGCTCGACCCCGGCGGCCCCGACCACTGGGTGTCCCTCCCCGGCCAGGAGCTCAAGGGCAACGGGCTCTTCCCGGAGCTGCTGCGCGCCCAGACCGACGCCATCGAGGCCCGGGTGCGCCTCCGGGTGCTGCGCGGCCAGCCCGGCACCGGCAAGACCACCGTGCTCCAGCAGGCCGCCCTCGCGGCGCCCGGGCAGCGCACCCTCTACCTCACCTACAACGCCCTCCTGGCCGAGCGCGCGCGGGACTTCTTCGAGCAGTTCGCCCCCGACCCGGCGCTGGTCACGGTGCTCACCTTCGGCGAGCTGCTGCGCAAGGTGCTCCCCTCCGCCCCCGCGGTGGTCGCGCCGCTCGCCGCGCGCATCACCGTGCTCGCCCAGGCGCTCGCCCAGGCGCCGCGGAAGTTCGCCCCCTGGGACAAACACCCCGAAGAACTCTTCGGCGAACTCCACGCCTGGATCGCCGGCGCCGCCCTCCCGACGCCATTCCGCGGCGCCCCCGCGTGCGAGGGCCCGCTGCTCCGCGAGGACGCCTTCGTGAAGCTCCGCGCCAAGACCCTCGACGAGCGCGCCGCCCGCAACGCCGTGCTCACCGTGATGGCCCTCGACCCGCGGCTGCTGCCCGAGATCGTGGGCGACCCCTGGTGGGCCCGACGCGCGCTCGACAAGCTGCGCGCCGGGGCGAAGCTCCCGAAGGTGCTCCACGACGTGCAGGCCGTCTTCGTCGACGAGGTGCAGGACCTCACCCTGGTCGAGGTCGCCCTGCTCGCCGCCCTGGTGGAGTCCGCGAGCGCCGGGCGCGACGCCCCGCTCGACGTGATGGTCGCCGGCGACGAGAGCCAGACCGTGCGCCCGACGGACTTCGACTGGGGCGCCTTCGCCGACGCCGTCGCCCCCACCCTCGGCGCCGGGACCACCTTCGACCTGCTGGGCAACGTGCGCTCGCCCCGCGCCATCGCCACCCTCGTCGAGCGCTCGTGGGCGCTCTACCAGCACCTCGACAAGGCCCAGCGCCCGCGGGGCCGCGCCGACCTGGAGATCGAGGAGTCCGTCTCCGGGCGCGTGCTGCGGTGCCGCGTACCCGACGCCGCGACCCTCGCCCGCGTGGGCAAGGCCCTGCTCGATCGGCCGAGCACCGTGCTGGTCTTCCCCGGCGCGCGGGTTCCGCCGGAGCTGCAGCCCGACGGGCTCGACGTGTGGAGCAGCGACGCCGTGAAGGGCCTCGACTTCTCCGTGGTGGCCATCGTCGACGGCGCCCGGCGCATCCGCGAGATCGAGGCCCTGCGCGCCCGCAAGAACGACCAGGTGCAGAGCCTGCGCGCCCGCACCCGGGCCGACCAGTTTCGCGTCGCACTGAGCCGCGCCACGGACACCGTGATCTTCCTCGACGTGGGCGACGACCCGGGCGGCGACGGCGCGCTACAGCGCCTCTGCGTCGACGACCAGGGCGAGGCCCTCGAGGGCTACGTCGCCAGCATCGAGCCCGACGCCCTGCTCGCGCTCCTCGCGCGCGACGACGCCTCCCCGCAGGAGCTCGTGCTGGAGTACCTCCACGAGGCCACCGCCCTCCTGCACGCCCACCCCCGCCGCGCGCTCGACCGCCTGCGCCACGCCCGCGGGCTGCTGGGCCGCGCGGACTCCCGCTGCGGCGTGAGCGACCCCACCCTCCGCCGCGACGTGCACCGCCTGCTCGGGCGCGCGGCCTGGGTGAGCGCCGCGCAGGACGGCGCCCTCGACGCACCGGAGCTGATGGACGAGGCCCACCGCTCGCTGCGCACCGGCGACCTCAAGCTGGCCGCCAAGGCCTCGCTGCTCGCCCGCGAGCTCTGGAAGGGCGACGCCGACACGGGCTCGAGCGCGGGCGCGCTGCTCGCCCTCGGCCCTGAGGTGCTCGCGGAGTGCCCCGAGCTGCGCGACCCCCTCGACCGCGCGCTGCGCTCGTGGGTGGTGGGGCGGGAGTCTGCGCTGCTCCCGTCGGGCCGCGCGGCGCGGCTGAAGCTCCTCGACGCCGTCTCCGAGGCGCGGCGGGTGCTCGCCGACGAGTCCCCGGCGCTCGCGTCAGCCGAGCGGGCCCTGCGGCGCCGCGTGGCGGTCACGCTGCGGGAGGAGGGCCACGGACGCGACGCCCTCGAGGTGCTGCACGCGCTCGAACCCCGGGAGCACGCCGAGGAGGCCCGCAGCCACGAGGTGCTGGGCCAGCTCGGCGAGGCATCGCTGGCGTGGGAGGCCGCGGGCGACGCGGAGTCCGCGCTGCGGTGCGCCCGGGAGCTGCCCGACCTCGACCGCGCCCTGGCGCTGGCCACCCGCGCGGGCTCCGGCGACGCGGCCGCGCTGCGCTGGGCGTGCGAGCTGCGTGACCTGCTCGCGGGCCGGCGCGCGGAGGCCGACGGGCTCAACGACCACGAGCGCGGCGCGCTCGCGCGGATCTTCGACGACGTGCTGCCGGCGCGAAGCGGGGCGCGGCGACGGCGCGGCTGACGGGGGCGGGCGAGGCGTGCGATCCTCCGCGCCCGACCCTCATGGCAGCACTCACCGCGGACACCATCCTCCTCCAGCGCTACCACCTCATCGCGCCCGTCGCCGACCGCGGCCTGGGCGAGACCTGGGAGGGCGTCGACGCGCGCATCGAGGGGCGCCGCGTGCTCATCAAGGTGCTCGACCGCCGCGAGGACGGCGAGCGCAAGGCCGTCGTGGCGCGGCTGCAGTCGCTGCGGATGTTCCGGCACCCGGGCGCGCTCGCGCTGACCGACCACGGGGTGCACGAGGGGCAGCCCTTCGTGGTGCACGACCTGCCCCTGCTGGGCTCCCTCGCGACCCTGCTCGACCGCCACCGCGCCGGCGAGGTCGACCTTCCCCTCGACAAGGTCGCCGCGCTCGTGGCGCGCCTCGCCGAGGTGGTGCAGGCCGGCCACGAGGAGCCCGATGCCCTCGTGCACGGCGCCCTGCGGCCGCGCGCGGTGCTCGTCGCCGACGACCTCGACCCGGCGCAGACGGTGCTCCTCGACGCGGGCCTGCGCGACCTCGCGAGCGACCCCGAGGCGCCGAAGGAGAGCGCCGCCGCCGCGCGCTGCCTCACGCCCGAGCAGTTCGCGGGCGAGGCCGTGGTGCCGCGCACCGACACCTTCGCGCTGGGGCTCCTGGTGCTGGAGATCCTGCGCGCCCCCGCCGCGGGCGTCGCCGCGGGGCCCACCCGCTACCTCGGCCGCCCCGACGTGCCCGACGCCGTCTGGGACGCGCTGCTCCTCGCGACGCGCATCCCGGTCATCGAGCGCCCGAGCGTCGCGGCCTTCGCCGACCTCCTCGCGCCCGCGTGGACGTCCCCCCCCGTGGCCGAGCCCACCGCGCCCCTGAGCATCCCAGCCCCGGCCCCCGCCGCGGCCGGGCCCGACCTCGCCGCGCCGCTCATGGCCGCGCCGCTCATGGCCGCCGCGCCCGCGCTCGCCGACGACGTCCGCTACGCGCCCCGCTCGTCCATTCCCCCGGGCGGCCTCCTCGGCGCGATGCCCTCCCTCGGCGCCCCGACGGTCGACGACCCCATCGAGTTCGGCGAGCGCACCGTCGCCCTCGAGCAGGCCCCGGACGTCGCAGGCTACGCGCCCCCGGTCGACCCGCTGGGCAGCACCCGGAGCATGGCGCCGCGCCCCCGCGCCGAGCAGCCCGCGGAGTTCAACGAGGAGCGCACCATCGTCGCGTTCGCCGCGCGCATGCAGGCCGTCGACGACATGCTCTCCACCGTCGAGCGCGCGCTCCCCCCGGAGCTCGACGACGTGGCCGCGCGCTTCCGCGCGCAGATGGCGGCGTCCAAGCGCCGGGAGGAGCCCGGCCCCAAGGGCATGTCCCTCGCCGCCCCCCGCCGCCCTGCGGAGCCCGCCGCGCCCGCGCCCGCGCCCCCCGCGGTCGCCCCCGCGGATGATGCCCCGAAGCAGCCCCCGGTCGTCATCCTCGCGGCGGTGTTCTTCGCCGTCCTCGTGCTGGTCGTGGTGCTCGTCACCAGCCGCTGACGTCCCCCCCCCGACGCGGGCGTCACATCACCGTGAGCCCGCCGTTGTTGATGTCCACCATCGGGGCGCCGAGCTTCACCATGCCCGGGTTGAGCTCCACCGTCGCGCCGCCGGTGGACAGCTTGATCCCGCTCGCGGTGAGCTCGACCACCGAACCTCCGACGGTGATCTTCACCGACGACGCCGTGGCCTCGATCACCGAAGCCCCGACGGTGATCTTCGCCGCGGAGGGCGAGAAGTCCGCGCGGGTGTTGCCGCTGATGAGCGAGAGCTTGGTGTCCGCGGTCATCTGGAGCGTCTGGTTGACCAGCACGCGGCCGGTCTTCTGCACCGTGATCGAGACGTTGCTGTCCGCCGCGTAGGTCTCGTCGGCGGTCACCGTCGTGTTGCGCTTCGCGCCGAGCGCCACCGTCACGTCGCCGGTGATCTCCTCGTCCGAGGTGCCCTTCACCAGCCGCTTCTCGTTGCGCCCGACGGTCACGTCGACGTCGTTGATCGCCACCATCTTGATGATCTCGGCGTCCTGCGTGGCGTCGTCGACGTCGATGGTGCTCGTCGGCCCGCGCTTGCCCAGCATCGCGAAGCGCGACAGGTACGACGACTTGCCGTCGTTGGTGCCGCCCGCCACCGCCGCCGTGGCGGCCTGGTGGTAGAGCGCGCCGATGAGCACCGGGCGCTCGGGCACGCCGTCGATGAAGTGCACCAGCACCTCGCTGTCGATGTGCGGCAGCAGCACCGACCCGTGGTTGCTCCCGGCGATGGGCTGGGTCATCCGCACCGGGATGGTGAAGGGCTTCTCGGCGCCCCAGTCCATCAGCACGTTGACCTCCAGCTGGTGCTTCTCCTCGCGGAACGACTCCACCATGCCCGTCTGCGGCGCCAGGATGGTCGGCCGCGGGGTGATCCGCGCGGGGCGGTACGGCGTCGCGAAGGTCACCGCCTCGGCGCGGTTGCGGTACACCACCGCGTCCTCGCTGGTCTCGATCTCGTGCTCCACGCGCACCACGAGCAGCTCCGTGGTCACGCCCCCCTCGGCGTCGGCGCGGGAGAGCTCGGCCTCGACGCGCTCGCCCGGCGCCAGCTGCAGGTCGCTGGTCTCCATCCAGAACCTGCCGTGCGCGGCGTGGTGCTCGTCGGTCACCCGCTGGGCCAGCAGCGCCGCCCCGTCGCCCATCACCCGCCACGGCTCGCGCAGCTCGCGCCCGACGTCCCGCTCCGTCGACCGCCCCTTCCCCGTCCAGACCTCCCGCTCGACGCGCCGGTCGATGTCCGAGACCTTGAAGCTCTTCGTGGTGAGCTCGCCGACGCGGCCGGCGCGCACCACCCCCTCGTCCGACGCCTGACCCGTGGCGAGCGTCGTCCAGATGAGCGGTCGCGGCGCCCCCGAGCGGGTGCGGTCGGGGTCGGCCTCGAAGAGCGTCCAGACGTCCTCGCTCTCGGTGTGCTTGACGTGGTGCGAGACCCCGATGTCCTCCAGCAGCCGGAACATCAGCGCCAGGTCGGTCTCCTGGTACTGCACGATGAGCGGGTGCGCCGCCGTCGAGGCGGTGCCGGTGAGCTGCAGCCCGTGGTCCTGGAGGGTCTTCGTGAGCACCGCGTCGATGGACGACTCCTCGAAGGCCCGGCTGCGCGTCGCGAGCCCGGCGCGCCACACCCGCGGCACCACGCACACCCGCAGCAGCGGGCGCTCGAGGCTCATCCCGTCGCCCTGGTCGATGCCCTGCACGCTGCGCACGACCCCGCAGATGTGGCGCACGTTGCTGTCGTCGAGGCCGCGGGCGATGGTGATCCGCGCGCTCGCCCCGGGCAGCACGGCGGCGGCGGCGGCGGCCGGCAGCGCGAGGGTGATGTCCGCCTCGCACAGCTCCGAGAGCCCCTCGACGAAGTACAGGCGCTGCACGTCGGCCTCCTGGTCCTGGCCTTCCAAACTGAACCCCACCGTGACCGCGTCGAGCTTCATCAAGGGCCTCCGTATCCTTAGAGGCCGGGGACGATCGCAGGATTGCTCCCGTGCAATCAAGCGCCCGGACCACTCCGGCGGTGGTAGCCTTCAGCCCCGATGTCTCTCGGAGCCCGCACCCCGAAGAAGGACCTGCGCGCCCTGGAGGGTGTGACCCTCGAAGGCCGCTACGTGCTCGAGCGCTTCGTCGCCGAAGGGGGCTTCGGCGCCGTGTACAAGGCCCGCGACCAGAAGGCCCACCGCGACGTGGCCCTCAAGGTGCTCAAGGCGCCCGACGGGCTGAGCGGGGCGAGCGGCACCCGGGAGTTCTTCGACCGCTTCACCCTCGAGGCGAAGATCATCGGGAAGATCCGCCACCCGGGGGTGGTGCAGGTCGCGGAGTTCGGCACCACGAAGCTCCCCCTCGGCACCAACGTGGCCTTCATCGCCCTGGAGTGGATCGACGGCGAGACCCTCGAAGCCGCCCTCGAAGGCCGGCGGTCCCTCGGGGGTCGGTCGCCCGCGGAGGCGCTCAAGCTCCTGCGCCCCGTCTTCGAGGCCGTCCAGGCCGCGCACGCGCTGGGCATCGCGCACCGCGACCTCAAGCCCGCCAACATCCTCATCGAGCGCGCCACGCAGCGCCTCCGCCTGCTGGATTTCGGCATCGCCAAGGCCATGCAGCCCGACGAGGTGGCGGGCAGCGGGGCGAGCCGGTCGACCTCCTTCAACCTCACCTTCTCGCCGCGCTACGGCGCCCCCGAGCAGCTGTCGGGCGCCCGCACGGGCCCGTGGACGGACGTGCACGCCCTCGGGCTCCTGCTCACCGAGGTGCTCACCGACCGGCCCGCCTACGCCGCCACCGACCTGGTGAAGCTCTACGGCGAGGCCCTGAGCGCGACGCGCCCGACGCCCGGCCGCCTCGGCGTCGACGTCGGCCCCTGGGAAGACCTCATCGACCGCGCCCTCGCCCTGCGCCCCGACGACCGCTTCGCCAACGCGGGGGAGTTCCTGGCGGCGCTCGACGCGGCCCTGGCGCCGTCGCCCGCGCTCCCAGCCCCGGCGTCGGCGGTCGTGACGGCGGCGCTGCCCGTGGTGACCCTCGGGCGCCCGGTCGACCCCCGCCGGGGTCGCGTCGTGGCGCTGGCCGTGGGCATCCTCGCGGCCCTCGGGCTCGTGGCCACGGTCGCGCTCAAGGCCCGCTCGGCGCCGCCCGGCGCGATGACCGCGGCGATCGGCGCCTCCGCCCCCGCCGCGGTGTCCCCGGACGCCGGCGCCGCCCCGCGGCGCTGAAGGGCCTCCCGCGGCTGCGCGGCTTCGTGGCACCCTGCGGCGCATCATGCGCGTAGAGGTCTCACGACAGGCGACGAAGTCCCGGGTGGTCTCGACCGCGGAGGTGCGCGCGGCCTCCGAGGCGATGCTGCGGGTGCTCAAGCTCCCGAGGGCCGAGCTCTCGGTGCTGCTCTGCGACGACGCGACCATCCACGCCCTCAACCGCGACTACCGCAAGAAGAACAAGCCCACCGACGTGCTGGCCTTCGCCATGCGCGAGGGCGACGACGGGCACCTCGCGGGCGACCTGCTGGGCGACGTGATCATCTCGCTGGAGACGGCGACGCGGCAGGCGCGCGAGCGGGGCGTGGCGTCGCGCGACGAGGTGATGATGCTCCTCGCCCACGGCCTGCTGCACCTCCTCGGCTGGGACCACCAGACCGACGCCGACGACCAGCGCATGCGCGCCGAGACCGACCGGATGCTGGCGGTGATCCGCCGCGCCGCGGCCGCGAAGGCGAAGCGCGCCGCGGCGGGGTGAGCGTCCTCTACGAGCGCAGCCGAACCCGCATCGGGAGGCCGCCGCGCGGGCGCATGGTGATCACCGGCTCGGGCACCGGCACCATCCCCGGCGGCAGTTCGGGCTCGAAGCGGCGCGCGAGCGTGGCCAGCACCAGGGTGGCTTCGACCAGGGCGAAGGTGTCGCCGATGCACTTCCGCGGGCCCGCGCCGAAGGGGAAATACGCCAGCGTGGGTCGGGTGCTCCCGGCGCCGTCCAGGAAGCGCCCCGGGTCGAAGCCCTCGGGGTTGTCCCAGAAGGCCGGGTGCCGGTGCGTGGCGTACGGCGAGAGGAAGGCCAGCGAGCGGGCCGGGAGCGTGAGGTCGCCGACGGTGATGTCCTGCTCCACGCGGCGCGAGATGAGCCACACCACGGGCGTGAGGCGCAGCGACTCGGCGAGCACGGCGCGGGTGTACGGGAGCTTCGGGTAGTCGTCGGCGGTGGCGTCGCGCTCGCCCAGCACGGCGTCGAGCTCGGCGTGCATCCGGCGGCGCACGTCGGGCATCTGCGAGAGCCACGACCAGGTCCAGGCCAGGAGGTTGGCGGTGGTCTCGTGGCCGGCGCCGAAGATGGTGACCACCTCGTCGCGGAGCTGCTGGTCGGTCATCGCCTCGCCGCTCTCCTCGTCGCGCGCCTCGATGAGCATCCGCAGAAACTCTCCCCCCGGCGAGTCGGGCTTCGCGCGCTTGCGGGCGATGGCCTCGTCGACCACGCGCCCCACGTTGTCGCGCGCCTCCATGAAGCGCTTGTTGCCCGGGGTGGGCCAGGTCACCGGCGGCGCCCACGGCCGCACGATGCGCTCGTTGAGCGCGTGCAGGAGGTAGGTGATCGCGCGGCCCACGCCCGCGGCGTCGCGCTCGACGTCCTGGCCCAGCATCGTGTCGGCCACCACGCGCAGCGTGAGGCGCATCATCGACTCGGCCACGTCGATGGGGGCGCCCGCCTTCGCGGCGACGGCCCACTCCTCGGCGGTGCGCTGGGTGAGCTCGACCATGCGCGCGCCGAGGGCAAAGATCTTGGCGCGGTGGAAGGCGGGCTGCGCGATGCGCCGCTGCCGCAGCCAGAAGGCCCCGTCGCTGGTGACGAGCCCGTTGCCGAGCAGCAGGCGCAGCGCCGAGAAGCCCGGGGTGTCCTTGCTCACCTGCTTCGCGTGGTCGACGAGCACCGCGCGCACGTGGTCGGGGTGGAAGAGGAAGTGCCCGCGGTGGCCGCCCGGAAACTCCACCCGCGACACGTCGCCGTTATCGCGCAGCGCCCGGGTGAGCGTGGCGAGGGGCGCGGTGCGCATGGAGTACAGGTTGCCGACGAGGGGGAGGTGACCGGGGGCGAGGGGGGCGAGCATGGCGGATCCTCTACTGCGGGTCGCAGGGCCCGTCGCAGGTGTGGGTCACCTGCCCGTCGGGCGCGAGGAAGGTCACGATCTGGCGCTTGAGCGCGGCGATGGTGCGGGCGGTGCCGTGGGTGGGGTTGTTCATCGCGGGCTGGTTGGTGCCGGGCGGCGCGGGGGTGGCGCTCTCGTCCCAGATGGTCAGCGCCGAGGGGGCGGGGCCCATGGTGGTGGTGAAGCCGTAGGGCGTGCGGGGCGACGGGATGAGCAGCGGGATGTTGGCGCCGCGGAGCACCATCTCGGTGGCGAGGTTGTTCACCGCGGCGTCGTTGACGGCCTCCTGGAAGAGCACGCGCTTCTCGGGCACGCCCGGAAGTCGGTTGGCGAGCAGGCGCGCCGAGACGTTGACCGGGTCGCTCGCGTCGAAGAAGGACTGCGCCAGGTTGATGAGCACCTGCTGCTCGGCGGGGCTCTCGTAGTCGTTGAAGGCGAGGGAGTAGAGGGCGAAGTTGGACGAGCGCTGGAGCAGCAGCCCCCAGTTGCCGCCGGGGACGTTGAGCACGCCGCGGGCGCAGTCGGGGGAGTAGCCCATGAAGCTGGTGCCCATGATCCCGCCGAGGGAGATGCCGTAGTAGTACGCGCGGGCGGGGTCGAAGGCGGCGCGGCCCGACACCTGGAAGGCGGCGTGCTCGCCGAACTGCGCGCGCCCGGTGCGGTAGAGCACCATCGCGTTGACGAGCGCCTGCTGGAGCTGGTCGGTGATCGCGGGGATGTAGTTGAAGTCCGAGAGGGCGTGGATGGCCGAGGTGACGTCCGGGAAGCTCAGCCCCGTCCAGTTGGTGGCGATCACCACGTAGCCCTCCGCGTTGATGAAGCGCTGGACGTAGTTGTTGGTGTCCATCGGGCCGCCGAGCTCGCCCACCGCGGAGCCCAGCAGCCCGTGGCCGAACTGGATCAGCGGCATCGGCCCGCGGGTCATCGCGCTGCGCGGCACCATCGCCACGAAGGGCACGTCCACCACGCGGACGAACTGCGGCGCGCCGTCGGCGCCGCGGTTGATCCGCGCCTCGTCGGCGACGCCGTTGATGAAGCTCGGCACCCGGATGGTCCCGGTGATGCGACGGAGGATGTTGACGTTGAAGTCCTCCTCCACCTGCGTGACGGTGAAGCCCATGCCCCGCTCGCCGACCATGGTCATTGCGGTGTCGCGCATCCCGACCACCGGGCCGGTGAGCCAGCGCTCCGTGGCGGTGGTGTAGTCCCAGGCGAGGGCGAGCGAGTCGCGCTGGATGCCCGCGCGATCGAGGGCCGCGAAGATCTCGGCGTAGCGGGGGGCGACGCGGGCGAGGCGCGGGTCGCTGGCGGTGTTGCCCGCGCGAACGGCGGCGAAGCCCGGAGGGACGGTGAGCGCCCCGCCGCCGACGGCGCGGACGGCGGTGGTGACGGCGACGGCGTAGCGGTGGCCCGGGATGAGCCGCACCATCGGTCGGATGATGAGCACCTGGGGGCGTCCCTCGCGGGCGGTGGCGTCGACCTCGGCGAAGTGGAGCACCCGCTGCCCGGAGGTCATGTCGACGAGGGCGGTGCTGGCGGCCGGGGTGAGCGAGCGCGCGAGGTCGGTGTGCGGGACGAGGGAGGCGGGGTCGACGCGCTCGGGGAAGTAGATCGACAGCGCGCCGGAGGGGGAGAAGCCGTCGAGGCGGTTCCAGGGGGCGGGGTTGAGCGCGACGGGGTCGCTGCCGTTGGAGGTGCGCCCGGTGGAGACGGGCATCGCCGCGGGCGGGAGCGCGAGCTGCCCGTTGTCGGCCTGGTAGTACGCGCTGGGGAAGGGCAGCAGGCAGGCCTCGGGGAAGCCCAGCGGGTTGCACTCCATGCGAAGCGTGGCGGCGTCGGAGGTGGCGTCGGTGACGGCGCCGCGGTCGGCGGGCACGCCGCTGTCGGCGGGCGTGACGGGCGCCGGGTCGCTGCACCCGACGAGAGCGCCAAGGGCCACCAGAACCACTGCCCGCAAGGAGGTTCGCATCGTGCGAGTCGGGTATCACACCGCCGCGTGGGTCACCAGCGGCGGGTTATGGGGCATGCTGCACGCAGGAGAGAGACGATGGGTGACGCCGCAACGAAGGCCTGGATGAGCCACGAAGCCTGCCTCGCGCTGGAGCGTTCGACCGACCAGCGATACGAGTGGTTCGACGGCCACATCTACGCCATGGCGGGCGGGACCGTGGCGCACGCCGCCCTGGCCGGTGCGATCATCGGAGAGCTCAGGGCCCTGAGCCTCGGCTGCGACTGTCTGGTGCTCTCCTCCGACGCGAAGCTCCGCGTGCTCGCCACCGGGCTCGCCACCTACCCCGACGGCTCGGTGGTCTGCGGCCCGTTGTCGACCGATCCCTCGGACGCGAACGTGATCACCAACCCGACGCTCGTCTTCGAGGTGCTCTCCGACAGCACCGAGGGCTACGACCGCGGGAAGAAGTTCGAGAACTACCAGCAGATCCCGTCGCTCCGCGACTACGTGCTGGTCTCGCAATACGCGAAGCGGATCGAGGTGTTCTCCCGCGAGGGAGAGGGGCAGTGGACGCTACGGGTCGCGGGCGCCGGGCAGTCGGTGCCGCTCACCGCGATGGCGGGGGTGATCGAGGTCGATCGGGTGTACGCGGGCATCCCGCTGACGTCGGAGTCCCGGGGTGGGGCGGCGACGGGCTGAAGAGGTGTTGAGCCCTTCAGCTCCGGCTCTGGATCCACCCCGCCAGCGCGATGAACGGCAGCGCCAGCACCCGCAGGTCGAGGTCGATCCCCCCGAGCACGTCCGCCGTGCCGTCGCCCGGCCGGTAGCGCCCCTCCACCCAGAACCCTGCGGCCATGCCGTAGCTCGAGTGGTAGTTGAGGCTCCGCGAGCCCCACCAGAGGCGCCCCAGCACGCCCGCGCGGCCTGGCGTCGGTGCGAGGTCCATCACCCCGCCCAGGGACACCAGCAGCGGGAAGGTCGGGCTTACCGGGATGTGTAAGACACCCCCCGCGGCCGCGTCGAGGGTGACGAAATCCGTGGTGCCCACGGCGGCGAAGAAGCCCGCGCGCCAGGCGTAGGGGGTGCGCGCCCCGAAGGTGGCGTCGGTGCGCACCGCGGCCGTGATGAGCACCTCGCGGGCGGCGGGCGGCGCGAGGCGGGCGCCGGCGCCGAGGGACAACCCCAGGTTCCACTGGGGGTACGCGGCGGCCGCGGGGGCGAGGAGGAGCACGCTCGCGAACACGACCACGGGGCTACGCACGACGGGCCGCGACGCTATCACGGCGCGCCCGGGGCTTCGGTTACACTGCGCGGCAACCACCGTGATCCGACTGACGCGACCGTATTTCTCCGACGCCGAGGCCGCCGCGCTCTCCGAGGTGCTCGCCTCGGGGATGCTCATCCAGGGCGCCCGCGTGGCGGCCTTCGAGGCGGCCGTGCGCGACCACCTCTACGGCCTCGGCGCGCCCGCGACGCCAGGCCTCCACGCGCTCGCGGTCTCCAGCGGCACCACCGCGCTCGAGCTGTGCCTCGCCACGACCCCGCGCGGCGTGGCGGCGGGCGACGAGGTGATCGTCCCCGCGGTGACCTGGCCCTCGCCGGGCAACGCCGTGCTCCTGCGCAACGCCGACGCCGTGCTCGTCGACGTCGACCCCGTCACCTGGAACCTCTCCCCCCACGAGGTCGCCCGCGCCCTCACGCCGCGCACGCGCGCCATCATCGCGGTCGACCAGTTCGGCGTGCCCGCGGAGGTCCCGGCGCTACGGGCGCTCGCCTCGGACATCGACCTCATCGAGGACGCCGCGTGCGCCCTCGGCTCGACGCTCCACGGCGCGCCCTGCGGGGCCCTCGGCGACATCGGGACCTACTCCTTCCACCCCCGCAAGGTGATCACCACGGGGGAGGGCGGCATGGTGCTCACCCACGACGCCCCGCGGGCCGAGCGCATCGCGGCGCTGCGCAACCACGGGCAGCGCTCGGTGGGGGTCTTCGTCGGCGCGGGGCCCAACGCGCGGCTGAGCGAGCTGCACGCCGCCCTCGGGGTGCTCCAGATGGCGAAGCTCGACGCGATGCTCGCCCGCCGCCGGGCGCTCGCCGCGGCCATCCGCGACGCCGTGGCGCTCGCGTGGCAGGGCGCGCCCGCCGGGGCGACGGTCAACCACCAGACCCTGGGCTTCGTGCTGCCCACGCCCACCGCTGGGCCCTTCGCGGGCGACCGGCGCGCGGCGCGCGACGCCCTGGTGGCGGCGCTGCGGGAGTCCGGCGTCGAGGCGGGGATCCTGTCGTACGCGCTGCACCGGCTGCCGCAGTTCGCGGCGCTGGGGGTCAACAACGTGCGGCGCTTCCCGGTGGCCGACGCGGTGGTCGACGGGGGCGTGGCGGTGCCGCTGCACCCGGGGATGTCCGACGGCGACGCGGAGGTGGTGATCGCGCAGCTCCAGCGGCACGCGGCGTGGGCGGTGGGCGAGCGGGCGGTGCGGCCGTGACCGACGCGGTGGCGGCGAAGGGCACCGCCGTGGTCGAGGTGAAGGACCTCATCAAGGTGTTCTCGACGGGCTTCATCCGGACGGCGCCGCGGATGCCGGGCGATCCCCCGACGTGGCTGGAGCGCCAGGCGGGGCGGGTGTCCTGGGGCGAGAAGATCCACAAGATGGTGGAGGCCGTGCGGGGCATCTCCTTCGAGGTGCGGGCGGGGGAGATCTTCGGCTTCCTCGGCCCCAACGGCGCGGGCAAGACCACCACCATCAAGACCCTCCTGGGCCTGATCTTCCCCACGCGGGGCGAGGTGCGGCTCTTCGGTCTGCCGGTGTCCGACCCGGCGGCGCGGCGGCGCGTGGGCTTCCTCCCGGAGAGCCCCTACCTCTACCAGTACCTCACGCCCCGCGAGATCATGGACCTTTGCGGTCGGCTCGTCGGGATGCCCGCGCACGAGCGCAAGTCGCAGACCGAGCACATCCTCCGGCGCGTGGGCCTCGGCTCGGTGATGGAGCGCCCGCTGCGGCGCTTCTCCAAGGGCATGCTCCAGCGCGCGGGCCTGGCGCAGGCGCTCATGGGCGACCCCGAGCTGCTCATCCTCGACGAGCCCATGACGGGCCTCGACCCCATCGGCCGCAAGGAGGTGCGCGACCTCATCCTCGAGGAGCGCGAGCGCGGGCGCACGGTGATGTTCTCCTCGCACATCCTCTCGGACGTCGAGATGCTCTGCGACCGCGTGGCCATCGTGAACCGCGGCGAGCTCACCGCCTACGGCTCCCTCGACCAGCTGCTGCGCCGGGAGATCCGCGCCGTGGAGGTGGAGCTCTCCCGGGTCGACCCGGCGCTGGCCGAGGCCCTGGGCAAGGTGCCGGGCGTGAAGCAGGGCACCCTGCACGACAAGGTGCTGCTCAACGTCGAAGGCGAAGACCGGGTGGGCGAGGTGCTGGCGCTGGCCGTGGCGCACCACGCCCGGGTGCACGCGGTGACCCCGAAGCGAGAGACCCTGGAAGACCTCTTCGTGCGCAACGCCATCGGGGCCACGGCGGCCGAGCGCTGATCAGCCCAGCAGCCCCGCGGCGTCGTGGAGGACCACCCGCAGGTCGGCGTCGGCGCCACGTCGGAGTGCGAGCGCGAGCTGGTGCCGCGGGGTCGGCCGCATCCGCGCGAACTGCCAGCTCGGCGCGTCGTCGCCCAGCGACGGATCGATCGCGACGCGCACCACGTCATCGGCTGCGTCGAGGTCGAAGGCGAAGCGGTCGAGCGGGATCGCCAGGCCCATCCCGCGGGCCTTGATGTAGGCCTCCTTCAGGGTCCAGTAGTGGAAGAAGCGCGCCCGCTGCGCCTCCGCGGCCTCGCGCCGTAGCGCCGCGAGCTCGGCGGCGGCGAAGACGTGCGCCGCGGTCGCGAGGGTGTCCATCGCACGGTCGGTGTCCTCCACGTCGACGCCCACCTCGCGGTCGCGTGCGACGAGGCAGGCCAGCAGTCCGTCGGCGTTGGAGAGGTTGAAGCGCAGCCATCCGAGCGCGGGCGAGTCCACCTCCGGGCGGCCCCACGGGTTCGCACGAAAGCGCCACGCCGCGGGCTCGACCGGCGCGTAGCGCGAGAGCGCGGCGCGGCAGAGGGCGCGCGTCGCGAGGTACTCCCAGCGGTGCCGGGCGAAGACGTAGCGGTCCATCCGCGCGGCCTCGTCGGGGCTCAGCCACGCCCGCAGCCGCGGGGCGAGCGCCCCGGCGTCCCAGCGCCCCGGGTCGAGCAGCCACAGGTGCACCTCGTCGCGGGGGAGCGCCAGCAGCGGTACGTCGGCCTCGGGCATCTCATCGTTGCCCTCTTCGCGGGCGAACCGCTTGCAGGCTGCGGCAGCCGGGCGCGTGAAGTTGTGCGGGTAGCTCGGAACCCCAGCCTGCAAGCGCTCTACGCACGATGAGGGCAATGATGAGCTTGGGCATCGGGGTAGCGGGGGACCGTTCCGTCCGGACCGCCCCTGGTGATATCCCCGTCGGCCATGCGGTTCCAGCTCCGTACGCGCATCCCCCAGCCAGGGTCCACCACGGCGCTCGCGGCCTCCCGCGACGGGCGCTTCGTCGCCACCACCAACTTCGACCAGAAGCTCCGGGTCTACGACGGCCGCTCGCTCGCGCTGCTCAAGACGCTGCACCTCGGCACCTCGTTTCCCCACGCGGTGTGCTTCTCCCCCGACGGCTCCCTCGTCGGGTCCGGCGGCAAGGCCATCACCCTCTTCGACACCGCCACATGGAAGAAGCTCCGCTCCCTCAAGGGGCACCGCCACGAGCTCCAGAACGCCACCTTCTCGCCCGACGGCACCCGGGTCTTTACCGGCAGCGGTAACAATTACACCCCCGCGGACTGGTCCGTGCGCGCGTGGGACGAGGCCACCGGCGCCGAGCTCTGGCGCTGGAAGGCGCGCACCTCGGTCTTCGCCGTGGCCGTGTCCCCCGACGGCACCCTCGTCGCGGCGGGCGACACCGGCGGCCGGGTGGCCCTGCTCGACGCCGCCACCGGCGCCGAGCGCTGGTACGTCGACGTCGCCAGCTGGATCTACCGGCTGCGCTTCACCCCGTCGGGCGACGCCATCGTCGCGAGCGGCGACGCGCCCGTCCTCGCCGTGATCGACCCTGCGACCGGCGCCCACCGCGACCTGCCTCTGGGCACCGGCGCCCGGGCCTTCGCGCTCACCCGCGACGGCGCCACCGCGGTCGTCGGGCGCACCACGTACGGCGCCCCCTCCAGCCTCGTGGCGATCGACCTCGCGACGGGCGACACCCGCTGGCAGGGCGAGGCCCTCGGGCGCCTGCCGCAGGGCCTCGAGCTCTCCCCCGACGACGACGTCGTCTACGTGCTCATGAACGACCCCCACGAGCTCATCGTGCTCGACCGCGTTGGCTAATGCCCCCCGCGCGCCCGGCGCGGCAGCTATGGTGGGGGCGATGGCCAACTCCCCGACGGTCCCCGCTCCGGTCCCCGCCCGCAGCGCCGCGCTCGGCCGGCTCCACGCCCGCCGCCGCCCCTGGTGGATCGTCATCCTGCTCGTCGTCGTCGCCCTCGGCGCGGTCGCCGTCGTGGTGGTGCGCCGACGCTCAGCCACCCCCGCGCCGCGCTACCTCACGGCGACGGTGACCCGCGGCGACGTCTCCGAGACCGTGCGCGCCACCGGCACCGTGCGCCCCGTGCTCGAGGTGCAGGTCGGGGCGCAGATCAGCGGGCGTGTCACCGCCGTGGCCGTCGACTTCAACAGCCGCGTGAGCCAGGGGGACCTGCTCGCCGAGCTCGACCCCACGCCCTACCGCGCCCAGGCCGCGCAGGTGCGGGCCTCCCTCGCCTCCGCCCGCGCGGTGCTCGTGCAGCGCCGCGCCGACCTCACCCTCGCCGAGCGCAACCTGGCGCGCGCCACCGCCCTGCGCGCCCAGGGGCTCAACGCCCAGGCCGACGTCGACACCGCGGTGGCCACCCGCGACTCCGCGCGCGCCTCCGTGGGCGTCGCCCAGGCCCAGGTCGAGCAGGCCACGGCGGCGGTCGACGTCGCGCGCACCAACCTCACGTACACCCGCATCCTGGCGCCCATCGACGGCATCGTGGCGACCCGCGCGGTCGACCCGGGGCAGACCGTCGCGGCCAGCCTCCAGACGCCGACGCTGTTCATCATCGTCAACGACCTCACCCACATGCGGGTGATCGCCAACGTCGACGAGGCCAACATCGGGAAGCTCACCGAGGGCATGGAGGCCAGCGCCCGCGTCGACGCCTTCCCCCGCGACAACTTCCGCGGCACCGTGCGCGAGCTGCGCATCACGCCCACCACCACCAACGGGGTGGTCACCTACCAGGCCGTCATCGATGTGGACAACCCGCAGTCCCGGCTGCGCCCCGGCATGACCGCCACGGTCACCGCCGTCGCCGCGCGCCACGCGGCCGTGCTCCGGGTGCCCAACGCCGCCCTGCGCTACCGCCCCGCAGGGACCGCGGCGGTCGCAGCGCCCACCAGCGGCGGCGGCGGGGACGGGGGGGCCGAGCGCGGCGCTCGCGGGTCTCGCGGCGCAGGCGGCGGCGGTGGGCGCGGCGCTCGCCCGGAGGGCACCGAGCGCGGGGGCATCTACGTGCTCCAGGGAGAGCGCGCGGTGCGGGTGCCGGTCGCGGTGGGGCTCACCGACGGGGTGCTCACCGAGGTGACGGCGCCGACGCTCGTCGAGGGCGCGCGGGTGGTGGTCGACGAGACTGACACGGCGGGCGCTGCCCCCGCCCCCGCGGCGGCCGGGCCGGGGGGCCGCGCGCCACGGACCCCGAGGGTGTTCTGATGGCGCCGGACGCGGGGGCGCCGGTCGAGGGGCCGGTGCTCGCGCTGCGCGACATCGAGAAGCACTACGACTCCGGCGAGGTGTCGGTGCTCGCGCTGGCGGGCGTCTCGCTGGAGGTGCCGCGCGGCCAGTTCGTGGCCATCGTCGGGGCGTCGGGCTCGGGCAAGAGCACGATGATGAACGTCATCGGCTGCCTCGATCGCCCCACCGCTGGCACCTACCTGCTCGCGGGCTTCGACGTGTCGGCGCTCGACACCGACCAGCGCGCGGTGGTGCGCAGCGAGCTCATCGGCTTCGTCTTCCAGGGCTTCAACCTCCTGCCCCGCACCACCGCCCTCGAGAACGTCGAGATGCCCCTCGCGTACCTCGGCGTGCCGAGCGACGAGCGCCGCGAGCGGGCCACCCGCTCCCTCGAGCTGGTGGGCCTCGGGGAGCGGCTGCACAACACCCCGTCGCAGCTCTCCGGCGGGCAGCAGCAGCGGGTGGCCATCGCCCGCGCGCTGGTGACCAACCCCGAGGTGCTGCTCGCCGACGAGCCCACGGGCAACCTCGACTCCCGCACCACCGACGAGGTGCTCGCGATGCTCCAGTGGCTCAACCGCGAGCGGGGGCTGACCATCGTGATGGTGACGCACGAGAGCGACGTGGCGCACTGCGCGTCGCGGATCATCACCATGCGCGACGGGCTGATCATCTCCGACGAGGCGGTCGCCGAGCCGCGGCGGGCGCAGGCCCCGGCGGGCGCCGAGCCGTGGAAGGTCGACCGCGCGGGCGCGGAGCTGAGCCCCATCGACCCGTCGGTCAAGCCGGCGCCCGGGGGCCTCGCGTGGTTCATGGCCTTCCGCCTGGCGCTGCGCTCGCTGGTGCGGGCGAAGCTGCGGGCGTCGCTCACGGCGCTCGGCATCCTCATCGGCATCGCGGCGGTGGTGACCACCAACGCGCTCGGCGTCGGTGCGCAGGAGAAGATGAAGGCCCAGATGACCACCCTCGGGGTGAACCTCCTGGTGGTGATGCCCGCGGGCATGCGCTCGGGCGGCGTGCGCTCGGCCCAGGGCACCGGGGTGTCGCTCACGGACGACGACGCCGAGGCGATCGCCCGGGAGGTTCCCACCGTCGGGGCGGTGGCGCCGGTGGTGGGAGCGAGCGTGCAGGTGGTGTCGGGCGAGAGCAACGTCTCGACGCGCGCGACGGGCACCACCGCGGCGTACTTCGCGGTGCGCAGCTGGGCCGCCGCGAGCGGCGCGCTCTGGAGCGACGAGGAGGTGAGCACCGGCGCCGCGGCCTGCGCCATCGGCGAGACCGTGCGCCAGGGGCTCTTCGGCAGCGCCGACCCGGTGGGGCGGGAGCTTCGCGTGGGGGCGATGCCGTGCACCGTGGTGGCGGTGCTGGCCCGCAAGGGTCAGTCGGGGCTCGGGCAGGACAACGACGACACCGTGGTGATGCCCATCAGCACCTTCCGCGCGGGCATCAACCGCATGCCCAACAGCCAGGTGAACTCCATCATGGTGACCGCGCGCGGGCCCGACATGGTGCGCCGCGCGCAGGACGGCATCACGGCGCTGCTCCGGCAGCGGCACCGCATCCGGCCCGGCGCCGAGGACAACTTCGGCGTGAGCAACCTGTCCGACCTCACCAGCGCCTTCAACGAGCAGACGGCCATCGTGTCGGCGCTGCTGATGGTGGTGGCCTCGATCTCGCTCCTCGTCGGCGGCATCGGGGTCATGAACATCATGCTGGTCTCGGTGACCGAGCGCACCCGCGAGATCGGCATCCGCCTCGCCATCGGGGCGCGCGGGCGGGACATCCTCGCGCAGTTCCTCATCGAGGCCACCACGCTGGCGGCGATCGGCGGCGTGGCGGGCCTCGGGGTGGGCGTCGTGGCGAGCCTGCTCATCGGCCGGCTCACGGACTTCAGCGTCGGGTTCAGCCCCGACATCGCCGCGGTCTCCATGGGGGTCTCCGGCGGCATCGGGGTGATCTTCGGGTTCTTCCCCGCGCGCAGCGCCGCGCGCCTCGACCCCATCGTGGCGCTGCGCCGGGAGTAATACATATTTGATCCCAATCTTGCCGCTTTGGCGGCCACCCGTTGGTGAGACACGCCGCCCGTTTGACGCTGGGGTTCGCGCGTTGGCGCTCACCCCAGGCTATCGCACGAGGGCGCCCCCGCAGTCGCGGGGGCTTTCGAACAGGAACA
>JAUSAZ010000146.1 GCA_030652255.1 Myxococcales bacterium | reverse complement strand
CGGCTATACGCGGCGCTTCGCCACCGCGATCGTGCTGATGGCCGCCACCATGGGGCCGATCATCCCGCCCTCGATCGGCATGATCGTGTTCGCGCATGTCGCCGGCAACGTATCGATCGCCGCGCTGTTCATCGCCGGCATCGTGCCCGGCGTGCTGATCGGCGTCTCGCTGATGGCCGCCTCGTTCGTTCACGGCACGCTCTATCATCAGAAGGTGATGCCGGTCATTCCGCTGCGCGAGAAGATCATCCGCGTCATCGACGGCTTCGCCGGCATCTTCACGATGGTGATCATCCTCGGCGGCATCATTTCCGGCGTCTTCACCGCCACCGAAGCCGGCGCCGCCGCCGCGATGTATGCGCTGGTGCTGACGGTGTTCGTCTACAAGGAAATCAAGATTTCCGACCTGCCGGAAATCCTGTGGGAATGCTGCCTGACCAACGCCGTGGTGATGATGCTGATCGCCACCTGCTCGGTGTTTTCCTGGATTCTCACTTACGAAAACCTGCCGACGCTGCTGGCCGAAAACTTCTTCAACCTGATCCAGAGCAAGTGGGCCTTCCTGCTGATCCTCAATGGCTTCCTGCTGGTGGTCGGCATGTTCATCGACATGACGCCGGCGCTGATCATGCTGGTGCCGATGCTGATCCCGCTGGCGGTCAAGTTCGACATCGACATGGTGCATCTCGGCCTGATCATGGTGATCAACCTCGCCTTCGGCCTGACCACCCCGCCGGTCGGCACCGCCTTGTTCGTCGCGCTCAAGGTCGGCAGGATATCGATGGAAAAGATCATCCCGCCGCTGCTGCCGCTGCTGGCGTGCATGAGCGTGGTGCTGCTGCTTGTCACCTATGTGCCGGCGATTTATGACTGGCTGCCGCGCATGTTGGGGCTGATGAAATAACGCGCATGATGCGCAAAACAAACGAGTACGAAACAATGATCACCGAGATCGCCCAGATCGACGTCAAGCCCGGCATGGAAAAGGAATTCGAGGCCGGCGTCGCCAAGGCCGCGCCGCTGTTCCAGCGCGCCAAAGGCTGCCGCGCCATGCGGCTGATGAGCACCGTCGAGCGACCGACCTTCTACCGTCTGCTGGTCGAATGGGACACGCTGGAAAACCACACCGTCGACTTCCGCGGCTCGGCCGACTTCCAGGAATGGCGCAAGCTGGTGGCGCATTGCTTCGCGTCGCCGCCGGTCGCCGAGCATATGAACGAGGCGGTCAAAGGGTTCTAAACCCGTTTTTGGGATCATGCGCTAAGCAACCAGTTCTAAGCTGCTTTGCCGCAGCCCTGCGGCTTGAGCACGCGCTCCGTCGAGGCCGGAAACTTCGCCAGCTTGCCGGCCGGCCTAATCGGCCGCGGCGCAAAGTTGCCGCCGCAGTTCGGACAGACGCCGCCGAGTCTGGTCTCGGCACAGTCCCGGCAGAACGTGCATTCAAAGGTGCAGATCATCGCGTCAGCGGCGGCCGGCGGCAGATCCTTGTCGCAGCATTCGCAGTTCGGGCGCAAAGCGAGCATCGGCCATCCCTTTCGCGTTTGTCGAATGACGTCAGTCTGACCGGCTTTGCGCGGCCGTCAAGGAGCCCCCCGGCTCACTTCATCCGCGTGACGGTGACGGCCTTGCGCTCGACCTTGCGCATCTGCCGGCCCATCAGGCTGGCGGTCATGACCGAGCGGTCCTCGACGGCGCGCGTCATGCCGCCCTCGACATCGATGGTCACTTTGTTGTCCATGATGAGGGAGACATCCTTGATGGCCAGCAGCACCTCCGGCGTCACTTTCTGGTTGCCTGCGGCGGCTGCGAGTTTCTCTACCAGTGTGGCAATGGTGCCCTTGAGCGCTTCCGGATCGAGCATGCGGTTGCGTACATAGCGCGCCTTGCCGGCGGCGGCGTCGAAAGTCACCAGCCGGGTTTCCAGCCGCGACTTGATCGCGCCACCGCCGAGGGGGTTCGGTACGGATTCGTCCTCGCGCTTGACCTCGCCCAGTATCAGGCCGGTGCTCTGCCCCGCCGCCAGTTGCGGCAGGTCTTCCATGTAGGTAGCCGCCGCCTGCTCGCCGTCGACGATCAGGAAACCCTCCATCAATTGCCGGATCAGCGCCGCCACCTTGGGATTGCTGTCGAAGGACTGCGCCATGCTGGCGACCACGCTGCGCATGGACGACTTCACCTCGTCGAGGTTCTCGACCACCAACGGCTTGCCCGCCGCGTCGGTCCGCGCGCGGATGACGATATCCTTGACCGCGCCGAAAGCCTTTTCGGCGATGGCGTTGCCGGGCGCGCTGCCGCTCAGCCTGATCTCACGTGTGACGTAGGAAATGCGGAAGCCATCGGCGAGTTTCTCGTCAATGCTGAATTCGGTGCGGGTGTCGATCCTGTTGCTGACGGTCTGGTCGCCGCGCTTCTCTTCGCTCAGGCTCTGCGAAACCACCGCCCAGCGGCTGCCGATTTCCGGATTGTAGCGCGGTTCTTTCCAGGTCTGCGCCTGCGCGGCGCTGTGCAGGCACAGTGCGACAACAACCGCCAGCGCCGGCCGCAGCACACGTTGTTTTGTTCGGATCAAGTCGCCCTCCTGACAGGCCGCACTTGCCGGGACTCGAAACTTTCGCGGCCGGGGTCAATATATCCCGCTTCGCGCGCAAACGAAAACGCTGCCGCGTGAGGGCGGGTCTCTCATTCAATCCGAAACGACAAGGCTCTAAAGCCTACGACGCCGCCGCGCGGCGTTCGTGCGTCATCTGCGCGTAGTGCTCGCGCTTGGCCTGCAACATGGCGAGGTCGGCGCGCTTGACCACGGCTTCCAGCCGCTCGCCAGGCTGGCTGGTCGCCAGGCCCATCGACAGGCTGAGCGGCAGGTCGGTGTAGAACTCGTTGTTGATGGCGACGAGGTCGAGAATCACCTTCATCAGCGCCTCGCCTTCGGCCGCCTCGACATTCGGCAGGATCAGCGCGAACTCGTCGCCGCCGATGCGCGCCGCGCGCGCCGGTTTGTCGACGACCGAGTTGAGCACCTCGCCGGCCCGCCGCAGCAGCGCGTCGCCGGCGGCGTGGCCGAGTTCGTCATTGGCGGTCTTCAGCCCGTTGAGATCGACCATGATGATGGTGACCGGCCGCGGCCCTTTACGTTCCAGGCGGTTCAATTCCTCGGCGAAGAACGAGCGGTTGGAAAGCTTGGTCAGCGCATCGTGGCTGCCGAGAAACTCGAGATAGGCCTCGGCCTTCTTGCGCGCGGTGATGTCGGTGAGCGCGACCTGCACCAGCGACCAGTCGTGCTCGTGGTCGGGGAACACCGAGAACTGCAACAGCAGGTTCAGCTTGGTGCCGTCGAGCGCGTAGTTGACGACCTCGCGCTGCTGGAACAGCTTGCCGTCCCACAGGTCGATCAATTGCTCGCGGAAACACGGCTCCATGTCGTCGCGCATGATCGACGGCAGATTACGCAGCAAGGTGTCCTTGTCGGGCGCGCCGAACAATTCGAGCGTATGCCGGTTGACGTCGATGATGCGGATTTCGCTGATGCAGCGGTGGACGAATTCCTCGTGCACGTCGGTGAAGACGCGAAGGTCGGTGATGCCCTGGTTGCGGATCTCGTCGATCAGCGACTTGACCCCGGAAAAATCCTCGACCCACAGCGACACCGGCGAGTGCGCGAACAGGCCGCGCGCATAGCTCTCGCTGCCGACCAGCCGGCGCCGCGCGTCCTCGCGGTCGGTGACGTCCTCGACGGCGAGCAGCACGCGCGACCAGTCGTCCTCGTAGCCCGGCAGGATGGTCGCCTTGAGCTGGATGTCGAGCCGCTCGCCGGTGAGCGTATAGTTCACCGCGTTGCTCGAGAACGTGGTCTTGCCGTCCCAGAGCTGCACCAGTTCCTCGATATGGCTGGTGAGCATGTCGTCGCGGAACACGCGGTCGAGGTTGCTCGCCAGATGGTCGAAGTCCGTGGCCGCGAACAGGTCGAGCGTCTTGCGGTTGACCTGAAGCAGCCGGATGCGGCTGGCGCATTCCTTGACCCGTTCATGACGGCCGGTCAGGTGTTCGCGCAGCGACGTCACCCCGGCCCGCCGCCAGCCCTCGAACAGGGCTTTGACGCCGCTGTAATCCTCGAGCCAAAGCGACACCGGCGCCAGGTCGAACACGCCGGCGCTGGAGTCGGAGATCAGTTTGGCAGAACGGGCGGGCACGTCGGTCATTTCAATTCACATATAAAATGAGTGTTTTTTGTCGGCTTGCCCCCATAGTGACCGCCGAAAGTGAGCAATTGCTTACACGCCGAGGCTTTTATGCGGTGCCGAAATCGGAACCGGGCCCGGCCTTCCATCATCCTGCGACTCCACCCATATTCCCCCGATGCGGAAGCCCCCGAAAAAGCCAAAGGACCCGGCGCGCCCGACGCGCGCCAAGGCGTCGCGCCCGGATGACGTAGCCGTACCGGATTCGCTCGCGGATATCCTCAATCCCGGCATCAAGAAGGGCACCGCCGGCATGGGCTCGGGAACAGGTTTGGGCTCGGGCACCGGGCTTCAGCCGCCGCCGAACAATTCCTTCGACCGCCGCAAGGATTTTTCCGCCGCCCACACCGCGCGCAAATCGACGCCCAAATCCGTACCGTTGCCGGACGGCTTCGGCGAAGCGCCGCAGTCGGACTACACCGGCGCGCCGGTCACCGGGCTCGACCCGGCTTTGGCCAAGGAGCTCGGCCTCGGCGACGGTCAGGATGCCGCCGCCACCGATGCCGACCGCGAGCAGTCGATCAAGGACGCCCTCGTCGCCCGCGCCGGCGGCGATCCGAAATTCCGCCTGCCCCGCGCCGATCTGCCGACCGGGCCCGGCGGCCTCTCCTCGATGGGCGTCGCCGCCACCGCCGAGGCGCTGGAGAAACTGCTGCGCGAGGGCCGCGACGAATTCCGCGCCGAGGCCGAGACCGGCCAGGTGTGGACGCCGCATCGCCCGCCGCGCCCGGAGAAATCCGAGGGCGGCCGGAAATTCGTCATCAAGTCCGACTTCGAGCCGAAGGGCGATCAGCCGGTGGCGATCCGCGAACTGGTCGAAGGCGTGCAGCGCCACGACCGCACGCAGGTTCTCTTAGGCGTCACCGGCTCCGGCAAGACCTTCACCATGGCCAAGGTGATCGAGGCGACGCAGCGCCCGGCGATCATCCTGGCGCCGAACAAAACGCTCGCGGCGCAGCTCTACGGCGAGTTCAAGAACTTCTTCCCCGACAACGCCGTCGAGTATTTCGTCTCCTATTACGATTACTACCAGCCGGAAGCCTACGTCCCGCGCACCGACACCTATATCGAGAAGGAATCCTCGATCAACGAGCAGATCGACCGCATGCGCCATTCGGCGACGCGCTCGCTGCTCGAGCGCGACGACGTCATCATCGTCGCCTCGGTGTCGTGCATTTACGGCATCGGCTCGGTCGAAACCTATTCGGCGATGACCTTCACGCTGAAGCAGCGCGGCGCCATCAGCCAGCGCCAGCTGATGGCCGACCTCGTCGCGCTGCAATACAAGCGCACGCAGGCCGATTTCTTCCGCGGTTCGTTCCGTGTTCGCGGCGACACCATCGAAATCTTCCCGGCGCATTATGAAGACCGCGCCTGGCGCGTGTCGCTGTTCGGCGACGAGATCGAGAGCATCCACGAATTCGATCCGCTCACCGGCCAGAAGACCGACGAGCTGGAATTCGTCAAGGTCTACGCCAATTCGCATTACGTCACGCCGCGCCCGACGCTCATCCAGGCGATGAATTCGATCAAATCCGAATTGCGCGGCCGCCTCGCGCAGCTCAACGACGCCGGCCGCCTCTTGGAAGCGCAGCGGCTCGAGCAGCGCACCAATTACGATCTGGAAATGATGGAAGCCACCGGCTCCTGCGCCGGCATCGAGAACTATTCGCGCTATCTCACCGGCCGCCGGCCCGGCGAGCCGCCGCCGACTCTGTTCGAATACGTGCCCGACAACGCGCTGGTGTTCGCGGACGAGTCGCACGTCACGATTCCGCAGATCGGCGGCATGTTCCGCGGCGACTTCCGGCGCAAGGCGACGCTCGCCGAATACGGCTTCCGCCTGCCCTCGTGCATGGACAACCGGCCGCTGCGCTTCGAGGAATGGGACGCGATGCGGCCGCAGTCGGTCGCCGTCTCCGCGACGCCGAGCCATTGGGAAATGAACGAGGCCAATGGCGTCTTCGTCGAGCAGGTCATCCGCCCGACCGGGCTGATCGATCCGCCGGTCGAAATCCGTTCGGCGCGCACGCAGGTCGACGATCTGGTCGGCGAGGTGCGCCAGGTCGCGCTGGCCGGCTATCGCTCGCTGGTCACGGTGTTGACCAAGCGCATGGCCGAGGACCTCACCGAGTACTATCAAGACCTCGGTGTAAAGGTCCGCTATCTACACTCGGACATCGACACGCTGGAGCGGGTGGAGATCCTGCGCGACCTGCGGCGCGGGGAGTTCGACGTGCTGGTGGGCATCAACCTGCTGCGCGAGGGCCTCGACCTGCCCGAGGTGTCGCTGGTGGCCATCCTCGACGCCGACAAGGAGGGCTTCCTGCGCTCGCCGCGCTCGCTCATCCAGACCATCGGCCGCGCGGCGCGCAACGTCGAGGGGCGGGTGATCATGTACGGCGACACCATCACCCGCGCGATGCAGAACGCCATCGAGGAGACCGACCGTCGCCGGGCGATCCAGCGGGCCTACAACGAGAAGCACGGGATCACCCCGACGAGCACCACGCGCGCCATCAGCGACCTGTCGCCCGCGTCGGGCACGAGCGACTACGTGAGCGTCTCCAAGGGCCGGCGGAAGGGAGCAGCCGCCCAGGAGATGCCCAAGGACGACGCGGGCCGCGCGGCGCTGGCCGAGCAGCTGCGGGCGGAGATGCTGGAGGCGGCGGAGTCGCTGGACTTCGAGCGGGCCGCGGCGCTGCGCGACGAGCTGCGCGCGGTGGAGACGGGCATCCCGCAGGCCCCGAAGGCCCCGGTGACGGGGTTCACGCCGACGAAGGACAAGGCGAAGAGCGACCCCCGGAAGCGCTTCGAGAAGGCGGGGCAGCGCTACGCGAAGAAGGGGTGAGTCAGTGCAGGGCCTGCACGACCACGGCGATGACGGCGACCAGCAGCGCGAGCGCGAAGCCCGTGCGCTGCAGCGCGAACACCCGGTGGAACTCCCGTAGGGCGCTCATCAGGTGGGTGATGTCCTGCCCTTCGGTGCCGATGATCTTGAGCAGCGGCTCGGCGGCGGAGCGTAGCC
This sequence comes from Myxococcales bacterium, assembly GCA_030652255.1. Classification (GTDB taxonomy): domain Bacteria; phylum Myxococcota_A; class Polyangia; order Polyangiales; genus SCUS01. The sequence continues at coordinate 49,552 of JAUSAZ010000146.1, read as the reverse complement.
CGAAGCCGGCGATGACCATCGGCGCGCAGAGCGCGGTGACCACCAGCGGCGTCGGGTCCTGCCGGCTGCCCGCGATGAACATCACCGCGTACAGGATGGCGACGATGGCCAGCGCGATGAGCACCAGCCCCGTCACGGACATGGTGCCGGCGAGGCCCCGGACGACCTCGTTCTCGGCCGACGTGAACTCATACTGGCCCGCGGGCTTGTCGCTCGGTTCGCTCATTGGGACGGTGACCCTCCTCGACGCGCTCGCACGGTATCGCCGCCGCCGCCCCGGTGTCACATATCGGTCCCGTCAGCGCTGGGCGCTCCAGGTGCCGGTCAGCCCGGAGGTGCCCTGGTCGCTCCAGGCGCCGCCGGTGATGCGCGCGCCGTCGGCGCTGAAGGTGCCCGTGTAGAGGAAGGTCTGATCGAGAGAAGTGCCGATGGTGTAGCGCTTCACGAACATCACCGCGCCGCTGCCGAGGTCGACCGCCCCCTGGAGGGACGCCGTGCCGTACTCGTCGACCATCGTCCCGGTGAGCCCACCCGTCGGCCCGATGGTGAAGGTCGTGCGGGTGACCATCCAGGTGACGGCCAGGCGCCAGCTCCCCGCGACGGCGGCGGGGTCGCGGCCGCTGCGCGACTGCGCCGTGAAGCTGGAGGTGTTGCTCGCCGCGGCGGTGTCGACCCAGGTGCCCGCGAAGCTGGTGGGCGCGGCGCTCCAGGCGCCCGTGTAGCGGAAGGTGGTGCCCGTCGACGAGCCCACGACGTAGCGCTTGGTGAAGGCCACGGTGCGCGCGCAGCCGTTGGTCGCGACGCTGGTGAGCTCGGCGTACCCGTAGGCGTCGACCGCGCCGCCGGTGAGCGCCCCCGCCGCGCCGCCGCCGGTGAACCACGCCAGCGAGGTGACCAGCGGGCCGCCGTCCACCGGCGTGATGCCGAGGCGCCAGCTCGCCGCGAGCGTGATGGACGGCTCGACGCAGGTGCCCCACGCCGTCCAGGCGCCCGCGACGCAGGTGCGCGTCTGGGTCCCACAGGCGCCGCAGGTCTGGCTGGTGGGACCCACGCAGCCCGCGTCGGTGCCCGTGTCTCTTCCGACATCGACACCCACGTCGACCCCGGTGTCCCTTCCGACATCGAAGCCCACGTCGGTGCCGGCGTCTCTTCCGACATCGAAGCCCACGTCGAAGCCCACGTCCATGGGCTCGATCGGGACATCCTCGGCGGGTACGTCGGTCTCGATGCCGGCGTCCTCGGCGGCGGGGGTGTCCTCCCCGGGCTGGAGCTCGTCCAGGGGGATGAGCTTCACGTCGGGATCATCGGGCTCGCCGTCCCCGGTCGCGCAGGCCGACACGAGCGACGCCGCGATCATCGCGAGCCACAGCGGGCGCCTCCAGGGTCGGGCGGTGGGCATCGTCGGCCTACGGGCGCGCCAGCCCGCGCTGCACGCTCTGCCCGACGAGCCCGAGGGCCGCGCGCGGCACCGCGAGGTCGACGCTGACCTGGGTGATGCCATCCCGCTCGACGGTGCGCAGCCGGCCGATGCTCGGCGCGCTCGCTGCCGCGCCGCCGTGGGCGATGGTCTCGTCGATCATCCGCCGCAGGGTGGTGTCGTCGCGGACGAGCTCCGAGATGGCGCCCGGCAGGATGGCCACCACGCTGCTCGTCCCTGCCGCCGTCGCGTCTTCGATCGTGGGCGGCGCACCGTGCGCCCCCGACGCCGACTGGAACTGCGTCCGCGCGTTGCCGCCCAGCACCACCCAGACGTGGTCGCCCTCGGGCACCAGCAGCAGCTCGGACAACACCGGCCGCGCCGCCGCGGGGGTGGCGCCGGGCCGCGCCGCCGCGGGGGTGCCGGGCGCCGGGGCCGTCGAGCCGAAGGCCCCGCGGAGCGAGCTGAGCGTGGGCATCGGGCCGCGGAGCAGCAGCGAGCCCGCCGGGAGGCCGGTGGTCGGCGGCAGCGTCCAGCCCATCGGGTCGATGCGCAGGTCGGCGCGCACCGCGCGGGCGACGGCCGGGCGGCGCAGCGTGGTGACCAGCGCGCGCACGTTGGCCACGAACTGCGGCGACGGCGTGGAGACCCGCAGGAGCGAGGTGCTGGTGTAGCGGTCCTGCGCGTCGCGGTGCGTGGTGGCGGCGACGGCCACGCGGTCCTGCGCCACGAGGGCGCCGAGGGCGGTGCGCAGCGCCGTGGCGTCGGCCTCGGGCAGGCGGGTGCGCGGGGTGATCATCCGCGCGACGGCGTTGGCGCCCAGGTTGAGCGTCGCCCGCAGCGGCTCGGCGTGCAGGGCCCACGCGCTGTACGTCCAGCCCCCGGGCGGGAGGCGCTCGTAGAGGTCCATCGGGGGAGGGCTGTCGTGCACGGCGGCGAGGGCCTGCTGGGCCAGCTGGGCGCTCGGGCTCTGCACCGCGACGGCGAAGCGCAGCGTGGCGCCCGCGTCGCCGAGGTCGAGGGCGAGCCGCGCGTCGCGGGCCTCGGCCAGGGTGCTGCGCACGGCCGCGAGGGCGTCGCGCAGCCACGCGCGGGCCGCGTCGGAGAACTGCGGGTTGTTGGGGTCGGGGCCCGGCGCGAAGTGGTCGGCCAGCTCGGTGAGCTGCTCGAGCTCGCGGCGCATCGCCCGGTCGATCACCTGCGGCTGGAGCTCGATCACGGCCGCCCCCTCGGAGGCCGCCAGCGGCTGCGCGGCGAGGGTGCGCGAGAGGTACGGGGCGTAGCGGTTGACGAAGCCCTCGTAGCCCTCGCGGCGGCGCACCATCAGCAGGCGCCCGCCGCCCTCGGCGGTCGAGGGCGACAGGATGAGCTCGTCGTTGCTGGGCCGCGCCCCATCGCGCCGCACGCGCTGGAGCTGCAGCGAGGGGTTGCCCACGGTCTCCAGGGTGTGGCCGTCGGCGAGCTGCGTGCGGGTGTTGGCGAGCGAGCGCAGCGCGAAGGACGCCATGCCCTCGACGTCGTTGTCGTGGAAGGCCACCACGAGCTCGAGCGGCCCTTCGAGGTCGACCGCCCGGGCGGCGGCCTCGTCGCCGAGGACGTCGGGCAGCGCGGCGTTGAGGCCCTCCTCGATGAACTCCCGCAGGCCGAGCATGTCGCCGAGGCGCCGGGCGAGGCCGCGCACCGAGGCGATGCGCAGGGTGACCACGGCGTCGTCGGGGCGGGCGACGGGGCCCGTGTCGACGGCGAGCTCGACCGCGGCGGAGGGCGGCGGGGGAGGGGCGACCACCGGGGCAACGCTGGGGGCGCTCGCGCACTGCGGGAGCGAGGCGGCGAGCACGAGCGCGAGCGCGGCGTGGAGCGGGCGAGGGGAGGGGGACATCGCGGCGGAGGATACCCGAAGGTCCGTCGGCCGCGAGCGCGGTCAGAACTTGTAGGTGATGCCGAGGCGGAGGTTGATCGGCAGCGACGCGTCCCAGAACGAGGTGGTCAGCACGCGGCGCGACACGTTGGACCCGACGCCCTGGAAGGCGTTGGGGATCGGGTCGCTGGGGCCGCTGTACTGGATCTCCTCCGGGAAGGGCAGGTACAGGGTGGCGCCCGCGAAGAACGAGAGGTGGCGGAAGAGCCCGAGCTCGGCGACCAGGCCGGTGAAGCCGCGCACCGAGTTGGCCACGTCACAGGAGCCTTCGACCGACTGCGAGTTGTCGCCGGGGCGGCGGTTGTCGCAGAGGGTGTAATTCCCGCGGTTGTCGGAGAGCGTCGGGTTGAGCCCGCCGGGGTTGTCGAGGTTGGTCTCGAGGCCGGCGTTGAGGGAGATGGTGATCGCCCCGAGGCCGCCGACGGGCTCCTGGCCCCGCGCGGTCTGCACGTCGTCGCCCAGGTTGAAGTGGAACGACAGGTTGCCCTGGAGCAGCAGCCCGAAGCCGCGGGACTTCTCGAAGCCGAGCGCGCCGTACATCCGCACCTCGCCGCCGACGGCGATGAGGTCGTTGGCGAAGCGCCAGCCGGCGCGCGAGCGCAGCTCGAACTCGTACCAGTTGAAGCGCGTGCGGATCGCGATGCCGCCGTCGATGGCGAAGTTGCCGAAGGCGGGGAAGCTGTTGTTGGGCACGAAGCCCATGGTGGCGCGCAGCTCGAGGGGCATTGCCCCGAAGCTGCCGATGGCGTCGAAGGCCCCGTCGCCGCGGGTGAGCGGCGCGGCGCCGAAGGTGCTGATGCCCGCGCGGCGGCGGGCGATGTCGATGGGCCGCGGGCCCTGCGGGGCCGCGGGGGCCACCGGGGTGCGGACGAGGGTGACGTTCAGCTCGCAGGCCTGCGTGTCGGAGACGGCGCACTGCTGGGTGACGTCGTTGAAGCCCGGGGCGCGCACGAGCACCGTGAGGTCGCCGGTGGGGGCGTCGTCGCGGGTGTAGCGCCCCTGGCCCACGCGCTCGCTGTTGATGAAGATCTCCGCCTCGGGGGTGGCGGGCACCATCACCCGGACGCGACCGCGCGCCGCGGAGACGCGGAGGTCGGTGTCGGCGAGCTCGAGCACGGCCTGCTGGCCCGCGGTGACGGTCACCTCGCGGATGACGGTCTCTCGGCCGGGGGCCGTGACGCGCACGGTGTGGGCGCCGGGGGCGAGGTCGGCGCGGTCGACGCGGCCGTTGGAGAGGGTGAGCGGGTCGCCGTCGACGAAGGCCTGGGCGCCCGGGGTGGGCACGATCACGCGGAGGCCGCCGGAGGTGGCGGCGGCGGCCTCGAGGTCGATGGCCACGGCCTGGACCTGGCCGGCGGCGACGGTGATCTCCCGGCGGGTGCTGCGAAACCCGGTGGCCGAGACCTGCACGAGGTGGGTCCCCGGGAGCACAGCGTCGTTGGAGGGCGGCGTGCCCGTGAGGGGGGTGCCGTCGAGGGACACCTGGAGGTCGGCGGGCAGCGGGCCGTTGGGGTTGGAGACCACCACGCGCACGACGCCCGTCGGGGCGACGGTGGGGCGCAGCGTGACGTTGACCGTGGCGAGCTGACCGGAGACGACGTTGACGGTCTCGCGCGCGGGCTGCCGGCCCTCCATGCGGAGCTCGACGATGTGCGCGCCCGGCGGGACGTTGTTGAGCCGCCCCGGGGTGACGCCCACCTGGGTGCCGTCGAGGAAGATGGGGGCGCCGTCGACGTCGGCGGCGACGTAGACGTTGCCGCCCTGCACCAGGGTGAGGGCGAAGGGGCGGGGGTTGCGCGCGGCGATGGTGACGTCGAGGGTGCCCTGCACATAGCCCGGGAGGTCGAAGAAGAGCCGGTGCGGGCCCTGCGGGATCATCGCCCGGGTGAGGGGCGTCTGGCCGAGGGGGGGCGCGGTGGCGCTGTCGACGCGCACCGTGGCGCCCGGGGGCGTCGACTGGATGCGCACCGCGCGGCGGGTCTGCGACCAGGCCGGGGAGGCCGCGATGCAGATGGCGATGGCGCCTGCGGACGTGATGAGCTTCGAGCGGATGTGCATTGGGGCTGTGTTCCTCCCGTTGGGCGTTACGGCCGACGGGAATACACCGCTCCGGCGGAGATGCGAAGCCTCGGACGCCCGCGGGGGGCGCCGTCAGCCTTCGATGGGAGGGGAGTGAATAAAGCGGGAGGGGGGAGAAGCGGGAGGGGAGCGATCGAGCGGGGCGGCGCGCCGTGAGGGCTGCGGGCGCCCCGCGATCGGGCGGGGGATCAGGTCAGCGGATCATGCCGTAGCCGAGGATGCGCGAGATGTTCCGGGTGGCATCGATGAGGCCGATGTAGTTCCGGAACGTCGCGAGGCGGCGGGCCTGGCGCTGCGGCGAGGTGCTCGCCGGCTGGAGGGCGCCCGAGGCGCTACGGATGAGCCGCGGGCGGCCGTCGGCGTCGAGCACCGGGCGGCCCATGTTGGCGGGGTCACGCTCCACGAGGAAGGTGTCCGCGAGCAGGGCGTTGGCGTGCTCGATCATGCGCGACGCGATGCCGCGGTCGACCGTGCGTCCGCCGCCGGCGAGGGCCGTGAGGCCCGGGTCGGCGCCGTAGCGACGCGCGGTGTAGATGATCCCGGTGTCGGGGTTGAAGAAGCGCACGCGCTCGTTCTCGGGGATGTCCACCGCCTCGGCGCCGCCCTCGGTGAAGATCCTCATCTTGTTGATGAGGGTGAGGTCGGTGTTGAGCGACGAGAACAGCATCGAGTAGATGATGGTCGGGAGCTGCTGGCGGTACCCGATGTTCGGGAACAGCAGCGACGAGCCCGCCGGGCGGGCCGGGAGGGTGTCGCGGTACAGCTGGAGCATCTCCGGGGTGACCTCCTCGCCCACGGAGCGGGGCGCGGGGGCGTGCATCGCCACGGTGGCCCAGTCCTCGGAGAGGATGCCGCCGAGGAGGCGATCGAGCGCGTTCGGGATGTCGGTCGCGAAGTTCACCTGGAACTCACGGCCGTCGAGGTAGAGGTTGCGGGTCACGCTCGAGAAGGTCGGGCGCGTGTCCGTGAGCATGATCGCCGCGAAGTTCTTCTCCATCGAAGCCCCCTCGCGGTTGGCGTACGACTGGTAATCCAGCGAGCCGCCCTGGCCGTTGTCGAAGTCGTCCGCGATGTAGCGGCCGTCGACGATGCCGATGCTGAAGCGCGGCGCGGCGGCCCCGTCCTCGGCGTCGAAGATGGTGGTGTTCGCGGCGCGAAGCTCCGGCGTGCTGCGATCCTCGTCCGCGGCCGAGGCCTCGGTGGAGGGCGTGAAGGTGCCCGGCTCGGGCATGAGCATCACGCGGGCGAAGAAGTCGAACATCTCGGTCTGGGCGCCGAGCGTCGGCCCGAGGGCGTCGTCGCTGCGGGAGTAGACCGCGAAGCTCGCGTCGTTGAGGGCGCCCCGGTAGAAGGCGTAGTCGCGGGCGACGTTCCAGTGGAAGCCGCGCACCAGGCGGAACATCCGCGACGAGACCGCCGAGGAGACGTTCCAGGAGGCCCACTCGCGGTTGCCGCGGCGGAAGTACATCGCCGGGTACGTGAGGTCGTACTTCCGGGTGATGGAGCGGGAGACCTCGTAGATGTCCGCGCCCTGGTCGAAGAACTGGATGTGGGGGTAGCCCACGCCGCGGTCCCAGGACACGCGGTAGCGCCAGCGGAGCGAGCCGCCCTCCTGCGGGATCACCCGGCCGCTGTCCGGCGTACCGGCGCGGACACGCCACGAGGGCGCGGCCCGGTCGGTGTTGCCGGCCTCGGGCTCGGGGTCGTTGGAGTCGTAGGTCTGCGACGTCTCCATGTCCGCGAGCGCGGCATGGTCACGCGGCGAGAAGCTGCAGATCTTGCCGTCGACGAGGCGCCAGCGGTACTGGGCCTTCTCCGCCTCGGTGGCGTCGCGGCACTGCGACGGGTTGAACACCCGCAGCTGCCGGGCCATCTCGGTGTAGTGCGCCAGCGCGAGCGGCGCGTCGTTGGGCTCCGGCGGCGTCGAGCCCGGGGCGGAGAACGCGCGGTCGGTGAAGTTCGCGAGGTACTTCTCCGAGAGCTGCGACCCGAGGTTCCAGGCGAAGCGGCGCTGCGAGGCGGCGTCCTGGCCGCCGCGGGCGGTGTCGGACTCCATGGTCTCGACGACGCGGCCGTACATCACGCCCATGGCGTAGATGTCGTACGACCCGAGGCCCACGGTCTCGCCGAAGCGCTCCCACTGGTACTCCATGGTCGAGGTGTTGCCGAAGTAGTTGATGCCCGCGTGGTGGTTGCCCGCCGCGAGCTCACGCACGCCCAGCTCCTCGTCCGTCTCCGGATCGATGTAGCGGGGGCCCATGCAGTTGTCGTTGTTCCGGTCGGCGTCCGTCGCCGGGTTGTTGTCGTTGGTGCGGATCACCGGGCACGACTGCTGGTTGCACGTCTCGGCGCGGCAGCTGACGCTGGCGGTGCCGTTGCGCGTGCGCAGCTGCCAGTACTGCGGGTTGTAGTTCATCGAGTCGTAGCTCGACACGGGCAGGTGGTAGAGCCCGATGCTGTGCCCGACCTCGTGCAGCGCGATGCCCTTGTAGGCGTCGATGCGGAGGTCCTGCAGGATGCGGGTGGCGCGGGCTTCCTTGGTGAGGTTGCGGTAGCGCTGCGCGAACCAGCGGGCGACGCCCTGCATGTCGGTCGAGCCGACGAGCGGCGGGGCGCCGGCGTCCTGGAAGCAGAAGCCGCGGTTCTCCAGGCGCTCCATGATGCGGTTGCGCATGTCCGTCGCCCACTCCGGGTCCATGCGCCGCAGGGGCGAGGCCTGGTTGAGGGCGTTGTCGTCCAGCGAGCTGAGGGCCGCCTGCGGGTCGACGCCCGCGGCGCGGAGCCACTGCTGGTCGATCATGTCGGTCTCGTAGCGGGTGCCGCGCAGCAGGCGGGCCTGCTGCTGGAACGCCACCGCGGTCTGCGACACGCCGTTGTTCACGGGCGCGGTGTCGAGCTGCTGGGTGAACTGCCGGATGGCAGCCGCCTCGAAGTCCGAGTTGCGCACGTCGTTGACGTTGAGGGCCGCGGCCGCGTGGTTGGCGTCGGGGCTGGTCCCGCGCTCGTTGATGAGGTTGACGTCCGTGCGGTTGCTGCCGCTGCCGACGGTGGTCGCCGCCGGGTTGCGGATGTACCGCGCGAGGTTCTGCGACGCCGCGTTGCTCGTGTACGCCTCGACGGTGAGGTCATCGAGCTCGGGGTCGAGGTAGTGCATGATCAGCCGGACGTAGTCGCGCTGCTGACCAGCGGCGGCCTCGACCGAGCGGCCCATGTTGAAGCCGCCGTTGGAGACGACCTCGCCGGTGAGCGGGTCGTAGCCCCAGTGGGCGATGCCGCCGAAGGGCGCGCGGGAGTTGCCGGGCCAGTAGCTCACGTGGTTGTAGCGAACGTCGCCGAGGCGCACGGCGTAGCCGGGCTCGCGGCAGGCGGTGCTGTCATCCGCGCGCACGGGGTTGTGGCAGAGCACCACGCCGCGGGCGACCGCGGTCGGGCCGGTGCCGACCTTGGGGTTCTCGCCGAGGAAGGCGCCGAGGTGCTGCGGCACCAGCTCGCTCTCGAAGAAGCGGTTGTGGCAGGTGTCGCGGTCGCCGCCGACGCCGCCGGGGGCGCTCGGACCGAGCTTGCGACACTCGACCTCGCGGGCGTTGGCGACCGCGCGGCGGATGGCGATGTCCCAGGAGTTGATGATCTCCTCGGTGGCGCCGGTGACGAAGGAGGTGCGCTCGCCCGAGGCGCGACGGTTGGTGGCCTCCTCGGCGGTGGGCAGGCGGTACGTCAGGGTGCCGTCAGCGCCTTCGATCTCGACGTGGTCCTGGAACTCCGGGGGCATCTCGGGGTTCGTGTAGTACGCGATCGGGCGGATCTCGCGCTCGCGGTAGGGGATGGTGCAGCGGCCCATCACCGGGTCGCACTGCGAGCCCGGGCGGTTGGCCGCCTCGCAGGCGTCGGCGGTGCCGTTGGAGTTGGCGTCGAGGTTGCCGTCGGGGATGTTGTCCCCGTTCGCGTCGATGCCCGAGCAGGTGTACTGCGGGTCGAGGTGCGAGCGCATCCAGATGTTGTGGATCATCTGGTAGCGGTGGAAGTTACGGTCCGTGGCGCCGTAGTTCTGGTCGAAGCCGTTGCGGGTCGCGCGCGGGCCGCCGACGAGGTCGTAGGGCTGGCGGGTCAGCTCGAGGGGCTGGAAGTCGCGGTCTTCGACGCGCCGGAAGGAGGTGCGGATGGTCGCCTCCTGCGGGTTGCAGTCATAGACCTCGCTGCCGGTGAAGAAGTTGATGATGAGGCAGGTGGGGAGCGAGCCGCCGAAGAGGTTGCTCGACTCGGGGTTCACCAGCCACTTCGAGGTGACGTCGAAGTACCCGCCGTTGTGATTGCGCACGTTGGGGCTGCGCACGCAGGCGCCCGTGGTGGTGTCGCGCACCATGCCGGGCTCCATCTCGCAGAAGTTCGGCGCGTGGGGCGACGCCGGGTTCTGCTCGTAGTAGCGCACGGGCTGGAACGACAGGCCGCCGAAGAGGGCGCCGTAGAAGAGGCCCGACCAGTCGGGGTTGTCGACCATGTTGTTCGACCAGTCGACGCGCATGAACTCGCGCTCGAACCAGGGCCGATCGACCATGTTCTCCTCGACGACGTTGAGCTCTTCGCCGGTGGAGGGGTTGTAGGCGCGCCGCACGTCGAAGTGGCTCTCGATGCGGTAGGCCGCCACGATGATGCCGGTCTCCGTCGGACCGCGGACGCCGCGGCCGTCGGAGCCGGTCACGTACTCGTACGCCTTGCGGGCGAGGAGCACGTCCTCCTGGATCTCCCACCGGATGCGGTCGACGTCGTCGTAGGTGGCGACCGGCAGCAGGGACTGCGAGGCCGGCGCGTCGACGACGAAGTTGTTCACGTAGAACTCGGGATTATCCCGAGCGTCCTGGAGGTTCTGCCCGACGAAGAAGGTCTTGCTGACCCTCGCCGGCCGGGTGCGATCGATCGCATCCCGCTCCTGGGCGCAGTCGACGTTGCCGACCGCGAGACCGCCGAGCATGAGCGCGCCGAGCGCCCTGCCCCGCCAGAATCGGCGTGCAGAGGTCATCCCCCTGCGTGCGCCCGGATTTTCCTGTTCATCAGACATCGTCTCGAACCTCCCATCGTGAACCGAGAGAATTGAACCACTACAAGACAGCAAGCCCGATGCCACACACGAGCGTGCTGGAATGCAGGCCCTTCGCAGCGGTGGCAGGTCACGCGTTAGAAACCTGACCATGCGAGCGCGCGGAACCTACCGGACCGCCCCCGGGCTGTCACGGGGGGGCCATGAGCGCGACCCGGCTCAGCGTCGGGCGCACACCGAAGCGGTGGGGCACGACGTGCAGATGCCTTCGGCCACGGACCAGGTCTCGTGGCAGATGCGCAGCCCGCCCGGGGTCTGGCGGAGGCGCAGCAGGTAGCGACCCTCCAGGTGCTGGCACCCGATGGAGGCGTGACGGTCGGCGCGAAACTCGTCGTTCCAGGCGCGGACCTTCACCACGTTGCCGGTGGCGCCGGGGACGGCGCGGCACGCGGCGGGGACATCAGGGCTCGTGGGGGCCTCGGGCTCCCACGTGCTGCGAGCCCAGTCGAAGGCGTTGGTTCCGCCGGAGCTGACGGCGCGTTCGAGCTGGGTGGCGATGTCTGCCGCGTCGGTGGTCTGGGCGTGCCACGAGACGCGGGGAGCGTAGAAGCCATCGAGGCCGGGAGCCCCTGGCTGGAGCCGCATCGCGGAGTCCCAGCGCCGGAGCAGGTTGATCAACTCGGGATCGTTGCCGACCGGCCCCGGGAGGGCCGAGCGCTGCGATACCGTTGCCACCACGCGGGTGGCGGTCAAGGGCGCTCTCGAAGCCGCAGGGTGGGCGTCGCGCCAGATCAGCATCGACACGATGGCGCCCGCGAGGAGGGTGGCCACGAGGGAGACGAGCGCGAAGAGCCGGCCCCAGCGGGGGGAGGGCTCGTCGTCCGCGGACGCGAGCTGCGTGGCGGCGTGGGCGACCCCGAGGGCCTCGTCGCGCTCGGTGGAGTCGCGCTCGAAGGCGTGGGTGGGCGAGCGCTCGAGGGCCGCGGCGAGGCCGGCCATGGGCGACGGGGGCGGCGTCGACGAGGCCGGGATCGATGCCGGGGGCGACGGCACCGGCGACGAGGCGGGCCACGGCGGCTGGGACAGGACGCCGACGCCGAGGAGCCCGGCGGCGACCTCGCGGACGGCGACGCGGAGGGCGCCCGCGTCGACGAAGCGGTCGGCCCCTTCGGTCTGGAGGCACTGCGCGACGACGTCCCAGAGCCCGTCGGGCACGTCGGGGCGGCGGGGTGGGAGCATCGCCCGGAGCTCGCGCGGGCGGCGCACGGCGACCACCCACCAGGCGTCGTCTTCGGTGGCCTGGGCGTCGAGGGTGAGCAGCTCGATGAGCAGCACGCCGAGGGTGAACACGTCGGTCCACGGGCCGATGCTGCCGGAGTGACCGAAGGCCTGCTCGGGGGCCATGTAGAGGGGCGTGCCCATGGTGACGCCCGAGCGGGTGGCGGTGCGCCGGCCGAGCTGCGCGATGCCGAAGTCGACGACCTTCACGATGATCTCGCCGCGCGCGGAGGTGCGCAGGAGGATGTTGTCGGGCTTGAGGTCGCGGTGCACGATGGGCCCCGGGGTGCGCACGGCGTGGGCGGCCTCGAGGCCCGCGCAGAGCTGGTCGAAGAGGGCGAACACGGTGGCGAGGGGCGGGCGCTCGCCCTGGCGGCGGTGGTCGGCCAGCCAGCCCGAGAGCCCTCGGCCCTCGACGAACTCCATGACGATGTAGCGCTGGGACTTCCACGCGCCGCGGTCGAGCACGCCGACGATGTTGGGGTGGCTGATCTGCGCGAGCGCGTCGGCCTCGGCGTCGAAGCGACGCACCGTCGCCTCCTGCTCCAGGAACTCCGACTTCAGCAGCTTGACGGCCACCGGGCGGCTGGAGAGCCGCTGGTCCTGCGCGCGCCACACCGCGCCGAAGGACCCTTCGCCGAGGAGGCTCCCGAGCACGTAGCGTTGGTCGATGATCGTCCCGGCGCGAGGGACCGCAGGGGCTGCGGGCATTGGCGCGCGCAGTATCTCACAGCGGCTCAGCGCCCGCGCGGGTTGCGGTACACCGACACGATGGGCACGCCGTCGTAGGTGAGCACGTGGGCCGTGGCGGGCGACTGGTAGGCCGTCCAGATCTGGTAGTCGACCTCGTTCATGTGCAGCTCGTGGTGCACGATGGCGAACTCGCCCTCACCGACCTGCCACACGGGGCGCAGGTCCTGCCGGAGCCGGCCGTCGCGCTGGAGCATGTTCCACGCCTCGAAGGTGGTGTCGTGGATGTAGACGCCCGCGTTGGGCGGCGCGTGCTCGTTGAACCACGGCGCGAGCGAGCCGGTGGTGAAGCCCCAGAACTGGCGGTTGAGCCCCATGTCGGCCGCGCCCGGCGCGCCGCCCGCGATGGGGGTGTAGTTGCTCAGCCCGAAGGGGTGCGAGTGGGCGCTCTGCCAGATGGGGGGCAGCACCACGAGGACGCCCAGCGCCGCGGTGACCACGCCGGCGCGGCGCACGCGGTCGCGGAGGAGTTCTTCGAGGAGGGCGGCGACGCGGGCGAAGCCGACGCCCGCGAGCAGCGCCAGGAAGGGGTACGCGGGGAACCAGTGCTTGGTTCCGCCGAAGATGGGGGTGTTGCGGGAGAGCCACGGGGCCATTGGCACCATGAAGCCCAGGAAGACCAGCATCCAGGTGCCGCGCGGGTCGTCGCTCTTGTAGGCGTCGGCCCAGGCGCGCAGGCGCTTGATCGGGAGCCAGCCCAGCACCCCGGTGGACTCGCGCACCATGGTGGGGAGCATCAGCGCGAGCCCGATGACTAAGAGCAGGAGGGTGATGCCCGGGACGGTGAACAGCACCATCCCCCACGAATACAAGCGCGGGAACGGGGGATGGAACCAGTTATATCCCATCCATTCCATGTTGTAGTACGCGTGGTTGAGGTGGAACCCCGCGTACTCCTGGAAGCGCCCGGGCGCGTGGCCGGGCGTGGAGAGGGTGTCGAACCACATCCACGGCCAGAGGGCGACGAAGATGATCGGGCCGAGCACGGCCATCGAGACCAGGGCGAGCGGCAGCGGGAGGTTGCCGCGCGCGGTGTCGCGGCGCAGGTCGCCCGCGCGGGTGAGCACGAAGTGGGTCACCACCAGGAAGGGGACGAACCACGCGTTGTGCTTGGTCTCGAGCGCGAGGCCCCAGGCGACGCCCGTGGCGATGGCCCAGCCGAGGCCCCCGCCGAGGGAGCGCCAGTAGGCGTACAGCACCACGACCCACATGGTCATGACGGGCACGTCGAAGCAGTCGAGGTGCGCGTGGTAGAAGATGCGCGGCATGAAGGCGAGCGACACCGCCGCCACGAGCCCGACGCGGGTGGAGTGCGCGCGGTGCCCGAAGAGGAAGGTCACCCAGAGCCCGAGCGCCCCCATGATCATCCCGGGGAGGCGGAAGCTCAGGCCCTCGGAGGAGATCCAGCGCCACTTCTCGTGGAGGAAGAGCCACGAGAGCCCGAAGAGGGACTTCATCAGCGCGGGGTGCTCGTGGTTGGTCGCCCACGCCGCGTCGATGGCCCCGCGGGTGAGCGCCGCGCGCCGGTCGTGCAGCAGCAGGTCGAACCAGCGCGCGTAGTCCGTCGAGGCGTGGAAGTAGAAGCCCTCGTCGCGGGCGTAGCCCAGCGTCGGCGCGGTGCGCACCAGCACCACGAGGTAGATCAGCGCGAGCGCGGCGCCGATGGCGTGGGGCTTCAGCGCCGTGGCGAGCCGTTGGAGCCGCGTCATCGGACGTCTCCCTCGTAGCAGTAGTGGCGCATCCCGGGCGCCTCGGCGCGCACCTCGATGGTGAGCTGCCGCGTGGTGTTGGCCCACGCGCGGGTGTCGATGTCGAAGCCCTTCCACCCTTCGCCGTCGCGGTGGATGGAGCGGCCCGCCTCGGCGCCGTCGACCAGCACGCGCAGCTCGACGGGGCCGCCCTGGTTGCCGAGGTCGTCGCCGCGCTCGGCCTCGTAGGCGATGCCGTGGTGGCCGTGAAACACCGTCCCCATGGGCACATCACGGAAGCGGGTGATCATCGCGCCGCCTTGGATGGGGTGCGACCAGATGCAGCGCCGGCCGCGGTGCTCCATGTCCTCGATGATGGTGACGCCGATGTAGTTCCAGCCTTCGGGGGAGCAGTGGAAGCGGCTGCCGGGGAGCAGCGCGCCCTGGCCGAGGCCGCCGCCCGGCACGAAGGACCCGGGGCGCCACTCGCAGGGGATGGGGTTGTCGCCGGCCGCGCGGAAGGCCTCCGCGTCGGGCGGGTGCAGGTGCTCGATGAGGTCGTAGCGCACCGTCGCGGGGGCGGGGTTGTCGAGCGTGCGCACGGTGATGGGACCGAAGTCGCGGTGGGCGGTCTCGCGCCAGCCGCGGAGGTCGGGGTGCGCGCCGCCGCGGATGGTGGCGACGAGCGCGCGGCGGTAGCGCGTGGCGTCGGGGCGCGCGGCGTCGGCCAGCGGGATGAGCTCGGCGAAGTAGTGGCGCGCGAGGGGGTCGGTCCAGAGCGGGGCGGAGGTGACGAGGTCGCCAGGGCGGCGGGCCGTGCGGAGGTACGCGGCGGCGGCGCGCCAGTGGGAGTCCTTCGGGACGCGGGCTTGGATGACCGCCTGGGAGAGGAGCTCGACCACGGCGACCAGGGGGACCAGCAGCGCCGCGAAGCGCCAGCGGGGGTGTGCGGGAGGGCTTTGTTCCACGGCGGCGGCGGAACTTAGTCCCTCCGCCGTCGCGAGCACAACCGTCACACCATCGGGAGAAGGCCCGCCATGCGCACGACCCACACCGCCAGGAACGCGAAGGCGAAGACGCCCAGCACCCCGCGCACGAAGCGGTCCCAGAGCGGGTGCTGCGCCGGGAGGGCGAGGGCGAGGGCGACGGCTGCGCCGAGCGCGAGCGCCGACGGCAGCGCCAGGGGATGCAGCGTGACGCTGCCGAGGAGGTCACCGTGGAGCAGGCGCAGCGACGCGCGGGTCATGCCGCACGCGGGGCAGGGCCGGTGGGTGGCGATCTTCACGATGCAGGTGGAGAAGGGGACGAGCGCGAGGAGGGCGCAGATGAGGGCGGGCGGGACGATGGGGCCGAGGCGCTCGCGGATGACCGGCCAGGGCGCCATCGTCACGGGGTAAGGGGGCGATCAGCCGATGTGCTTGGCTTCCCAGTCCCAGGCGTTGGACATCGCCCACGGGGTGTAGAAGCCGCTGGTGCAGAGTACCAGCACGGTGTTGAGCAGCCACATGCCGAAGAAGCCGCCGGGGTCCTTCTGGAAGCGGAAGGGGCGACCCGAGAGGGTGGTGTTGTTCCACTCGTACTCGAGCAGGTTGTTGTGGTGCCAGGGGAAGTAGATGAAGCAGGTGATCGAGCAGAGGATGGACCCGAGCAGCCAGATGCCCAGGAGCCCGCCGCCGTCGCCGTTGAACTGCAGCCGCTCGCCGCTGACGTCGACCTGCGAGTAGACCCACGACTTGAGCTTGCACATGTACCAGGGCGTGTAGATGCCCATGGTGCAGGCGGTGAGCAGGGCCGGGACGAGCATCGCGCTGACGAGGCCGCCCGCCGTACCGTGGTACGTGCAGCGCTTGCCCTCGATCGTCATGTTCTCCCAGTAGTACTTGAGGAGCTTGTTGGCGCCGACGATGGCGACCCCGATGATGGCCGCGTAGAACGCGATGCCCAGCAGCACCATCAGCGCCGTGCCCGCCGTGGAGGGCTGGCCGGTGGTGGCGTCGCGGGTCGCCATCATGATCCCGAAGATCGAGCCGGCACCCACGATGTAGACGCCGAACATCGGCAGCATGATCGCCATGAGGTAGACCGCGAAGAGGGGACCGCCGCCGCCGGTGTAGTTCACCCGGCCGCCGCCCATCATCATCCCGCCGCCCGGGGGAAAGCCGCCGCCCGGAGGGGGACCGAAGCCGCCGCCGCCCGGAGGTGCGCCGTACCCGCCGCCGGGGGGAGCGCCGAAGCCGCCACCCGGAGGGGCGCCGTACCCGCCGCCGGGGGGAGCGCCGAAGCCGCCACCGCCGCCCGGGGGATAGCCCGCGGCGTGCATCGGACCATGCCCATTGGTACCTGGAATCTGCATCATTCCGACAAACCCTCCGTGTTCTGGTGCGCGAGCGGTGCCCATCGGTCGACGGACGCGACCCGTATACACCACGGTACGCCAGGGCTTGGAAGCCCCTCCCCGGGCGTGGGACGTTTCCTGTCAGGCCCGCGAACGCGGCCGATGCGCCGCGCCACCTGTGGTACCGATCACCCACTGAAGGGCGACGATGGACCGAGAACAACGACGGGCGCAGATTCTCACCATCGCGGCGGAGGTCTTCGCGGAGAAGGGCTACCACGACGCCAAGATCGAGGACATCGTGGCGCGGGCGAAGGTCGCGCGGGGCACCTTCTACCTGTACTTCGAGGACAAGCGGGGCATCTTCGAGGAGCTGGTCTCGGGCTTCGTGCGGCAGCTGGCGGAGACCATCGAGCCCATCGAGACGGTGCCCGACTCCGACCCGACGCGGGTGATGAGCGAGCTCCGCAGCAACCTGCTGCGTCTGGTCGAGCGCTTCACCGAGGAGCCCGCCATGGCCAAGGTGCTCTTCTCCGCGGCGGTGGGCCTCGACGCCGACTTCGACCAGCGGCTGCTGGCCTTCTACGAGGAGATCGCCGAGCTGCTCGAGCGCTCGCTGGAGCAGGGCGAGGAGGCCGGGCTCGTGCGCCCCGGGCACCGGCGCATCCGCGCGTTCTGCCTCACCGGGATCATCAAGGAGCTGCTGTATCAGCTCATCCTGCGGCGCGCGGTGTCCGAGCCGGCGGAGCTCGTCGACGCCATGCTCGACCTCGTGACCGACGGGCTGTTCACCGATCCAGCGCGGGCGGCGGTGCGGGCTTCGAGCGCCCCACGCGCCACGCGATGACGGTGGCGATGAGGGCGAGCACGCCCACCGCGAGGCCGATGCGGCCGTCGTAGAGGGCCACCGCGACGGTGACCGCGAAGGCGACGGCGGTGACCGCGATGCGGTCGAAGAGGCGCACCCGGTCGCGCGTGGCGATGGCGAGCTGCACCTCGGAGAGCTGCTTCTCGAAGGATCGGTTGGACGCGTCGCGCGCCCGGCACTGGGCGAGCAGCTCGGCGGCCTCGTCGAGGGCCCCGCGCTCGCGAAGCGCGACCACGAGGTTGGTCATCGCCGACTGGAGCCCCGGGCGGATGCGCAGCGCCTCGCGGCTGGCCGACTCGGCCTCGCCGTACAGGTGCAATTCGAGCGCGGCGTACCCGAGGTTGGCCCACGCGGCGTAGTGGTTGGGGTCGAGGCGGATGGCCTCGCGGGCGGCCTCGGCGGCCTCGGGGAAGCGCCGTCGCTCGGTGAGCAGCCAGGCGAGGCGGCCGAAGCCCGCGGCGTTGGCGGGCTCGAGCTTGATGAGCTCGCGGGTGAGGGCCTCGGCGCGGTCGTAGTCCTTGAGGGTGCCGAGCACCCGGGCGGCCATCTCGAGCACCACGCCGTCGTTGGGGTCGAGCGAGAGCGCGCGGTCGATGGCCGCGGTGGCCTCGTCGGCGCGGGCCACCTCGACGAGGCTGAGCGCGCGGCGGATGTGGTAGCGGGCGAAGTCGGGCTCCTGGGCCAGCGCGCGGTCGACGTGGGGCAGGGCGTCGGCGAAGCGGCCCATACACTGGAGGGTAAACCCGGCCAGGTAGTGGGCGTACCCGCGGTCGGGCGCGGCGCTCACGGCGGCCTGGGCGGACTCCCAGGCGGGCTCGTAGCGCCCGGCGCCGAGGCGCGCGCGGGTGAGCAGCACCAGGGAGTCGGCGTCCGTGGGCGCGGCGCCGAGGGCCGCGCGGGCCTCGCGCTCGGCGGCGTCGTAGCGCCCGAGGTCGAGGGCGACCCGGGCGCGCTTGCGGTGCCTCTCTGCGACCTCCGCTGGCGTCATGCGCCGTGTCGTAGCAGAGACGCCCCCCGGCAACCACCCCGCGCGAGATCCCATCGCCCAGGGGCCCCGGGGTCGGGTACCCTCCCGCCCCACCAGAGATGTCCAGCACCATCCACGCGTACGCGCAGCGCGGCCCGCGCGAGTCCCTCCAGGCGATCGAGCTCCCCCACCCCGGCGCGCCGACGGGCCACGACGTCGAGATCGAGGTCGCGCACTGCTCGGTGTGTCACAGCGACGTGCACCTGCTCGACGGCGACTGGGGCGAGGTCGCCCGCCCGCTGGTGCCCGGCCACGAGGTGGTGGGCCGGGTGGTCGCGCGTGGCCCCGACGCCTCGCTCGCCGTCGGGGCCCTCGTCGGCGTGGGCTGGCAGTGCGGGGCCTGCGGTCATTGCCCTGCCTGCGCCTCCGGCCGGGAGCACCTGTGCACGGGTGGCAAGCGGCGCACCTGCGTGGGCCGCCAGGGGGGCTTCGCCACGCACATCCAGGTCGACTCGCGCTTCGCCTTCGAGCTGCCGCCCACGCTCGACCCGGCCACCGCGGCGCCGCTGCTCTGCGCGGGGCTCACGGTGTTCTCGCCGATGGAGCGCCTCGGCGTGAAGGCGGGCGTGCGCGTCGGGGTGGTGGGCGTCGGGGGCCTCGGGCACCTCGCGGTGCGCTTCGCGTCGGCCCTCGGGGCCGAGGTGATCGCCTTCGACCCGGACCTCAACAAGCGCGCGCTCGCGACCTCCCTCGGGGCGCGCGAGCTCGTCGACGCGCGGGGCGCGCTCCCCCGCGACGCGGTCGACCTGCTGCTGGTGACCACCCACGTCTCGCTCGACTGGGACGCGTGGATGAAGGTGCTCGACCTGGAGGGCACCCTCTGCCTCATCGGCGTGCCGAGCGAGGCCCTGCGGGTGGGCGTCGACCCGCTGCTCGACGAGCAGAAGAAGATCACCGGGAGCGTCATCGGCAGCCCCGCGACGATGCGCCGGATGCTCTCCTTCGCGGCCGAGCACGCCATCGCCCCCATCACCGAGCGGATGCCCCTCGCGCGGGCCAACGAGGCCATCGCCAGCGTGCGCGAGGGCCGCGCCCGGATGCGGATCATCCTCGACGTGTGACCCATCGGGGGGTCCCTCTCCCCGTGAGTGCGCTGGTCGACCGCGTCGCTGCAGACGACCCCGTCGCGCGGCCACTGCTCGCTGCCAACACCCGGGTCATCGAGCGTGAACTCGCCGACCGCGAGGCGCGTGGCGAGGCGCACGGCATAGTCTCCGGTCGGGCTGCGTCGCTGCTGGCGGTGCTGGCGGCGAGAGCCATCGGCGTCGACGGGCGCGACCCGCGCGAGAATCGTCGCCGAGACCGACTTCGCCCACCTCGAGGAGTGGATCGTGCGCGCCATCGCGGCGACCTCGATCGCGGACGTGCTGCGCTGACCCTGGGCTCACGCGAGGTACCTCCGCGCTCGCTGGGGGGCTGCGGGGTGCGCGTGCGGAGGGGGAGAAGAACCGCAAGGGTCGCAAGGATCGCAAGGGAGACTTCTGCCGGCGCAGACGCCTCGGACTCGCGAGAGCGTCCAGGAGCGATGCCACTCTCCAACACGAGGTAGCTCTGACCCGCCCAGGCGGTTTCTTCCTTGCGACCCTTGCGACCCTTGCGGTTCTTCTGCCCCGCCGCACGCGCACCCCGCAGCCCCCCGGCGAGCGCGGAGGCACCTCGCGTGGGCCTAGGGTCAGGGCGCGAAAACGGGCGGGTAGCGGAGCGCGAGCCAATCGGTTAGCGCGCGGGCCCTCGGTTCGGCGGCGACGGACGCGACGAGCTTCGCCGCGTCGAGCCACCGCGCGCCGAGAGCCGAGAGCCGAACCGACGGTCCCGGCCCCAGCGATGCGAGGACCTGGCCGTGCAGCGCGGGCGTCTCCGCCGCGGAGAGCACCATGAACACGGCCTCGTCGACTGCGTCTCCGGCCGGCGGCGGCGCCTCGTCGGGAGCCAGTCCTCCCGCGAGCCAGGCCGCGACGATGAGGTTGCGTGCGATCTGGTAGCCGTCCGCACGGAGCGGGCAGCCGCCGTTGCCGAGCGCCGCGCCGAGCCGGGCGTACGCGCTGGCGTGATGGAGGTAGCGCCGTTGGTACTGGCCGTGGTGAAGGTAGCAGTCGGACAGTCGGCGGTCGCCGTGACCCGTGCACACCTCCCGGCGCGTAGGAGGGTTGTCCTTCGCCGTGGGGCCGCGACAACCGCCAAACGCCGACTCGGTCAGCTTCACTTCGGTCACGAGCGCGATGCGTCGGGCGCCCTCGCGGAGCCACACCACGGCGTCGATCTGGGTCGAGTGCCTGCCCTTCTCGCCCAGCACGTCACGCATCGCTTCGGGCGCGTACTCGAAGCGGACTCGCTCGACCTCGAACGACCCCCGAGGACGCCCGAGCCGACGTTCGAGCGCGAGCGCGAGCAGTCCTGCGTGATCGAGTCCGCCGAGGACGTTGACCGCGAACGTCTGGCTGCTCTTGAGATTGCCGAACCCGGCGTGCCGCAACCTCGTCGGGAGTTGCATCCCGAGCATGGGACGCAGCGACGGCCAGACTCCGCGGTCCTCCTCGTCGGGGGGAAGAATGTGCGGGTATTCGCGTTCGCGGTGCTTCCCGTGGTCGGCAATGCCTTCGCGTGCCTTCCAGGCGACGCACGCATCGGTGAGTCGGGCGACGAAGTGTTCCGGTTGATCTCTCGAGCGAGTGACCATCACTTCGAGTGTATTCCCAATGGCCCCCGATGAGCCAACCGCACCATGCTGCGCGGGTCGTCGTTGCGGCGCCGTGGGGTTCCGTGCGAACACCCGTCGCCATGTTCAAGAAGGTGCTGGTGGCCAACCGGGGAGAGATCGCCGTGCGGGTGATCCGCACGCTGCACGAGATGGGCATCGCCGCGGTGGCGGTGTACTCGGAGGCCGACCGCGCGGCGCTCCACGTGCGCATGGCCGACGAGGCGTGGCCCATCGGCCCGGCGCCCGCGCGCGAGTCGTACCTGGACATGGACAAGGTGCTCGACGCCGCGAAGAAGTCCGGCGCCGAGGCGATCCACCCGGGCTACGGCTTCCTCTCGGAGAACCCCGAGTTCGCCGACGCGTGCACCCGCGCGGGGGTGGTGTTCATCGGTCCGCCGGCGAGCGCGATGCGGGCGATGGGCAGCAAGCCCGCGGCCCGCGCCCTCATGAGCGCCGCGGGCGTGCCCATCGTCCCGGGCGCGCAGCCCGGCACCATCGACGAGCTCATGGTGGCCGCCGAGCGCGTGGGCTACCCCGTGATGCTCAAGGCCGCGTCGGGCGGCGGCGGCAAGGGGATGCGCTTCGTCGACCGCCCCGAAGACCTCGCGGCGGCCTTCGAGCGCGCGCAGAGCGAGGCGCTCAAGAGCTTCGGCGACGCCACGGTGTATCTGGAGAAGGCCATCGTGCGGCCGCGGCACGTCGAGATCCAGGTGCTGGGCGACCAGCAGGGAAACCTCCTGCACGTCTTCGACCGCGACTGCTCGGTGCAGCGGCGGCACCAGAAGGTGGTGGAGGAGGCGCCGTCGCCCGCGGTGTCGGCCGAGCTCGTCAAGCGCATGGGCGAGGTCGCGGTGCGCGGCGCCAAGGCCGTGGGGTACTTCTCCGCGGGCACCTTCGAGTTCCTGCTTGGCGAAAACGGGGAGTTCTACTTCCTGGAGATGAACACCCGGCTCCAGGTGGAGCACCCGGTCACGGAGCTCATCACGGGCCTCGACCTCGTGCGCGAGATGGTGCGCGTCGCCCACGGCCAGGCCCTCGGCTTCGGCCAGGAGGACATCGTGCGCCGCGGCCACGCCATCGAGTGCCGCGTGTACGCCGAGGACCCGTCGAGCGGCTTCCTCCCGTCGCCGGGGCGCATCGAGAAGCTCCGGCTGCCCGGTGGGCCCGGCGTGCGCGACGACGGCGGCGCCTACGCGGGCTGCGAGATCAGCAGCTACTACGACCCGCTCATCTCCAAGCTGAGCGTGTGGGCGCCCGACCGGCCGCGCGCGGTCGCCAAGATGTCCCGCGCCCTGCGCGAGTACGTGGTGACGGGCATCCGCACCAACCTCGCCTTCCACCAGCGGCTGATGGCGCACCCGGCCTTCATCGCGGGCGACTACGACACCGGCTTCATCGACCGCTACCGCGACGAGCTCGTGGGCTACCCCGAGATCGCCCCCGACGACGCCGAGGCGTGGGCCGTCGCCACCGCCCTCGCGGCCTCGCGGCTGGAGGGCAACGTCAGCGCGCCCGCCGAGCAGGGCGGGGCCCGCGGCCCGTCGCCGTGGGTCATGGCCGAGCGGGGCCGCTGGTCGTGAGGCTGCTACGGCTGGACGTCGAGGGATTCCGCTCCATCGATGCCCTGTCCTGGCGGCCCGGCGACGTGACCGTGCTCTCCGGCCCGAGGGCCGACGACCTCTGCGCCGCCGCCATGCACGTCGCCAACACCGCCGGGGGCTGGAGCGCCTTCGCCGAGGGCTTCGCCGACGAGCCCCCGCACCCGAAGGAGCGCTTCACCGACGGCTTCGGCGAGACCCGCTGCTTCGCCCGCCTCGGTCCCGCCGAGGGCGAGAGCCTGTGCTTCGGCTACGAGCTGCTGCTCGAGCGCATCGAGCAGAACAATGCCTGGGCCATCGTATACGAGCGCTTCACGCTCGACGACGACTTCGAGCTGAAGGAGCTGCTGGAGCGGCAGGGCTCGCGGGCGGTGTACACCCCGTCGCCGAGGCGCGCCGCGCGGGCGGGCGAGCGCCCCCCGAAGGAGCAGGTGGTGCAGGTGGCGGAGGACATGTCGTCGCTCGGGGCCATTCCTGCGCTGGCGAGCGACCCCCGGGTGGAGCCCTACGCCGAGCGCCTCGGGGGGTGGCGCCGGCACGGGCGCGTCGACCCGTCGCCCGCGGGCGCGCCGCGGCGCTTCGAGGCCGAGCGGGTCTTCCACGATCGGCTGTCGGCGGACGGGCGCAACCTGGCCAACGCGCTCTACAGCCTGTGGGACATCGAGGCCCTGCGGGCGCCGGTGCTCGCGGGCCTGCGGGCGCTCGACCCGAGCGTGGAGGGTCTGAGCTTCCCCGCGGTGGACGAGCGCTGGATGACCGTGGCGCTCGCCCACGCCGACGGGCGGGCGACGCCGCTCGCGGCGATGAGCGACGAGGCCGTGGCGTGGCTGCTGCGCGGGGCGATGCTCTGCGGGGTGTCGCCGGCGCCGCTGCTGGTCATCGACGCCGCGCAGGCCGACCTGCCCGAGGCGCTGCTGGGCCCGCTGGCGGCGATGATCCGCGGGGCGGCGGCGCGCGCGCAGGTGGTGCTCACGGGGGTGTCGCCGGCGCTCGACGCGGCGTTGGACGCGGCCTTCCCGGGAGGGGATGACGGGCCGCGGATGGTGCGCTCGGAGGTGTGACGCGCGGGGGCCTCCGAGGGTATGAGACCCGGCCCATGTACCCCGACCGCCGCGACCGCACGCCCCGACGCTCCCTCCTCGCGCTCGCCGCGGCGCTGACCATGGTGGGCGCGTGCGCCCGGGCCACCGAGGGAAGCCTCGACGGCGACGACGCGATGGTGACCGACGACGACGCGAGGGTGACCGACGACGACGCGGGCGAGGAGCCGGACGTCGGCGCGGCGGACGTGGGCTTCGACGTGGGTGCGCTGGACACGGGCCCTCGCGACGCAGGTGTGCCGGACACGGGCGCTCGCGACGTGGGCGTGCCGGACGCGGGCTTCGACGCGGGCCCTCGCGACGTGGGTGTGCCGGACACGGGCGTTCGCGACGTGGGTGTGGTGGACGCGGGACCGCGCGATACGGGCGTTCGCGACGTGGGTGTGGTGGACACGGGCCCTCGCGACACGGGCGTTCGCGACGTGGGCGTGGTGGACACCGGGCCGCCGGTCGAGTGCGCCGCGGGCGCGTCGCGCTTCTGCTACACGGGCCCTGCCGCGACGAGGCTGGTGGGCACCTGCGCCGACGGCGTGGAGCAGTGCGCCGCGGGGCGATGGTCGGGTCGCTGCGAGGGCGAGCGCACCCCGGCGGCGGAGACCTGCAACAACCTCGACGACGACTGCGACCGGCGGGTGGACGACCTCGCCGCGAGCACCTGCTACAGCGGCCCGACGGCGACCCGGGCAGTGGGGGCCTGCCGCGCGGGCACCCGCACCTGCACCGCGGGGACGTGGAGCACCTGCGCGGGCGAGGTGCTGCCCGCGGCGGCCGAGGTCTGCGGCAACGCCGTCGACGAGGACTGCAACGGCAGCGTCGATGACGGGTGCGCGGGCGCGTCGCGCTTCGCCCAGGGCAACGTGCACGCGTGCTGGCTCGACGACAGCGCCCGCGCGTGGTGCTGGGGCGGCAACTTCTACGGCCAGACGACCTTCACGACGACCGGCGGGTCCCCGTCGCCGGTGCGCGCGCCCTCCTTCGACGGGCTGGCGCTGGCGGCGGGGGAGTACTTCGGGTGCGTGATCCGCAGCGACCGCACGCTGCACTGCGCGGGGCTCAACGACTCCGGGCAGATCGGCGACGGCAGCACCACGGACCGCATGGACACCGTCCCGGTGGTCGGTCTGACGGGCGTGACCGCCGTCGCCGCGGGCTACAAGCACGCCTGCGCCGTGGTCGCGGGCGGGGCGGTGCGCTGCTGGGGCCTCAACGACCGTCGGCAGCTCGGGGCCACGTGCACCGGCACGGACTGCAACGCCCGCCCGCTGGCGGTGGCGGGCCTCTCGGGCGTCACGCAGCTCGCGCTCGGCAACCGGCACTCCTGCGCGCTGCGCTCGGACGGCACCGTGGCCTGCTGGGGCGACAACGCCAACGGCGAGCTCGGCCTCGGCACCGTCGGGACCGCCATGGCCGCCCCGGCGACGGTGCCGGGGCTCAGCGGGGTGCGCGCCATCGAGGCGGGGATCTCCCACACCTGCGCGCTGCTCGGCGACGGCACGGTGCGCTGCTGGGGCGCCAACACCTATGGGCAGGTCGGGGACGGCACGATGGTCGACCAGGGCTCGCCGAGGGCGGTGATCGGGCTGCGCGGGGTCGAGCGACTGGTGGTCGGGATGCACCACGGCTGCGCGCTCGCGGCGGGGCGGGTGTCGTGCTGGGGGTACAACTCCAACGGTCAGCTCGGGGACGGCACCACGGTCAGCCGCGCGACGCCGCTGATGACCTCGCTGGTGGGGATCACGGACCTCGGCGCGGGCTACTGGCACACCTGCGCGCGCAGCACCGGCACCACCGTCTGGTGCTGGGGGTGGAACCTCGCGGGCATGCTGGGCATCGGGGCGACCACGCCGGCGCAGAGCACGACGCCGCTGCGGGTCGCGTTCTGACGGAAGGGATTAGAGGGGGAGAGGTCAGATCGGGCGGGGGCAGATGCGGTGGGCGAGCTCGCAGGCCATCGGGTCGGAGTACAGCGAGCGGCAGTCGGTGCCCTCACACGCGCAGCCGCCGACGCCCACGCACCCGGTGCCGTCCCAGGCGTAGCCGAAGAAGGCCGCGCAGGGGCCGACGCCGCGGGCGTCCTGCATCTCGCAGATCGGGGGGGGGCCGACGACGTCGTCGGGCGCGCCGCCGTCCATCTCGCAGCCAGGCTCGACGGAGCAGCCGACGGTGTCGCCGCTGCAGGTGCAGGTGGTGCACGCGTCGATGCGGCACGGAACGCCCTGGCGGCAGGTGACGCCGGAGATGACGCAGGTGCCGGGGCCCGCGTCGGGGGGCGGCGGGAGGATGCCGCACTGGCCGCGCCGGAGGTACGGGCGACCCGGGCAGCTGGAGCTGGCCATGAAGGTCGAGCCGTCGCACGCGCAGTAGGTGGCCAGGTCGCGGGTGCAGGGCTGCGAGGGCTGGCAGGTCCACGGGATGCCGCAGCCCTCGGGGCCGGCGCACATGCTGCCCGCGGGGCAGTCGACGTTGCCGCGGCAGGAGCGCGGCGGGGGCCCCGCGTCGACGCAGGCGCCGTTGCAGCGGAGCATCCCCGGCGCGGCGCAGAAGCAGATGCTGCACTCGCCGAGACGGCACATCGCGCCGACGGCACACACGGCGCCGTTGGGGAGGGCGCAGCCCGCGGGGCCGGCGTCGATGGGCGGGGGCGGCCCGTCGCAGGAGCCGCGGTACAGGTAGGGCTGCGAGGGGCACGTCGAGCTGCCGTAGTAGGTCACGCCGTTGCAGCCGCAGAAGGGCGCGAGGTCGTCGGTGCACGGGC
Organism: Myxococcales bacterium; assembly: GCA_030652255.1. Lineage (GTDB taxonomy): Bacteria > Myxococcota_A > Polyangia > Polyangiales > SCUS01. Next base: position 23,009 of record JAUSAZ010000146.1, on the reverse strand, counting down.
GCCCGACGGGGGGCTGACAGGTCCACGGGATGGAGCACCCTTCGCCGCCGAGGCACTCCAGCCCGGGGCGGCAGTCGGCCGTGGTGGTGCAGGTGTTGGGGACATCGATGACGAGCGGCCGGTCGAGCGGGGGGAGCGGCGTGTCACCCGGGGAGGGCCGATCGGTCGCCGGGGGCGCATCGGTTGCGCCGCCGCCGTCGGGGTCGGCCTGGATGACCACCGAGCCACAGCCCGAGAGCACGGCCACCAGGATGAAGGAAACAAACGTCGTAAGGACTCTCATCGGGCACCTCCGGGTGTGACTGCCAGGCCCGGTGTGGCTCAGGCAGGCACAAGAACCCGCGCATTCGCGGGGTATGTCGGCGAATAGAACAAGTATCGCGCCAACGAGAGGGGGGCGGGGTGGGGCGGAGGGCGCGCTCACTCCGTCGCGTGCGCGGTCTCGGGGCTCGACGGCACGCTCAGCGCGAAGGTGGTGCCCTCTGTTGGGGTCGATCGGACGGTGATCTGGCCCCCGTGCGCCGTCACGATCTGGTGCACGATGAACAGCCCCAGGCCGACGCTCCGCGAGCCGAGCTTCACCTGCTGCTCGCCCCGGCGCATCGCCTCGAAGAGGTGCGGGAGGAGCTCGTCGGGAATGACCGGGCCGTCGTTGTGGACCTCGATCGAGAACCCTCGCGGCGAGACCGTCGAGGTGACGGTGACGGGGCGGTCCGCCGCGCCGTAGGTGAGGGCGTTGTTGCCGAGGTTGGTGACGGTCTGCGCGATGCGGTCGGGGTCGGCGTGGCCGACACCGTCGCCGCGGCGGTGATGCTCCACCACGCGCCCGGGCCAGGCGAGCTTGAGCTCCTCGACGACGTCCGCGACGAGCCCGTGCAGGTCGACCTCGCTCCGGGCGACGCGCAGCCCGCCGCCCAGGCGGGCCTGGGTGAAGTCGAGCAGGTCGGCGATGAGGCGGTTGGCCCGGTCGGCGGCCGCCGTGATGCGCGCGACGGTGCGCGCCTGGGCCGCGGTGACCCCGGCCGCCGTGAGCAGGCTGGCCCCGAGCGCGACCGCCTGGAGCGGCGTCCGGAGGTCGTGGCTGACGATGCCGATGAGCTGCTCGGCGAGCACGGCGCGCGCCCGGGCCTCCAGCTCCTGCGAGCGCAGCGCGGCCTCCGCCAGGCGCCAGTGGGTGACGTCCTGGAGCACGCCGGAGAAGCCCGTCGGCCGGCCCGCGTCGTCGTAGACGGCGCGCCCGCTGGAGCTCACCACCCGCTCGACGCCGTCGTGGCCGATCAGGCGGTACTCGACGGCGTAGACCCCGTCGCCCCCGGCGGCGAGCGCGGCCCGGAGCGCGGCCTCCTCCGCGGCGCGGTCGTCGGGGTGCATGGAGGCGCGGTAGACCTCGGCGCTCATGGCCGCGCCGCGCGGCAGGCGGAGGAGGTCGCGCACGCCCGGGTCGTAGGTCGGTGCGCCCGTCGCGACGTCGACCTCCCACACCAGGAGGTGCGCCGAGTCGAGCGCGAGGCGGAGGCGCGCGCGGGCGACCCGGAGCGCGTCCTGGGCGGCGCGCTCGCGCTCGAGGAGCTCTTCGGCGCGGCGGCGCGCGAGGAGGAGCTCGCGCTCGTACTTGCGCCGGTCGGCCGCGAGGAAGACGGCCACCTCGTGACAGGCCTCCCCGTCGAGCACGCGCCGCTGGGCGTTGACGAGCGTGTGGAGCACGCGCCCGTCGCGGTGGACCAGCTCGATCTGGAGCTCGGCGACGGAGCCCTGGATCTGCAACAGCGGCATCCAGTGCGTCTGGTGGAAGATCCTGCTGCCCATGGTGAGCAGGTCTTGCAGGTGCCTCGCGCCGACGAGCTCGTGGGGCTCGTAGCCCACCCAGCGACAGAAGGTCTGGTTGGCCCGGAGGATCGCCCCGTTGGGCGACGTCGACAGGAGGCCGCACGCCGCGCACTCGTAGCGCGCGCGGAGCACCTCCTCGGACTCTCCGGGCGACCCTGTCACAGGAAGGCGTCGATCGCGCTCGTGATGGCGGCGGGGGCGCTGAGGTGCGGGCAGTGGCCGATGTTGTCGACGACGCGCAGCTCGCTCCGGGGCAGCCTGGCGTGCAGGTACTGGCCGACGGGCAGCGGCGCGATGAGGTCGTCGGAGCACTGGAGCACCAGCGCCCGGGTCGTGAGCTTCGGCACGTCGGCGCGGTTGTCGGAGAGGAAGGTCACGCGCGCGAAGTGCTTCGCGATCTCGGGGTCGGTCGCGCAGAAGCTGTTGGTGAGCTCGACGCCGAGGGCGGGCTGGTCGGGCGCGCCCATGATCTGCGGCGCCATGGCGCTCGCCCATCCGAGGTAATTGCTGTCGAGGGTGTCGAGCAGCGAGTCGATGTCGGCGCGCGAGAAGCCCCCGACGTAGTCGCCGTCGTTCACGTAGCAGGGCGACGGGCCGATCATCACGTGCGCGTCGAAGCGCCCGGGCTCGGCGACGCCCGCGAGCAGGCCGATCATGGCGCTCACCGAGTGGCCGACGAACACCGCGGGGCCGGTCGCGAACTCCGCGAGGATCTCGAGCACGTCGCCCGCGTGCCCGTGGAGGGACCCGTACTTCGCGCGGTCGTAGGCCGCGAGGTCCGAGCGACCGGAGCCGACGAGGTCGAAGAGGATGATGCGGTAGCGGTCTTCGAAGGCGGGGGTCAGCAGGCGCCACATGTTCTGGTCGCACCCGTAGCCGTGCGCGAACATCATCGTCTGTTCGCCGCGGCCGAAGACGCGGACATTGTTTCTTGATTTCGCGCTCATGGGCATTGGCCCTCCGTCGGGCCCGGTTGGCGTCTACCTACCTCATGCGTACCGCGGCGCTCAACCGCCACCCTGCGGGCCGGGGCAGTGACGCGCTGCCGCTCGCCGTCGAGAGGGGTGCAGCGTCGGCGCTCAGCCCTGACGGAGGCTCCAGGGATGTTTGGCCCTCGTCGGGCCCCTGCCGCCGGGCCGCCGGGTCGAAGACGGTCGCGTCGACGAGGCTCGCTGATGGCGTTGCCATGGACATCGCGGACGACCCGCGACCGCGACACCGCGCGGCCCGAGAAGCGGAGCACGTCCTCCACGGGGCCGTGCCCCGCTCGGGCGGCGAGAGGCCCTGCGCGACCCTCGGCTCGCGCGACGCGGTGACGGTTGCTGGGGCGAGGTGGACCCCGCGCGACAGCGAGCCACAGCCGCGAGGGGGCGCCACGCTGCGCCCGACGCCGCCGCGGGGGTGCTGGGCGTCACGGCGCTCGACGCGTGGTGCGCCCGCAGGCTCGGCGCTCACCCGCGCGTCGATGGCCCGACCGCGCCGGCGCGCCTGCCCCCGTCCTCGCCGCAGGAGGATCGGATCGACGAGGCGTTGATGGAGACCTTCCCGGCCAGCGACGCGCCCGCCCACCATGTGACCGGCGCCTCCGACCGGCGGCGCTGAGCCTCGACGGGCGGAGCCTGCGCCGGGCTCCCGGCCCCGCCATGCAACCGAACTACGTCCCGCTCAGAGGTGAGGCACCGACGGGTCAGACGACGGAGGTGCGGGCCCCGCCGGGCCGCGAGCGGCGCTCCCGCAGGTAGCGGGTGGCCCGCTCGTAGTAGCTCATGAGGGGCGTGACGGAGACGCCGTGGACGATGATGGAGGCGGCGATGGTGGTCAGCACGAGGTTGGCGATGCGGCCCGCGTGGTGCCTCGGGAGCCCGTGCTGGATGGCGTAGCTGAGGTAGTAGATCGAGCCGATGCCGCGGATGCCGAACCATCCGAGGAAGCCCACCTGGAGGCGGCTCGCCCCGGAGCCGATGCACCCCACCACGACCGCGAGGGGGCGGATCACCAGGAAGAGCAGCGGGATGAACCACGCCGCCTCCCCGGGCACGCGCGACGCCGTGAACATCCCGGCCACGAGCAGCACCATGGCCATCTCGCCCAGCCGCTCGAGCTGCTCGTTGAACCCGAGGACGGCCTGCGCCATCACCGCCGGGGCGTGCTCCGGGGGCGGGGGGGCCTCCGGGCGGGCCATCGCGGCGGCCAGCGCCTCGGGCGGCGGCGGCGAGGGGCCCGCGGCGGAGCGCTCGGAGGAGGTCCGCTCGATGCGCCGGAGCGCGAGGCCGGCCGCGAAGACCGCGAGGAAGCCGTACGCGTGGGCGAGCAGCGCGGCGCCGTAGGAGAGCGCGATGAGGCCCAGCGTGAGGAACTCGTCGAGCCCCAGCGCCTCGCGGTGCGTCGTGCGCATGTAGACCACCAGCTTGCCGATGAGCGACCCGAACGCGGCGCCGATGCCCAGGCCCGCGGCGGTGGCCCAGAGGACGTCGACGAGCGCCCACCGGACGCCGTACGCGCCCAGCGGGTGCAGGTGCATCAGCCCGAGCCCCAGCATCACGAAGGGGAACGCCGCGCCGTCGTTGAGCCCGGCCTCGCCGGTGAGGGCGAAGCGCAGCCGGTCGCGGTCGCCCGGGTGCTCGACCTGCACGTCCGAGGCGAGCACCGGGTCGGTGGGCGCGAGCACGGCGCCCAGCAGCACCGCGGCCCCGACGGGCATCCGCAGGAGGTGCACCCCCACGAGCGCCACGAGCCCGACGGTGACGGCCATCGACACCGTGGCCAGCCGGAGGGGCAGGTGCCAGCGGCCGTCGCGCAGGGGTGAGCGGAGCTTCAGCCCGGCGGTGAAGAGCGACACGATCACCGCGACCTCGCTCAGGCGCTCGAGCAGCCCCGACCCGGCCAGCGGGTCGATGCGCAGGAGCCCGAGCCCGTGGTGCCCGAGCGCGAAGCCCACGCACAGGTAGATCACCGAGGTGCTGAGCGGCAGGCGCTTTACGAGCGACCCGACCAGCGCCATCAGCACCAGGAGCCCGCCGATGATCAAGAACCACTCGTTGTGCATCAGGGACTATGACCCGTCCGACGGCGGGGGAGATCGTTTCCCCCCCTCGCGGACCGAGCGCCCCAGGCGCCTCGACCGTAGACGCGGGGCGCCGGGGGCTCATCGGATTCGCGATGCACGCGGGTAGCTTTCAGCGGTTGACCCGCTCGTCGCCGACCTGAGAAGAAACGGTCCGCGGCGGGGAACTCCCCTCCCGCCGCAGGAGCGATCGATGCGCAGATCATATTGGTTGGGCTGGTGCTTCGCGGTGGTGCTGGGCGGTTCGGGTTGCACGGCTTCGACCGGGGCCCCCGTCGCGGCGGGCGCGCCGTCCTCCGCGCCGAGCGTCACGAAGGAGCAGGTGCAGGGACACTGGACGGGCAGCTGGGGCGACATGGTGCTGCGTGTCGTCGGCAACGAGGTCTGGGGCGCCTACGCCCACGACGAGGGCACGCTCGTCGGAACCTTCGAGAACGGCGTGCTGCGTGGGTGGTGGTCGGAGGCCCCCTCGCGCGCGCCCGACGCGGACGCCGGCGAGGTGGAGTTCCGCTTCGTGCGCGGCGCGGACGGGCAGCTGACGCTCGACGGCCGCTGGCGCTACGGCACCGGCGAGTGGCACGACGACTGGGATCTCGCCCAGGTGTCCGGCGCCGCCGACCCCGCCCTCGATGCGCGCTTCGGCACCCCGGCGGCCTTCGTGCGTCACCCGTAGCGTCGGGCGAGAGGCACCGCGGCGCCCTCGCGGGCCTGCATCCGCGCCCGGCGACGGCGGGCGGACAGCGCCAGCGCCGCGAGGGTGAGCGCCAGCCCGCCGCCCGAGCGAGCGGGGGCGCCCGCGCGGCAACCGCAGCCGCCGTCGTCCATCACGTCGATCGGGGCCTCGACGCCCGCGTCGGGCCCACCGGCGTCCACCGGCGCGTCGACCACCACGGCGACGTCCACTGCGGCGACGTCCACCGCGGCGACGTCCATCCCCGGGGTGTCCGCGACCGCGGCATCGACGCTCCCAGTGTCTGCCAGTGCGCTGTCCGCTCCGACGTCCGGTAGCTGCGCGTCCATCACGCCCCCATCCATCACGCCCGCGTCGGGCGTCCCCGCGTCGGACACGCCCGCCTCCATCACGCTCGCGTCGGGCGTCCCCGCGTCGGGCGTCCCCGCGTCGGGCGCCTCGCACGCGCCGCTCGCGCCGCACACGCTCAGCGCCCCGCGCCCGGCGCACCCTGCGTTCGTCGTGCAGGCCGCGCAGAAGCGCGCCATCGGATCGCACACCGGCGTCGTCGCCGGGCAGTCGCTGTCCATCCGGCAGCCGCACACGCCCGCGGCGCGGTCGCACACCGGGGCGCCGCCCACGCAGTTGGCGTCGGGCGCGCCGGGAACCGCCGCGTCGATGCGCCCCACAGCGGTCTCCGCGCGGTCGGGGAGGCAGTCGTTGTCGGAGTCCAGGTCGAGGTAGTCGGGGGTCCCGTCGCGGTCGGTGTCGACGCCGCAGTCGCCCTCCGCGGCGTCGTCGTAGCCGTCGTTGTCGGCGTCGGTCATCTGGTCGCGGGCGAGCGATTGCAGCCCGATGGCCATCACCACCTCGTCGCCGTTGCCGCCGAAGTTGAAGTCCATGCGGGTGACGCCGTCGGCGAGGAAGGTGCGGGCGTCGTAGAGCTCGTCGTCGCGCCGCGGCGCCATCGGAGCCCCGGTGACATTGTCGCCCTCCAGCCCGACGGGCGCGCCCGCCGCGGCGCCGTCGCCCGCCTCGGCGCCGCCGAAGGACCCGACGGTCACCAGGCCCGCGATGGGTCCGTTGCAGCCCCCGCGCGGGTCGTCGGGCCAGTCGTCGGCGCCGCCCAGCAGGCTCGACACCAGGGTGCCGTTGATGGTGAGGGGGTTGTCCTCCTGGCAGATCGAGTACTCGCTCGCGAGCGCGATGGAGAGGGGGAAGGCCTCGCCGCGAAGGCTCGTCGCGGGGCAGCGGTTGGCCACCGGGCTGCGCAGCGGGAGGTCGGTGACGCGCACGGCGCCCGCGGCGTTGCCCTCGTACACGGTGAGGTTGCGGCGCGGGCCGTAGTCGAGCTCGTACACCACCGCGAGCGCGTGGCCCTCGAAGACCGGGGCGACGCTCACCGACCCGTTGCTCGGGCCCTCGTCGCCGCGCTCGCGCACGGGGACCTCCACGTCGCCGCCCGGCGCCACGGCGCCCACCGCGAAGCGCACGGCGGAGGTGACGTCGGTGGAGAAGGTCCCGTAGGTGAAGCTGACGGTGCGGACGAAATCGGGGCGGCCCTCCAGGCGACGGGTGATGCCGCCGTTGATGCCGCCGATCACCACCTCGCGCGGCGACCCGTCGGGCCCCGCGGGCACCGTCGCCGTCTCCACGGGCTGCGGGCGCATCACGACGTCGGAGAGCAGCCGCGCCCACACGACGCGCCCGCCCCGGGGGATGCGCAGGTGAAACGCCCCGGTGGCGTAGGTGGTGGGCGAGGAGAGGGCGCCCCAGCCGTCCATGGTGAGCCCCCCGCGGACGGTCTCGTTGTAGGCCGCGCGGAGGGTGACCGGCTGGGCGAGCGCGTCACCCCCGGCAGTGACGGCGCCGAGGCCGAGGAGGGCGCCCAGGAGGGTTCGGGGGTTCACGAGGGGCAACCTTAGGGGAGGCGCGGGTGGCGTCGCAAGGCGGTCAGAGCCCGCGCGAGCGCTCGGGGCGCAGCGGGACGCGGCCGTCGATGGCGGCGTCGATGAGCGCGACGATGCGCTCGCGGTCGCGCGGGAGGCGCCCGCCGAGCGGCAGGTGGTTGGACGCGTGGTTGGTGCGGAAGACCGCGTCCGTCGGGCGCGCGAGGTCGACCATGGCGCGCAGCTCGCGCAGCAGGTCGGGCGTCGGCGGAACCGAGAAGCGCCCGCGCCCCGCGAGCGTGGCCAGGGGGGTGCCCGGCACGATCGTCACCGTGAGCGCCGAGAAGTACTCGGGGTTCATGTCGGTGACGAGCCGCGCGGTGCCCTCGGCGTGCGCCTCGCTGCGCTCCATGCCGACGCCCAGGAGCGCGATGACGCTGAGCGCCATGCCCGCGGCGTGCGCGCGGTGCGCGGCCTCGACGTGCGCCGCGGCGTCGTCGCCCTTCGCGATGCGCTTGAGGGTGACGTCGTCGCCGGACTCCGGGCCCACGTAGAGCAGCGAGAGCCCGCGCTCGCGCAGGGCGCGCAGCTCCGAGTCGGTCTTGCCGAGGACGTTGCGGGCCATCGCGTAGGCCGACACGCGCCGCAGCCGGGGGAAGCGCTCCGCGGCGCGGTCGAGGATGGGCAGCCAGTGGTCCATCGGCAGCACGAGCGCGTCGCCGTCGGCGACGAAGAGCTTCTCGACGGCGTCGTCGCGGCGGGCGGCGTCGTCGAGGTCCGCGAGCACCTCGTCGAGCGCGCGCACCCGGAAGGCCTTCGCGCGGTACATGTCGCAGTAGGTGCAGTGGTTCCAGGAGCACCCGATGGTGGCCTGGAGGATGAGCGCGTCGGCCTCCGAGGGCGGCCGGTAGATGGAGCCTTCGTAGCGCATGGCGGGCTCAACCCCTACCGCGATCCCGCGGGCCGCGTCGGACGATCAACGGGAATCGCTCCGCAAGGGTTCTGACGGGTTGCGTGGAGCGCCCGCACACGCCTTCGATCATCGGCCTCGCCCTCCGAGGGGACATGCCCGCCCGCTGCCCACGCGAGGTGCCTCCGCGCTCGTCGGGGGGCCGAGTGAGGCTGCGTCCGGGGAGAAGAACCGCAAGGGTCGCAAGGGTCGCAAGGGAGGAGATCTGCTGGCGCTGCGCCTCAGGTTCGCGAGGTCGTGGGAGCGATGCCGGACCCCGACGCGAGATGGAGGGCTGGAGCGCCTGCCCGTCCAGCCCTTCGCTGCCTTGCGACCCTTGCGACCCTTGCGACCCTTGCGGTTCTTCTCCCCGGACGCAGCCTCACTCGGCCCCCTGACGAGCGCGGAGGCACCTCGCGTGGGCAGTGGGCGGGCATGTCCCCTCGGAGGGCGAGGCCGATGATCGAAGGCGCGAGTGGGGGCGCGCGATATCTCCCGCGGGACGATCGCCTTCGCGGAGGCCATGTAGACAGCATGCTCGCTAGTTCCACAGCCTCTCAGGACTCTTTCGATCCAAGAGCCCTCTGCGCTCGTTGACGCCGTCGGCCCGGCGGCGGCACGCTCCGGGGCGATGTCACCCGAGACGATGCACCCGCACTTCGACGGCGAGCGCGGCGCCCTCTACAACTCCTCGCAGCGGGGCTGAGGGCCGCGTGGTGATCGACCCCTGGCAGCGCTACGCGGAGGCCTGGCGCGCCCGCTGCGGGCTGCCTCCGCTCGACCACCCGTTGTTCTCCGGCGTGTCGCGCGTGTGGCGCGCGGAGCTGCACCCGACCTTCCACGACGACCTCGCCATCACGGTGACGGACATCGACGCCGGCGGCTGGATCGAGCTCCGCGCGATGCCCCTCGCCGCGCGCGCCTGGGCGATGCTCGACGCGGGCATGAGCGCCCCGGTGCACGGCGACCCCCCGACGCCGCGGGTGTGGGAGGCGGTGCTGGGCACGGACGCGCTCGAGGCCCTCGCCGCGGCGATGCCCAGGCTCCCGCTGCACTCGGTGCAACAAGGGGCGCGGGACGGGATGACGGTGCTCCACGAGGCCCTCATCCACGGCGAGCTGCACCGCTTCTCGTCGTGGAGCCCGTCGCCCGCGCGCGCGCCGCTGCACCACGCCTACGTCGTCGCCCTGTGCTCCCTCGCCGCGCGCGCCTTCCCAGACCCCGCGGCGCAGGCGTTGATCCACCCGCTGGCGTCGTACCTCCGCTGAGGGGCCTTTCGGGGGGGATGGTCGACACGGAGGGGGCGCCGATGAACACTGCGCGCCCGAAACCGATCGCGCCCGCCGCGAGGCACGGCGAGGAAGCATCAGACCCATCACCATGTGGACCAGCGCATACCGTGACGACACCTGGCGCGACCTCGGGGCGGAGCCCTGGGACCTGCTCGTGATCGGCGGCGGCATCACCGGGGCGGGCATCGCCGCGGAGGCCGCGCGCTACGGCAAGCGCGTGCTGCTGGTGGAGGGGCAGGACTTCGCCTCGGGCACCTCGAGCCGATCGACCAAGCTGGTGCACGGGGGGCTGCGCTACCTGCGGCAGGGGCAGTTCCTGGTGACGCGCAAGTCGGTGCGCGAGCGCGAGCGGCTGATGACCGAGGCGCCCGGCCTCGTCGACCGGCTGGGCTTCTCCCTCGCCGCCTACCCCGGCGACCAGATGCCCCAGTGGATGTACGGCGTCGGCCTCGCCATGTACGACGCCCTCGCAGGGAAGTGGGCGCACCGGGGCCAGGACACCGGGGCCATCGTCGAGCGCATCCCCTCGCTGCGCGGCTCCGCCGTGCTCGGCGGCTACCACTACTTCGACGCGCAGACCGACGACGCCCGGCTGGTGCTCCGGGTGCTGCGCGAGGCCGTCCGCCGCGGCGCCACGGCGATCAACTACGTGCGCGCCGACAAGCTGCTCCGCACCCGCGACGGCCGGGTGCGCGGGGCCGTGCTGCGCGACACCGCCCCGGGGGCGTCGCGGGAGGTCGAGGTCGAGGCGAAGGTGGTCATCAGCGCCACCGGCGCGTGGGCCGACGAGCTGCGGGCCGAGCTCGGCCACGCCGGGCGGCTGCGGCGCATCCGCGGCAGCCACCTCACCTTCTCGGCCGACCGGCTGCCGCTGCCCGAGGCCGTGAGCCTGCTGCACCCGCGCGACCAGCGCGCCGTGTTCGCGATCCCGTGGGAGGGCGTCACCATCGTCGGCACCACCGACGTCGACCACGGCGGCCTCGACGTCGAGCCGGCCATCTCCGACGACGAGACGGCCTACCTCCTGGAGGTGCTGGGCAAGGCCTTCCCCTCGCTGGCGCTCGGCCCCGAGGACGTCATCTCCACGTGGTCGGGCGTGCGCCCGGTGATCGACACGGGCAAGGCCGACCCCTCCAAGGAGTCCCGCGAGCACGCCATCTGGCGCGAGGAGGCTCTGCTCACCATCACCGGCGGCAAGCTCACCACCTTCGCGGTGATGGCGCGCGAGGCGCTCGCCGCGGCGGAGGCCGAGCTCGGCGGCCTCGGGCCCCGCGGGCGCATCTTCGACGAGGCGCCCGGTGAGATCGTGTGGCCCGACGCGCTCAGCCCCGCGGCCCGGGTGCGCCTGCTCGGGCGCCACGGCGGCGAGGTGGGCGCGGTGCTGGGCGACGGCGCAGATGCTCGGCCCATCGCGGGCACCGTCGCGCTCTGGGGCGAGCTGCGGCACGCCGCGACCGCCGAAGGGGTGGTCACCCTCTCCGACCTCCTGCTGCGCCGCGTGCGCCTCGGGCTGCTGCTCCCCCGCGGTGGCCTCGACCACATCGCCGCGGTGCGCGCCGTGGCGCAGCCGGCGCTGGGCTGGGACGACGACCGCTGGGCGCGCGAGGAGGCCGCGTACCGCGCGACCTGGACGGCTGCCTACGCCGGCCCGGAGGGCCTGACGGGACTCCCCGGCGCCATCGTGCCGTAGGGCGCTCGCCGGGCGCGGCGTTCAGGCGAGGCCGAGGCGCCGTGCATGGGCCTCGATCGCGGCGCGCACCGCGGCGGCGCGATCGGCGTCGCCGGTCTGTTCGAGGAGGGCGATGTACTCCCGGCCGACGGCGGCGAGGCCCTGGGCGTGCCCGAGTCGCTGCAACAGATCGAAGGCGCGTTCAACGAGCGGAAGAGCTTCGGCGGGCCTGTTCTGACGGAGGAGGACCTCTCCGAGCCTCCATGAAGCGAAGGCGATGCCCTCGTGGTGACCAAGGCGTTCGTTCGCGGGGAGCACCTCGCGCTCCAGGATCTCGCGAGCGCTCTCCAGTCGACCCTGCGAGAGCTCGGAGTCGGCGATCCTTCCCATGGTGGAAGCGCGAGCGAGGTCATCACCCAGCTGCTGGTACACGGGCAGCTCCACCTCGCGACGGATGCGCAGGGCTTCATCGGCCTGCCCGGTCATCTCGTAGATATCGGCCACCCTGCCCATGGCAGCCGCGTGGGACCGCGCATCACCGAGTCGCTCGAAGGCGGGGATCGACTCCTGTTCGAGGAGCGTCAGCGCCTCTTCCAACTGTCCACGTGCAATGAAGACATCGGCCAACTGAAGCAGGGCGCTCGCCCGGGCGCGCCCGTCACCGAGGTCATCGACCGCGGGCAGCACCTGCTCGATCAGCATGTGTTGGGCGTCGTCCAGCCGCCCCTGCACTGTCGCCAGGTCAACCATCAGGAGGCGCAGTGCAACGAGGTAGTGACGGAGCTCGCGTCGCTCCGGAGCGGCCGCCAGCACCCCTTCGATCAGGGCGCCCGCCTCGCTCAACGCCGCCGCCGCTTCGTTGGATCGTCCTTCCGCCTCGAGCGCCGTACCGAGGCGCTCCAGCCAGATCGCCACGCTCTCCTTGCGACCGGCGTCGTCCGGCGACCCGGCGGCCCACGCTCGCGCCTGGACCAGCTCCTCCTCCGCGCGCCTCCGCTCCGCCTCCGCGTCGGGCTCACTGCGGTCGCGATCGATGTGTCGCCACGTCGGCCACGGCGCAGACGCAGCCACCAGAGGCGCCTCGACGTCCACCATGAAGGTCCCGCTGCGGATCGACCACAGGTCCGGCGCGATCGCCGCCAGCTGGGTCTCCTGCGCGGGCGTCACGCACAGCACCAGCTCGCCGTGGAGCCTCTGCGCGATGACGTTCCTCCGCTCGTTGAGCCGCTGGAAGCACCACGCCCAGGCGTCGTCCGGCACCGACCCCGTGGCGTCGACGACGTGCACCACCCCGTGCGCCGCGCCCGCCTCGTCTGGCGTCGTGAGCGGGCGCAGCACGCGCTCCGTCGCGGACTCGCGAGTCAACCTCTCCTCCGGCGACGGGTCGTCCGGGTCCCTCGGCAGATGCCGCAGCGTGACCGTCGCGCCGCGCGCCGTCGCCAGCAGCTCCCGCAGCACCGACGCGGTCGCGCGCGCGACCCGCGGCCCGCTGCACACGATGAGGTAGAGGTGAAACCGCTGCGAGAGACTCAGCGCCCGGACGAGCCGTCGCACCTCGGCGTGCGACCGGACGAGGTCGAGCCACGCCGCGGGCTCTTCAAGGCTCACGCTGCCGCTTCTCTTCGAGCGACTCGGCTCGCTTGAGCTTCAGCTGCGGGATCTCGTAGACCGCCGGGTGCAGCTCGAACCACTCGGTGTCGTTGAGGTAGCGGAGCACCACGCTCGCCGCGAGCATCCGGTCGGCGGACTCGCGGTCGGCGTCGGTCTCCAGCCGCAGCGCCTGCTCGCCCACCACGCGGGTCAGCCAGTCGAGCGCGCCGCTCGCGAGCACCACGCGCCGGTACGCGTCGCCGGCCCGCGTCAGCACCCGCTCGGCGCTCTGGAGCACGTCGGGCCACGTCGCGCTGATGCCCTGCAGCTTCTCCAGCGAGTCGTAGATGATGACCACCCCCTTGAACCGAACCCGAGCTTCTTCGCCCGGTTGTTGAGCAGCGTGAGCTCCTGTCGCACCTCGCGCAGGAAGGTCGTCATGTGCGCCCCGATGATGGCCCGCACCCGCTGTCGCACGGTCTCCCGGGTCTTCATCTCCAGCACGAGGTGACCCAGGTCTCCGCCGCCCAGCTCTGCCTCCTTCAGGCTGACGTCGGTGCGGAGCAGCCAGCTGCTGAAGCGGCGGAGGTAGCCATCCTTGAGGGCGTCGTCGGGGTTCCGGCTCTCGGCCCGCAGGAGCTCGCGCTCCGTCCCGAACACCAGCGTCGCCAGGATGTCCGGGACGTCGACCTCCGCGGAGAGATCGAGCATCTCCTCGGCGTCGATGAGCACCGGCAGCAGGTGGGGTCCGCCCGGCTGCCGCAGCCGCGCGGCGAGCCTGAGAAGCTCCGTCGACTTGCCCGACCCGCGCAGCCCCGTGAACAGCTTGCACACCGGGGTCGTCCCCGAGAGCTCGATCTGCCGGGCGATGCGCCGCACCCACGGCCCGCCCCGCAGCGCCTCGTCGCCCTGGTACAGCGCATCGAAATCCACGTTGCGCGGGTCGTCAGGTTTGAGAGATTCGTCTGGGTTGCAGGCGTTGTAGATCGGTTGGAGCTTCGCGAGATCCATGTCGGCCGCACGCTACCACGCTGCGTCCTGCCAGGGCCTCGCGCGGCCTCCCGCGGCCCTCCGGGTGGGGGCGAGACGCGACCGTCTGCACGGAGCGAGGGTACACTCGCGGCCGATGGCCACCCTCTCCGACGTCGAGCTCAAGGGCAGCGAGGTCCGCCTCTGGAACCTCATCGAGCAGCGGTCCCGCCCCGGCGCCGACGTCGCGCGCATCGACCAGCGCATCTGGGACCTCTTCGGCGAGGAGTGGGCCGTGATGTTCACCGACCTCGCGGGCTTCTCGCGGCAGGTCGAGGCCTTCGGGATCATCCATTTCCTCCAGGAGATCTTCGAGCAGAAGCGCCTGCTGCTGCCCATCGTCTCGGAGCACGACGGCGTGCTGATCAAGATCGAGGCCGACAGCTTCCTGATCCTGTTCAAGCGGGCGGCGAGCGCGGTGCGCTGCGCGGTGGAGATGCAGCGCGCGTGTCAGCGCTTCAACGACCAGCGCCCGCCGGAGTCCCAGGTGCTGCTCTGCGTGGGCATCGGCTACGGGCGCGTGCTGCGCATCGGCGACCTCGACGTGTTCGGCGCCGAGGTCAACGCCGCGAGCAAGCTCGGCGAGGACATCGCGAAGGCCAACGAGGTGCTCGTCACGCAGGCGGTCCGCGACGCCGCGGGCGCGCTCGATGGGCTGTCGTTCAGCGAGTACGCCGCGGTGGTGCCGGGCGCCGCGCGCTGCTTCCTCCTCGACTACCCCCGATGAGGCCGCGGTCGACGGTGCTACGGTTCGACGCTCCCCCCGTAGAGGTCCCCCGTGCGCCAGTCACTGACCCCCATCGTGTTGCTTTCAGCGCTCGCCCTGGTCGGGTGCGCTGACCCGTCCGAGCTCGAAGACGAGCCCGACGCCGCCGTCTCGGAGCCCGACGCGCCGGTCGAGTCCGACGCCTTCGAGGCCCACGATGCAGTCGGCCCCGTGGACGCTGGCGTCGTGGGCTTCGATGGAGGCCCTCGCGGCGAGGACGTCACCTCTCCCCCCGACGCGGGGACGCGGATGGACGCGGCCACGCCCCCTCCCGACGTTGGAACCCCCCGTCCCGACGTGGGTACTCCCCGTCCCGACGTGGGAACCCCCCGTCCCGACACCGGGCCCCCCGGTCCGACGGTCGTCGAGCGAAACTACCGAGTGCTCCACTGGAACATCGCGGGCGGCAAGGAGAACGACTGCCAGACCGCGCTCATCACCCGCGCCGTCGTGCGCTATGCGCGGGAGAACGACGTCGACTTCGTGGGCCTCAACGAGGTCTGCCCCGGGCAGTTCGAGTCCATCGAGGCCGCGCTCCGGGACCTCTGGCGCCTCGGGCCGCGCGTGGACATCGGCGCATACGTCGGCGACGAGCGGCCGGCCATCGTCGGCAACGCCATCTTCAGCCGCCTCGGCATCCAGAACGTCACCCGGCAGACGGTGGGCGAGGACCAGTACGGCAACCGCAACCTGCTCTGCGCGCAGGTCCCCGCGCTGCCGCACCTGCGCTTCTGCAGCACGCACCTCACGCCCGGGGACTCCGCCGCCCGCACGCAGCTGGGCCGCGTCCTCGATCGGCTCGAACAGTGGTGGGACGACCGCCGCGACACGGTCATCCTGTCCGGCGACCTCAACCTCACCTCCAACGACCCGGGCCTGAACACCCTCTACACCGCCGCCGCCAACACCCGGAACAACCCCGACAACCGCGGCCGCTACCACGAGCTCGACGACGCCGACCCCGAGCACTGCCCCGGGTACGGCGAGCGCTCGCTGCCCGGGGCGACCGCGGGCCCATGCTCCCAGGGCGCGAGGATCGACTTCATCTTCGTGCGCGAGAACCGCATCGTCGACGACGCGTACGCCGGCAACACCTTCGACATCCCCACCGACTGCACCGGCGTCTGCTCCGACCACCGCGCGGTGTTCGGTCGCGTGCGCGTCCGCGTCGAGGAGTGACCTGCTCCTCCATCCCCCTCCGTCGAGCCCGCGGCGTCAACCTTGCGCCAGACCGCCCGCGGCGCCGGGGATGAGCGCCCGCACCACCTCGTCCTGCGAGGCCAGGAAGGCGTCGGGGGTGGCCAGGAGCGCGGCCATCTCCGCGGCCTCCACCACGGCGGGCTCCCCTTCGAGCACGGCGCCGGGGGCGGCGAGGTCGCGGGCCCAGCGCTCGAAGGTCTCGGCGCCCGCGGCGGCCTCGAAGACGTAGAGGTCGTACTCGCCGGGCCACGGCGTGGCGGCGAGCCGGAAGCGCCGGCGGTAGCGGTGCAGGTCGAGCAGCTCGGCGATCAGGAGCGGGTCGCGCAGCTCCTCGGCGAGCTCGCGGGGGAGGGCGTCCTCGGGCTCCTCGCCGGGCTCGATGCTCCCGCCCCAGAGCGAGAGGCGGCCGCGCGCCGCGGGGGTGGGGTGGCGCTGGTCCTTGCGCTGCACGAGGCACCGGCCGCGCTCGGCGTCGCGTATCAGCAGCACCACGCCCGGGGCCCGGTCGCCCGTCCTCCCCCCGAGCAGCCGCCGGGCGGCCTCCGGGTGCGTCTCGAGCACGTTGCGGAAGCCCACGAAGCGCGGCTCTACGTGCGGAACCATCTCCCGGAACATCACCGCGTCCGCGGGCGCGAGCATGCCCCGCGCGGCCAGCCGGTCGACGCGGCGCTCGAAGAAGGCCCGCAGGCGCGCGACCTCGTCGTCGTCCTCCGCGGGCGAACGGGCGAGCGCGTCGGCGAGCAGGCGCCCCTCGGCGCGCACCTCGGGGACGGAGTCGTAGCGCACGTGCAGCATGAGCTGGCCGCACATCCACCGCGCGAAGGCGCGCCCGCGGCGCGTCGGGATGGGGTCGAGCGGGGGTGGAGCGCGCAGCAGCGGGGCGATGCGCGTGTCGAAGAGGTACGCCCCGAGGCCGTCGACGAGCGCGTCGAGCGGCGTGTCCCCGTCGACCCCGGCGGCGCGGGCGAGCGCGGGAACGGTCTCGAGCCCCAGCCCGCGGGCCTCCACGACGGGCGCGATGAGCGCGTGCAGGCGCCGGTGCTCGTCGGCGCGGCGGGCCATGTCGCGGAAGTTCGCGGCGGTCCATACGAGGTCGGCGCGGAAGAACTTCGCGTAGCCGTCGCCGAAGGCCGCGAGCGCGGCGTCGGCGCCGGGCCCCTCTGCCACCCGGCGCCACGGGTCGAGCGTGCCGCGGACGCAGAAGTGGCCGTTGGCGAGCAGCACCTCGCGCAGGCGGTCGGCGTCGACGGCAGCGCCCGCGAGCCCCGCCGCGGCGTACACGGGCCACGCGAGCCTGCGGCCGTAGTCGTACGCGCAGCCCGACGCGCGCACGGCGTCGACGAACACCATGTCCGCGAGCACGAGGGTGAAGGCCTCGGAGAGCATGCGCGCCACGACGTAGACGCGGCGCGTGGCCTCGGTGACGGTCCCTTCGAAGAGGGGGTCGGGCAGGAGGTGGTGGAAGAGGTCGTGCGCGAGGTAGGTCGCCTCGTGCATCGGGTCGGGCTTCGGGGTGGTGGGGATGCCGCCGTGCAGGCCCGGCTGCCAGAGCACGGAGCCGCGCTTGTCGGCGGGCGCGCGGTAGTGCACGCCCGCGTTGGCGACGGCGTGGAAGAGGCCCGCGAGCCCGGCCGAGGCGACCTCCGGGAGCCCGAAGAAGGGGTGCCCGTCGAGGTCGTCGAGGGCGAGGCGGGCGAAGTCCACCGGGCGCCCCGGCACCACGCCGAAGAAGCGGAAATCGCGGGGCGGACCCTGGAGCCGGTCGGCGATGAGCCGCGCCGCCGTCACGTCGCGCGCGGACACCTTGGCGCCGGTGCGCTCGCGCCACTCGGCGGGGGTCGCGCCGGTCTCGTCCATGCGAAAGCGCGCGTCCCACCAGCCCTCCGCCGGGCCGTCGCGGAGGTCGAGGTAGCCCGGGGCGCGTCCCTCGTAGCCGTCCTCCGCGAGGGCGCCGTCGCGGAGGGTGTAGAGCCGCGCCTGTGAGAGGTGCTCCACCGCCTGGAGGTGCGCGCGCGGGGCGGGCGTCGCGGTGCCCGGCAGCACCAGCGCCGCGCTCTCCCACAGCACCCCGAGGATCGGTGCCTCCCCGGCGCCCCGCAGCCGCGCCTCGGCGTCGGCGCGCACCGACGCCTCCGTGCGCGGCGAGGGGTAGGGGACGCCGCGCACCGCGACGTTGTAGCGCCGCAGCGTCGCCTGCCACTCGCCGAGCTTGGGCCGCGATCGCTCCGAGATGTACAGCAGGAGGTAAGGGGCTGCGCTCATCCTGCGAGCGTACCGGAGGGCCGGTCAGGCCTCGATGGCGCGGCGGTGCACGGTCATCGGCATGCCCCCCTTCGGGCGCAGCGTGACGAGCGGCTCCATCTCCGCGGGCGGCGCCGAGGGGGAGCGCTCGAAGCGCACGCGCTGGGCGAGGGTGGCCAGCGCGAGGTGCCCCTCCATCAGGGCGAAGTGGTTGCCGATGCACACCCGAGGCCCAGCGCCGAAGGGGAGGAAGGCGTTCTTCGGCAGGGCCTTCTCGGCCTCCGGGGTGAAGCGCTCGGGGTCGAAGCGCTCGGGGTCGGGGAAGAGCGCCGGGTCGTGGTGCATCCCGATGATGTTGATGATCACGAGGTGCCCCTTGGGGATGTGCCGCCCCGCGACCTCGACGTCCCGCAGCGCCCTCCGAGCGACGACGTACGCGGGGGGATAGAGCCGCATCGACTCCTTGAAGACCATCATCGCGTAGGGGAGCTTCGCGAGGTCGGCCAGCGTCGGGGTGCGGCCGCCGAGGTGGGCGTCGAGCTCGCGCTCCAGGCGCTCTCGCGCCGCGGGGTTTCTCGCCAGGAGGTAGAAGGTCCAGGTGAGGGCGTTGGCCGTGGTCTCGTGGCCCGCGAGGAAGATGGTCATGGCCTCGTCGCGCACCTGCCGGTCGGTCATCTGCCCGCCGCCCTCGTCGCGCGCCGCGAGCAGCATGGAGAGGAAGTCGTTGCGCTCGACCCCGGAGCGGCGGCGCTCCTCGATGAGGCCGTAGACCACCCGGTCGAGCCGGGCCACGGCGCGCAGCCCGCGGCGGTTGCCGGGCGTCGGCCAGGTCGGCGGGATGGGGATCACCGAGCGCACCACGCGGCTCATCTGCGCCATGGCGTCGGAGAGCGCGCCGTGCACCTCCTCGGCCTCGGCGCCCACCTCCGCGCCGAAGAGCGTCGCCCCGACGATCTCCAGCGTGAGGCGCATCATCACGGCGTTGACGTCCACCGCCGCGCCGTCGCGCAGGGCCCGCTGCGCCGCCTCCGAGCGCTCCGCGATGGTCGTCGCGTAGTCCGCGAGGCGCTTCGGCATGAACGACGGCGCCAGCATGCGCCGCTGCCGGCGGTGGAAGTCCCCCTCGCTCGACAGCAGCCCGTTGCCCAGCAGCGGGCGCATGAAATAGCTCAGCCCGAGGCCCTTCATGAAGGCGTCGCTGTGCTCGACCAGCACCGCGTGCGCGAGCGCCGGGTCGGTGACGAGCTGCGACTGCACCAGCCCCCCCCAGAGCGCCATGCGCGCGATGGGCCCGTGCCGCCGCGGGACCGCCAGCAGGAAGTCGACGCGCGTGCCCTGCCGTCGAAGCCGAAGGCGCTCGCGGAGGGTCACGGAGGGGATGGGTTGGTTCATGACGAAGCCTCCAGCGGGTCGTTATTGTCACGGCGACAATAGAGGGGCATGGGTTATTGTCAAGGCACCAATATGAAGACCCCCCGACGACGGCGTGACCCCGAGGAGGCGCGCGGAGAGATCCTGGACGCGGCGGAGCGGGTGCTGGCCGAGCGCCCTCCCGACGCGGTGGGCCTGGCCGACATCGCGCGCGACGCGGGGGTGAGCCACGCGCTGGTGTCGCACTACTTCGGCACCTACGTGGGCGTGGTGGACGCGGTGCTCGAGCGGCGGCGTGCGGCGGTGCGGGCGCGGATGATGGCGCGCATCGCGACGGCCGACCTCGTCGACCCGGACGAGCTGCTCGACGCGCTCTTCGAGGCGCTGTCCGACCGCACCTTCGTGCGGCTCTCGCTGTGGGCCCTGGCGGCCGAGCGGCCTTCGGCGAGCGAGGGCTTCCCGCTGCGCGCGCAGGGGATGCGCCTCGTGGCCGAGGCCATCGTGGAGCGGCTGGGCGACCGCCGGGCGGCGACGCGACGGCGCGTCGAGCAGGCGCTGGTGGTCGCGGGCAGCGCGGTCTTCGGGTACGTCGTGGCGCGCGGCGCGTGGATGGGGGCGCTCGGGCGGGAGCCGTCGGCGGCCTTCGACCGCTCGGTGCGCAGGGCCATCGGGGAGATGCTGCGCGGGTTCATGGCGCCGCTCGCGGAGGGCGCGACGGTCGAAGCGGGGACGGGCCGCGTACGAGGGGGATGAGGCCCGGTCCCGCGACCACGACCGTCGAGGCGAGGGCGAGGGCGGTGCCCGAGTCGCTGTCGCAGCCCGAGCCGTCAGCGCGCCGTGCAGCGGCGGACGATGACCTCCCTGGCGCTCGTGGTGATCACCGCGAAGGGCTCCCACCCTGCCTCGACCGGGGCCGCCGTCGACGTCGCGGTGGGACCGATCTTCACCTCCCACTGCGTGCACGGCATCGTCTGCGCGTCGGCGTCGCTCCCGCCGAGCACGCCGGTGTCGCCGGCGCCGCCGTCGAAGAGGTTGGTCATCATCCCCGCGGTGTTGCTCGCCGAGCACGCCATGAAGCCCACCTGCAGAAGCACCGCGCCCAGGAGCATCCCGCCCGCCATCTTGATCCGCTTCATCGTCGACCTCGTCCGCGGGGTCGACCCTGCGCCGCCCCGCGGCAACCCTACCAGCGCGGCCGCTCGGGCGTCGGCGTGGTGCATATCCCGGCCCGGCGACCTGCGCCGTCCGGTGCCACCGAGGGTGCCACGTTGCTTGCCCTATACCGCTGGTGGGCTCCCGGTCATGCGCGCACCCTCCCGCGTCTCCCCCCCCCTGGCGGGTCAACACGACGCGACGCGCACCGTGAGTCATGGCTGGTCGAGTTGCCACCTGACGGGGCGTTGACGATCGTGTGAGGCTCGGCGCTTCCTTGGGCTTCGTGGGAGGTGACCATGTGGTCGGTGCGCAACGGTCTGCGGGTGGGGTTCCTCCTCGTGTCGTCGCTCGGGACGCTCCGCGAAGGATGCTGTCGTAGCTGCGAGAGCTGCTCGTCGTCGCGCTCGTCGGGCTGCTCCGGGGGGTCGGGCAGCTCCTCGGGCTGCGGCGCGGCGATCACCGACCCCTGCGGTCACCCGGGCGAGCGGTGCTGCCCTTCGGACTCCGGGGGCGCCGCCACGTGCCTCGGCGCGACACGTTGCGCGGCGGGCGTGTGCGAGAGCTCGGCGTGCGGCGCCGCGGGCAACGAGTGCTGCACCGGCTCGCAGTGCGACCCCGGGCTGAGCTGTCGACCCAACCCGGGCGGCGGTGCGCAGCTTTGCCTGGCGTGCGGGGCGCGCGGTCAACGCTGCTGCGCGGGCCTCCCCAACGGCGGCTGCCAGGACGGGATGCAGTGCCTCGGCGACCAGTGCAGCCCCTGCGGAGGCACCGGCCAGCCGTGCTGCGATGGACGGTGCGCCGGGAATGGGGTGTGCGAACTCGGGGTGTGTTCGAGCTGCGGCCTCGTGAACACCCCCTGCTGCAACTTCGGCTGCAACGGCAGCGGCCTGGAGTGCATCCTCGGCGTGAGAGACGAGCCCCTCTGCCGGGCGTGCGGCCGCGACGACGAGCCCTGCTGCGGGCAGGTCGATTGCCAGGACGGCAGGCTCTGTCTGAGCAGCCGGCGGTGCTCGTCGCTGGCCGACCCCTGCGGCGCCACCGGCCAGCGCTGCTGCCCTGGATCGGCGTGCTCCGGCTCGCTGGTGTGCGCCTTGGAGCCTGCCGCCGACGCAGGCGTGGCGGACGCCGACGTGCCGGACGCCGCGCACGACGCGGGCATGGAGGACGCCGACCGCTTCGACGTGGAGGACGTCGACCGCTTCGACGTCGCGGACGCCGACCGCTTCGACATCGAGGACATCCACGACGCGGCCGATGCGGACGTCGCCGATGCGGACGTGGTCGACGCAGGCGCGGGCCGCCGGGTGTGCCAGGCCTGCGGCGATGAGGGACAGCCGTGCTGCGCCGGGGAGACGTGCTCGTCCATCATGACCTGCGTGTCCGAAGACATCCCCCGCTGCCGCCCGTGCGGAACACCCGGCAACCGCTGCTGCGGCGGCGACGCCGGAACCTGCCGCGGGGCCGCGCGCTGCGTCGTCGACGGAGGGCGCTTCTGCGAGTCGACCGCCGACGCGGGCCAATGAGCGACAGCACCGTCTGCCCGCAGTGCGGCTCCGGGGACGTGGCCTTCAGCAAGAGGCGCCAGGTGTTTCTGTGCGCGGAGTGCGAGCACACCTTCGAGCGCACCACGGGCGTGCGGACGCGGCGGGTGTTTCTCTCGTACGGCCACGACGAGTTCACGCCGCTGGCCGAGCGGGTGCGCGACGACCTCCGGGCGCGCGGCCGCGAGGTGTGGTTCGACGCCGAGCGCCTCAAGGGCGGCGGCGACTGGGAGCGCCGCGCGTTCACGGCGCCGCTCGCCGAGGGCGCGACGTAGCGCGCGCTGCGGGGGCACCGACTCGCTGTCAGTCGTCGGCGAAGACGGCGTCGAGGGACGGCGCGTCGAGGGCGAGATCGGCCCAGCGCTCGATGCGGGCGGGGTCGGTCGTGGAGAGCAGGCGCGCTTCGACGTCGGCGCCCACCACGAAGCCGCGTCGACGGAGCACGCGCAGCAGGAGGCGGGCCTCGCCGCGGGCCTCACCGCGGGCCTCACCCTCGGCGCGGAGTTCCTCCTTCCATTGTTCCCAGGCAGGGTTCTTGGGGAGTTGGTTGATGTCGATCATCGCGGCGCTCCTCAGTTGCTCCATCACCGACGGGTGCAGCACGGCCATGATGCCTTCCCGCGTTGCCCGTCGCAATCGCTCGTCCTCCACCGCGTCGCTGCGAGCGAGCGCGCGTCGCGCCAGGTCGACGGCGCGGCGCCCCTTGCGCCCCTGCGTCACCCACGCGGCGAACACCGCCATCTCGGGCGGGCCCTT
>JAUSAZ010000127.1 GCA_030652255.1 Myxococcales bacterium | reverse complement strand
CGCACGATGAGGGCAGCGATAAGATCATCCGATGGTAGGGCGCGCGGCAGCGGGGAAGGGGGCCCGCGAAACAGCGACTTCGGCCTTGCAGGCATCGCCGAGAACATTCCGGGAAGGATCAGGGTTTCAACCCGCGGCAGCCGGGCGCGCGGGTAGCCCGGAAGCCGCAGCCTGCAAGCGGTTTGCGCACGAAGAGGGCAACGACGAGTTCATGGAGAGGAGCCGGGGTGAGGTCACGCCCCCGCCGCGTCGGAGAACCGCTCTACCCGCCGCGCCACCACGCAGCGAGCAACCCCAGCAGCACCATCACCATCACCACCACCACCAGCGCCCACCGGCCGCGCTTCGCCAGGCGACCCGGCACCCGGCGCGTCAGCAGGAACTCCTCCGTCGCCTTCGGGGTCGCTGGCGACGGGCGCGCCGGGCGCACCAGCCCGAGCGGCAGCGTGGGCATCGCATCGTCGACGACGTGGGCCGCCGGTCGCGGGCCGTGGTCCGGCGGCGGGGGAGCGGGCGAGATGGCGGGCCCCGGGCTCACGGCGATGGCGCTGCGGCGCTCGGTAGGCGCGAGGTCCTGCTCGGCGATGGGCGGGGGGAGGGTGGAGTGCGCCGCGCTGAGCACCGCCATCAGGGAGCGCACCGAGGCGGGGCGGCGGGCCGGGTCCTTCTCGAGGCAGGCCATGACGGCGGCGGCGAGGGAGGACGAGAGGCCCGGCACCCGGCGCTGCAACGGGATGGGGACCTCGTTGGTGACCGCGATGGCCACCGCGCCGACGCTCTGGCCCTGGAAGGGGAGCACGCCGCACAGCAGCTCGTAGAGCATCACCCCGATGGACCAGAGGTCGGCGCTCGCCGTGAGGTGGCGCGGGTCGCGAAACTGCTCCGGGGACATGTACGCGGGTGAGCCGAGGGTGACGTCCGAGGCCGTGATCCGGGGCTGGTCGTCGAGGTGCTCGGCGATCACCGCGAGGCCGAAGTCCAGCAGCCGCGGAGACCAGTCCGAGCCGTCGCGCACCAGGAAGATGTTCTCGGGCTTGAGGTCGCGGTGCACCACCCCCGCGTCGTGGAGCACCCCGAGCGCGTCGAGGATCGGGAGCATCAGGGGGATGAGATCCCGCGGCGGCACCGGGCCGCGGCGGTACTGCGCGTAGGTCGCCAGGTCGATGCCGTCGAGGAACTCCTGCACCAGGTAGGGCATCCCCTTCTCGTCGATGCCGAGGTCCTCGATGCGCACGATGTTGGGGTGGCTCACCAGCGTCGCGGCCTGGCCCTCGCGCAGCACCCGGCGGGCGTACATGGCGCTCGACGCCAGCTCCGGGCGCAGCACCTTGATGGCCACCACCCGGCCCAGCGAGACGTGCTCCGCCCGGTACACCTCGCCCATCCCACCGCCGCCGAGCCGGGCCACCAGCCGCCAGCGGCCGTCGATCACCTCGCCGACCCGGGTCGGAGCGAGGACGGCATCGCGCGGGACGATCATCGACATGACATGGGGGTGCCTGTGGGCCGACCCGGAGTGAACGAGTCTCCGCGGCCGCGGTCAAGCACCACGGGCGGGTGCGCCGGGGGGGCGTTTGGTTGTACCTATTGACCTGCATGCCCGCAGCGACGCTCTCGGTCGGCACCATCCTCACGGATCGCTACGTCCTCGCCTCCCACGCCCCGGTGTCGGGCGCCCCGGAGGCGTGGTGCGCCTCGATGGTGGGCAACGAGCAGCCCGTGATGGTGATGTACTTCCCCGCCGGGAGCTTCGAGCCCCGCGCCCTGCAGCGCATCGTCACCGAGGGGGCCGAGCTGCGCGAGCTGCGCCACCCGCGCGTGGGCGCCCTGCTCGACCTCGGCGTCGAGCCCCGCGGCGGCGTGTTCGCCGTCACCCCGTGGTACGGCGACGACACCCTCGCGCGCCGCGTCGAGCGCCAGGGGGCCTTCAACCTCCACGTCGCCGGGGCCCTCATGGGCGACGTGCTCGCCGCCCTCGGCGTGCTGCACTCGCGCCGCCTCGCGCACCGCGCGGTGTCGCCCCGGGACGTCACCCTCTTCGTCGCCGACGACGGACGGCTGCGCGCGCGGCTGATCCCCGGCGGGCAGCTCGCGGAGTTCGGGCGCGAGGGCGTGCTGCGCGACGGCGCGTCGCCCGCGGGAGACCCCGTCGCGGGAGAGTTCGCCGCGCCCGAGCAGTGGGCCGGCGGCGACGCCACCGCGGAGAGCGACGTCTGGGCGGCGGGGGTGCTCCTGCACCGGCTCGCGACCGGGGCGATGCCCTACGACGGCGAGGGCGCCGCGCGGCTCGCGGCCGTCCGCGCCGGGGCCGTGCGCCTCGCCGACACCCTGCCGCCCGCCGTCACCGAGGTGCTCCGGCGCGCGCTCGACCCGCGCCCCGGCGGGCGATACACCGACGCCGACGCGATGCGCATCGCGCTCGAGTCCGCGCTCGCCGACTCGGCCCCGATGGGGGCGGCCGCGCCCAGCCGGTCGGTCGCGCCGATGCCCACGGCCCGCCCGCCGGGGCCCGGGCAGGGCGACGACTTCGACCTCGACGACCTCGTGGCCGACCTCTCGCGGCGCTCGTCCAACGTGCCCGCGAAGGGCAGCGCGGCGCCCACGGCGCTCGACCACCCGGCGGGCGCCTCGCCCACGCTGCGCCCGCCGCTCGGCGACTCGCTTCGTCCGCCGCTCGGCGACTCGCTGCGCCCGCCGGAGGGGCCGCAGCCCGCGGCGCCGCGCAAGGCCCCCGACGTGGCCGCCTTCGACCTCGACAGCCTCGGCCCGCCCCCCGCGGGCAAGGTGGCGGCGCCGCCCGTGGCCAGGGGCGCTGGGATCGTTCCCGCCGCGGAGACCCGGGTCGAGGAGGAGATCCCGTGGCGCGACTCGCAGGTGCACACCGCCCTCGAGGCGAAGTCCATCGACCGCACGCACGTGAAGCGCCCGGCGCGCCCGCGCGGCCTGAGCGTGGCCGCGGCGATGGCCCTGGTGCTGCCCGTCACCGCGGGCTTCGCGTACTTCGGGTGGCGCGCGATGCAGGGGCCCACCACGCCGCCGCGCGTCGAGCGGGTGCGGGCCCTGGAGCCCGAGCCCCTGCACCCGGTGGCCGCGGCGGCGGACGGCGGGGCGGAGGGGGACGGCGGGGCGGTCGCGTGGAGCCCGCAGAGCGAGGCGCAGACGGCGGTGGAGTTCGGGGAGCAGTTCCACCTGGGGCTGCCCGAGGGGCTCGACGCGCGGGGGGTGCAGTCCTTCGTGGCGCACCTCATCACGTCGCCGTCGGTGGGCCCGAGCCACCCGAGGGGCTTCGCGAGCTGCGTCGAGGGGAGGGTGTTCATGCACCGCGGCGGGGTGACGGCGCCGCTGGTCACCGCCTCGGTGCCCGCGCGCTGCGAGAGCCAGGACCTCGCCCTGGTGCCCGACCTCGACGGCGACGGCGCCGCGGACGTGATCGCCGTCGACGCCCGCCGGAGCGCCCTCCTGGTGGTGGGCTCGCGCCGCGCCGCGGTGCTCCGCCGCCTCGCGCTGCCGGGCGCCTGGGGCCTCGCGGGGCCGCTCTCGATCCCGGTGCGCGGCCACCCCGAGCCCGGCGTGGTGGTGTTCGTTTCGACGGAGTCCGGCGCGCCCACCCTGATGGCGGTGGGGCTGCAGACCGGGCGCGTGGCGTGGCGGTTGCCCCCGGGGCTGCTCCCCGCCGAGCCCCGGGACTTCGGCCTCACGGTGACCAGCGACCTCGACGGCGACGGCGCCGAGGAGGTGGTGATGGGCATGCTGCGCGACGGCCAGCGCTGCGTGACGATGCTCTCCGGCGCCACCGGCGCGCCCCGCTGGGACGCGGCGTACTGCCTCCCCGGCAGCGCCACGCAGAGCATCAGCTCGGGCCCCGACCTGGACGGCGACGAGGCGGCCGACCTGCTCGTCGCCTCGGCCGCGGACGGCCGCCTGCGGTTGGTCTCCGGTCGCACCGGCCGGGAGATCACCGCCGTGACGGCGCAGGGCCCGGAGCCCACCACGGGCTTCGGCGCGGGCGCCGTCTACGCGCCCGACCTGGCGGGCGACGGCTACCCCGACATCGCCCTCGCGCGGGCCACGGCGCCGGACGCCACGCTGGAGGTGTACTCCGCCAACGACGGGCACCGGCTGGGGGTGTTCGCGCTGCACGGCGCGGTCGGCGCGGTGGTCGAGGCGAGCCGGGTGCGGGTGCAGTTCGCGCGGGATTTCCTCTACCCCGGCAGTGCCTCGCTGGTGGTGGCCTCCCCCGTGGGGATCTTCCTCATCGGGGCGGCGCCCCGGCCCGAGGGGGTCTGATCGGCGGGGGTGCGGCTGGTGGGTTCCGCGCGGCGAGGGTGTGTGCTAGACGGGAAGGGATGACGTGGTGAGGTCGCGCGGGTGACCGACGATGCCGTGTAGAAGGCAATCGGTCGCGCGCAAGGGTCGAAACCACGGAGAGTGCCATTGCGTCCACGCGGCGTGGAGATCAGAGGGGCACCAGGGCGCGTTGACGCCCCGGCGCGCCTCCCATGCGCAGACCGCTGAACGGGAGCGAAGTCGGTGACGAATCTCGGTCCGAAAGACCCGAAGCAGGAAGAGAACGACGAGCTGACGCGGGACGAGGATTTCGGGGTCGACGACCCGCCCGAAGCGCCCGACGACGACGGTGACGACGGCGACGCGCTGCCGGAGATCCCGCGCGGCGACGATCCCCCCGACGCCGGCCCGCTGCCGCAGACGCCCGCCACGCTGGCCATCGCCCGCATGAGCGAGCGCCTCCTGTCGCGCACCGTCGGCATGAACGCCTACCAGAAGGGCCGCGGCTACGCGCGCCGGGGCCACGTGCTGGAGTCGTCCATCGACGGCTGGGCCGCGCTCGGTCGCGTGCACGGCCGCGCGGCGGATCCCTACGTCGTGCGGGTGGACGTCTCCGAGCTGGGCACCTTCACGTCGGCGTGCACCTGCCCCGCGTGGCGCGGTCCCGAGCGGCACTGCAAGCACGTCGCGGCGCTGCTCGTGGCGCTGCGCGACCGGATGAAGCCGCTGCGCGAGGCGGCGATGCAGCAGGCCGCGCAGGTGGCGCAGGCGCAGCAGCACACCCGCGAGGACGTCGACCGGCGCGGCGCCAAGGTGAAGGGCCGCAGGCCGCACCGCAGCGAGACCGAGCACCCGCGCGAGGTGGTCGTGGTCGACCGCGCCGGGTCGCGGCTGGTCGGGTCCGTGGCCCCGGCGATCTCGTCGATTCCGCAGGCGCCGGGCACGGTGGTGTCGGGCGAGAGCCGGATGAACTGGCAGGTGTGGCTGCCGCCGAGCGACCCGCGGCGCGCGCCGGAGTTCGAATACCGGCTGCAGCTGCGGCCGATGGCCATCGCGGTGACGGCCTTCAACGCCGAGGCGCGCACGGCCATGACGCCCGACGCGGGCCTGGAGGCGCTCGGGCCGTCGATGAGCCCGCACCGGTCGATCCTGCGGGTGCTGTCGCGCAACGCGCGCGGCGCGCGGCAGGCGGCGGTCGAGCTGCGGGGCGAAGACGCGGCGGAGCTCCTGACGCTGCTGCGCGGGCGGCGGGTGCTCATCGAGCCGACGCTGATGGAGCTGCGCTTCGTCGACGACCCGCTCATCCCGAAGATGGAGCTGGAGTCCGCGGGGGCGTCGAGCGTGCGGGCGAAGGTGATCTTCGAGCGCAAGAGCGACGGGCGGAAGTACGGCGGGGGGCAGGGGCTGTGGTTCGAGGGCACGCCGACGTGGCACGTCGACACGGTGCAGGGCATCGCCCGCACGGTGGCCGACAGCGTGACGCCCGCGTGGCTGGAGCGGCTCTCTCGCGCGCCGATGATCCTGCACCCGGTGGAGGACCTCGGGCGGCTGCTCGGGGAGATCGTGCCGAAGGTGGCGCTCGCGCTGGGCACCGAGCTGCCCGACCTCTCGACGGTGGCGACGCTCATCGACATCACGCCGACCTTCATGCTCCGGGCGGAGGGCGACCTGAGCAAGGTGCGCGCGACGCTGCGGGCCTGCTACGGCGACGTGGAGCTCGACGTGCCGCCGGCCGACCTGCCGCCGCCGCTGGCGATCGTGCCGCCGCCGAAGGGCACGACCTACGACGAGGACGGGGGCTTCGCGAAGCCGCGGGTGATCCGCCGGGACATCGGCGCCGAGCGCATGGCCGCCGACCGGCTCTTCGAGCTGGGCCTCGGGCTGCCGGAGGAGCACTCCGGGTGGTTCGAGGCGAGCGGCGACAAGGCCGTGTCGTTCTGGATGGAGGGCGTCGGCTCGCTGCCCGACGACTGGGACCGCTTCATCCCCGACGACCTCATGCACGTGCAGGTGCGCGACACGCCCATCACGCCGCGGGCCCGCGTCGGGTCGGGCGTCGACTGGCTCTCGCTCGACGTGGAGTTCGTGAGCGAGGGCAGCAAGGTCAACGAGGACGACCTGCGCCGCGCGCTGCTGGAAGGCCGCCGGCTGGTGCGCCTGGAGGACGGAACCTTCGCGCCGGTGTCGCGCGAGCAGGTCGACGAGGTGCTGCTGCGCATGGCGGAGATCTTCGCCCAGGGGCGGCAGCACATTCCCCTCTCGCAGGCGGGGCGGGTGCAGGACCTCCTGCGGCTGCTCCCGGGCGCGCGCGTCGAGCCCGCGGCGAAGGACCTCCTCGCGAGGCTCGCCGACCACGGGATGGTCGAGCAGGTGCCGCAGCCGAAGAGCCTGCAGGCCACGATGCGCCCGTACCAGGCCGAAGGGTTCTCGTGGCTGGTGTTCCTGCATCGGGCGAAGACCGGCGGGGTGCTGGCCGACGACATGGGTCTCGGCAAGACCCTCCAGACCCTCGCCCTCCTGGCGTGGCTGAAGGAGGACCACCAGCGCGCCCTCGACGCCGCCGCGGCGCTCGTCGCCCCGGAAGCGGAGCCCGCCAAGCCCGCCAAGACGAAGAAGGTCGTGGCGAAGAAGAAGGCCGCGGAGCCGGAGCCCGAGCCCGAGCCCGTCAAGGCCGTGAAGCCGAAGAAGGGCACGAAGAAGGTCGTCGAGGAGGCCGCGCCCGTGGCCGCCGCCGCGACGCCTGCGACGCCTGCCCCCGCGGCGGTCACCGTCGTGAAGGACCCGCCCAAGCGCGCGCCGCTCACCCTGGTGGTGGCGCCGACCTCGGTGGTCACCAACTGGCTCCGCGAGGTCGCCCGCTTCGCGCCCACGCTGCGCGCCGTCGCGTGGACCGGGCCCGATCGCGAGAAGCGATTGCATGAGCTCGACCACGCCGACGTGGTCATCACCAGCTACGCCCTGCTGCGCCGCGACGAGGAGTTCCTCCAGCGGTATGAGTTCGCGTACGCGATCCTCGACGAGGCGCAGAACATCAAGAACCCGCTGTCGGCCACGGCGCGCGCGGCCAAGCGGCTGCGCTCGCAGCGCCGGCTGGCCCTCACCGGCACGCCCATCGAGAACCGCCTCTCGGAGATCTGGTCGATCTTCGACTTCCTCTCGCCGGGGATGCTCGGCGACCTCACG
The DNA here is from genome assembly GCA_030652255.1 of Myxococcales bacterium. Classification (GTDB taxonomy): domain Bacteria; phylum Myxococcota_A; class Polyangia; order Polyangiales; genus SCUS01. Next base: position 19,268 of record JAUSAZ010000127.1, on the reverse strand, counting down.
ACCTTCGAGGAGCGCTACGCCCGGCCCATCGACCGCGGCGACGTCGAGGCCATCCGCCGCCTGCGCGGGGTGATCCGACCGCTGGTGCTGCGCCGCACCAAGAGCGAGGTCGCCAAGGACCTCCCGGCGCGCATCGTCGTCGAGCGCGAGGTCGACCTCCCGGTGCCGCAGCGCGCCCTCTACCAGCAGGTGCTGGGGCAGGTGCGGGCCAACGTGTTCGGCGAGATCGACCGCGTAGGCATCGGCAAGAGCCAGATCATGATCCTCGCGGGGCTCACGCGGCTGCGGCAGGCGGCGTGCGACCCGCGGCTGCTCAAGGTGTCCGGCGACTTCAAGGACGAGGACGCCGGCAAGCTCGACGCGCTCCGGGAGATCATCCAGGAGGCGATCCAGTCGGGGCACCGCACGCTGGTGTTCTCGCAGTTCGTCGAGATGCTCTCGCTCATCCGCAAGGCGCTCGAGCGCGACGGCGTCGCCTACGAGTACCTCGACGGCTCCACCAAGGACCGCCAGGACAAGGTCGACCACTTCAACCGCAACGAGGCGGTGCCGGTCTTCCTCATCTCGCTCAAGGCGGGCGGCTCGGGGCTCAACCTCACCGGCGCCGACACGGTGGTGCACTTCGACCCGTGGTGGAACCCCGCCGTCGAGGACCAGGCCACCGACCGCGCGCACCGCATCGGCCAGACCCGCGTGGTCACCGCGTACCGCCTCATCGCGCGGCAGACCATCGAGGAGAAGATCATGCAGCTCGGCGCCAAGAAGCGGGAGCTCGTCTCCAGCGTGCTGGGCGCCGAGGACAACGTCAGCCTCAAGGGCCTGACACGCGCCGACGTCGAGATGCTCTTCTCGGAAGAAGGCGCCGCCGTCGAATGACCCGGGCGGAGCCCGACGCGGGTTCGCCCCCGCCGTGCGGGCTCTACCGCACCACCGCCGCGCTGGGAGCCATCCCCGCGGGGCGCCTCGTCTCCTTCCACAACCACGGCGACCAGGGCCCCGGGATCTTCCTCCCCACGGGCTGGCTCCACCACCGCGCGCAGTTCGGCGCCGTCGGCGTGGCCCTCCCATCGATGGGCTGGGCGCGCACCCTCGACCCCCTGGCGCCGGAGGGCGTCTACCGGGTCTGCGAGGCCTTCTACTGCTGCGAGCGCCAGTGCCGGCGCTTCGACCCCGAGCTCCTGGTGCAGCTCGCGTACACCCCCGAGGCGGCGCCGGTGGTGCTGCCCTTCTCGCTCCGCGACGGCGCGCTGGTGCTCCCGGCGCAGGGCAACCTCGTCGAGCGCGCCATCGTCGCGCGCCTCTCCCCCCTCCAGGTGGCTTGAGATGACCCCGACCCTGCGCGCGACGCTCATCGCGCTGACCGCCTCGCTCGTGCCCGCCGCCGCGCTCGCGGTCGACCACGCGCCGCGCCTGGTGTCTGCCCCGGACGTCGCGCTCCCGGACGACGAGTCGATCCGCGACGGCGCCTCGGTGCGCCTGGAGTTCACCGTCAACGCCGAGGGGCGCGTGCAGGACATCGTGGTGGTGGAGGGCCTCCGCCCGGACCTCGACGCCGCCGTGCTCGATGCGGCGTCCCGCATGGTCTTCGAGCCCGCCGAGCAGGGCGGTCGCGCGATGCCCGCGCGCATGCGCTTCCGCTTCCGTCTCCGCGCGCCCACGCGCTCGGTGATCCCCCCGAACCCCTACGAGGGCGCCACCGCCGACCTCCTCGCCTCGCCCGCCACCGCCACCGCTACCGCGCCCGCCACCGCACCCGCCACCGCGCCCGCCACCGCACCCGCCGCGGCCGTCCCCGCGCCCGACCCCGGCGAGTCCGGCGAGTCCGGCGAGGCCACCATCCGCACCCGGCGCCAGTCCGGCGCGGCGACCACCTTCACCCTCCGCGGCGAGGAGCTCACCACCGTCCCGGGCACCTTCGGCGAGCCCACCCGCATCGTCGCCTCGATGCCCGGCGTCGCGCGCACGCCCTTCGGCCTCGGCTTCTTCGTCGTGCGCGGCGCCGCATTCGAGAACACCGGCTTCTTCATCGACGGCTTCCCCGTCCCGCTGCTCTATCACTTCGGCGCCGGGCCCGCGGTGATCTCCTCCCGCCTCATCGGGCAGCTCGACTTCTTCCCCGGCGGCTATCCCCTCGAGTACGGGCGCTTCTCCGCGGGCGTGATCTCCCTCGAGACCAGGCCCCCGCCCTCGACGCGGCCCTTCATGGAGTTCAGCGTCGACGTGCTGCGCGCCAGCGCGATGGCCGTCGTGCCCTTCGACCACGGCCGCGGCTCCATCGCCTTCGCCCTGCGCCGCAGCTACCTCGAGCTCATCGCGCCGCTCATCGTCGAGGGGGTCACGCTCCAGTACACCGACTACCAGGTGCGCGCGGACTACCGCTTCAACGCCCGCAGCAAGCTCTCGCTCTTCGTCTTCGGCTCCAACGACACCTTCTCCCGCTCCGCCGCCTCCGGGGTCGGGCAGACCGCCTCCGAGCAGAGCTCCGACCTCGGGTACACCTTCCACCGGCTCATCACCCGCTGGGACTACGGCCTCCCCGGCCGCGCGCAGCTCACCCTCGCGGGCACCGTCGGCGTCGACGACACCCGCTTCACCAACCAGGTGCCCGGCCAGCAGGACCAGTCCTTCGCCTCGACGGGCTTCATCCTGGGCGAGCGCGCGACGCTCCGCATCCCCACCGGAGACCACCTCACCACCCGCGTCGGCTTCGACGCGCTCACCATCCTCTTCGACGCCTCGCTCCAGGTTCCGCTGCCCGACAACATCGGCAGCGTGCCGCCGCCCTCCTTCGACCCGGCGATCCTGGAGTTCAACCCGCGCATCACGCAGCTCAGCATCTCGGCCTGGGCCGAGGAGGTGCTGCGCGCGGGGCCCGTGGAGTTCACCGCCGGGCTGCGCATCGACCGGCTGAAGTACGCCCTCGTCGACACCACCGTGGTCGACCCGCGCGCCGTGCTGCGCGTGCGCCTGAGCCCGAGCGTCGTGGCCAACGTCGCCTCGGGCTTCTTCCACCAGCAGCCGCCCTTCTTCAACCTCGTGCCCGGGGTGCGCAACCCGCGGCTGCGCCCGCAGCGCTCGTGGCAGACCTCCGCGGGCGTCGAGGTCAACCTCCCGGGCTCCATCGAGACCCGCCTCACCGGCTACTACTCCCGGATGTACCAGCTGGTGCGCAACGCCAGCGACGTGATCGCCACGCCCAACGGCCCGCAGCGGGTGAGCATCGTCGACGACGGCGACGGGCGCGCGTACGGCATGGAGGTGCTCATCCGCCGCAGGCTCGACCGCGGGGTGTACGGCTGGGTGTCGTACACGCTCTCGCGCAGCGAGCGCTACGTGGGCGACGGCACCGTCGTGCCCTTCAACTTCGACCAGACCCACGTGCTCAACCTCGCGCTCTCGTGGGACATCAACACCCGGTGGCGCGTGGGCGGGCGCTTCCAGCTCGCCAGCGGCGCCCCCCGGCGCATCGTCTCCGGCGCCTTCTACGACGCCGACGTCGACCGGTACCGCGCGCTCAACCCGCCGCGCGCCGACGACGGCTCGGACACCGAGCGCCTGCCCGTCTACCACCAGCTCGACGTGCGCGTGGACTACCGCTTCCGCTGGGGCCCGTGGCGCATGTCGGCCTACCTCGACGTGATCAACGTCTACTACGCGCAGAACGTCGAGAACTGGCTCTACCAGTACGACTTCGCGCAGCGCACGGCCTTCCCCGGGCTGCCCATCCTCCCGGCCATCGGCCTCACGGGGGAGTACTGATGCCCGCAACGCCGCCCCGCTGGACGCTCCCTGCCGCGGCCCTCGCCCTCGGCTGCATCGGCGACCTCGCCCCGCGGGAGATCGTGGTGTCGCCGCGCATCCTGGACATCGTCGCCGAGCCGCCGGAGGTCGCACCGGGCGGGACGGTGCGGGTGCGCGCCTTCGTCGGCGGCAACCGCGGCCCGGTGAGCTACCGCTGGGTGGCGTGCACCGGGCGCGACCCCTTCAGCGGCGGCACCGGCGGCTTCGGCACGGGCACCGGCGAGGAGGGCTGCACCGGCGACGCCGGCATCACCCTGCCGCTGGGGACGGCGGACGAGGCGACGCTGACCATCCCCGCGGGGCTCATCGACGTCGAGGCGCTGCTCGCGCGCATCCCAGGGGCGCAGCGGCCGCTGGCCGAGCGGTACATCCGCGACGTGGGATTGATCGTCGGGGTGGGGCTCACCATCGAGGCCGACGGGCGCACGGTGCTCGGGTACAAGCGCGTGGTGGTGTCGCTCAACCCGCGGCCCAACCGCAACCCGCCGACGCCGCGGGTGCGGGTCAACGGGCGCTGGGTGTCGGTGCCCGGGGGAGGCGGCGACGAGTGCGCGCCCGAGGAGGGCGGACCCATCAGGGTGCCGCGCGCGCAGAACGTCGGGCTCGCCCCGGACCCGACGGAGGCGTGGCTGGAGCGCTACACCGTGCTCACCGCGGTGGGCGTCTTCGAGGAGCGCACCGAGCAGGCCTTCTACTCGTGGTACGCGACCGACGGCGAGGTCGCGCGCGGGCTCACGCGCTCGCCGACGCGGGACAACGTGTGGCAGCCCTCGGCCACGCCCGGGTCGCGGACGCTGTGGTTCTTCGTGCGCGACGGCCACGGCGGCAGCAGCGGCTGCCGGCTGCCCGTGACGGTGGATTGACCTGCGCGCCGTCGGGGCGCGGCGTTGACGGTCGGGGGGGCGGTGTGCGAAGGGACTCCGCTCCTTTGGTCGGGATTCGAAGCGAACTCCGACCGGATAACCCTTCGGAGGTTCTCGATGAAGACCAACTTGCGTGGATTGCTCGCGACGATGCTCGCGACCGGAATGCTCGCGGCCTGTAGCAGCGACAGCAACACCCCGACCCCCGGCACCGACGCCGGCACCGACCTCGGCGCGTCGGACATCGGCGGCGACGCGCGCGCCGACGTGACGCGCACCGATGCTCCGCGCCCCGACGTCCAGGTGGTGAACCCCTGCACCTCCGCGGTGGACCTCTCGTCGATGACGCCGGGCGCCGACGGCGCCATCAGAGTCACGGGCGACAACACCGACGCCCCGGGCGTGCAGGTGGGCGACCTGGGCCTCGCGGCCGAGGGCGGCTGCCTCGGCGCCACCTCCGGCGGCGACGGCGCCAAGGGCGGCACGGTCGTGTACCGCTACACCATGCGCACCGCGGGCGTGCTCACGGCCTCCACCGCCAACCCCGGCACCGACGAGTTCGACACCGTGGTCGCCATCCTGGGCACCTGCTCGGCCAACGCGCGCCCGCTGGCGTGCAACGACGACATCGGCCAGGGCAACCTGCTCTCCACCGCCCGCACCTCGGCGCCGCTCATGGCGGGCCAGACGGTCTTCATCGTGGTCGGCGGCTGGGGCGCCGACTCCAAGAACGCCGCCACCGGCGCCTACGAGCTCAGCGTCCGCGAGGCGGCGCCCATCGCCATCGGCATGCCGTGCGCGCAGGGCCAGGTCTGCGCCGCGGGCAGCCTCTGCGTCGGCGCCACGGCGATGAACTCGGGCCTCTGCACCGCCGACGGCACCGCCCCCGGCGCCGCCTGCCGCACCGCCGCGCCCTTCTGCGACGGCGCCTTCAGCTGCTCGGTCGCGACCCCGTCGATGGCCACCCGCGGCATCTGCCGCCGCTCCGCCGCGCCGGGTGAGGCCTGCGGCGCCACGGCCACCTGCTCGATGATGGGCTTCTGCCCCAACCTCACCACCACGCCGTCCGCCATGGGCGACGCGGGCGTGTCGGCCGACGCGGGCGCCCCGATGGCGGGCCGCTACTGCGCGCTCCCGACGATGGAGGCCGAGCCCAACAACACCCCGGCCGCCCCGCAGGCCGCGGTCACCCAGACCACCATCTTCCGCGGCGCGATCACCCCGGGCACCGACCGCGACTGCTACGCCGTCACCGTCCCCGCGGGCGCCACGCTCTACGCCGAGACCACCGACGCCCAGGGCGCCTGCGACCTCGGCGACGGCGAGGACACGGTCATCAACGTGTACCGTGACGGCACCGCCGCCCCGATCGCGACCAACGACGACGTCACGATGGGGGTGCTCTGCTCGCGCCTCGACGGCCGCACCAACCCGGCCCTCCTCCGCGTGAGCGCCGGCACCTACACCGTCTGCGTCTCTCCGTACGTGGAGATGGGCGAGACCGAGGGCACGCCCATCCCGGCGTACTACCTCACGGTCGGCGTCATCCCGCCCGCTCCCTGAGCTGAACCCGCCGGAAACTCCCGGCGCCTCGGGGTGAGCGCGTAGCGTCCCACCCCGTGAGCGTCCGCCGCCTCGCCGCCAGCCTCCTCCTCTCCCTCCTCACCGCCGTCGCGCCCGCGCAGGCCACCCCCGGCCGCACGGTCGCCCCCGGCCGTACGGTCGCCCCCGGCCGCGCGCCGACGCCCCCGCGCCGCTCGCTGCTCGGCGGCCAGCACATCGACGGGCGCTGCCCGCCGCGCTTCCGCCGCTGCCTGGCGTTCACCTTCGACGACGGGCCGGAGATCGTCACGACCCCGCGGCTGCTCGACCTGCTCGACGCCCACCACGTGCGCGCGACCTTCTTCGTCGTGGGCCACCGCATCGACGGCGACGAGCCCCACCACCGGGCGCAGCGCAACCTGCTCCGGGAGATCGCCCGCCGCGGCCACCTGCTGGGCAACCACACCTATCACCACGTCGTGCTGGGCAACCTCCGCCCGTCGCAGATCGCCTACGAGATCGACCGCACCGGCGACCTCATCGCGCGCGCCACCGGCCGCCGCCCCGAGCTGCTGCGCGCCCCCTACGGGCTGCTCACCGCGCCGCGGAGCCTCGGCGCCGTCGCCGCGCGCAACCTCACGCCCGCGTACTGGATGATCGACACCCACGACTGGGAGGTCACCTCCGCGGAGGCCGTGCAGGCGCGCTTCCGGCAGGAGCTCCTGGAGCACCCCCACGGAGGCGTGGTGCTGATGCACGACACCCGGCCGTGGAGCGTGCGGGCCTTTCCCCTGATCATGCAGGTGGTCGCGCGCCGCAACGCCGAGCTCGTGGCGCGGGGCGAGGCGCCCTTCGCGATCATCAACCTCGACCAGTTCGTGGTGCCGCGCGGGGCCGAAGCGCTGCGGGGCGCGCCGCTCAACCGGCGCGGCGCGAGAGGGTCGCGACGACGGTGAGAAACTCCAACGGCTCGACGGGCTTGGGGATGAATTGGTCGAAGCCCGATCGGAGGGCGTCCGCGCGGTCCTGCGTTCGCGCGTAGGCGGTGACGGCGATGGCGGGCACCGCCCCGCCGGCCTCGGGTGGCATCGCGCGGATGGCCCGGATGAGGGCGTGGCCGTCCGCGTCAGGCATGCCGATGTCGGAGACCAGCACGTCGGGGCGCTCGGCGTGGAAGGCCCGGAGGCCCTCGACCATGGACGGCGCGACGCGCACCCGGGCGCCGGCCGCCTCGAGCAGCGCCCGGAGCATCTCGCGGGTGTCGGCGTCGTCGTCGACGACCAGCACCCCGAGGCCCACGAGTTCAGGCGGCGTGGCGCCCCCGTCGGCGCGGCGCGCGTCCCGGCCCGACCGGGGAGGGTAGAGCGAGGGGCGCGGCGCGACGGACACCGGGAGCCGCGCGGTGAAGCTCGAGCCGAGGCCCTCACCCTCGCTGGCGACGGTGACCGTCCCGCCGTGCATCTCGACCAGCTGGCGCACGATGGAGAGGCCCAGCCCGAGGCCCCCGTGGACCCGCGTCGAGCCCCCGTCGGCCTGCCGGAAGCGCTCGAACACATGCGCCTGGAACTCCGGCGCGATGCCCTGCCCGGTGTCCGCGACGGTCACGTCGACGGAGGAGTCGCGGCGCGCCACGAGCACCTCCACCCGGCCCCCGCGGGGGGTGAACTTCACCGCGTTCGACAGGAGGTTCCAGACGACCTGCTGCAGGCGCTGCGGGTCGCCCATGACCACGCCCTCGCTGAGCGCGGCGGTGAGGTTCACTGCCTTGGCGTCCGCGGCCGGGCGCACGGTCTCGAGCGCCGCCTCGACGATCGCCCGCACCTCCACGGGCTCGACCTCGAGGCGCAGCTTGCCCGCGAGGATGCGGCTCACGTCGAGCAGGTCTTCGATGAGCTGCGCCTGCGCGCGCGCGTTGCGCTCGATGGTCGCGAGGGCGTGGTCGCGCCGGTCGGGCGAGACCCTCCCCGCCCGGAGGATCTGCACCCAGCCGAGCATCGAGGTGAGCGGCGTGCGCAGCTCGTGGCTCACCGTGGCCAGGAACTCGTCCTTCAGCCGGCTCGCGTCCTCCGCCTGCCGTCGCGCGGCGCTCTCCGCGGCGAGCAGGCGCTCGCGCTCCTCCTCGGCGCGCTTCTGGCGGGTGATGTCCTTGAAGACCAGGGCCAGCTGCCGGAGTTCCGGGCTCCCCACGCGGCTGGCGTACACGTCGAACCACCGGCCCATGGCCGCGGCGTGGTTCTCGAAGCGCGCCGTCTCGCCCGTCATCGCGACGCGACCGTAGAGCTCGAACCACGACGCATCGAGGTCGGGGACGAGTGCTCGCGCCGTGTGGCCGACGGCGTCCCGCAGCCCGGTCTGCTCGGCGAACGCGGCGTTGGCGTCGAGGAAGCGATAGTCCACCGGCCTGCCGGCCGCGTCGAAGAGCATCTGGATCAAGCAGAACCCGTCGTCGATCGACGCGAAGAGCGTGCGATAGCGCGCCTCGGAGGTCTGTAGTGCGGCCCCCGGGAGGAGCGCCCGCTCGACGGCGTCGGCGGCCACGACGGAGAGGCGGTCGGAGAGCGCGCGGAGCTCGCCGAGCGTCGGCGTGACGGACGACGCCTCGAGGCGCTCGTAGATGCAGTCGCGAAGGATCCCGTACTCCCGAAGCAGGGCACTGGCCTCGCCCCCGGGGCGTGTTTTCGCCGGGTCGAGCGCCGCGCGGGGCAGGACGTCCGCCGTCGATGCCGACGGGCCGAGCGAGCGGGCGAGGTCGCTGAGCAGCTCGGGAAGCTCGGCGAGGAGGGTGACGCGGGCGGGGTCGCCCGGGGGCGCGGGGGCCGCGGGCCGACGCCCGTAGGCCTGCGCGATGGCGTCCGCTTCGTTCACGATGAACTCCGCCAGCGTCGTCACGATGACCCCGCTGCGCGCCGGGCGGTGCCCGTCACCGGGCGCAGACACCTCTGCACCATGCACTGCACTGAGCTCGCGAGACCCGGTCGCACCTTGCGGTCTCACATGGCGCTGCGGGTGTCGTATCGGCAGCGCCTCGAGGGAGGAAAAGCTCAGCGATTCTCCACCCGCGAGCGCGCTGCCAGGAGGCTCGCCTGGGGGCTCCACCCCGCGGGTCGACTCGCACCTCGTCGCAGGCGATCGCCTAGCGTGCCGCTGCGACCAACGCCCTCGTGGCGCTCCTCCGGAGGAGCGCGGCGAGGAGCGCGGCGAGCACGATCGCCGCCCCGCTGATCTTCATGCCTGCGCGGAGCGGGGCGGGGTCGAATTCCATCCGCACGGTGTGGGCCCCGGCCCCGAGCGCGACGCCGCGGAGCGCGAGGTCGACGCGCAGGAGCTCGGCCGGGTGTCCGTCGACGCGCGCCCGCCACCCCGGGTACCAGGGCTCGGTCACCACGAGGACCCCCGGTGCGTCGAGCTGGAGCGACACCTCGAAGGTGGTGGCCGAGGTGCGCCGCGCCCGCTGCACAGGCGCGGGGGGCGGCGCGGCGAGGTCGGGCGGGGGGACGCCGGGGGTCGGTCCTTCGACGATGGCGACCCTGGCGGGGTCCCAGGCCGGGTCGGCCACGGCCCTCGCGGCCTCGGACTCGCCGTGGACCCGTCGCGCGCGGAACACCATGAAGGCGCGGGGGAAGGCGTCAGGGTTGCGCCACACGTCGGCGCCGTCGGCGCCCCGGAACACCCGCTCGAAGCCTCGGGCGCGGATGGTGTGCTCCCGCGGCGCGATCACCCACCGGACGCCGAGCAGGTCGACGATGGGCGACGTGTACCGCCACGGCCCATGCGACCCGAGGTCGTGGGTGAGCGGCGGGCCGGGGTAGGGGCGCCGGGTGTTGGCGATCCACAGCAGGTGCAGGTACCGCCAGACGGGCAGCGAGTGGTAGCCCCCGGCGCCCTCCAGCCCCCACGCGAGCCCCGCGTTGTGGAAGCGCCGCGGGAGCCGCAGGTCGCTCGCCACCCGGCCGGGCTCGGGCTGCGCGCGCAGCCACACGACGGCGTCCGGCGCCCGGGTCGCCGCGGCCCGCGCGACCGACGGGTTCTCCGAGCGCCACGTAACGAGGAGCTCACACGCCGCCGCGACCACGAGCGCGACCGGCGCCCACGCGGCCCAGCGCCCTCGCCGGGCCGCCGCGCGCGCGACGAGGTCGAGCCCGTCGGCCGCGAGGATGGGCGCGATCAGCACCCACACGTACAGCGCCCGGGCGGGGCAACGGAGCGAGCCCAGCACCGGGAGGCGGTGTAGCAGCGGGTGCAGGACCCCGCCGTCGCCGCGGGCCACGTCGCACGCGGCCAGGGTGAGCGCGAGGAGCGCCAGGGCCTCGGCGCGCCGCGCCCGCGCGCCGACCGCGGCGAGCGCGAGCAGGGTCGCGACCAGGCCGACGCCATACCCGCTGAGCTCCCACTGGTTGGGGGCGCCGACCCAGGTGCCCCTGGCCTCGTCGCCGTAGAGCGTCGGCAGCACCAGCGTGAGCGCGTAGCGCCACGAGGGCCACGCGTAGCTCGAGGCGAGCTCGCCCCCGAGGCCGAGCGCGCGCGGCGACTCGGGCACGTGGGCCATCGCGGGGACGATCTGCGCCGCCGCGAGGGCCACCGCGAGGGCGCCCGCGCCGGCGAGGCCGAGGGCGCGCGACACCCGGTGCCCGGGCGCGCGGGCGAGCGAGGCCGAGGCGAGCACCGCCCCCACGGCCGCGGCGAAGGGGAGCATCGACCAGCCGCCGGCGAGGAGCGCGAGGGCGCCTGCGAGGGAGAGCCCGAGTGCGTAGCGGGGTCGCCCGGACTGCCCGTAGCGCTCGACGGCCCAGAGGCCCCAGACCACCCAGGCGGTGGTGCTGGTGAAGGGCGCGTGCCGCACCTGGAGCACGAAGAACGCCCCGAGCGCGAGGGTGAGGGCCGCGAGCGCCGCGGCCACGTGCGAGCGGCCCCGCGCGCGGGCCAGGGCCCACATGCCCACGGCGCCGAAGGCCGTGTGTGCGAGCGCCAGCCACGCGTAGAGGGTGACCGGCTGCACCGCCAGCCAGAGCCAGTGGAGGGGATAGAAGCACCCGACCTGCGGGTCGGCGATCACGGGCTGCCCCGACCACGCCCCGGGCTCCCAGACGGCCAGGCCGCCGGCGCGCATCGCCTTCGCCGCCGCGGTGTGCAGGGGCACGAAGTAGGCGGCGATGTCCTCGAAGTACCAGACGCGCCCGGTGAGGGGCGCGCGGTACTGCCACGCGACGGCGGCCGCGACGACGAGCGCCGCCCAGCGATCCCGCGCCCACGCCGCCGCTCCGTCCGGTGCCATCGCGCGGGAGGGTATCAGTCCGTGCGCCAGCGCGCGGGCGAGGCCCAGGCGGCGACGAGGTAGAGCGCGCCCGCGGCCGCGAAGGTGGCCGGGATGCCGAACCACACCGAGAGGGTCGTGGCGAAGACCGAGCCGAGCACGCTGGTGGCGCCGTTGACGGCGAGCGCCAGCGCGGCGCCCTCGCGCTTCGGCAGCGCCTTCAGCCCCGCGGGGAAGAACAGCCCGAGCAGCAGCCCCACCGCCGCGGCGCAGGCGGCCGCGCCCCCGAAGCGCAGCACCGGCGCGCCCTCCAGCGTGGCCCGCGCGAGGGGGCGCAGCACCGCGTAGGGCAGCGCCGCGAGCACGACGGCGGCGACGACGGCGGCGACGGTCACGTGGCGGTTGGTGCGCAGCACGCGGGGCGAGAGCAGCGCGCCGACGCCGGTGGCCACGAGGAGGCCCGCGAGCGCCACGATGAGGGCGTAGGTGGGGTGCCCGAGCACGACGTGGAGGCGCTGCACGAGGGCGAGCTCGGCGGTCATGTAGCCCGCGCCGAGGGCGCCGAAGTAGACGAGGGCGCGGCCCCGGGGGCGCTCGGGGTCGCGGGCCGAGCGGAAGAGCGCCGGGCCGAGCAGCCAGGCCGCGACGAGGAGCACCACGGCGAAGGTGGCGAGCAGCTCGAACATGGCGGTGGCGTTGCCCGCGATGACGCCACCGCTGCCGCGGGCGAGCTCGAGGGCCACGACCGGGTGGAGCCACGCGGCGGGCGCGAGGAGCTGGAAGAAGAAGGGGCGCTCGTCGGTGGGGGCGGAGGTGTCGAGCCCGCGCGGCCGGCCGACGGCGGCGAGGGCCTCGTCGTCGCGGGCGCTGAGGATGGCGTCGAGCATGGGCTCGGTCACGGGCCGGTCGGGCGTGACGAGGAGGGTGAAGCGGAGGCGGGTCTCGAGGTCGTGGAGGGCGGCGATGTCGCTCGGGGAGAAGGGCGCGGGGCTCACCAGGATGGTGGCGACGTTGCCCGCGGCGAGCAGGGCGAGGTGATCGCGCGGGCGCTCGACGCCGCGGTCGTGCAGCGAGGCGACGGCGAGGGCGACGAGGCGGGCGGTCTCGCTCACCCGGCGCGGATCGTACCAGCGCGAGAAGGTGAGCACGCCGTCGGGGGCGACGCGGCGCAGGAAGATCGACCACGCCTCGCGGGTGTAGAGCGTGGCCTCGGTGTGGGCGAAGGCGCCCGCGGAGGTGGCGGCCCAGGTGTCGACCAGCGAGGCCTGGAGCACCGAGCAGTGGAGGCGCGAGCGGGCGAAGAGCGCGCGCCCGTCGCCGAGGCGCACGGTGACCCGCGGGTCGTCGATGGTGGGCGAGCGGCCGCGCACGGCGTGGAGCATCGCGACGATGCCCGGGTTGATCTCCGCGCCGTAGACGTGCTCGTGGCCGACGGCGAGGGCGGCGATGAGGTCGCGCCCGCCGCCGACGCCGATGACGCACGCGTTGCCGGTGGGGCGGAGCACGTGCGCCGAGGTGGTGGCGTCGAAGCGGAGGATGTTGAGCTGCGCGGGGGTGCGCCACGCGTAGACGGGCGTCGCGGCCTCGCCGTCGAGGGTGGCGTCGGCGGCCTCGACCATACCGGGTGGTGTATTCGGCGACGGCGACCAGAGGTGCCAGTGGGGCACCGGGCGGAAGGGCCCGAGGCGCACGTAGGCGAGCGGGGTCCACGCCGAGAAGGTGGGGGTCTCGCGCTCGGGGCGCGGGGCCCCCTTGGGGTAGCGGATGACGAGGCCGGACTCCGAGCCGCGGGCCGCGAGGGCCACGACGAGCGAGGCGGCGGCCATGGCGGCGGCGCGGGCGCGGGTGCGGTCGCCGGGCGGGGCGACGGCCCACGCGGCGGCGGCGCAGAGGGCGGCGAGGAGGATGAGCGCGTCGGGGGCGCCGAAGGGGCCCAGGAGCACGAGCGGCGCGAGGGCGCCGAGCGCGGCGGCGCCGAGGTCGACGGCGTAGAGCACGGGCGTCGGGACGGAGGTGTCGGAGAGGAGGCGCGCGACGATGGCGCCGCCCGCGACGAGCGGGATCGCGGCCGCGGCGCTCACGACGAGCAGCGCGGCGACGGAGGAGAGGTTGAGCGAGAAGGTGAGCGGGACGGAGACCACCACGCCGACGGTGATGGCGAGGCCCACGGCGAGCGCGAGCAGGCGCCGCGCGATCCACGGCGCGAGGGGCTCTCGGGCGCGGGACGCGGCGTCGGCGTCGAGGGAGCCGCGCGTGAGGCCGAGCATCGCGAGCGACAGCACGACGAAGGCGAGGCCGTACCAGGTGGTGACCGAGAGCGCGCGGGTGAGCAGCACCTCCGCCGCGACGGTGGTCGCGGAGACGAGGGCGAGCACCGCGAGTGCGAGGCCGCGGGAGACCGTGGACATAGGGGGCGCCGAACCTACCACCAACCACGAATCGTCCGCGGCGCCCTTTGCCAGCCCCGCGGCGCGAGGTTACCGTCAGGATGTTGCTTGGTTGGCGTAGTCGTAAAACGTCACGGTCTGACGAGGTGATTCATGTACGAACGCTCCAGGCGCACGGTTCTCTCGCTCGGCTTCGCGGGCGCGTCGCTGCTTCTCGGCGGTTGCTCTGACCGGCCGGAGGTGCAGCGCTCGGTGGCCCAGGTGCAGCGCGCGGTGGGGGAGGGCGCCCAGGGGGCGCTCGCGCACCGGCCCTCGACCCGCCAGCGGCTCCCCACCACCATCGAGGAGAGCGCCAACCGCTTCCAGAACGCCCCCGGCCTCATGGGGGCGGTGCCCGCGGTCGCCCCGCGCGCGTCCGACCTCCCGGTGAGCGCCCTGCCTGCGCAGCACGCCGAAGGGGAGTCGGTCGCCTTCGACGCCGACCGCAACCATCAAGACATCACCACTGCCCGGGGCGGCGACCGCCTCGGCGTGGCGTGGCACGACAGCGGCGAGGGGATGTGGTTCGCGAGCACCGACCTGCAGGGCCGCGCCGCCGCCGCGCCGGTGCAGCTTCGCGCGCTGGTGCGCGACGAGGAGGGCCTCTCGGCGCCCGCCGTGGTGGCCGCCGGCGACGCCTTCGGGGTCGCCTGGGTCGACTCCGAGAACGGCCGCGTGCGCTTCCAGATGGTCGGCGCCGACGGCGTGCCGCGCGGCGCGTCGTCGATCGTCCACGAGGGCCTCACCGACCCGCGCGCGGCGCGGCTGGTGTTCAATGGTCGCGAGTTCGGCCTCGCGGCACACCTGCGCGAGGGCGTGTACTTCACCCGGGTCGACGCCCAGGGCCGTCGCCTCGACGCGGGCCAGCTCTTCGCCGAGGGCGAGCGCGTCGACGGCGTCGAGGCCCTGCGCTGGGACGGCCACGCCTACTCCCTGGCCTTCTCGGTGGCGAGCGAGGGCTCGCTCGAGCACCGCGAGCAGCGCGTGACGACGCCCCGCGCGATGGCCTCCCGATCGCCCCGTCGGCTCGCCGCTCCGCGCTTCATGTGACCGTCTGCCCGCGGGTTGCGCGGGCCGCTGGGTTCGTGGTTTGTTCCCATCCCCGCGCGACGGGCTCATCGACGGGCCGAACGCGCGGGTGACGGAGAGCACCACAGATGTCCGCAGCGGTTGCGCAGACCAGTCCCACGCGAGCCGCCCTCTTTCCCCGCCTCGGCTCGCTGCTCGCCATCGCCCCGCTCGGGGTCTGGGTCGCCTGGCACCTATGGGAGAACCTCTACGCCTGGCGCGGCGACGCGGCCTGGTCCGCGCGCGCCGTGGACACGATGGTCACCGCCGAGGGGCGGGTCTACACGGGCAACCCCTTCGGCGCGACGCTGGTGAGCGTGGTGGTGTTCGCGCCGCTGCTCATCCACACGGCGTGGGGCCTGCGCCGGCTCGCGGCGTCGAAGCCCAACGGCTACCGCTTCTTCGGCAACGCGAAGTACGTCCTCCAGCGGCTCTCGGCGCTGGGGCTCCTCGCCTTCCTCGCGGCGCACGTGTACCTCGCTCGCATCAGCCCGGCGCTGCGCAGCCCCACCGGGCACGAGAGCTTCGAAGACCTCGCCTCGCACATGCGGCACCACCCCCCGACGCTGGTGGTCTACCTCCTCGGGGTGCTGGGCACGACCTTCCACCTCGCCAACGGGGTGTACACGGCGGCGTTCATCCACGGACTCGCGGCGTCACCCCGGGCCCAGCGGCGGATGCAGGCGCTCTCCGTCGCGCTCTTCCTGCTGTTGCTGGGCGTGGGGTGGGGCGCGGTCGCGGGCCTCTTCGAGGCGGGGAGCCAGTTCCTGCCGCCGACCGACTGAGCCAGGGCGGTCAGCGCATGAGCCGGGCGAGCGTGGCGCGCAGTGCCTCGAACTCGAAGGGCTTCTCCATCTGCTCGTTGGTGATGCGCGCGAGGAAGCTCTGCGCCCGCGGGGTGTACGCGCCGCCGGTGAGGAAGATGGTGCGCTCCAGCTGGTCGGGCACCAGCTGGGCCATCGCGTCGTAGAGCTCGGGGCCGTCCATGCCGGGCATGTTGACGTCGCACAGGATCGCGTCGAAGCGGGCCCCTTCGGCGAAGAGCTTGAGCGCCGCCGGGCCCGAGTCGCAGAGCGTGACCTCGTGGTCGAGCGCGAGGATGTGACCGAGCGACACACGAACGAGCGCGTCGTCGTCGATCACCAGCAGGTGGCCGCGGCCCGGGGTCGCCGGCCTCGGCGGAGGCACTGAATCGCTGGGGGGCATTTGGGCTTCGGGGGCTCCTTCGCTACCTGAGCGCCTCGTCGAGGAGCGCGTGCTGCTCCAGGTCGTGGCTGGCCTTCGAGCCGGTGGCGGGCGATGCGCTCTCCTCGCGGGCGACGCAGCTCAGCGGGAGCCGCGAGCCCAGCAGGCCCGGGAGCCGGGCGGCGAGGAAGTACCAGGCGCCCATGTTCCAGGGGTCTTCCTGCACCCAGACGAGGGGGGTGCCGTCGGCGTAGGGCGCGAGCGCCTCGGTCAGCGCGGCCTTGGACAGGGGATAGAGCTGCTCCAGGCGGATGATGGCGACGTCCATCGCGCCGCGCTTCGCCCGGGCGGCGTGGAGGTCCCAGTACACCTTGCCAGAGCAGAGCAGCACCTTGCGGGCGGCCTTCGGGTCGACCGAGGCGTCGGGGATCACCCGCTGGAAGCTGCCGTCGGCGAGGTCGTCGATGGTCGACTCCTTCACACGCAGGAAGCTCTTCGGGGTCATGATGACCAGGGGCTTGCGGATGGGGCGCAGCACCTGGCGCCGCAGCGCGTGGAAGACCTGCGCGGGGGTCGTGAGGTTGCACACGAAGAGGTTGTCTTCGGCGCAGAGCTGGAGGAAGCGCTCGACGCGGCCGCTGGAGTGCTCCGGCCCGGCGCCCTCGAAGCCGTGCGGGAGCAGCAGCGTGAGGCCCGACAGGCGGTTCCACTTGTCTTCGCCCGACGACAGGAACTGATCAATGATGACCTGCCCCCCGTTGGCGAAGTCGCCGAACTGCGCCTCCCAGATGACCAGCCCGTCGGGGTAGTCGAGGGAGTAGCCGTAGTCGAAGCCCAGCACGCCGGTCTCCGAGAGGGGCGAGTCGTACACCTCGAAGCGGGCCTTGCCCGTGGCGGTGGCCGACAGCGGCGCGTACTTCCGGCCGTTGGTCGCGTCGGTCCACACCGCGTGACGGTGGCTGAAGGTGCCGCGGCCCGCGTCCTGCCCGGAGAGCCGGATGGGCACGCCCTCGTCGAGCAGCGAGGCGAACGCGAGCGCTTCGGCGGTGCCCCAGTCGAGCTGATCGGCGAGCTGCTCGCGCCGGCTCTTCAAGAGCCCCTGCACCTTGGCGTTGATGTGGAACCCCTCGGGCACCGTGGTGAGGGTGGCCATGAGCCCCTTGAGGCGCTCGGCGCTGACCTTCGTCTCGGCGTCGGGCACCTGCGCGTCTGCGCCGCCGCGGTACTTCGCCCAGAGGCCCGCGAGGCTGCTCGGCGCCGGGTGGTGCAGCGAGTCGCGTGTCTCGGTGAGCTCGTCTTCGAGGGAGCGCTTGCGGTTGGCGGCGAGCGCGTCGACCTGCTCGCGGGTCACCTTGCCGAGCTGCAGCAGCCGGTCGACGTAGGCCGCGCGCACGGAGGGCTTGCGGTCGATGGAGGCGTACATCACGGGCTGCGTGAAGCGGGGCTCGTCGGTCTCGTTGTGGCCCCACTTGCGGTAGCAGTACATGTCGATGACCACGTCGCGGCCGAACTCCTGGCGGTACTCGACCGCGAGGTGCGCCACGTGGGCGACCGCCTCGGGGTCTTCGCCGTTGACGTGGAAGATCGGGATGCCGAGCATCTTCGCGAGGTCGGTGGCGTAGCGGGTGGAGCGCGCGTCGTCGGTGTTGGTGGTGAAGCCCACCTGGTTGTTGACCACCACGTGCAGCGTGCCGCCGGTGGCGTAGCCGCGCAGGCTCATGAGGTTGAGCGTCTCGGCGACGACCCCCTGGCCGATGAAGGCCGCGTCGCCGTGGATGAGCAGCGGCACCACGCGCTTGCGCTCCGAGTCACCGCGACGGTCCTGCTTGGCGCGCACGCGGCCGGTGACCACCGGGTTGACGAACTCCAGGTGCGACGGGTTGAAGGCCAGCGACAGGTGCATCGAGCCCTGCGCCGTGGGCCGGTCGCAGGAGTACCCGAGGTGATACTTCACGTCCCCGCGCCCCATGCTGTGCTCGGGGTGCTTGTCGAAGAAGTGCGCGAAGATGTCCTTCGGGGACTTCTGCATGATGTTGCAGAGCACGTTGAGCCGGCCGCGGTGGGCCATGCCGATGACCGTCTCCTCGACGCCCAGCTCGCCCGCGCGCTCGATGAGCAGGTCGAGCAGGGGGATGAGGGACTCGCCGCCCTCCAGCGAGAAGCGCTTCGCCCCGATGAAGTTGGTGTGGAGAAACTGCTCGAAGATCTCCGCGTCGATGAGCCGCCCGAGGATGTGCAGCTGCTGGTCGGCGGCGAGGTCGAGCCGGTTGGCGCTGCCCTCCATGCGCTCGCGCAGCCACGCGCGCATGTGGAGCTCCTCGATGTGCATGAACTCTACGCCGATGCTGCGGCAGTAGGTCTCCTCGAGGCGGCCGATGATGGCGCGCACCGTGGCGTCGTGGCCGAGCCCGCCGAGGTCGCCCGTGGGGACGCGGGCGTCGAGCTCGGCCTCGCTGATGCCGAAGCGGTCGGGCGTGAGCTCGCGGGGGGGGAGGCTCACCAGCCCGAGCGGATCGAGCGAGGCCCAGAGGTGGCCCCGGAGGCGGTACGCGTGGATGAGCTGGTTGACCCGCTGCGCGAGCTCGGCGTCGACCCCGACCGGCGCCATGCTGAGCATCGCGCCCAGCGGGGCGACGGCGAAGCCATGGCCGTTGCCGTTGGTGACATGGCCGTTGCCAGAGGGCGCGTCGGCCCGCTGCGTCGACGCGAGCACGTGGCCCGCCTCGCTCTGGAGCCCGTCGAAGTAGGTGCGCCAGCGCTCGCCGACGGTCGAGGGGTTCTCCTGGTAGCGGAGGAACAGCTCCTCCACGAATGCCTGATTGACGCCGAAATCCTGGTTCATGATGGGCTGATCACCCGCGCGGTCGATGGAGGTGACCGCCTCGACGGGGGCCCGCAACCATAGGGGCATCGCGTCCCGATCGCCAGACCGCAGCGCGCAATCACCGCCCGCCGCTCACTCGATCGGGATGCGCCCGTCGGCTTCGCGTGGGGCTCGGGGCCGACGCGCTGCCGGACGAGTTGCAGCGGGCGCCACGATCGGTGGCGCAGCGACGACGGCGGGCGCAGCGACGACGGCGGGCGCAGCGACGACGGCGGGCGCAGCGACGACGGCGGGCGCAGCGACGACGG
>JAUSAZ010000126.1 GCA_030652255.1 Myxococcales bacterium | reverse complement strand
TGATCGGTGTCGGCGGGATGGGCGAGGTCTATCGCGCCTACGACACCGTCAGAGAGCGGGTCGTGGCGGTCAAGCTACTGCGTGCGGACATGGCCGCCGATCCGAACTTCCAGCACCGCTTCCGACGCGAGTCGCGCATGGCCGCCCGTCTGCAGCATCCCCACGTCATCCCGGTGCACGACTTCGGCGACATCGACGGAGTGCTCTACATCGACATGCGGCTCGTCGAGGGCGTCAGCCTGAAGGACGAACTGCGCGTCAACGGGGCACTGCCACCGGCACGGACGGTGTCGATCATCGGACAGGTCGCGGCCGCGCTGGACGCCGCCCACACCAGCGGCCTCGTGCATCGCGACATCAAGCCGGAGAACGTGTTCCTGCACGAGACCGAGGGGGGCGACGTGGTCCCGAAGGTCATCGATTTCGGCATCGCCAAGGTGATCGACGTGCTCGACCGCGCGGAGCGCACCGCGACGGGGATGGTGTTCGGCACGCCGTGGTACATGTCGCCCGAGCAGGCCCTCGGCGACAGCACCATCGACGCGCGCACCGACGTCTGGAGCGTCGGCGCGATGTGCTACGAGATGGTCTGCGGCACGCTGCCCTTCGGCGGCACCAACCCCAACGCCGTGATGGCGCAGATCATCTTCGGACGGCCCACGCCGTTGCGGCAGAACGCGCCGGATGTGCCCGGGGACCTGGCGGAGGTGATCCACAAGGCGCTCGAGCGGGACCTCGACAAGCGGTACGCGAGCATGGCGGAGTTTCGCGACGCGCTCGCGGGCTGCAAGCTGTGGCGCGACGTGACGCCCGAGATCGCGAAGGGCTTCCTCCCGCGGCCGAGCTCCTTCGAGGGAATCGGCGATCTGCTCCCGGCGGAGTTCAAGGACGACCCCGTGGAGCGCCGGCCGCCCACGCAGCGCCCCAGCACCCAGGCGCGGCGGTGGTCCCTGTCGGAGCCATTCGAGCCTCCGCCCGTGGGAATCAGCGCGTCGCCGGACCCCGCGGTGAAGCGCGAGGGCGCGCGCGATCCCGGCCCGCTCCCCCAGCCGATCTCACTCTCCGAGGAGCTCGTCCTGACGCGGCCGGCGCCGCGCGGGCCCGTGTCCCAGTCGAAGCCAGACGGGGCCTCCATGCGATCGCGGCGACTGGCCACCACGGTCGGGATCGCGATCGCGCTGTTGAGCATCGCGGTCCTCGGGCTGGGCGTGATGCGCTGGATGTAACACCTGACGCCCTCCGCCCTGACGGCCGCGCCTTCGGGCACCGATCAGCGGGAGATGCCGTCTGGAGGAGGGCGTGAGCTGCGGCCGGGGCCCGCGCTGCGCAAGCGCCTGCGACGCGGGCCTCGCTCGCGAAGGTGAGCTACGGGCGACGGCGGGACTTGCGCCTCGCCTCGCGATTCGCGGACGCCGAAGGAGGCACGGTGGCCAGGCGCTGGTCCCAGGGGGCGAGCCTGTCGACGGCGTCGAAGCGGCCACGCGAGGACAGCAGCGCGGTGACGTCGGCAAAGACCCGGCGGGCCTCGGCCGGGCGGTGATCTGCGAGCAATCGCGGGAGCAGGTGGCCGCAGACGGTGACGACGAGGGATGGGTCGGACTCGGCCTCGGCGCGCTGGGGGGCGGCATGGAGTTCGCGGAGAGCGGCGGGGCGGGCGTTGCTCTGCCAGAGGGCCTGGGAGGCGAGGACACGAACCGCAACAGCCTCCCGGGGAGAAGCGGCACCATCAAAAAAATCTCGTGCAACCGCGAACACTTCCACGGCCTCCTTCCATCGCCCGAGCGCCATCGGGCATCGCCCCATGTCGCGTCGCGCAAGGGCCACATCCCTCATGATTCCTGTCCGTATCAATACGGGCAACGCCCTCTCTCGAATAATGTCCGGAGCGGCCCCCGCTTGCCCGCGACCCAGCAGGCTATTGGCGATAGAGCCAAGCGTCGTGGCCCAGGAATGATGATCGCCGAGCGCCACGTAGGTCGGCAGTTCTTCGTCGAGACGAATCCGCATGGCCTCATCTGCCTGGCCTCGAGACTCAAACACATCGGCGAGAAAATCTTGCCCGTATGCCTCCAAACGAAGATCCCCAAGGTGCCGCGCTGCCGGCAAGATCTCTGAGCGACACAACTGCTCAATCTCGGAGAATTGCCCCGACCCTCTTAGTGGTCTTGCCCGCTCCACGGTGACTCAAGAACGCGACCTGCACGAAGCGTCCCTCGTCCCTGCGGCTGAAGCGCCCCTTCAAGATCCGCGTCGTGTCGTCGCCGCGACCCTTTGAAAAATCCTCGTAGCGTGGGTCCCCGCTCTCCAAGGGTCGTTCGTGATCGCAAGCGCGGTAGGCGTCATCGAGGGTGGTCGCAGGGGTCCAGGTCTGGTCGGGTTGGGTCAGCGCGCCTCGCGGCTACGATACCTAGCAGAGTCGTCCGCTGCGACCGGGATTTCGGCCCTCCACAAGAAGGCTCCGCCCGCCGAACACCCGCAGCGGTGCCCCGGCCTGACGGTCGTCGTCCGCGCCCTTCTCGTCGATGCGCGCGAAGGTTCCCCGAACCCGGCCACGACGTACCGCGGCAGCGCGCGATCGCCCTCCTGCATCCGCTCGACGAAGGCGGCGAAGTGATCGCGCACGGGGTCGCGTGCTTCTTCACGCCTCCTCGAAGCCCGGCAGCGGGTCGTACGCGCCGTCGTCCCCGATGAGCTCGTCGGGCGTCGGCGCCAGCTCCGGGTCGTCGTCCTCGTCGTCGAGCACCAGCAGCCCGTCCCATTGCGAGAGGTCCCTCATGCCCTCGTCGTCCTCGTCGTCGTGGAGCTCGGGGAGCGTCCCATCCGCCAGGTGGCGCGCCCACGCCGCGGCGTGCTCGGCGGCGATCAGCGCCTCCAGCGCGGCGGTCTTCACCCGCACGATGGGCTTGCCGTCGGTGCTGCTCCGCGGGCGAAACCGCAGCTCGCGCCGCTCGTACACCGTCAGCTCCAGCTCGAACACGTCCCGCACATGCACGTGCAGGAACTCCCGGATCTCTCCCCCCTTGAGGATGGTCACCCGCTCGGTCTCCCACCGCCAGGCAAGGGCCTTGAGGTGGTCGAGGAGGGCGTCCTCGTCGTCGGTGAACACGTGCAGGTCGACGTCGCTCCCGCGGCGGATGTGCCCCGTGCTCACGCTGCCGATGAGCCGCGGCTCGAAGCCCGCCAGCGCCCGCATCGCGCGCAGCGCCACCACCCGCATCGCGAAGAGCCGCCGCGTGCGCCCGGCCCCTTCGGCGTAGTCCGCCAGCACCAGCAGCGCGTCGCGGATCTCCCCGTTGGAGGGAAGGTCCTGCGGTCGGTAGCGGAGCCGGCGCCCGCCCACACGGCCGAAGAGGCGCTTCGCGGCCAGGCGCTTGGCCGTGAAGTACTGCTTCACGCCCTCCTCGTACATCAATCGCGCGGCCTCGCCCGCGATGGCGCCGCGCAGCCCGCCCGGTCCCATGCGCGCCACCGGCTACGCGCCCACGAGGGGGGAGAGCGCCTCGCGGAGCCGTCGCAGCGAACCCCCGATGGGGCGCCCGCGGCGGGTGACGCCGTAGAGGGACTTCTGCACCACCTGCTGGCTCACGCCCAGGCGGCGGGCGATCTCGCCCTGCGACACCCCTTCGAAGAAGTGCCACTCGACGATCTCGCGCTGGCGCTCGGAGAGCACCGCCCCGACGGCGCGGCGCACGGCGTCGCAGAGGGCGTCGTGGCTGTCGTCGGCGGCGCCCCAGAGCGCGGAGTCGGCGGAGACGTGGTCGAGCGCCGCGCAGAGGCGCACACGATCAGCGGGGGGAGAGGTCCCTTCCATGGGGGGCTTCGTCGACGTCGGGGGCGTCGGGGCTGAGGAGGGCGGGGTCGAGGGTGATGGAGGCCACGGCCTCCGCCGGGGAGCACACGAGCGCGCGGGGCGAGCGGCCCGCGAGGTCCCAGCGGCGGAGGAGCTCGAGCTCCCGCAGCCTTACGGTGCCGTGTAAGCGTCGGCGGGTGGCGCCGGGGTCGCGCAGCAGGTCGAGGTGGTGGCGCACGAGCCACACGACGCGCGGCGCCACGAGGCCCTCGAGGAGGTCAGCGCCCTCGGCGTCGTGCTCGCCCGAGCGCAGGGCCTTGCCGACGTCGTGCAGCAGCGCGGCCGCGTGGAGGCACGGGTCGCGGGACTCTCGGCGGGCGTGCTGGAAGACCTGCAAGGAGTGGTAGAGGGCGTCGCCCTCGGGGTGATACCGCGGGTGCTGCGGGATGCGGTCGAGGGCGACGACGAGGTCGAGGAGGTCAGCGTACATCAATGGGTGGTCGAGGCGGGCGGTGGGCGCGCGCCTCTCACCCACGGGGGGCGGTCACACCCACCGGGGGTAACGGTCGGGCGACAACCGTCACCCGTCGATGGACCCGCGGCTATCCTGGCCCCGATGGACGCCCTCCGCCTCTGCCTCCCGGTGCTGCTCGTCGCCTCCGCGCTCGCGTGTCGTCGCCCCCGGTCGACACCGCCCCGGTCCGTCGTCGTGCCCGACGTTGCACCCTCCCCGGCTCCCATCGATGTCGGCGGTCCCGCGCTGCCTGATGCGTCCGTCGACGACGCCCTCGCGGGCGCGACGCCCGCCACCTGGCCGACGCTCTCCGCGACCGAGCCGATGGCGCCGGGGTGCTTCGCGTGGTCGCCGCGCCTCAACGTCGCGGCGTGCCTCGTCGGCCAGAGCGGGACCAACCTCAACGAGAACACCGTGTGGAGCGTGCGCTTCCGCGGCGAACCCGACTCCAGCGCCCTGAGCCTGGTGGAGCCGACCGACGCCGGCTTCATCGATCGGCCCGACGAGGACCCGCCCCCCCCGGCGGTGCTCGCCCGGCTGCGGGCCCGCCTCGACGCCGACGGCTTCATCGACCTCCGCCCGCTGCGCCGTGAGCTCACCGCCGCGGCCTTCGCCTGGTCGCCCGGGATGACCGTCCGCGCGGTGCACCGCCGCACCTTCGGCGGAGGCGACAACGCCGCCGAGCGCGCCACCGACCGCATCGAGCTCCAGTGGCAGCCGCGCGGGCCGCGGACACTGTTGACCGCCTGGGACGACCGCCCGGTCGCCGAGCCGCGGCTGCGGGCATACGTGATCCCAGGCGGCCGCTACCTCGTGCTCGACGCCGTCGGCACCTACGGCGACGAGGGCGAGTACGGCGTGCACTCGCTCGCGTGGCTCTGCGACCGCGAGACCCGCAGCTGCCGGTAGCGCCCCGGCGCGCGGGCACCGGTCAGCCGTCGCCGAGGAGCCGGTCGAGCAGGCCGTTGGTGAACAGCCCCGCGGGGTCGAGCTCGGCCTTCAGCGCGCGGTACTCGACCAGGCCGTCGGCGTACATCGCCCGCAGCGCGCGGTCGCCCACGTGGACGTTCTTCACCAGGCTCACGCGGCCGCCGAGCGCGCCGCAGCGCAGCGACAGCGACCGGAGCAGGCGGCGCACCGCGGGCTGGCGGGCGCCGTCGAGGGACTGGTAGGCCAGCGTGACGGCGAAGCCCGCGAGGTCGCGGGTGGGCGAGAGGGCGCGGCCGCCGCGGTCGGCGGGGAGGTAGAGCACGTCGAGCACGGTCGGGTGCATCGAGTCCGTGGCGGCTTCGACCTCGGCGCAGAACCCCGCGGCCTGCGCGACGGGCAGCACGAAGGTCTGCTGCGAGGAGGTCATCCGCCGACCGCGCGCTTGCTCCCGCTGGTGCGCCGCGACGTTGCCCTCCATGAAGAACACGAAGGGCTCCAGCGCGTCGACGGACCACCGCTTGAGCGTGTGCAGCGTCTTGAAGGACGTCTGTCCGACGTCCGCGCCGATCTCGCAGGACATCGAGCGCTCCGCGAACAGCCGCGTCGGAGTGGGCCCCGAGTAGAGGGGCGAGCGTTGCAGCTTCCCGCCCGTGACGTGCCGCGAGCTGATGATCATCCCCCGCGGACCCATGTCCCGGAACCACACCGTCGCCGACACCGCGTCGTAGATCCCCGGCGGGAGCGGCGCCCGCCACGCCTTTGCGCCCAGCGCCTGCACCGCCCGGCGCGCGTGCAGCGTCTCGTAGCGCAGCTGCTCGAGGAAGGCCTCCCACCCGAAGCCGTGCCACCCCACCGGGTCGAAGTACGTGCGCACCCTCGGGCGCCGACCCGGGGTCGACACGCGCCGCAGCGAGTACGTCGCGTCGAGCACCACCCCGAGGCCCCCGAGGCCCCCGATGGCCCCGTCGAAGACCCGCCGTTCGAGCGAGCCCGCCGGGGCGTCGGCGCGCGCGCACACCACGCTCCCGTCGGCCAGCATGATCCGGAACCGCTCGATGGACTCCGCCTCCTTGCCCCACGCGCCGGAGAAGCGCGAGAGGCAGTCCGAGGAGAGCGTGCCCCCGACCGTGATGTCGCGCCCGGTGACGGTGTTGGGGGGCACCCAGCCCTCCCGCGCGGTGGCGTCGAGCACCTCGGCCCAGGTCGCCATGGCCCCGGCCGTCACCGTCGCCCTCCCGCGCGCGACGGCCACCTCGCGCACGCCGCCGAAGCCCTCCGGCGCGAGCTCGAGCACCGTGTCGTCGCCCAGCGCCTGCGCGTCGAGCGAGTAGCCACCGCCGCGCACCGTCAGCCGCCGCCGCGGGTGCGCGGCCATGCCCCGCAGCGCGCGCCGCAGCGCGCCCTCGTCGGACACCCGCACCACCGCCGCCCTCGACGTGTGCATCTCGTCGTACGCCCGGAAGAGCCGCCGCTCGCGCTTCGCCACGGGACCGGAGCCTCGCACAGGTCCCCGCTCGCCCGCGACCCCATCATTCGGGGGGACGAGCGCCGGCTGGCGACTACGGGCTTCCCCGTATGCGGGCACTGCGGAATAGGAGCGGACCCCCTCCGCGGCCGATGGTGCCGGGCATGGCAGAGCGAGGGTGCGTCGCGGAGATGGCGAGCGTGGTGATCTCCACCGAGCGGGTGGCGGACGAGTGGTCCTGCGTGGTGAGCGCCCGGAGCTGGGAGCGGCTGCAGCTCGCGCGCACCGTCGGCGACGTGAGGCTGCGCCGCGCACGCCGCACGGGCGTGGCCGACGCGATGCGCGCGCAGCCGCGGCCCACCGGGTGGATCCTGGAGCTCGGCGTGGTCGACATGCCGACGGTGCGGCGGGCCCTCGCGGCGCCGCGCGCGGAGCCCACGGTGGTGATGACCCGCGACGCGTCGTCGCTGCTCGAACTGGTGCGCAGCGGGGTGCGGGTCTGCATCGACGCCTCCTCGGACGGACGCGACGTCGCCGTCGCGCTGATGGCCGCCACCCTCGGGCTCTCGGTGTGGCCGCGGGCCATCGGCGAGCGGCTCCGCGCCGTGGTGGCCGCGGAGTCCGACGGGGCCTCCGGGGACGATCGCCTCACGGCGCGCGAGGGTCAGGTGCTGACGCTGTTCGCCCGCGGCCTCTCCTACGACGACGCCGCGCGGGTGCTCGGGGTGAGCGCCAACACCGTGCGCTCGCACGTGCGCAGCGTGTACACGAAGCTCGACGTGATGACCAAGACCGAGGCGGTGCTGGTGGCGCGGCGCCGCGGGTGGATCGACACGCTCTGACCACGACGAGCACCTTGACACCCGGGCCGGTGGGTCATCTCCTCGGGCGATGTCCCGGCTGCGCGGCAACGGCTTCGCGAACATCCGCGCGTGGACCGTCGAGCGTCATGGGAGCGCCGGCTGGTCCGCGGTGCTGGACGCGCTCGACCCCCACGAGCGGGCGGCGCTGGTCGACCTGCGCCCGTCCGACTGGTACCCGCTCTCCCTGCAGGCGCGGCTGCTGCGGGAGATCGACCGGCGCTTCGGCGACGACGACCTCCGGCTGCCGCGGAGCATCGGCGCCGACCAGGCCGCGCGCGACCTCGACCGCGGCGTGCTCACCTGGCTGTTCCGGCTGTTTCCGCCGGCGATCCTGGTGGGCAACATGGACGTCGTGTGGCGGCGCTTCCACGACAACGGGCGGTGGCGCGCCCACGTCGACGGCGCCCGCACGGTGATGGTGGTGAGCGGCTGGAACAACGCCGACGCCGCCAACTGCGCCGACGTCGAGGGCTACCTGGAGTTCATCGGCCGGCGCATGAGCCGCGTCCCCGGGACCATGCAGCACACCCGCTGCCGGCTGCGCGGGCACGACGGCTGCGAGTTCGTGTACTCCGAACCGCTGGAGCGGCGCGCGGCCCTCCCGCGGGGCCTCCCCGGCGCCGAGGAGGTCGCGGCCATCGGGCGCGAGCTGATGCAGATCGGCGAGCCGGGCGCGGTGCTCGAGGCGATCGAGACCGCCCTTCGCTACGTGCTCCCGCGCGGCGCCGACGCGGCGCTCTGGGGCTGGGAAGACGCCTCCGGGCACGCGCGGCTGCTGTGGTCGTGCGGGCGACCGACCGACCGCCCCGCGCACTGCGTCGTGCTGGAGTCCGCCGGGCGCACCGTCGCCCGCCTCGACCTCGACGCCATCCCCGAGGCGGGCCGCGCGGAGGTGCTCGCCGCGCTCGAGGGCCTGGCGCCGTGGTTCGGTACGGCCATGGCGGCGTCGCACGCCGCGGGAGCGCGCGCCGGGGCGTCGGGCCCGACGGACGACGGCGGCCGGGTGGTGCGCGCGGCGGCCACGTGGCGGCTGACGCCGCGGCAGGGCGAGGTGCTGCGCGGGGTGATCAGCGGGCGCACCAACAAGGAGATCGCCGCGGCCGTCGGCTGCGCCGAGGCGACGGTGGAGGTGCACATGACGGCGCTGTTCCGGAAGTCCGGGGTGAGCACCCGCTCGGGCCTCGTGCGCGCCGCCCTCGGCGGGTGACGGGGCTCACGCCGTCAGCACCTCGCACCCGCCCTTCGTCACCAGCACGGTGTGCTCGAACTGCGCCGTCCACCGGCCGTCGGCGGTCACGATGGTCCAGCCGTCGTCGAGCTGCCGGATGTCGGGGCGCCCGAGGGTCACCATGGGCTCGATGGTGATCGCCATCCCCGCCTTCAGCCGCAGCCCCGCGCCGCGCACCCCGGTGTGCGCCACGTGCGGCTCCATGTGCATCCGCCGCCCGATGCCGTGGCCGCCGAAGGCCTCCACCACCCCGCAGCCCTCCCGCGCAGCGAGCGCCGCGATGGCCGCCCCGACGTCGCCCAGCCGCGCCCCGTCGCGCACCTCCGCCACGCCCGCGTCGCGGCAGCGCCTCGCCACCTCCACCACGTGCCGCGCCTCGGGGCTCGCCTCGCCGATCACGAAGGTCATCGAGGTGTCGCCGTGGAAGCCGTCGAGCTCGCTGGTGACGTCCACGTTGACGATGTCGCCGTCGCCGAGGCGCTCGGCCTCGCTGGGGATGCCGTGGCACACCACGGCGTTGCGGCTGGTGCACACCGCCGCGGGGAATCCGCGGTACCCGAGCTGGCTGGGCCGCGCGCCCCGGGCCGCGGTGTCGGCGCGCACCCAGCGGTCGATGTCCGCGGTGCTCACGCCGACCCGCAGCCGCGCGCCCACCTCCCGCAGCGTCGCCGCCGCGCACTGACCGGCCCGGCGCATCCGCTCGATCTCCCTCGGGGACAGAATCTCCACTGGCATGGGTGGAGGGATTCCCACGCAGGCGATGGGGCGGGCCAATACCTTCTCGGTATGGCGCCGCCGCGGGCCCCGGGCGGTTGTCGGGGCACGCGCGATGCGGTAGCCGTGTCGGTGTGAGCCTCGACCAGCTGCGCTACTTCGTCGCCGTCGCCGAGGAGGAGAACGTCACCCGCGCCGCCCGCCGGCTGCACGTCTCCCAGCCGCCGTTGTCCCGCCGCATCCGCGAGCTGGAGGGCGAGCTCGGCGCGCCGCTCTTCACCCGCACCCCCCGCGGCGTCGACCTGCTGCCCGCGGGCCGGGCGCTGCTCGATCACGCGCGCATCATCCTGCGCGAGGTCGATCGCACCGCCGCCGTGGTGCGCGCGGGCCGCGACGTCGGCGACGGCTGAAGGGCGCCTCGTCCCCTCCCCCTCATCCCTTCGTCGAGAACTCTCCGCCATCCGTGGTGTCATCCCCGCCGATGCCCCCCTCCGATGTGCGCCTCGGTCGTCGTCCCTTCGTGCTCAGCCTCGCTTCCCTCGCGCTCCCGCGCCTCGCCCGCGCCGTCGATCAGGGGCGCCCCGCGGTGCGCATCACCGAGCCCACCGGAGGCGTCGTCCGGGCGGGGGACACCCTCCGCCTCGTCGCCACCGTCGACCCGCCCTCGGTCACCACCGCCGTGCTCACCGTCCACGGGATGTCCTACGAGGTGCCGGTGCGCGACGGGCGCGTCGAGCAGACCGTGGTGGTGCTCCCGGGCAACAACCGCGTCGCCGTGCACGCCGGCGAGGCCCGCGACTCGGTCACCTTCCACGCCGACGGCGACCCGGTCGACCTCGTGGTGCTGCTCGGGTGGGCCGCCCGCGGCGAGATCATCGACCTCTGGGTGCGCGAGCCCGACGGCGAGACCGTCAAATGGGACCACCGCGAGAGCACCCCCGGCGGGCGCCTGCTCGACTTCTCCAGCGACGCCATCGGCTTCGGCTCGCAGGCCTACCTCCGCGCCACCGCCGCCGCGGGGCGCTACCGGGTGAAGGTGCACTACTGGTCCGATGGAGCGCGCACCGCCGCCCGCGACGACGGCGCCTTCGACACCGCCCTCGATCGCCTCCACGCCATCGACGCGCGCCTCCGCGCGGCGCCTCCCCCCGCCGAGGCCGCGCAGCTCACCACCGAGCGCCGCGCCGTCACCGGGCGCCTCGACGCCTGGGGCCGCCCCTCGGGCGTGCAGACCCCCCTCCACGCCGAGGTGCTGCTCTTCCCCAACACCCCCCACGAGCGGCGGTGGCGCTTCGACCTCACGGCGCAGCGCACCGGGCAGCTCCAGACCCTCGGCGAGGTCGAGGTCACCGGCGCGATGCTGCTCGACGCGCGGAGGTCGCTCCCGTGAGGCGCCCCCGCACCCTGTCGCTCACCCTCGTCGTCGCGGCGCTCTCGTCGCCGGTGCGCGCCCACGGACCCAACGACCGCGCCCTCCCCCTCCCCCGCCCGGCGCGGCCCTTCCTCCTCGTCGACGCCGAGCGCCGCTTCGTGCCCGGCGCGCCCGCCTCCATCCGCGTGCAGCTGCGCGGCGGCGGCCCCGTGCGCGTCGCCCTCTACCGCCTCGACACCCCGGAGCCCTGGACCCGCCTCCCGCTCGCGCCCGACGGCCTCGCCGTCGCGGGTGACCCCACCGGCCAGGCCTGCGAGCGGCTGCTGCGGGCGCGCGGTCCGCTGCCGCGCCGGGACACTTCGGTGACCCTGCTGCGCGACGAGGTGGTCACCCTCGCGACCCCGGCGCCCACGCTGCGCACCGGCGGCGACGAGAGCGCGGCCTTCGACTCCAGCGACGCCGACGAGGGCACCGTCGAGACCCGCTGGGTGCGCGCCGGTCGCTGGCGCGATCAGCGGGTCGCGCTGGGCGCCCTCCCCGCGGGCCTCTACCTCGCGCGGGTGTACGCCGGGGCCTACGCCGCGAGCGCGCTCGTGTCCGTGAGCGACCTCACGCTGCTGGTGCGCCGCGGCGATCGGCGCGACACCGTCGCCGTCGCCACCGCCGACGGAGCGCCCCTCGCGGGCGTCGCGGTCACCGCGGGCGAGAGCACCACCCCGGTCGTCACCGACGCGCGCGGCGAGGCCCACGTCGGCGCCTCGGCCGTCGCCACCCGGCGCTTCGTCGCGCACCGCGGCGCCGCCTGGGCCTGGGCCGAGGCCTCCCACGCGCGCCTCGAAGCGTGCGACGTGCGGGTGTACCTCGACCCCGGGCGCCCGGTGTTCCGGCGCGGCGAGGTGCTGCACCTGCGCGGCCACGTGCGGGGCTGCGTCAACGGGCACGACGCCCCGCTCGCGCGCGAGTCGGTCACCGTGCAGGACCACGACGCCGAGCCCCCCACCCCGGGCACCACGATGCTCAGCGACGCCGACGGCAACTTCGTCACCGAGCTCACCGTCGCCACCACCGACCTGCGCGCCATCGTGCGCGGTCGCCCCCATGTGCGCACCATCGTGATCGACCACCGCGCGCTGCCGGCGCGGGGGCTGGTGGTGACCGCCGACCGCGGGTTCGCCGCGGCGGGAGAGGCCGTGCGGGTGCGCGCGAGCGACGACGCGGGGGGATGGCCCACCGAGGCCACGGTGGAGTTCTCGTTCATGGGCCAGCGGCGGCGCGCGACGGTGGGGCCCGGCCACGCTGCGGAGGTGACCTTCCTCGTCGGGACCATCGACGACGCCGCGCGACGCGAGGTCATCGAGGCCTCGCTCGCGCACGACGCTCAGGTGAACATCGCGCAGGCCGAGGTCTGGACCGGCCGTCGCCCGGTGGTGCTCCACGTGGAGGGCGCTCACGCCCCCGGGGCCGCGGAGGTCTGGGTGCGCGCCGAGAACCTCGGCGGCGAGCGGCTGCGCGAGGGCCTCTCGCTGCGGGTCACCGGGAGCGACGGCAACCGCCCGGTGGGCCCGGTGCGCTGGAGCGGCCGGGTCGACACCTCCCCCGCGGGCGACACCCGCGCCGCGCTGCGCCTGCCGGGCGCAGGTCCGTGGTGGGTGGCCGTCGCCTCCGAGCGCGGCGCCGCCGTCGAGGCCGGCACCGTCGTATGGGAGCGCGAGCGGCCGCCCAGCCTCGGTGCGCGCGGCGCCCTCTCCGTGCGCCCCGACCGCGCGGAGGTGGTGGCCGGCGAGACGCTCCCGGTGCTGCTCACCCGCCCCGCGCGCGGCGCCACCTGGGTGACGCTGGAGCAGTCGGGCGTGTGGGCGAGCGCGTGGGTCCCGTCCGGCGCGCCCGGCGGGGCAGAGCCCTGGTGGCGCACCGTGCTGGGGCTCCCGGCCGACGCCCAGGGCAACGCCTCCGTGGTGGCCACGCACCTCGCCGGCGGAACCGTCGAGACGGCGACGACGGTGGTGGGCGTGACCGCCGCCCCCGCGCTCTCGCTGCGGGTGACGAGCGACGCGCGGGCCTACCCCGAGAGCGCCACGATGCACGCGACGATCACCGCGCGCAGCCCCGACGGCGCGGCCCGCGACGCCGTGGTGACCCTCTGGCTCGCCGACGAGGGCTACTGGAACCTCTCCCCCGAGGCCTACCCCCCCGTCGACGCGATGCTCTCCCTCCCGGGTCGTCCCGCGAGCGGCGCCGACAGCGCCCGCCCCCGTGCGTGGGGCGCCGACGAGGGCCGCCACCTCGACCCCGAAGCCCTCTGGAACAACTCCCCCCTCCCCGAGCTCACCCGCTACGACGCCTGGGACGCCGGCGGCGACCTCGTCAGCTTTACCAGTCGGGGTATGTTCGGCGCCGTCGCGGAGGCCCTCGCGCGCTCCGCCGGGCTCGCCCGCGCGGTGGTGTGCCCCGACCGCGCGCGCTCCCTCGGTTCGGTGTCCCTCTCCGCCCGGGACGTGCCCTGGGACCTGCTCGCCGCCCGCGTCGCGAGCCGCACCGACACGCACGCCTGGGTGGGCGGCGACGGCACCCTGCACCTGGGCTGCGAGGCGGGCCCGGCGCCCGCGCTCTTCGACAGCGGCCTCGGGTCGGGCTCGGGCTCCGGCTACGGCGCTGGCGGCCTTGGCCGCGGCACCCGGGCGCAGCGCCTGGAGGGCGACCTCTTCTTCCTGGGCGCCCGCGCCCTCGGCCCCGATGGGCGCCTCGACGTGGACGTCCCGCTGCCCGCGCACCCCGGCCGCTGGCGGCTTCAGGCGCTCGCCATCGACGCCCACGGCCGCGGCGACCGGGCCCACACGGTGGTGTCCACCACCCGCCCGCTCACGGCCTCCGTCGACGCCCCATCGGAGCTTCGCCCGGGCGACCGCGCCACCGCCGCGCTGACCCTCCACGCGCCCTCCCTCGCCGGGCAGCGGGCCGAGCTGGGCGTCGAGGGTGATGGGGTCGCCGTGGAGGGCGCACCCTCCGCGGTCACCCTCGACGCCCGCGGTGACGCCCGCGTGACCTTCACCGTGGTTGCAACAAGCGCCGGGGCCGCGAGCCTCGTGGGGCGGGTGCGCGTCGGCGCCGCCCGGGACGCCGTGCGCGCGGGGGTGACGGTGCGCGTCGACGACGCCGTGGTGCCGCTGTCCCTGCACGCCACGCTCGACGCGCGGGCGACGGACGTGGACGTGGTGATCCCCGCGCTCGCCCGCGAGGCCATGGTGGTGGTCGACGCCGACCCGGGCCTCGCCGGCCTCGTCGACGAGGTGCTGGCGTCCCTCTCGGCGCCGCGCTGGACGGCGCCCGCGATCCTGGTGGAGCGCCTCGCGGCGATGCGCACCCTGGCGGCGGTCGTGGCGGCGCTCCCGGACGCGCAGCAGGGCGAGCGGCCGGCGCGGGTGGACGCGGCGCTGGGCTCGCTGGCGTCGCAGCTCGCGGCGCTGCGAGGCATCGACGGGGCGGTGGGCTGGTGGCGCGCGGGCGAGCCGAGCGGCTACGTCACCGCGACGATGCTGACGGCGCTGGAGGGCCGGGCGCGCGATCCCCGCTGGGCCGACGCGTGGTCCTTCGTGCGCGACCGCGCGGCCACCGCCGAGGGCGACGAGGCGGCGCGCATCGTCGAGGCCCTGGCGCACGGACCCGCCCGCGGAGACGCCGTGCTCGCCCGCGCCGTGCTCGCCCGCCTGGAGGCCACGGCGGCGCTCTCCCTCGACGCGACCCGCGGGGCCTACGCGGCCGCGCGGGAGGTTGCGCCGACGACGGCGGCGCGCTGGGCTGAACGGCTGCGGGCGCGCGTGGGCGAGGCCATCGCGGAGGAGCGGCGGGTGGAGTGCCGGGGGGCGGCGTGGTTCCTGTGCTTCGCGCGGGAGGGGCGGCGGGCGGAGGTCGCGCGGGCGACGGCGGCGCTGCCGGCCACCGAGGCGGCGACCGTGGCTTTACAAGACCGTGTACTCACCTGGCTCGCGGGGCGCCCCGCGGCGGCGACGGCGTGGTGGTGGGGAAGCTCCGAGGCCGACGTGCTGGCCCTGCTCGCGCGGGCGACGCGGGGCGACGGCGCCGCGGCGGCGACGGCCTTCACGGTGTCGCTCGACGGCCGCGAGGTGGCGCGCGGCGACCGAGAGCACCCCGCCCGGGTGACGGTGCGCGGCGCGGCGGCGCTGCGGGTGTCCTTCGCCGCGGCGGCGGGGCGCGCGGCGCGGGTGCACGTGCGGGGCTCGCTCGCCCTCGCGCCGGTGGACACGCCGACGGGCGCGGCGGTCCTGGAGCGCCGCCTGGACGCGGGTCCGGACGGCCCGACGCTGGTGCTGCGCTGGACGCTCCCGCGCGAGGCGACGGGGGTCGAGCTGGTGGTCCCGCTGCCGGCGGGCGTGGACGTGGCCCGGCCCTCGGGGAGCCGCGCGCGGGTGCGGGCCACCGAGCACGACATCGGCTGGTGGAGCGCGCTCGACCGCGCCCCCCGGGCGCTGCGGCCGACCATCGAGCGCCGCGACGGGGCGCTGCACCTGCGCATGGCGCGCCTCGGGGCGGGGACGCACACCCTCTCGCTGCCGCTGGTGGTGACCGCCGCAGGGCGCTTCACCGCCGGGGGCGCGTGGCTGCGCACGGACGACCCGGCGCTCTGGGGCGTGACGCCGCCGGTGGTGGTGAACCCGCCGTAGGCGCCGACCCCGCGACCTGGTACCGCGTCGCAAGGGATGTGACGGGTTGAGCAGGGCTGCCTCGGAGGATGAGAACCGCAAGGGTCGCAAGGGTCGCAAGGGAGCGACGGACTTGGGCGGGCAGGTGCTCCAACGCCCCCGCGAACCCGATGCGGCAGCGCCAGCTGCCAGCGGAACTCCCCTTGCGACCCTTGCGACCCTTGCGGTTCTCATCCTTCAAGGCGCCCTGCTCAACCCGTCACATCCCCTGCGGGCGTTGGTGGCGTCGGCCCGACGCCGCGCAGGGCCACCGCGGCGAGGTGCCCGGCGAGCTCCCCGGGCGCTGGCAGCCCGGCGGCGGCCTGGCTCGCTGCGAGGCGGCGCAGCATCACCTGCGGCACCACCGCCAGCGCGGCCATCGTCACCATCGCCGCGGCGGGGTGCACCTCCGGCCCGACGCGCCCGGTGGCGATGCCGTCGACGAGCAGGTTCAGCATCGCCGGGAGGTGGCCGTGCATCATCCGGTCGACGACGCGCGTGAGCCGCTCGGAGGAGACCAGCGCCTCGCGCAGCACCAGGCGCAGCACCACGGACTCCTCGTCGGTCATCGCGCCGAAGCGCTCGAAGACGGCGCGCACCCGCTCGTCGAAGGGGCGCTCGCCCGTGACGGCCTCGATGATCGACTGCGACAGCGGCGCGTAGTGGCGCTCGAGCACCGCGAGGAAGAGCTCGTCCTTCGTGGGGAAGTAGTAATAGACCATGCCCAGGTTGGTGCCCGCGGCGCGGGCGATCTGGCGCAGCGAGGCGCCGTCGACGCCGTCGTGGAGGAAGCGCTCCGTCGCGGCGGTCACGATGCGCTGGGCGATGTCACTCGGGGGGCGGGCCATCGGTGGGGTCTATGCTCCGTTCACGCGAGGTTCTTGCTGAAGCGCAGGGAGGTGAGGGTCACCAGCACCGCGAGGATGACCGCCAGGCGCGCGAGCGAGCCGTGCAGGTCGTCGAAGCCGGCGCCGCGCAGGGCGATGCCGCGGATGATCTTGAGGAAGTGGGTGAGCGGCAGGGCCTCGGAGAGCCACTGCGCGGGCCTCGGCATCCCCTCGCGCGGAAACATGAACCCGCTCAAGAGGATGTTGGGCAGCAGGAAGAAGAAGGACATCTGCATCGCCTGCTGCTGGGTCTTCGCGAGGGTCGAGAAGAAGAGCCCGAGCGCGAGGTTGGCCGCGATGAAGCCGAAGGCCAGCGCGTAGAGCAGCGGCAGCGAGCCCACCACCGGCACGTCGAAGACCACGTAGCCCGCGATGAGCACCAGGGTCATCTGCACGTAGCCGATCACCACGAAGGGCAGGATCTTCCCGACCACCAGCTCCCACTTGCGGATGGGCGAGACCACCAGCTGCTCCAGCGTGCCGCGCTCCCGCTCGCGCGCGACGGCCATCGCCGTGAGCATCACCATGGTCATCGTCAGGATCACCCCGACCAGGCCCGGCACCACGTTCACGGCGGTGCGCAGGTCGGGGTTGTACCAGGTGGTCGACTCCAGGCTGAGCGGGGCCTCCCGAGCGCCCGTGCGCGCCAGCACCATCGCCATCGCCCGCTGCGCCACGAGGCCCCCCGCTGCGCTCGTGGCGCTCGCGACGGACTGCGGGTCCGAGCCGTCGACCACCAGCTGCACCGCCGCGGGCCGACCCAGCGCGAGGCGCTCGGCGTAGCGCGCGGGGATCACCAGCCCCACCTTCGCGCGCCCCGAGCGCAGCGCCGCGGAGAGCTCGGCCGGGTCGCGCACCTCGCCCACCGGGTCGCAGCTGCCGGTGGCCATGAGCGAGGCCGCGAGCTCGCGCGACGCGGCGGTGCGGTCCTGGTCGAGCACCGTCGTGGGGATGTGCCGCACGTCGGTGTCGATGGCCCACCCGAAGAGCACGATCTGCACGAGCGGGAGCATCACCATCATCGCCAGCGTGAGCCGGTCGCGGCGGAGCTGGAGCAGCTCCTTCCACGCGATGGCGAGCAGCCGTGTCACCCGCGCCTCGCGTCGTCGCGCACCATCGACACGAAGGCGTCCTCCAGGTTGGCCCGCACCTCCACGGGGCCGTCGCCCGCGACGCCCGCGGCGGCCATGGCCTCGCGCACGAGGGCGGCCGGGTCGTGCTCGCGGCGGGTGGTCACGCGCAGCCGGGCGCCGAAGGGGGCGACCTCCTCGACGCGGCGATCGGCGCGCAGGGCGTCGAGCACCGGGCGGGCGGCGCAGTCCACCTCGGCGACGCGAAGCGCGCGGCGGGCGAGGATCTCCGCGGGGCTCCCGGTGTCGAGCAGGGCGCCGCGGAAGACGAAGGCGAGCCGGTGGCAGCGCTCGGCCTCGTCCATGTAGTGGGTGGTCACGATGACCGTCGTGCCCTCCGTCGCGATGCGGTGGATCTCCTCCCAGAAGGCCCGGCGGCTCACCGGGTCGACCCCCGCGGTGGGCTCGTCGAGGAAGACCAATGGGGGCTCGTGCAGCATCGCGCAGGCGAGGGCGACGCGCTGCTTCCAGCCGCCGGAGAGGGTGCCCGCGAGCTGGTCGCGGCGCTCTTCGAGGCCGTTGCGGGCGAGCACCTCGGCCACGCGCTCTCGGCGGCGCGCGCCGGAGAGGCCGTAGAGCCCGGCGTAGAAGAGCAGGTTCTCGCGCACGGTGAGGTCTTCGTAGAGCGAGAAGCGCTGGGTCATGTACCCGATGCGGGTCTTGACCTTCTCGGGCTCGCTCGCGATGTCGAAGCCCGCCACGGTGCCGCGCCCGCTCGTCGGGGTGAGCAGCCCGCAGAGCATGCGGATGGTGGTCGACTTGCCCGCGCCGTTGGGCCCGAGGATGCCGAAGATCTCCCCCCGGCGCACCGAGAGGGACACGTCGCGCACGGCCACCAGCTTGCCGAAGGTGCGACCGAGGCCCGCGGTCTCGACGACGAGCTCAGCGCCCATGACCGAGCTCCACCGCCGCCGGGGCGCCCGCGTGAAGTCTCCCCGCGGGGTCGTCGATGCGCACCCGCACGCGCGCCACCAGGTTGGGCCGCTCGCGCGGGC
Organism: Myxococcales bacterium; assembly: GCA_030652255.1. Lineage (GTDB taxonomy): Bacteria > Myxococcota_A > Polyangia > Polyangiales > SCUS01. The sequence goes on along the minus strand of JAUSAZ010000126.1, from coordinate 21,238 downwards.
TGAAGAGGAAGCGCGGGGTGTACTCCATGCGCCGCCCGATGAGCTCCACGCGCCCGGGGTAGGCCGCGCGGTCGCCGTCGACCCGCAGCGTCGCGGGCCCGCCCAGGCGCACCGCCGCGAGGCCCGCCTGCGGGACGAAGACCTCCACGTAGGGGTGCCCCACGTCCGCCACCGTCACCACCGGAACCCCCGCCCCCGCCACCTCCCCCGCCTCGACGTGCCGCTCCAGCACCACGCCCCCGTGCTGCGCCCGCAGCGTGTGCCGCGCGAGCCTCGCCTCCTCCGCCGCCAGGCCCGCCGCCGCCGCGTCGACCCTCGCCCTCGCCGCCGCCACCTCCTGCGAGCGCGCCCCGCTGCGCAGCCCCGCGAGCCGCTCCTCCAACGCGCCACGCTCGCCCCGCGCCCTCGCCCGCTGCGCCTCCAGGTCGTCGAGGCCCGCCGCCGGGACGGCCCCCTGCGCGGCGAGGCCCTGTGCGCGAGCAAGGCTCCGTTGCACCACGGCCTCCGTCGCCCTCGCGGCCGTGAGCTGGGCCTCGACGCCGCGGAGGTCTTCGCGCCGCGCGCCCGCCTCCAGGAGCCGGAGCTGCGCCCTCGCGGCGGCGAGCTCGGCGGCGCGGGCGTCGCGGGCCGGGCGGGCGAGGCCCTCGTCGAGCGTGGCGATCACCTGCCCCGGTGTGAGCACGGCACCGCGCTCCACGGCCACCGTCGCCACGCGCCCGCCGAGCTCGAAGCCGAGCGCGCGGTCGTCGAACTCCACCACGCCCTGGAGGGGCGTCGGGGTGCCCGCCGCGCTGCGACCACAGGCCGCGAGGGCCGCGGAGAGAAGCCACGCCAGGGCGACGGGGTGGTTCTTTATCATGCGTATGACAATGGAGCGAAGTGACGAAGGCGACAAGGGGCCCTCGGGAGATCTCTCCGCCGCGATCGTGCGACCCTCGCGGCATGTCGACCCCCCACCTCTCCGCGGCGCCTGGTGACATCGCCGACGTGGTCCTGCTGCCTGGCGATCCGCTGCGGGCGAAGCTCATCGCGGAGCGCTTCTTCGACGACCCCGTCTGCCACAACGAGGTGCGCGGGATGCTCGGCTTCACGGGTACCTACAAGGGCCGCCGGGTGTCGGTGCAGGGCACCGGCATGGGGCTGCCGTCGCTCTCCATCTACGCCCACGAGCTGATCACGGTGTTCGGCGCGAAGACCCTCGTGCGCGTGGGCACCTGCGGCGCGCTCCAGCCGGGGATCAAGCTGCGCGACCTCGTGCTGGCGCAGAGCGCCTCGACGGACTCCTCCCTCATCGCGACGCGCTTCCGGGGGATGGCCTTCGCGCCGACGGCGGACTTCGACCTGCTGCGCCGCGCGTGGGACTCGGCGACCGCGCGCGGCTTCGCCGTTCACGTCGGCAACGTGCTCTCGACCGACACCTTCTACGACGTCGACGAGCCCGACGGGTGGAAGCTCTGGGCGCGCTACGGCGTGCTCGCGGTCGAGATGGAGGCCGCGGGGCTCTACACCGCCGCGGCCCGCCACGGGGTGCGCGCGCTCGCGGCGCTGATGGTGAGCGACAGCCTCGTCGCGCACGAGTCACTCAGCCCCGCCGAGCGGCAGTCGGGCTTCGCCGAGATGGTCACCGCCGCGCTCGACGCAGCCCTCGGCACGTAGGGTCGCCAGATTGACCCGGTGACGCTCGGGCGCCGCGGTCGCACGTTGGGGCCGATGAAGCAGCACGTGACGGTGGGTGAGCGGCTGGGCACGGCCCTCGGGTGGGCGGCGGCGCCGGCGTTTGCGCTCGTGAGCCGGCTGCGGCGGGCGCGCACCTTCCACCCGCGGGGAGACGTGTTCCACGCCGACGTGACGGCCCTCCCGGGCGGCGGCGCGCTGGGGGCGGCGCTGGCGGGCCCATGCCTGGTGCGCCTCTCTGGCGCGCTCTGGAAGAGCCGATGGGAGCACCTCGACGTGCTCGGCTGCGCGCTGCGCCTCCGTCGCCAGGGGGACGCCTCGGCCGAGCCCGACCCCGACGACCAGGACCTCCTCTTCGCCACCATCCTGCGCCCCTGGACCATGGGCCTCGCGCCCTTCACCACCGACGCGTCGGACTACCTCCGCAACCGCTACTACGCCGTGTCGCCCTTCGACGTGCCGGGCTTCGGGCGGGCCTTCCTCCGCCTGCGCCCGGAGGCCCCTCGCGGCGCCGCGGGGCGCACCCGCAGCGAGCGCCTCGACGCCGCCGTCGCCCAGCAGGGCGCGCTGTTCACGCTCGAGGTGCGGCGCCGCTGGCGCTGGGGCTGGGTGCCGGTGGCGCGGGTCGAGCTGCGCGAGCGCGCGGACGTCAACCAGGAGGCGCTGGCCTTCTCGCCCTTCCGCGATGGGCGCGGCATCGTGCCCCGCGGGCTCGTGCACGCGCTGCGTCGCGGGGTCTACCCCTCCAGCCAGCGCGCGCGCCCGCGTCGGTAGGGCCCCGCCATAGGGGCTCCTGCGACGATCACGGAAGCGCGCGCAGCCGGTCGAGCATCTGGAGCGCGGTGAGGTTACGCACGTTGTAGCCGTGCTGGAGCCCCGCCTGGGTGAAGAAGCCCGACGCCGTGCTGCCGCCCGCCACGTACACCGACGGGTGGATCTGGTCGTCGGACACGCCGTGCATCGGCAGCCCCTGGAGCGCGGCCCAGTAGTCGATCAGCGGAACGTGACGGGCCGCCGCGACGCCGCGGATCGCTGCCACGAACTGGAGCGCCGCGGCCTGCGGGCCGGGGCCGTCGTAGCGGTCGGGGATCGTGCTCAGCACGGGCACGGTGCCCGCGGCCTCCACGACGTCGACGATGCGCTGGAGGTTGGCGCTGAAGGCCGCGACGCTGCTGCGGTCGACGTCATTGGTACCGTACATCACCAGCGCCCAGGCGGGACGGATGGCCCGCAGCTCGCGCTGGAGCGGAGAGTCGTCGCCGCCCGCGAGGGCGTCGTCGGTGGTCCACCCCGCGGTGGCGCACACGCTCGATCGGTTGAAGGAGTTGGCGCCGCCCTCCAGCGTCGTCGCGCGGAAGTACTGGATGGTCGGGTCGAGGCCCGCGTAGGGGCCAAGCTCCACCCAGCCATGGCCCACGTCGAAGAGGAAGCTCCCGCTCTCCGTGATGGAGTCGCCGATCTTCGCGAAGACACCCAGCCGGTTGCCCATCGCGACGCCCCGGGCGCGAAGCTCGCGGACGTGCGCCACCGTCGCCCCGTCCCACGCAGGGAGCCCTGGCCCCACTGCCGGCAGCGGCCCCACGGGGAGCGACCCCGCGTCGACCACCACGCCCGCATCGCGCACGCCCGCGTCGACCACCAGCCCCGCGTCGACCACCACGCCCGCATCGCGCACGCCCGTATCGCGCACGCCCGCATCGCGCACGCCCGCGTCGACCACCACGCCCGCATCGCGCACGCCCGCATCGACCACCAGGCCCGCATCGACCACCAGGCCCGCGTCGACCACCAGGCCCGCGTCGACCACAAGACCCGCGTCGACCGCCAGGCCCGTGTCGACCACCAGACCCGTGTCGACCTCCAGGCCCGCGTCGACCAGCACGTCGTCGCGCACGACGGCGTCACCGACCGACGGGTGATCAGGGTAGCGGAGCAGGCCCGGGGCAGGTGTGCTGTTGGGCATTGCCGCGGTGTCGCGCTCTGCCACGTCTCCCGCGTCGTCGGCCAGCTCCTCCGCAGGGGTGACAGCGCCCGAACAGCCTGCGAGGATCGCCAGGCCGACGGCCGCCGCCGTGAGCCGCAGGCGGTGGAGAGAGCGTTCGATCGCGACCGTCTGTGCTCTCGGGGTGTTCATCAAGCCGAGCACCTGTGCAGGCGCCATGCCTCCGGCGCTGCGCCGCGGCTCTCTCACCGCGCTCTCCCGCTGTCAGAACCACTCCGCCCGCGCCTCGGCGAAGCACCCGTCGGCATCGCGGATGCGCGCCGTGAGCCCCTCCGCCGGTCTACGCGGTCCTCCACGTGGCAGGAACCCATTCAGGCACCGGAGGCAGTTCGCGCACTCCCTCAGTGCGGAGCTGGACGACGCATCGCGGGAGGCCCCACCGCTCGGACGAGTCGTAGAGGTTCGCCTCGTCGAAGAGCCCACGCGCCGCCGTGAGGTGCCCGAGGCTCCGGACGTAGATGTCCCTGAGCTCTGTCTCGGGAGCCGAGTGCCCGCCGAGCCGCCCGCGGAGCGCGACCCGCCGCAGGTGTTCATCGACCGATCCCGCGCAGACGAAGATCAGGAAGGTCGCGAAGCCCGCGGCCCGCGCCGTCACGGCCTGACGGAGCGCCGCGTCCGAGCGCAGGGTCGACTCGACGGCGAAGGAGCGCTGGCGCTCGATGCAGTTGGCGACGAAGTCCTCGCACTCACGCTGGGCCTGCGTACGGATCTCCGGCGGGATGCCCGCGTACGACCCGTGGGCCCTCGCGGCCCGGTCGTCCACGTTGAAGGCGTCGGGAGCGAGACCGGCAACGGCGAAGAGGGTGCTCTTGCCGCTGCCGGACGGCCCCGCGACGACGGTCATGCGTGGTTTCACGTCTCGACGCTCGACCTCGATCCTGGTGCCATGTCCGCCGGCCACTCCGAGCGAGAGAGTTCGGCATCGGGTGACAGACCCGCGGCCTCCACCCGTCGGCGGAACTCCGCCAGCGCCTGCCGGGCGCGGACGTCGACCGCCGCCTGCCAGGCCAGGTAGTCCGCGCCGGTCGGCGAGAGGTCGTCCGGAACCATCGTGCGGACCCGGGCACGGAGCATCCGCGCGAAGTCCAGCACGAGCGAGCGTTGCTCGTCGTCGAGCGTCGCGAGGGCGTCGATCACCTCTTCGACCTGCGTGGCTGCGTTGCCTCTCATCGGGTCTCCTGATCGTCCTGGGAGCGAGCGAGATTCATGATGCCAAGGAACATCGACCCGGTCACCCGGCCCACTCGAAACGACGGCGCCTCGCTGTCACGTCCCATGACTGTCAGAACCACTCCGCCCGCGCCTCGGCGAAGCACCCATCGGCCTCGCGGATGCGCGCCGTGAGCCCCTCCGCGCGCGGCAGCTCGGTCACGAACCAGTACCGCGCCGCGGCCAGCTTGCCCCGGTAGAAGTCCGCCGACGCCGCGTCCCCGCCCGCGAGTCCGTGCGTCGCCGCGGTGGCCATTCCGAGCCACTGCCACGCCACCACCACGGTGCCCATCAGGTCGAGGTAGTCCGTCGCGTGGCGGAGCATCCCCTCGCGGTCGCCCGCCATGCCCTTCGCACCGAGCTCCATGGTGAGCGAGCCCAGCGCCTCGACGGCCGCCGCGAGCTCGTCGCACCACCGCGCCTCCACCGCCGCCGCGCGGGCCTCCTCGATGCTCGCGCCCACCACCGCGCCGAAGGCCATCAGCGCGGCGCCGCCCTCGGCCATCACCTTGCGGCCGAGGAGGTCCATCGCCTGGATGCCCGTGGTGCCCTCGTGGATGGTGTTGAGCTTCTGGTCGCGCAGCCACGCCTCGGGCAGGTACTCGCTCGTGTACCCGTAGCCCCCGTGGATCTGCACCGCGAGCGCGTTGCTCTCGAAGCCCCGCTCCGCGGGGAAGCTCTTGGCCAGCGGCGTGAGCAGCTCCAGCATCCGCTGCGCGTCCCGCCGCGCGTCGTCGCCCGCCGCGTGCGCCGCGAGGTCGGCGTAGCGCGACGCCGTCGCCAGCAGCGCGAGCGAGCCCTCCACGATGGCCTTCTGGCGCAGCAGCATCCGCCGCACGTCGGCGTGCTCGATGATGGGCACCATCGCCGCGTCGCCCTTCGCCCCGAGCGAGCGGCCCTGGGTGCGCACCTGCGCGTAGGCCAGCGACTCCTGGTAGGCCACCGCGGCGGTGGCGGCGGCGTTCATGCCCACCATGATCCGCGCCTCGTTCATCATCTGGAACATGCACGCGAGCCCGCGCCCCTCCGGGCCCACGAGCCACCCGTGGCAGTCGCCCTCGTCGCCCAGGTTGAGCGCGATCGAGGGCAGTCCCTTCCACCCCATCTTGTGGAACACCCCCGCCGCGTGGGCGTCGTTGGGCACCAGGCCGTCGCCGTCGGGGCGCAGCCGCGGCACCGCGAAGAGCGACACGCCGCGCACGCCCGCCGGGGCGCCGTCGACGCGCGCCAGCACCAGGTGGACGATGTTCTCCGTGAGGTCGTGGTCGCCCCCGGAGATGAACACCTTGCTCCCCACCACGCGATACGACCCGTCGGGCTGCGGCGTGGCGCGGGTGGTGATGTCCCCCAGCGACGAGCCCGCGTGCGGCTCGGTGAGGGCCATGGTGCCCGTCCAGGCGCCCTCGTACATCGGGCGCATGAAGGTGTCGCGCAGCCAGTCGCTGCCGAAGGCCTCGATGAGGTGCGCCGCGCCGGTGGTGAGCCCGAGGTACGCGTAGGCCGCCGCGTTGCCCGCCATGAGGTACGCCGTCGCCATGCCCGCCACGAGGTGCGGGAGCTGCGCGCCGCCCACCTCCGCGGGGCGCGTCGCGGCGATGAAGCCCTGGGACACCATCGCGGGGTAGAGCTCGCGCATCCGCGGGTGCACCGCCACACGCCCGTCGACCAGCCGCGGGGGCTCGGCGTCCATGGCCTGGAAGGCCGGGAAGAGCACCTCCCGCGCGAGGCGCCGCGCGTTGCCCAGCACGAGGTCGAAGGTCTCGCGGTTGTAGCCCGCGAAGTCGGGCAGCGCGCAGAGGGCCTCCGCGTCGAGCACCTCGTAGAGCAGGAAGTCCACGTCGCGGTCGGAGAGCAGCGGGTTGGTCATGGGGGTGTCGGCTCGATCCGTGGTGGGGGGGAGTGAGGTGCGCGGCGTCATGAATACCGCCGCCCGCGCGCGAGCGGGTGCGCCGACGGCCCGGAAGCGCCATGATGTGCCCGGCGCCCGCCGCAGTGATGCCGTGGCGGCTACCGACCTTCACCCGACCCTACGATGACCAGGCGCGTCACTCCCCCACCGAAACGGGGCCGCACCCCGGCGGTCGACACCCTCGGATGGGAGCACGCGCCGACCGACCCGGACGCCACCATCCCGGCCGGTGTTCCCCGGCAACGACCTGATCTGCTCAACCCCGGCGAGCTGCTGGGCGAGCAGTACGAGGTCGTCGAGAAGATCGGCGAAGGGGGCATGGCGCAGGTCTACGAGGCCGTCGATCGGGTGCTCGGTCGGCGCGTGGCCATCAAGGTCGCCCGCGCGGGGCAGGGCCCGCACGCGCTGCGCGACGAGGCGAGGGCCATCGTGGCGGTGCGGCACCCGAGCATGGTCACGGTCTTCGGGGTCTCGACCCACCGGGGGATGGAGTACCTGGCCATGGAGCGCCTCCGCGGCGCCGCGCTCGTCGACCTGGTGAACGAGCGCCGCGCCCGCGAGGAGCGCTTCTCGCTCGACGAGGTCGAGGGGATCCTGATCGCCATCGCGGACGGGCTGCGCGCCGTGCACCTCGCGGGCCTCGCGCACTGCGACCTGAAGCCCGGCAACGTGATGCTGGCGACGGAGCGCCGGCTGGTGCTGCTGGACTTCGGCATCGCGCGGCCCCGGGTGGCCTCCGGGTCCGAGGGCATGGTGGGCACGCCCCGGTACATGGCGCCGGAGATGTTCGAGGGGCGCAGCCTGGGCGGGGGTGCTCCCCTCGTCGACCTCTACGCGCTGGGGGTGCTGGGCTTCGAGCTGCTCGCGGGCGCGCCGCCCTACCCCGGCGACTCGCCCTTCGCGATGTGGACGCACCATCTGCTCGACCCGGTGCCCGATGTGCGCGAACGGCGCACGGACGCGCCCGAGGAGCTGGCGTCGCTGCTGCGCGACCTCATGGCGATCGACCCGCAGGCCCGCCCGCAGTCGGCCGAGGAGGTGCTGTTCCGCCTCGGTCACACGGGTGGCAGCTGGCTGGCGCCGTGCGGCCGACGCTTCCACCGCTCGCCGACGCTGGCCGCGGACGCAGCGCCCTCCGCGCCGCCGCACGCGAGCGGGCGCCCGTCGCTGCCGCAGATCAACTGCCCCGCGCCCTGCGACGCGAGGCGCACCCCGACGCCGGACGAGCCCCTCACCGACCGACCCCCGCGCACGCGGCCGTGATTCAAGCGCCCTGCACCGCCTCGCGCAGCGCGGTGATGCCGCTCCGAGCGCTGGCCCGCCGGGCGAGCTGGCGCTCCTCCTCGGTGGCGAAGTCGCGGTCCCAGGCCTGCACCTTCGGGGTCATCAGGTGGTGCCAGAGCGGCGGGATCATCGCCACCACCAGGGTGGTGAGGTACCCGTTGATCATCATCGGCGCGTCGGCGTAGGGCCGGAGGTCCTGGTAGGCCACCTCGCCCTGCGCGTGGTGGTGCGAGTGCCGCGTCAGGTTGAACATGCTCCACGAGCTGATGCGCCGGTTGGTGTTCCACGAGTGCCGCGGCTGCACCGGCGTCGCCGGGTCTCGCACGATGCCGTAGTGCTCCATGTAGTTGACGATCTCCAGCAGCGCCTTGCCCCACAGCGCGCAGGCCGTGAAGAACACCGCCCCGCGCCATCCCCCCATCGCCCACGCCGCCGCCACCAGCGCCGCGCTCATCCCCTGACCGCGCAGCACCGCGTTGTGCCATGACCACACCGGCAGGCGGCGCTTCTCCAGGCGCTCCCGCTCGATGGCCCAGGCGCTGGCGTTGCCCTTCAGGGTCGAGGCCACGATGTGGAAGTACACGTTGCGGCCGCGCGGCGCCGTGGCGGGGTCGGCCTCCGTGGAGACGTAGCGGTGGTGGCCGTAGACGTGCTCGATCGCGAAGGTCGTGTCGAAGCTGAAGGCCAGCAGCCAGCGCCCGACGAACATCGACACCCGATCCCAGGTGCGGTGGGTGAGCTCGTGCGCGGGGATGGTCCCCACCATGCCGATCATGAGGCCGGTGACGACCCAGGCCGAGACGTGGTGCCCGGCGCCGGTCGCCGCGCGGGCCGCGAGCACGTCGTAGCCGCTCAAGCCGGTGATCCAGTGACCGAAGCCGAGGGGGTCGCCGGGGCTGACGCTCCACACGGCGGCGAAGACGATGAGCGAGAGCAGCGGCAGCGCCAGCCAGAGCTGCGCGGTCAATATGCCGGGGTGGCGGTAGGTCGGCGTGGAGGTGTCGTCCCCGCCGACGGCGTCGCCGACCATGTACAGCGCCAGGATCGCCGCGAGGCCGTAGGTGACGAAGCGCCCGCCGGCGAGCAGCGCCACCACCGAGAGCAGCCCCACGCCGTGGAAGAGGAAGAACTTCGCGTAGTGAAGGGCATCCCACGCCGACGGCGGCGACGGGGCGGCGACGGCGGGGAGCGCGGCGGGGGAGAGCGCCGGGGCCGCGTCGTGCTGCGTGGTGAAGCGGTCGAAGTGCACCTGCGCGCGGGGCACGCCGCGCTCCCGGAGCAGCGCGAGCGCGCCGTCGATCATCGCGGGAGGGCCGCAGAGGTAGGCGTGGGCGCCCTCCGCGAGCAGGTCGGGAATGGAGTCGGTGACGAGGCCCCGCGCGCCCGCCCAGGTGGTGTCGTCGGCCGCGGCCGAGAGCACCGGCACGAAGCGGAACGCCCCGCGCCAACGCCCCGCGATGGCCTCGATCTCGTCGAGGGCGTAGAGGTCCGCCGCGGTGCGGGCGCCGAAGAGGAGCGTGGCGTCGCGGACCACGCCCGCCGCCGCGGCCTCGTGGAGCATGGCCAGGATGGGCGCGAGCCCGCTGCCGCCCGCGACCAGCAGCAGCGGGGCCTCCGCGGGGCGCAGCCAGAAGTCCCCCGACGGCCCATCGACCTGCACCGCGCGGCCCACGAGCCCGGTGTCATGGACCATCGACGAGAAGCGCCCGCCGGGCACCTTGCGCACGAAGAAGGCCACCTCGCCGTCGGCGCGGGGCGGCGTCGCGAAGGAGTAGCTCCGCGCGACCCCGTCGAGGCCTTCGACGCTCAAGAGGGCGAACTGCCCCGCGCGGTACACGAGGGCCTCGTCGAGCTGCACCCGTAGGCGGGTGATGTCGTGGGTGACCCGCTCCTGCCCGACGACGCGACCGGCCACGCGGCGGCGCGTGGTGCCCGGCGCGAGCTCGACCTCGATGCGCACGTCGGACTGCGGCACGCTCTGGCAGGCCAGGATGTACCCCTGCTCGATCTCCTCGCCGGAGAGCAGGTAGCCCGTCTCCGTGAGCTCCTTCACCGAGCCTTCGGTCAGGCGACACTTGCAGCTCCCGCAGCCGCCCACGCGGCAGCTGTTGGGGAAGTCGACGCCGCTCCGCAGGGCCGCCTGGAGCACGGTCTCCCGCGCCTCGACGACGATGGGCAGGGCGTTGATGTGCGCGGTGATCGGGCGCCGGGTGGAACGCATCGTGGCCATTCGCTCTCCGTGGGGTGAGGAGCCTCTGGGGACGACGTCGACCGTAGGAATTCGCGGCACCGGAGGACAGGTCCCGCGTTGACATCGATGGGTCATTTATTGACAGTCGACCTCGCAGCCCCCCCCTTCGCTGGAGCATCACGGATGCGCGACCAGGCCCTCACGCTGCCGGCGCTCTACCTCCGGCACATCGCCGAGCAGATCCGCGGTCACGGCGGCGACGTGGGGCAGTGGCTCGAACGCAGCGGGCTGCGCGAGGCGCAGCTCAACGACCCCACGTGGACCATCCCCCTGCCGGTGTTCCGGCAGCTCGTACGCGACGCGCTGCTGCTGTCGAATGAGCCCGCCCTCGGGCTGCTCGTGGGGGAGCGCCTGGGCGCCGCGACCCACGGCATCCTCGGCTACGCCGCGATGAACAGCGGCACCATCCGCGAGGCCCTCGCCCTGGTCGAGCGCTTCGCCCCGCTGCGCCTCTCGCTGGTGTCCGTCGGGCACGAGGAGACCTCCGGCGCGCTGCGCATCGTCTTCGCGGAGACGTACCCCCTGGGCGACATCCGCCGGCCGCTGCTCGAGGCCGTGGTGCTCAGCATCAAGAACATCCTCGACTCCATCTCCATGGGCCTCTGCCGCGTGGGCGAGGTGGCCTTCCCCTTCGAGGCCCCAGGCTACGCCGACCTGGCCCTCGACCTCTTCGGCGCCCCGGTGCGCTACGCCCAGTCCTGGGCGGGCTTCACGCTGCCGCTCCACGCCCTGGACGTGCCGCTCAGGCTCGCCGACCCGGAGGCCTTCCGCGACGCCGCGATGATCTGCCAGCGCGAGCTCGACAAGCTCACGGCCAGCGAGTCGATGGCCACCCGGGTGCGGCGCCTGCTGCTGGAGAAGCAGCGGGGCTTCCCCTCGCTCCAGGTGACGGCGCGGCTCTTCTCGATGACCCCGCGCACCCTCCACCGTCGCCTGCTGGACGAGGGCACGTCGTATCGGGAGCTGCTGGAGGAGGTGCGCCACACGCTGGCCGTCGAGCACCTGAAGTCCGGGCGCTTCAGCGTCGAGGAGATCGCCTACACCCTCGGGTACAGCGACCTCGCCAACTTCCGCCGGGCCTTCAAGCGCTGGGAGTCGGTCGCGCCCTCGGCGTACCGCGCGCGACACGCCGCCGACCCCGCGGCGCGCTGATTCCCTGCCCCGCCCCCCAATGGGCGTTGACCGATTGATGCCGATGCGGGCGGGGGTAGAGGGCGGCCTACTTCACCGGGAGCGCGCCCGACGGCGCCTGCGCCGTCACCTGCACCCGGAAGCCCGCCCGCCGCGAGGGCGAGTACGACCCGATCCAGACGGTGGTCTCGCCCGCGCCGATGTCGGCGTCGATGAGGGGGTTGGAGCTGCCGCGCGAGTCGTCAGCGCACACCATGTCGCCGTTGGGGCCGCGCGCCAGCAGGGTGGTGTCGACGCTCGACGTCACCGCGATGGTCACGTGCCGCGGGGTGCGCGTCACCAGCCGCAGCTGCGGCGCCATCGTGAGGTAGCCCGTGCACGAAGCCGACACCGAGCGCGCCTCCACCGTGCCGAAGATGATCCCGCGGTTCATGGTGGTGGCGGGGCCGCGGTCGAGGTCGAGCGTCGCCACCGTCGGCCGGGCCTGCGGCGCGAGCCCGCCGGCGATCGCCGTCGCGGAGCCCGGCTCGGACACGGCCGTCAGCGTGAAGGGCACCGTCTCGCCCGCGCTGTAGGTGCCCACCCAGACCTGCTGGTCGCCCGGCGGGAGCGTGGCCGCGATGCGCGGCTGCGTCGCGCCGCCGGAGTCATCGTCGCAGTGCAGCGCCCCGGACGCGTCGCGCACCACCATCGTGAGGTCGCGCGTCGAGGCGGTGGTGAGCGTCACCCGACGGTAGCCCGTCGTGCGCAGCACCACGTGGGGCGCGAGCGGGAGGTGCCCGCGGCAGTCGCTGCGCAGCCCGCTGGCCGCGAAGGGGCCGCCCGCGAAGCCCATCCGGCTGGTGGACGTGACGGCGCTCGAGTGCGGCATCACGCCGAGGGTGGGCGGGGTGTCGTAGCCGAGCCCGCTGGCGAAGGGCAGCGCGCCCGGCGGGCCGGCCTGCACCTGGAGCGAGAAGCTGGACGAGAGGCGCTGGCGGTAGGTGCCGATCCAGACCGGGTACACGCCCGGGGCGAGGGGCAGGTCGAGCAGGGGGCTGTTGCCCGTGCCGCCGTCGTCGTCGCAGCGCCAGGTGCCCGACGGGTCGCGCAGGGCCATGGTGAGGTCGTCGCTGGCGAGGGTGGTGAGGCGCACCTGCTGCGGGGCCGTCACCTGGATCGCGAACTGCGGCGCCACGGGGAAGTACCCCCGGCAGCGGGTGTCGATGGAGCCGCCGCGGATGGAGCCGCCCGCGATGCCCGAGATGGCGCGCAACAGCGGCGCAGCGCCGACCGGCACCGTGGCCACGGTGGGCCGCGCGTTGGGGTCGACCCGCGTGGCGAACATCGACCCGCCGCGGGCCCCGGCCACGGCCGCGACCACGCCCCCGACGGCCGCGAGCGCGCCGAAGGCGACCATGACCCCCACCACGCCGGCGCCCCCACCGCGCGCGGGCGGCGGCGGCGGGCGGTAGACGTAGGGCGGCGGCGGCGGGCCGTAGCCCTGCGGCGGCGGCTGCCACTGCGCCGGCGGCTGCCACCCCGGCGGGGTCTGGATCGCGGCGGTGCGCATCGAGCGCACCTGGCTGCTCGCGCCGCAGTAGCTGCACTGGGCAAGGCGCTGGCCCTCGACCACGGAGAGCGGAGCGCCGCACTTCTGACATTCGACGATCACGGCGCGATGCTAACCCCCGGCGGGCATTTTGTCGGCCTCGGGGCGAAGCGTGACGCGGCCGAGCACGAGGCGCTTGTAGAGGTGCACCACGGTCACGAGGAGGGCGAAGACGAGCGGGCCGAGCAGGAGGCCGATGAAGCCGAAGGCCTGGAGGCCGCCGATGATGGCGAAGAAGAGCACCAGCGCGGAGAGCTTGGTGCCGCCGCTCATGACCAGCGGGCGCACCACGTTGTCGATGAGCGACACCACCACCAGGCCCCAGATGAGCATCACGATGGGCTTCCACATCGGCCCGCCGTGGTCGGCGCGGAAGAAGAGGTACGCCGTCGCGGGCGCCCATACGATGGCCGGGCCCACGAGGGGGATGAGCGCGAAGAGGGAGGCCACCACGCCCCAGAAGAGGGCGCTCGGGACGCCGGTGATCCAGAGGCCCACGGCGGTGGCGACGCCCTGCGAGAGGGAGGTGACCAGCTGGCCGCGGAAGGAGCTGTCGATCACGTCGCGGAAGGTGGCGGCGATCTCGCGGTTGGACGACGCGGGCAGCGGCGAGAGGGACGACACCTCCTCGGTGAGCCGGTCGCCCTCGATGTAGAAATAGAAGGTCACGAGGAGCATCGCGAGGAAGCCGAAGGCCACGTTGGCGATGCCGCCGATGAGGCGCCCGCCGGAGGTGGCCACGAGGCCGGGCAGGCCGCGCACGGCGCCGAGGATGATCTGCTGCGGGTTGATGGAGGCGGCGGTGACGCCGGGGACGTTGCGCTGCACCACGCCCAGGAGGCGCACCACCCGCGGGTCGGTGTTGAGCCCGCGGAGGTCGACGTCGCGCAGCGCCTCGACCAGCGACGAGGCCTGCTGGAAGAGCAGCAGGGACATGAGCGTCAGCGGGACGATCACCAGCAGGATGATCCCCAGGAGCATGATGGCGGCGGCGAGCTCGCGGCGGCCCTTGAGGCGCGCGCAGAGGCGGACGTAGGGCTTGTGGGTGACCGAGACGATCATCCCCGCCAGGAGGATGGGCGCGAAGTAGGGCATCAGGATGCGCGCCACGGTGGCGAGGATGACCCCGGCGAAGAGCGCGAAGGCGCCGAGCGCGAGCACCCGGTGCTCGACCGGCCGCGGAGGGATGGAGACGCGGTCGTCGAAGGGAATGATGGACTTCACGGGTGCTGCTTGTAGAGCGGTCCGCTCGGGGTGACGAGCCCCTACCGGTGGACCGTGGCGGCGGCGCCTCGCACCGGCGCGCCCGCGCGGCGCCTCGCGCGCCCGGCGACCGTGGGTTTCCCGCGTCGGACGCAGCGGCACGCGGGCTGCTCAAGGCACCCTCGCAACAAGGAGTGTCCACCATGAGCGAAGCCCTCGTCCCCTGCCCCGCCTGCCACCGTCACGTCCGCGCGAGCGAGCCCGCGTGCCCCTTCTGCGCCGGGCGCCCCTCGCCGACCGGCGCCCGCTCCGCGGCGTGGCTGCTGGCGAGCGCGGCCCTCGCGGGGGTGCTCGCCCACGGCGCCCCCGCGGAGGCCCAGCCGTCCCCGCGGCTCGGCATGGAGCACGCGCCCGCCCAGGGCTACGGCGCCCCGCCGATGTACGACCCCGGGCGCATCGGCATCCCCGGGCCCGCGGTCGACCCCGAGCCCACCGCGGGCGGCTCGCGGGTCACCCTCGACGCCCGGGTGCTCTCGACGAGCGACCCCCGCGGGGCCGCGCGGGTGCGCGCCTACCTGTCGAGCCAGCGCGCCGCGCTCTCGCGCTGCGTCGACCTCGCCGCCGGGCGCACGCCCCGCCGGGTGGAGCTGCGGGCGACCTTCACGGTGCTGCCCTCCGGGGAGGTGACCGCCGCGCGGGTGAGCTCGTCGGCGCGGTCGCCGTCGATGATCGCGTGCATGACCGACGCGCTCGCCCGGGTGCGCGTGCGGGGTCGCCCGTCGGTCGACGCGCCGACGCGGGTGATGGCCCGGCTGACGGCGGTGATCCCCGCGGCGATCACCCCTCCCCGGACGCCGCGCTCGCCGGGCCGTGGCGTGGCCACGGTTGGGTCGGGCGGCGCCGACCGCTGTGTCGGGCCGAGCCCCGCGGGCTGCCGCACCACCGGCTGCGGGCCCGGCCTCGTGTGCGACCGGCAGACCCGCTGCGTGCCCTCGTCCTGCGGGTGCGACCCGTCGACCGGCCGATGGACCTGCACCAGCGACTGCGGCGGCGGGGTGTGCGTCCCGCCGGGGGCGGTCGGCGGGCGCGGGCGGGGGCTGCGCCAGTAGCGCTTTCCACAGGGACTTCGAGGGCTCGAGCGGAGCGTCCGCTCACGCCTGCGATCACCGACCTCGCCCTCCGAGGGGAGCGCCCGCCCAGGCCTGCGGTCACCGGCCTCGCCGATCGAGGGGAGCACCCGCCCAGGCCTGGGCGGGTGCTCGGCTCAACCCGTCAGAACTCCTGCGATGCGGTCTTGCACCTCTCGCGAACCCGAGGCGCAAGCGCCGGCAGAACTCCTCCTTGCGACCCTTGCGACCCTTGCGGTTCTTCTCCCCCGGCGCACCCGTGGGCGGGCGCTCCGTCGTCGAAGGCACCTCAGGTTGCGCCTGACACCCTCGCAGCCCACGACCGCAGCGCCGCTTCCTCGTGGCGCAGCAGCGAGGGCGTGCCCGCGTCGATCGCCGTGAGCACCAGTGCCCCCAACGCCGCAGACGGCCCTTCCGAGCCCTTCTCCGCTCGCTGCCGCTCCAGGCGCTCGAACACCACCGCGCACCCCAGCGTCGCGTCCACCCGGGCGTCCGAGCGCAGCCACGCCGCCACCCGCTCGTCCTCCACGCCGAGACCCACGAGCGCCTCGCGCGCCGCCCAGAACCCGATGCGCCCCGCGCGCACCGACGCCGCCACCTCGGGGATCGCCGACCGCGCGCCGACCGCCGCCAGCGACCGCGCGGCCATGCTGCGCGCCCGCTGCGAGTCCCCATCGCGGAGCAACGCCACGAGCTCATCGACAGGGCCTTCTCCGGCCAGCCGACCGAAGGCCTCCACGACGTACCCGCGCGCCATCTCGTCGCCCGCTCGCACGATCGCGAGCAGCGCCGGGCACCCCGCCGGGTGACCCACCCGCCCGAGCAGCACCGCCGCCAGCCACGCGGGAACGCGACCCGCGTCGTATGCCCGCGCGACCCGCTCGGCCGCCGCGAGGTCGGGCGCCGCGTCCCCCCGCCGTTCGAACTCGCTGATCACGACCTTGAACACCGACTCATCGTCGAGCGCCGCCTCGACGAGCTCCACCGCGCTCATCGTCGGTGCCGCCTGGCGCAGGTCCCTCATCCCGTCGACCGGGCTCACACCAGGGGCCAGCGCTCGCCGTGGTCGTCGAGCAGCTCGCGCTCGGGCCAGCGCACCGCCGCGAGCCGCGTGCGCCACGGGGCCGAGGCCCCGAGCTCGCGCTCCTTGTAGCGGGCCCCGACGCTGAAGTCGGTGCAGAAGGCGTTGCGCCGCCGGCCCACCCACGCGTTGGGCGCGGCGCCGGTGAACAGGTCGGGCTCGCCCTTGGAGTAGCTGCCGCGCGCGCCCGGATCCATCCAGCGCCAGTAGTGCCCGTAGAGCACCGGGGTCGGGTCGTCGTAGTGCTCCCACCAGCGCACCCGGTCGGTCATGCGCCAGCTGCCGCCCGCGAAGTACGGCCGCTCGGCCAGGGTCTCCAGGCCCGACGTGATCACCCGCATCGGGTTGCCCCGCTGCCAGAGCGCGTCGCTGCGACCCACCGCCTCCAGCAGCGGGAGCGCCTCGTCGCGCGCCTTCAGCCGCTCGCCGTAGCGCTTCATCTCCAGGGCCCGCGCGGGCTCCAGCGCCGCGAGCTCGGCCTGCAGCTCCGGGGAACCCGGGTCGTCCCGGTGGATGCGCTCGGGCGACCAGCTCCCGAGCTCGCCCCCGAGGCGCGCGAGCGAGGCGTCGTCCCACACCGCGTGCACCACCCGGAGGTCGTCGCGGGCCAGCGCCACCGGCAGCTCGCGGAGGAAGGCCAGCACCGCGGCGCGCTCTCCCGGCGGGAGCCCCCGCGAGGCCGTGAACTCCCCCCGCGCGCGGTCGTGGTCGCCCTCGAAGAACCACCCGTTGCCGTGCTTCGGCACCTCGCGCAGCAGGTTGAGCTCGTGGTTGCCCAGGACCACCTGCGCCCGCCCCTCGCCCACCATGCGGCGGGCCAGCGCCAGCACCCCGGGGCTGTCAGGCCCGCGGTCGCAGAGGTCGCCGAGGAACACCAGCCGCCGCCCCTCCGGGTGCCTCCCGCCCGGGTCATAGCCGAGGCCGCGCATCAGGGCGTGCAGCGCGTCGAGCTCGCCGTGGACATCCCCCACGACGTCGATCGGTCCATCGAAGAGGCCTTGGAGGTAGGGGCTCGTCCGGGGGGTCATCGCAGGGGTTCTTCGACCGGGTGCTACCACACCCGGCGCCCGCAGGCGCCTGAGCCCATCAGCCCGCGGCATGTCGTCCACAGGCACACACGTCGCTCGACGCCAACCGCAGCGCCGTGCGACGACGGGGCGCCCGATCCCGCGGCCCTGGACCCCCAACGACCCACCGTCCCGGAGGAGGACACCGATGCCCACGCCCCGCCCGCACCCACCCCCCGCCGCGCACCTCCGCGCGTGGTGCGTCGCGCTCGTGGCGCTTCTCCTCTGCTGCTTCGCCCCGCGGCCCTGCCCCGGGCAGACCCTCGACGCCGCCCTTCCCGACGCGGCCCTCGACGCGGCCCTCGACGCGGCCCTTCCCGACGCCGCCCGCGACGCCACCCGTCCCGACGCCGCCCGTCCCGACGCCGCCCCCGACGCCCTACGCTCCGATGCGCCCGGCGCCGACGCCGATGCCGTCGATGTCCCACCCGCACTGCCCGCTGTCGAGCGCCCGCGGCCCGCCCCGGCGGCGCTCCCCCCGACGCCCGTCGTCGACGCCGCCGCGCCCCTCGACGCCGCCGCCCTCCTCGACGCCGCCGCCCTCCTCGACGTGGCCGCGCCCCTCGAGGCCGGCGCCGTGCTCGATGCCGGCGCCCCCGTGGTCTATGCGGGCCCGCTCGTCGATGTGCACGACGCCGACGCTGCGGTGGTGCACGCCCCCCCGCCCGACGCCCCGCCGCCCAGCGCGGGGACCATCGCGCGGGTCACCCTCGGGCTCATGGTCATCCTCGGGCTCGCGCTGCTCGCGGGCAACCCCGCGGTGCGCGCCTGGGAGCGCCGCTCGGGGCTCGCGATGGTGACCGGCAGCGGGCTGCCCTTCCTCGTGCTCGGGCTCGTCGCGCGGCGCCCGGAGGTGGGCATCCTCAGCCCGTCGGTGATCCAGGACGTGCGTCCGCTGCTGGAGTTCGGCCTCGGGTGGATCGGCTTCCGCGTCGGCACGGACTTCGACCTCCGCCAGGTGGCGCGATGGCCCGCCGGGACCACCCGCGCCATGGCCATCGAGAGCGGCTGCACGGCGCTCGTGGTCGGGGTGATCTCCGCCGCGGTGCTCACCCTCGTCCCCCCGCAGGGCGAGGTGGTGCCGGGCAACATCCTCCGCAACGCCGTGATCATCGGCGCCTGCGCGGCCGTGAGCGCCCCCACCGGCGCGCGGCTCATGGCCCTGCTCGGGCTGCTCGACGCCCGCGGCGCGCGGCAGCTGCGGCGGGTCGCGGCGCTCGACGACGTGATGGCCCTGCTCGCGGTGGCGCTGGTGACGGCGGCGTTTCGTCCCATCGGCGACAGCGCGTGGCAGCTCCCGCCGCTGGGCTGGGTGTTCCTCCAGGTGGGCATGGGCGTCGGGCTAGGGCTGCTGGTCTGGGTCGCCGTGCGCAACGCCCGCAACCCCAACGAGGACGTCGCCATGACCCTCGGCGCCCTGGCCTTCGCCGCCGGCATGGCCGGCTACGTGGGCTTCTCCCCCCTCGTGGTGTGCTTCGTCTCGGGCATGACCGTGGCCAACGTCCCCGGCGACGCCGCCGCGGGCTCGTGGCTCTCGCGCCCGCGCTTCCGCGACCTCGAGCGCCCGATCTACATGGCCTTCTTCGTCGTCGTCGGCGCCCTCTGGTCGCCCAACGACCGCCGCGGCTGGATCATGCTCCCCATCTACGTACTCGCCCGCGCCGCGGGCAAGCTCCTGGGCGTGCGCGCGGCCCGCGCGGCCCTCGCCGAGTCCGCCGAGGGCCTCCGCCCCGACGCCGTGGCCCTGGGCCCCACGGCCTCCACCTGGCTGGCCTTCCTCCCGACGAGCGCGGTCTCCATCGCCGTCGTGGTGAGCGCGCGAAGCTCCTACCCCGAGCTGCTCCACGGCAGCCTGGAGACCGTCGTCATCGGCGGGGCGCTGCTGTCCGAGCTGGTGTTCCGCGTGTCCGCGCGGGCGCTCGCGGGGCACGGCGCGAGCGGCCAGGAGAGCCCCGTCGGCGCGCTCTCCATCGACCATGACAGCCCCGACGACGAGCGCCCTGCCTCCACCTCCGTGCCCCCCGCGGCGACCCCCGCGGCGACCCCCAGCGACCCCCCCACCCCCTCGAGGCCAGCGCGATGATCCGCTCGCTCATGCTGCTGATCGTCGTCGTCGTGCTGATGGCCTCCGCGCGCAGCTTCCTCGGCCCCAACGCCTCGGGGGTGAGCGACGCCGGCACCGCGCTCGCGTTCGGCTTCCTGGTGCTCGCGGCCGTCCAGAGCGGCGAGCTCGCGGCGGCGGCGCGCTTCCCCCGGCTCACGGGCTACCTCCTCTGCGGCCTCGCGTGCGGCCCCAGCGCCGGGGCGCTGCTCACCGTCCCGATGATCTCCAGCCTCAAGCTGGTGAGCTCCGTCGCCGTCGGCCTCATCGCCCTCTCCGCGGGCTGCGAGCTCGACCTGAAGCACCTGCGCCCGCGGCTGCGCTCCGTGGCCTCGGTGGCCGGCATCTCGCTCGTGCTCGGGCTCGTGGTCGTCACCGGCCTGGTCGTCGCGCTCAGCGGGTGGCTGCCCTTCCTCGGCGGCCTCACCAGCCCGCAGCGCTGGGTGGTGGCCTTCAACCTCGGCGTGCTCATCGCGTCGCTCTCCCCCTCGGTGGTGCTCGCGCTGCTCACCGAGAGCAACGCCCAGGGCCCCGTCAGCGAGACCAGCCTCGGCGTGGTGGTGCTCTCCGACATCGCCATCATCGTGCTCTTCGGCCTCGGCAGCACCGCCGCCGCGCAGGTCTTCGGCGGCGGCCACGAGGGGATCTCCCCGGTCACCAAGCTCAGCATCGAGATCTTCGGCTCCGTCGCCGTCGGGGCGGTCGTGGCCTTCGCCATCCGGCTGTGGGTGCGGCGCGTGCGCCAGGGCCTGGTGCTCTTCATCCTCGCGGTGTGCGTGGTGGCCGCGGAGGTCGGCTCGCGCCTGCACCTCGACCCCCTGCTCATCAACCTCGCGGCGGGGCTGATGCTCCAGAACGTGCTCGGCGTCTCCGGCGAGGAGATCGCCCACGCGCTGGAGCCCGCCTCGCTGCCCATCTTCGCGGTCTTCTTCGCCCTCGCGGGCGCGGGCCTCGACCTCGCGGTGGTGCGCACCCTCTGGCTCGCCGCGCTGATCTTCGCCGGCGCCCGCGGCGTGGCCCTCGCCGCCGGGGCCTACGCGGGCGCCCGCCTCGCCAGCGCCGAGCCCGTGGTGCAGCGCTGGGTCCCCTTCGCGCTCATCCCCCAGGCGGGCGTCTCCGTGGGCCTCGCCGAGCTGCTCGCGCGTCACTTCCCCGGCTGGGGCAACGGCGCGCGCGCGCTGGTGCTCGCCGTCGTGACCATCAACCTCATCCTCGGCCCGGTGCTGCTGCGCATGGCCCTGCTGCGCTCGGGCGAGGTCGGCCAGAAGGCCGCCCCGGTCGCCGCGTAGTACCTCGTCGCAGCGGATGGGAAGGGTTGGGTCGTGGGCCCCCTATCCCGCGCTGCCGCGCTGCCCTTTCCCCCACCGGATGGTCTCATCGTTGCCCTCTTCGTGCGCGAACCGCTCGCAGGCTGGGGTGACGAGCCATCGCGCGGAACCCCAGCCATCCTCACACCTTCGCGCCCCCGCTGCCGCGGGTTGAAACCCTGATCCTTCCCGGAATGTTCTCGGCGATGCCTGCAAGGCCGAAGTCGCTGTTTCGCGGGCCCCCTTCCCCGCTGCCGCGCGCCCTACCATCGGATGATCTTATCGCTGCCCTCATCGTGCG
>JAUSAZ010000119.1 GCA_030652255.1 Myxococcales bacterium | reverse complement strand
CCGCCGCCGCGCCCGCTGCCGCAGCGCCCGCTGCCGCCGCGCCCGCGAGCCCGGTGGCCGCCCGCGGTGACGCCGCGGTGATGACCGACGCCGCCGTGCCGGCCGACGCGCCCGCCGCCGCGGTCGATGGCGCCGTGGCCGCGACCGCCGCCGACGGGGGCGCCCCGGTGGTGCTCCCGCCCATCCGCGTGCGGGAGATCCCCGCCCTCGGCTTCCCCATCGAGCGACAGAGCGGCGGGCCGACCATCGACGCGCCGACCTACGGGCTCATCGCGGTGGCCGGCCGGGTGCCGGGCGACGCCGTGTGGGCCGACGTGGCGGGGCGCGACGCCTTCGTGGCGCGCGTGGGCCTCGGCGTGACGCGCTTGCAGACGCGGCCCAACCAGACCCCGGTGGAGTACCGGGTGCACGACCTCGCGATGCAGCGCCGGGCGCTCTCGCTCGCCACCGACGCGCGCGGCAACGTGTGGATGGTCGGCGAGGACGGCGGCCCGGTTCGCTACAACGGCCGCACCTTCGAGCGGGTGACCCTCGAGGAGGACCCGCAGGTGCACCCGCTGATGTTCTGGTCGCAGGGGGCCAACGCGTACGCGGTGGCGCGCGTCGGCGACGCCAACATCCTGCGCGGGTACAAGCTGGAGGGCGCGACGTGGCGCCGCCTGCTCGACGGCCCGGTGGAGACCTACGGTCCCGGCACCGTGGACGTGCGCTTCCTTGCGGCCGACCACGCGGGCAAGCTCTGGGTGGGCCTGCGGGTGCTGCCCCCGGCGGGGGGCACCGGCGACGCGCGCGAGCTCGGCGTGGCGGTGCTCGACCCCAACGCCCCGGTGGCGCCGCAGTACAACGCCAACGTGCCCGCGACGGGCGGCGAGAACGGCAGCCGGCGCACGCCGAGCGACCTCTCCGCGGTGGCCTTCGACTCCGCCGACACGGCCTGGTTCGCGGGCCTCGACGGGCTCACCTCCATCCGCGGGGCGGGCGAGGTGGCGCGCTTCCGCGAGGCCGAGGGGGTGCGCGGCGACCTCGTGAGCGACGTGGCGCGCGCGCTCGGCGACCGCATCTACTTCGCCACCCCGGAGGGCCTCGGGGTGCGCACGGGCGACGAGTTCAGCTTCCCGGTGGAGGGCTCGTCGGCGCAGCCCCGCGTCACGGCCCTCGCGGTCGACTCCAACGGGTCGCTCTGGGGCGCTGGTCCGCGCGGGGTGTGGCGCTACGACGGCCGGAGCTTCACCCGCCTCGGCCGCGCCCAGGGCCTGCCCACGGAGGACTTCAACGACATCGCCGTCGACGCGCAGAACCGCGTGTGGCTCTCCAACACCGACGGCCTCGTGCTCTACGACCAGGCCATCCGCGCGCAGTGAGCGCCCTGGTCGGCGGGACGGCGGCGCGCGAAGGGCGTACGCTGCGCTCGCCGCCATGGTCATACGCCCCCTCCTCCGCCCCCTCCGATCGCTGCTCGTGCCGCGGTTGCTGGCCCTGACCATCACCCTCACCCTCGGCGCCGTGGCCCTCGCCGCGCCGCCGCCCGAGGTCGCCCCCGACGACGCCCAGCGCGGCGCCCAGGAGCGCCGTCGACGCGTCCGCCCGCGGCGCACCCGCTCGCACCACGGCTCCCGCCACCACCGCGGGCAGGAGGCGCCGCCCGCGCAGGCTGCCCCGGAGCCGGGCGACCCCGCGCCGCCCGCGGGCAGCCGGCCGGTCCCCGCGCCGCGCGACCCGCGCGACCCGCTGATTCCGCTGCCCTTCTGACGCGCTCTCCCTCCGGTGCCCTTCCCCCGCGCCCCCGGCGGACACACCTATGACCGATCGCCAGTGTCGGCGACGGAGGTGCTCCGATGAGCCAAGGTCTCGTTCTCCCCTGCGCGTCGTGCGGCCAGAAGAACCGCGTTCCCCCGGGTCGCCTCGGTGATCGCCCCCGCTGCGGCAAGTGCCAGGGCACCGTGCACGAGCCCGGCGCCGTGGTCGCCGTCGACCGCGACCCCGACCTGCAATCCGTGCTCGCGAGCGCCGACGTCCCGGTGCTCATCGACTTCTGGGCCCCGTGGTGCGGGCCGTGCCGCGCGGTCGCGCCCGAGGTCGCCAAGGTGAGCGCCCGGCACGCCGCCGACGTGCTCGTGCTCAAGGTGAACACCGACGTCGACCCGGCGGTCGGGCAGCGCTACGGCATCCAGTCGATCCCCACGATGGCGGTGTTTCGCGACGGCCGCGAGGTCGCGCGCACCAGCGGCTCGCGCCCCGCGTCGGCCATCGAGCAGTGGATGGCCCAGGCCCTCGGGCGCTGACCGCACCTTCGCCGCGCGGCGCCGCCCCGTTCGCGCTACCCTCCCTCCCCCGCTCATGGCCCGCGCACCCTGGCAACGCTCCCGCGGCGTCGACGCCGTGCTCGACCGCTGGCGTCACGACGACGCCGTGCGCCGCGACCTCGCGCTCGACCGGGCCCTCGCGCCCACCGAGCCCGACGCCGTCCCCTTCCCGGTCGACCTCCCGGAGGCCCTGCGCGACGGCCTGCGCGCCCGCGGCGTCACCAGCCTCTACCGCCACCAGCGCGAGGCCCTCGACCTCGCCCGCGCGGGGCGCCACTTCGTCGTCGCCACGCCCACCGCGTCGGGCAAGTCCCTCTGCTTCAGCCTGCCGCTCGCCGAGCGCCTCGCCGCCGAGCCCGGCGCCCGCGCCCTCGCGCTGCTCCCCACCAAGGCCCTCGCCCGCGACCAGGAGCACTCCCTCGGCGCCCTCTTCCACGCCGCCGGGCTCGACGCCGTCGTCGCCACCTACGACGGCGACGCCAGCGCCGACGCCCGCCGCCGCGCCCGCGAGCGCGCCAACGTGGTCATCACCAACCCCGACATGCTCCACGCGGGGATGCTCCCGCACCACGCCAGCTGGTCGCGCTTCTTCTCCGCGCTGCGCTTCGTCATCGTCGACGAGCTCCACGCCCTCACCGGCGTCTTCGGCTCGCACGTCGCCAACGTCCTGCGCCGCCTGCGCCGCGTGGCGCGCTTCCACGGCAGCGACCCGGTGTTCCTGTGCGCGTCGGCGACGCTGGGCAACCCGGGGCCGCACGCCGCCCGGATGATCGGCGCCCCCGTCGTCACCCTCGACCGCTCGGGCGCCCCCGTCGGCCCGCGCAACGTCGTCGTCTACAACCCCCCGGTGATCAACCCCGAGCTCGGGGTGCGCGCGAGCTACACCCGCTCGGCCGTGCGCCTCGCCGCCGACCTCGTGCGCGCCCAGGTTCCCACCCTCGTCTTCGGCTCGTCGCGCCACGCCGTCGAGACCATGCTCCGTTACCTCCGTGACCGGCTTCGCCCCGAGGGGGTGCCCGACGAGGCGCTCCAGGCCTACCGCGGCGGATACCTCCCGGAGACCCGCCGGCGCATCGAGCAGGGCCTGCGCGACGGCGACGTGCGCTGCGTGATCGCCACCTCCGCGCTGGAGCTCGGCATCGACCTCGGCGGCCTCGACGCGGTCATCTGCGCGGGCTACCCCGGCACGCTCGCGGCGCTCTGGCAGCGCTTCGGGCGCGCGGGCCGCCGCGGGGTCTCGTCGCTCGCCCTCCTGGTCACCTCCGCCGCGCCGGTGGACCAGTACCTCGCGCGCGACCCGCGGTGGATCCTCGGCGCGCCCATCGAGGAGGCGCGGGTCGACCCCAACAACGTCGAGCTGCTGTTGCAGCACCTGCGCTGCGCCACCTTCGAGCTGCCCTTCGCGGGGAAGGAGTCCTACGGCGAGCTCTCCGCCGACGCGACCGCCGACGCGCTCGCGGTGCTGGCCGAGGAGGGCTCCATCCACAAGAGCAACGACCGCTGGACCTGGGTCGCCACCGACTACCCCGCGCAGAAGGTCTCGCTGCGATCGATCAGCGACGTGCGGGTGGCGGTGATCGAGCGCGACAACCAGCGCACCCTGGCGGAGGTCGACCACCGCAGCGCCCTGATGCAGCTGCACGCGCGGGCGATCTACCAGCACGAGGGGGCGCCGTGGCTGGTGGAGTCGCTCGACCTCGAGGGGCGACGCGCGGTGGTGGTGCCGTCGCCGCACGACTGGTTCACCGAGGCCATCACCCGCACGCGGCTGGAGGTGCTGCACGCCGAGGAGACCGCGCCGTTGATCCCCGACGCCGACGGGGCCTCGGCGACCCGGGGCGAGGTGCAGGTGACCACGGAGGTGACGGGGTTCCGGCGGGTGAGGTTCCACACGCACGAGACGCTGGGGCAGGACCGCCTGGAGCTGCCGCCCTTCGTCATCGAGACCGACGCCTGCTGGATCTCGCTCGCCGCCGACCGCTTCGACGCCGCGTGCGCGCGCATGGAGGGCGACGGCCAGGTGAGCGGCCGGGCGCGGGTGCTCGACGGGCTGCGGGGCGTCGGGTACGCGCTGCGCTCCATCGCCAGCCTCGCGCTGATGTGCGCCCCGCAAGACCTCGGCACCTCCATCGAGCTGCTCCCCGCCGCCGACGACGACCCCGGGGTGCTCTCCCCGACGCTCTTCCTCTACGACGCCGCGCCGGGCGGCGTGGGCCTCGCCGAGCGGGCCTTCGAGCGCCGCGACGCGCTCCTGTCCCGGGCGCGCTCGCTGGTGCTCGACTGCCCCTGCCCCCACGGGTGCCCTGCCTGCGTGAGCCCCGGGCTCGACGACGACGGGGGCGACCGCAAGCAGACGGCCCTCGCGCTCTTCGACGCGCTCGGCGCGCCGACCCTGCAGTAGTCGGTTTAGGGGGAGAGCGCCCTCTCAGCCCAGGTGCACGATGCGCCGGCGCTTCTTCTCGACCACTCCGTCGGGCGACGGGAGGGAGGTGCGTCGCTTCGTGGGGTCGTCGTCGTCGTGCTCGAGGCGCGGCGGGTCGCGCACGATCTCGACCTCGACGGAGGCCACCCCGATCGCGGGCGACGGCTCGGCGGGCGTGGCCTGCTCGGTCACCGCCTCCGCCACGACCGCCGCGGCCGGGCGCGGTGCCCCGCCCAGGAGCTCGTCGAGGGCAGCGATGCGCCGCGTGAGGATGCTGCTGTCGGTGGCGTCGGGGTGCGCGGCCAGCTGGCGCATGGCGTCTTCGCGGGCCTCGCGCAGGGCGCCCGCGCGGATCTTCATGTCGACCAGGTCGGTCATCCCGAGGCGCGCGGTCTCCTCCTCGTGGGAGCCCGGGTTGAGCCCGTCTTCGGCGTCGATGACCGCCACGAGCTCGGCGAGCGCGTCGCGGTAGCGCGTCCATCGGGTGGCGTCGGTCTTCGAGGGCGAGAGGTGCGCCATCCGACGCATCGCGCCGCGGAGGTCGCCCGCCGCGACGTCCTTCTCGGCCAGGTCGAGGGCCTCGTCGGGGTTCTCGTGCCGCGCGGCCATCTCCTTCCGGAACTCCTCGTCGGCCTCGCGGTATGGCCGGGTGTGCGCCGGCTCGAAGAGCAGCGCCCGCAGGGCGTCGGCCCGACGGGACAGCTCGAGCTCGCCCGGCGAGTCGGTGATCATCTCGCGGAGGAGCTCCCACGCCTCGCGGGTGCGCCCGAGGGCGATGAGCGCGTCGACGTCGGCCCGGCGCGGGTCGCCGTGCAGGTTGGGCAGCGGCAGCAGGAGGTCTTCGAGCCGGCTGAGCTTCTCGGCCCAGGCCGGCTCGTCGGGAAACTCCCGGTTGAGCAGCCGCAGGGCCACGCAGGCCTCGAGCAGCGCGCCCTCCCGCGCGAGCGCGTCGACCCGCCCGTCGCGCAGGGGCGTCAGCGCCTCGCGGCGGCGCTCGGGGCTCAGCGGCTCGGCGGCGAAGAGCCTCGCCTGGAGGCGCATGGTCTGCGGCGACGACTGGTCGTGGGCGCGGATGGCCTCGAGCACCTCGACGCCCGCGTCGACCTCCCCGGCGTCGGCGAGGAGCGCGACGAGGTCGTCAGTGGTGAATGTTCCTGCGGCGTCGCCCATCGAAGACCCTCCAGCGATGCGATGCATCCGCGGGAGACCATACTCGCGGACGAGCGTGCGCGCGAACGCTACCGCGCCGGGCGGAGCAGGCGCCGCAGCAGCCCGAGGTCGGTGAGGGCGATGGCGAGCAGGAGCGTGGCGATGAGCGGCGCCCAGAGGTTGCGCCCCGGCGTGGCGCCGTCGACGAGCAGCCAGGTGTCGGCGTGGACGGGCGCCCGCAGCGTGCCATGGAGATAGCGCCCGACGCCCGCGTACCTGCCGCCCGCGCCGCCGAAGCGCGTGAGCCGACCGCGGAACTCCCCGCGCGCCATGGCCTGCGCGCCGTCTTGCGACACCTGCACGTAGATGGGAGCCCCGTCGCGCCCCGCCACCGGGAACACCAGGTGCTCGCCCGGCCAGAGGGGGCGCGAGTAGGTGACCGCGCCGGCCATGGAGGGCGAGGCGCGCAGGGTGACGTACTGGTTGAGCCCGACGCTCGCGGGGTCGGCGGTGCGCCCGTCGCCCAGCGAGGTGGCCGAGGTGGGGGCCATCGCGTAGCGGACGTCGTCGATCATCTGCGAAGCGAGGAAGAGGGCCGCCACGGGGATGACCGACAGGAGCACGGCCAGGACGCGGCGGCGGGCGCGCGGGGGCGCAGGGAGCCCGACGAGCACCTCGTCGAGGGCGTCGGCGTGCCCCGGAGCCGGCGGCGCCGGGATGTCGTCAACGGTGGTCGCGGTGTTCATGGTCGCCATCGGTCGGTATGACCCTCGGGGATGGGAAAGGTTCCGAAGCCGGGGTGAGCATACACGACGGAGGGGGATGGGTTGCGTCGGCGGCGAGGGGGGGCGACCCGCGGGGTGACCCCGGGAGCTGTCGCCGTGGGCACGGCCGTGGAGCGAGCGTGGGCACTGCTCCCCTTGTCGTAGAACCTGATTGCGTCTGCGCCGACTCCGCGCTGGCGGACGGCCCTTCGGGCCTGCCAGCGCTGAAGTCGGGTCCTGGCGCTGACCGCCCCGCCTCCGCGGGGCTATCTGCAGGAGCGTCGAGCGCTGGAGCGCTCGACGAGGAAGCACGGGTTCACGCCGGCTGCTCCCATCGAGCCTCAGCGGTGCCGTCGGCGTGGTGGCGCGCTTGATCATCGATGTAGGCCGTGAGCGCAGCGACGCTGGCTGGATCCACGCTGAACACTGCGTAGCCGTGGCTCCAGGTGCAGTTCGGGTCGACGGAAAGCTCGGTGTGCGCGAAGCGCGACGAGGCGCCCTTGAGGTGACGAACCAGGTCGGCGGCGCGCATCGTCGTCGAGGCACGCACCAGCACGTGGACGTGCTCGCCGACTCCGCCGGTCACAACGAAGGAGCATCCCTGTGCCCGGGCGATCGAAGCCAACACCGCGTGCAGTCGAGGCCGTATCGACTCCCCGATCCACGGGACCCGATCCCAGGTGCTCCAGATGAAATGGAAGTAGAGCTCGACGTGGCGGTGAAACATCCGGGCCTGTCGCACAAGAAACCCATCTGGTTGCTCCTGAACCTGCCCGTCGAGCGCTCCAGCGCTCGACGCTCCTGCAGATAGCCCCGCGGAGGCGGGGCGGTCAGCGCCAGGACCCGACTTCAGCGCTGGCAGGCCCGAAGGGCCGTCCGCCAGCGCGGAGTCGGCGCGGCTTCATCGGGAACCATCCGCACGGCCCCATCGGGAACCATCCGCACGGCTTCATCGGGAACCATCCGCCCATCCACGCGGCTTCGTTGGTCCTCGACTCCTGACCAACCTGCACGCGGGGAATCTCAGCCCAACGGATCGACCACCCTCGTTGTGACCCCGGTCTGCTCCTGCATCCTTACTACGATCATGGGTCCCTCCTGCACCCGCCGCGAAACCGCCCCCACGATCCCCTGCCATCTCCCGCACCCGCTGCGATACCCCCCCCCAACGATCACCCGACGTCACCCCCCGCGGAGCACCTCGTCGATGGCGCCCACCACCGTCGCCACGTCGGCCTGCGCCACCGAGCACAGGGCCACCCGCAGCGCGCCCGCCGAGGGGACCACGAACACCCCGCGCGCCTTCAGCTTCTCCGCGTGGGCCTTCGCCTCCGCCGAGAACACCGTCACGAAGAACCCGCCGTCGTAGCGCGGGTACCGCAGCGCCGTGCCCGCCGCCGCCCGGTTGAAGGCCTCCACCCGCGCGTCGAGCAGCGACCGCAGCCGGTCGCGCTCGCCGTCGACCTTCGCCTTGAGCGGCGCGTCGGTGAGGCAGCGCGCCACCGCGTACTGCCCCGCCGCGTTGCAGTTGCTCCACGTCCCGCGGCAGGCCCACGCGAGCGCCCGTTGGATGGCGTCGCGCGCCGCGGCGTCGTGGGTGCACGCCACCAGCGCCCCGATGCGCTGCCCGTACTGCGTGAAGGCCTTGCTGCCCGACCACGCGAAGAGCACCGCCGCCCGCTCGGCCAGCGGCTCCAGGTGCTTCAGGAACGAGCGCGTGTCCTTCGCGTAGGCGAGGTACGCCACGTCGGCGAGCACCGTCGTCGGGACGCGCTTCGCCACGTCGGCGAGGATGCTCGACGCGCCGGTCCACTCGGCGGCGGTCATCGAGTAGCCCGTGGGGTTGTGGCAGGGGTCGTTCAGGAACACGAGCACCCGGCCCTGCTTCGCCGCGACCTCGTCGAGGCCCCGCGCGAAGCCGTCGAGGTCGAAGCCGCCGTGCTCGGCGAACATCGGGAAGGTGGCGAGCGAGCGCTCGTGCTCGTCGCAGATGGTGGCGTAGGGCCCCCAGTAGAACGACGACGTGAGCATCGACTGGCCGCGCTCGAGGAAGGTCGACACCGCGTGCCGCAGCGCCCCGGTGCCGCCCGGCGTCGAGACCGCCGTCGCGCAGTCGGCCAGCGAGGTGCCGCCGAGCAGGTCGCCGATGACCGCCCCGAGGAACTCCGGCGCCCCCGCGATGGGCGCGTACGCCGCCGCCTTCAAGGGGGGCACCTCCCGCAGCGCCTCGACCACCGAGGGCAGCACCGCGAGCCGGCCGTCGTCCTCCAGCAGCGCCCCGACGGTGGCGTTGATGATGCGCTCGCCCCCCGCGCGCCGCTGCGTCGCCTCGCGGTTGAGGGCGAAGATGGGGTCGTCTCCGGGGCGTGACGCGTTGCGGGCGGGGAGCAGGCTCATGGTGGCCCCGGTGATGCCACGAGGGCGCGGCCGGTGTCACCTGCGGGCGCGACGCCCGGCGCTACGACCCCAGCCGGCCGAGGCGGTCGAGCATCGCCGGGAGCTCGCGCACGCTCGGCAGCACGTGCGTCGAGGGGTAGCGCCGCAGCGTCGCCGCGGGGTGCGATCCGCTGGTGACGCCCACCACCGCCCGGGCGCCCGCGTTGCGCCCGGCCAGCATGTCCACGGGCGTGTCGCCCACCACCACCACCTCGTCGACGCCGTGCACCCCGCAGCGCTGCATCGCCTCGTGGATCATGTACGGCGCGGGCCGCCCCTCGCGCACGTCGTCGACGCACACCACGGCGTCGACCGCGTCGCGCCAGCGCAGGCCCTCGACGATGATGTCCGTGACCCGGCGGTAGAAGCCCGTGTTGAGCGCCACCTTCACGCCCCGCGACCGCAGCCGCGCGAACACCCCCTCGGCCCCCGCGATGGGCGCGACCCCCGCGCGGGCGTAGGCGCCCTCCAGCACCGCGCAGAAGGCCTCGTAGCCGCGGGCTCCCAGGGCGCGAGCCTCCTCGTCACGACCGGGGCCCGCCTGCCGCCGCGCGAACTCCTCGAAGACCGCGCGCTTGGAGGCGCCCATGCGGTCGTTGAGCTCGTCGCGGGACACCAGCAGCCCGACGTGGCCCGCCGCCGCGACGAAGCACTCCAGCACCATCCCGTCGTCCTGCACGGTGGTGCCCGCCATGTCGAACACCACCAGCTGTACGCCCCCAGCCATCGGCCCCATGGGAAACCACCGCGCGCCCGGACACAAGACCCGCACGCGGCATTCGCCCCGGGACATCGCCCGGAGCACCGGAAGGGTGATCGTGAAGCGCTGCACGACCGGCGTCAGAACCAGGTGCTCACACCGAGGGTGAGCGTGTCCTGCGACCTGGCGTTGGAGACGAAGGCGCCGGTCATCGGATCGGACGCCACCGGACCGCGGAAGTACGTCGCGCCCTCGGCCGCGTCGTGGCGGTACTCCAGGCGGATCGACACGTTGTCGTGGGGCCGGGCGTCGAGGGTGGCGGTGCCCGAGCTCACCCAGCGGCCCGGCCAGAAGATGCTCGACGCGGTGCCCGAGGCGTTGCTCGCAGCGGTCTCGTGGAAGAAGTCCCCACGCGCCGCGAGGTAGAGCCACGGGCGGAGCCGAACCCGCGCGTAGAGGGCGCCCGCCGCCCACCACGAGGTGCCGAAGGCGTTGGGCTCGATGCCGACGTTGCCGTGCACCATCAGCGACAACCACGGGCGGAGATGGACGGCGAGGTAGCTGTCCAGCAGGTGGCGCCAGGGCGTCGACCCCGCGCGCTCCACCGAGCCGGGCGAGCGCTCGACGCCGCCGAAGTAGAGGGCGTGGAAGGTCACCCGGTCGGTCACCACGTAGTCGAGGGCGGCGGAAACCGACTTCTCGTCGTTGTTGTCGACGACGCTGTTCCAGCCGTTGTAGCCCGCGACGCTGAGCGTGAGGGAGTCGGTGAGCCCGTACGAGGCGCGCATCCCCGTGTGGTAGAAGGGCAGCCCGAAGAAGAGGTTGGAGCGCGACCAGTTCCACTGATCCTTCACGGCCATGCCCTCGGGGCCGATCGGCGAGAGGAACAGCCCCGCCTCCAGCAACAGGCCCCGGCCCAGCGGCGCACGCCACGCTACGACGGCCTGCTGGATGTACTTCCACACGTCGAGGTTGGAGGCGCTCGCACCGCCCGCGCCGCCGCGGTCCGGCTCGGCGAGGTAGTAGGTCTCGGGGGTGGCGCCGACCTGCAGCGCGAGGCGCACGGACACCGGGCCCAGCACCCCGGTCGCGTCGAGCACCACGTTCGACAGGGTGAAGGTGTTGTGGCGGTTGTCGAAGCCGCGGAAGTTCGTGATCCCGTTGGAGGGGTTGTTGAAGTTCCACTGGTAGAGGGCCTCGACGTAGCCCGCGAGCGTGACCGTCGCGCGGGTTCCGGTGCGGGACGTCCCCTCCGAGGCGCTGGCGATCGCCGCCGGGGCCGGAGCGGGGGTCTGCGCGGACACGACACGGCCAGACAAAGAGAGAATCAAGCCCGCCATCGCGGGGACACACCGATCGATCTTCATGGGAGGGCTTCCTCATCGCGCGTCGAGCGCGAGGTTGAGTTCGAGCGCGTCGATCGCCGCGTGTCGGCGACACCCTACGAGACCCGCGCGTGAGCGTCTCGACCCCTCGAAGTCTGCTGCGGAAGGGCACTGGCATCGCCTTGGGGGGCCTTGCACCGCCCGGAGCGCCCGTGATAGCCCCGGCAGCCTTCATCGCGGCATGGACAGTAGCGTCCCCCCCGCGCACCCGAGAGAAGCCACCATCATGTCGAACGCCCCCATCGCCAAGGCCCTCAAGCTCGCCGGCTCGAAGTCCGAGCTCGTCTCCAAGGTCCAGGCCCTCGCCACCGACGCGCTCTGGATCAACCGCTTCGCCGACAAGGACAACGGCTGGGCCCGGCTGTCCAACCGCCAGCTCATCCGCCTGCACGACCTGCTCACCGAGGTGGGCCAGCGCTTCGCGTCGCGCGCCGAGCTCATCGCCGCCATCGCCACCTCCGAAGGCCACGGCAAGGACAACGACTACAAGACCTCCCTCGAGCGCCACCCCCTGCCCCGCCTCTGGGATCAGCTGAAGAGCGCCGAGCGCCGCGCCCGCCCGAAGAAGGCCTCCCCCTCGCGCAAGGCCGGCGCCGCCGCCCGCGCCGCGAAGCCCGCCGCCGCGCCCGCCGCGAAGCCCGCCGCCAAGGCCGCCAAGCCCGCCTCGAAGCCCGCTGGCAAGGCCGGCAAGGCCTCCAGGGCCTGAGCACCCCGCCCGAGCTCGTCCCCCTCCTCGTCGCGCTGCGCGACCAGGCCGACGCCTGGATCCGCGCCGCCCGCGACCGCCCGCTCGCCACCATCCCCCCACCCACCATCGCCCGCGCCGCCCTCGCGCCGTGGGACTTCGCCGCGCCCGTGCCCGACGCCACCTGGATCGCGGCGCTCCACCACTGGCTCTCGGCCTACGCCCTCGAGGCCGCGCACCCGCGCCACTACGGGCTCTTCCAGCCCCGGGTCGACCCGGGCGGCGTCGCCGTCGACGCCCTCGTCGCGCTGCACAACCCCTCCCTCGCCGTGTGGGGCGCCGCCCCCATGGCCATCGAGGTCGAGCGCCACGTCCTGCGCGCCCTCGCCGCCCGCGTCGGATGGACCAGCGACCCCCACGCGACCTTCACCACCGGCGGCGCCGAGGCCAACCTCACGGCCGTGCTCTTCGCCCTCGCCCGCGCCTTCCCCACCAGCGTCGAGGAGGGCGTCGCATCTCTCGCCGCCCGCCCGGTGGTGTACCGCTCCGCCGAGGCCCACGGCTCGGTCGTGCGCGCGGTGCAGGTCGCCGGGCTGGGGCGCAACGCCTGCCGCTCCGTCGCCTGCGACCGGGCCCTCCGCATGGACCTCCGCGCCCTGCGCCGCGCCATCGCCGACGACCGCGCCCACGGCCGCCACCCCATGATGATCGTCGCCACCGCGGGGAGCACCAGCACCGGGGCGATCGACCCGCTGCCCGCCCTCGCCGACCTCGCCGCGGCCGAGGACCTCTGGCTGCACGTCGACGGCGCGTGGGGCGCCGGGGCGCTGCTCTCGCCCACCCTGGGCGCCTGCCTCGACGGCGTGGCGCGCGCCGACTCGCTCACCTGGGACGCGCACAAATGGCTGGGCGTGGCGCAGGGCGCGGGGATGTTCTTCTCGCCGCACGCGGGGCTCGCGCGGGCGGTGTTCACCGTGGAGGCGCCGTACCTGCCGGGGGGCGAGCACCCCTACGCGACGACCATCCAGTGGTCGCGGCGGGCGAGCGGGCTCAAGGTCTTCGGGCTGCTGGCTTCCGAGGGCTGGGGCGGGCTCGCGCGGCGGGTGGAGCGCTGCGCCGCGCTGGGCGAGCGCCTGCGGGAGGGCCTGCGCGCCCGGGGGTGGACCCTCTTCGGCGACGGACCGCTGCCGGTGGTGTGCTTCGCGAGCGAGGCGATGCGCCGGGGCAAGGTCGCAGCCGCGAAGGAGGCCGCGCGGCTGCGGCGCGAGGGCGCCGGGTGGCTCTCGGACACCCGCGTGGCGGGTCGGTGGCCGGCGCTGCGTGCCTGCGTGGCCAACCCCGCGACCACCGAGGCGGACATCGACGCCCTCGTGGCCGCGGTGGGCGACGGCGGCGCGCGACCGGGTTGACGCCCCGGAGGACCCGGTGCGACCGTCTGCCGGGCGGGACGTCGGAGCGCCGACGTCGCCGTCACGACCCCAAAGCAACCTCAGGAGAAGCTCATGGCAGCCATCGACATCACGCGCAATCACACGCTCGGCAAGGCCGCGGTCAAGGGGAAGGTCGACGAGGTGCTCGCGCGCATCAAGGGCGAGATGAACCTCCAGGGCGCCTGGAACGGCGACGTCTTCAAGATCACCAAGCCCGCCGAAGGCAGCTTCACCATCACGGACACCACGGTGCACGTCGTGGTCGACCTGCCCTTCATGCTCCGGCCCCTCAAGGGAAAGATCGAAGACCGGATCAACGGCGAGCTCAACAAGGCCCTCGCCTGAGACCCCCGCCGCCCCTGCGACTCCGCCCGGATTCCCGCCTCTGACATCGCCCCGTAGGGGTTCTTCCGTCTACCTCCGAATCATGGGATGTGTGCGCCCGAGCGGCGTCCGTCCGGCTCTGCTGGGGATCTCAGGCACTCCTGCGGTCGCCCGCCGCAGTGCTGCGCCGACGCTGCTTCCCGCGGTGATCGTCACGCGCGGGACACGCGAGGAGAACGAAGTGGCAATGGTTCGAAAGTCTTATTGGTGGCTGGCGTGCGCGCTGGCCCTTGGCGTGGGCTGTACCGAAGACCCCCCGGCGATGGTGGTCGATGACGTGGGCTTCCCGGAGAAGGACTCCGGGTTCCCGGTCGACGACACGGGCAACCCGACGGAAGACCTGGGCAGCCCCGAAGACCTGGGCAGCCCCCCCGACGCGGGCACCTGCGCCACGGGCGAGACCGAGTGCGCGGGGTCGTGCGTCGACACCGCCAGCAGCGCGGCCCACTGCGGCGCCTGCGGCAACGCCTGCGGCACCGACCAGACCTGCGTCGGCGGCACCTGCACCACCCCGGTGACCTGCCCCTCCGGGCAGACCAGCTGCGGCGGCGCCTGCGTCGACACGCAGACCGACGCCACCAACTGCGGCGCCTGCGGCACCGCCTGCGGCGTGGGCTCGGGCTGCACCGCCGGCGTCTGCATGGCCGTCACGATGTGCCCGAGCGGGCAGATCGCCTGCGCCGGCACCTGCGTCGACGCGCAGACCGACGTCAACAACTGCGGCGCGTGCGGCACCGCCTGCCCCACGGGCCAGGCCTGCACCGCGGGCGCCTGCGCCCCGCGCACCTGCCCCACCGGCCAGACCGACTGCTCGGGCACCTGCCTCGACACCAACACCGACGCCGCCAACTGCGGGATGTGCGGCCGCTCGTGCACCGCGGGCCAGAACTGCACCGCGGGCGCCTGCATCGACGGCGCCACCTGCCCGGCGGGCCAGACCCGCTGCAGCGGCACCTGCGTCAACACCCAGACCGATGACACCAACTGCGGCGCGTGCGGCATGGCCTGCGCGTCGGGCCTCGTGTGCCGCACCGGCGCCTGCGCCATGGACACCATGTCGTGCCCCGCGGGCCAGACCCGCTGCGGCGCGGCCTGCGTCGACCTCCAGACCAGCGGCCCCAACTGCGGCGCGTGCGGCCGCTCGTGCCCGAGCGGTCAGAGCTGCGCCGAGGGCGTCTGCACCTGCGCCGCGGGTCAGACCCTCTGCGGCGACGCCTGCGTCAACACCCAGACCAGCGGCGCCAACTGCGGCGCCTGCGGCCGCGCCTGCCCGTCGGGCCAGTCGTGCACGGCTGGCGCCTGCGTCGTCACCTGCATGAGCGGCCAGACCCTCTGCGGCGACGCCTGCGTCAACACGCAGACCAGCGCCGCCAACTGCGGCGCCTGCGGCACCGCCTGCCGCGCGGGCCAGTCCTGCGCCGCCGGGCGCTGCGCCTGCCCCACCGGCCAGACCGACTGCTCGGGCACCTGCGTCAACACCCAGACCAGCAGCGGCAACTGCGGGGCCTGCGGCACCGCGTGCGCCAGCGGCCAGACCTGCGCCGCCGGGCGCTGCGCCTGCCCCACGGGCCAGAACCTCTGCGGAACCGGCGCCGCCGCGCGCTGCGCCAACTTCCAGAGCGACCGCGCCAACTGCGGCCGCTGCGGCAACGCCTGCGCCACGGGCCAGGTGTGCGTCGGCGGCGGCTGCCGCAGCGGCTCGGCCCCGGCCAACGACCAGCGCGCGGGCGCCACGGTCATCAACATGTCGATGCCCAGCCAGACCCTCACGGCGGACACCACCAACGCGGCCAACGACACCAACTTCCCGACGTGCAGCTGCACCTCCGGGCAGGACGTGTACTTCCGCTTCACGCTGACCGCGCCGGAGCTCATCTACGCCGACACCATCGGCACCAGCTGGGACACGTCGCTCTTCCTGCAGACCTCCACGGGCACCAACATCACCAGCGCGGGCACCACCAACGGGCGCACCTGCGACGATGACCTCGGGTTCTGCGGCGGCGGCTCGGCCGGCCGGGCCAGCCAGATCCTCGCGCGGCTCGCCCCGGGCAGCTACCTCCTCGTCCTGTCGGGCTGCGCGTCGGGCCCGGCGACGATCCGCTTCCAGCACACCGCGGCCGGCAACGGCCCGTCGGTGCAGCTCAACCCCACCAGCACCGTGCAGACCCTCTCGGGCACCACCTCGGGCACCGGCACCAGCGCCAGCGCCACCTGCGGGTGCACCGGCGGCCCCGACAACTCGTACTGGTGGGTGAGCTGCCCCAGCTCCACCGCCGCGACCTTCTACGGGTCGTCCTGCGGCACCACCACCATGATCGACAACGCCGTCGAGCAGCGCAGCCCCGGCCGCACCGCCGGCGCCGCCGTCTGCAACGACGACACGGGCTTCGTCTGCAACCGCCAGGCGACCCTCACCTCGACCATCCCCGCGGGCCCCGGCCTGCACACCGTCATCGCCGACGGCTGCACGGCCGGCGCGTACCAGGTCCGCGTCGGCGTGGGCACCTGCCCCGCGGGCCGTAGCTACTGCGGCACCTGCATCGACACGCAGAGCGACAACAACCACTGCGGCGGCTGCAACCGCCAGTGCGGCACCGGCACCTTCTGCCGCGCCGGCGCCTGCGTCACCCCGCCGGCCAACGACACCCGCGCGAGCGCCACGCTCATCGACACCAGCCGCCCGGCGTCGATCCTCCTGGCGAACACCACCAACGCCCGCAACGAGGGCGCCTCGTCGACCTGCGGCTGCACCAGCGGCAACGACGTCTTCTACCGCTTCGTGCTCACCGCCCCGGAGGTCGTCTACGCCGACACCATCGGCGCGGCCTGGGACACGGGCCTGTTCTTCCAGAGCAGCACCGGCACCACCATCACCGCGTCGGGCCTCACCAACGGCCTCGCGTGCAACGACGACGGCGGCCTCTCGGGCTGCAACCTCCCCCGCCTCGGCGCGAGCCAGGTGATGGTGCGCCTCAACGCGGGCACCTACTACCTGGTGCTCTCGGGCTGCGGCGCGGGTGCGGCCAGCATCCGCTTCCACCACCTCCCGGTGGGCAACGGCGCGCTGACGGCCCTCCCGGCCGGCGCGGGCCGGACGCTGAGCGGCACCACCTCGGGCACCGGGCGCATCAGCAGCACCTGCTGCTCGGGTGGGCCGGAGAACACCTACTACTGGTACACCTGCCCCTCGGCCACGGCCGGCACCTTCTCGGCGTCCACCTGCTTCCGCGCGTCGTGGGACACCGAGCTCGACCAGCGCAGCGCGGGCCGCGCCGCGGTGAGCGTCTGCAACGACGACGTCGGCGGCACGGGCATCCTCGCCTGCGGCGTGCGCTCGTCGATCAGCACGACCATCCCCGCGGGCGCCGGCCTCCACACGCTCTACGTCGACGGCTGCGGCTCCGGCGCGGGCGCCTACTCCGTGAACATCACCCGCCCCTGACGGCCGCGGCCTGATGCCCGGCGCCCTCCCGTCCCCGATGGGATGGGAGGCGCCGCGGGGCGCTCGGGCGACGCTCCCTCCGCCGTCTCCGCCTTCCTCTTCCCTCTTCCTCCCCCCCGAAACCCCCTCCGACCCACGAGATGCGCAACGGGTGTCGTTCGTGAGTGGCGCAACCCGCTGTGGGCCGGGGTTCGGGCGTTGGCCCTCACCCCGGGCAATAACAAGTGATCGCCCCGGACAGGGTCCGGGGCTCACCGACAGGAACTCGCTCGGCCTTCCGAGGCGTCCACCGACACCCGTTGGGTTGGAACGAAGCGGTGTTCCTGTTCGCGAGCCCCGGACCCGGTCCGGGGCGACCGCTTGTGATTGCCCGGGGTGCGGGCCAACGCCCGAACCCCGGCCCACAGCGGGTTGCACTCCCTTCGACCGAAGCTGGTTGCGCATCTCGTGGGCGACACGCTGGTTTCGAGCGCCTGCTCGGTCCGACGCGAGGGCAACACCCTGCGTGTCCGGGGGCACATCACCGTCGACGTCGACTGTCCCTCGGGCGACCCCGTCACCTCCTGCTCGGCGCCGCTCGTGGAGTGCAGTCCCGGGCCGCTGCAGGAGGGCGACTACGTTCTCACCGACGGCACGCGAGAGCTGCGTTTTCACGTCCCCATGCCCCTTCCGCGAAACTCCGCCTGCTCCCCCTGACGGGGGCGTGCGCGGCGCGGTCGCCTCAGCGTCGGAGCGCCGTGAAACCCTCATCGCGTCGGAGCGCGACCTCCAGCCCGGCCGCGGTCGCGCGGTCAGCGAGCCAGCGCCCCAACGTGATGAACCCGACGGGCTCCTTGGTCGGGCGCACCCGCCAGAGCGGGCCGCGCGCCAGCTTCACCACGGAGCCGTCCGCAAAGCCGAATGAGACCTCCAGCGCCCCGAGGGCGGCGCGGCTGAGGGAGCTGGCGCCCGACGGCTGGCTCCACCCGAAGTCGACCCGGACCACGCGCGACCAGTCGAGCGCTTCGAGACGCCCGGGCAGCGAGAGCACCCCGTCGCTGCCGATGGTGAAGCGCGCGATGCGACGCGACGACAGCCACGCGAAGAGGCCCACCGTGCCGAGGCCGACGCCCACGCCGGGGGCGACCTGCCCGAGGCCGACGAAGCACGCCGCCAGGACGATGCCGATGGGCACGTAGATGACCTCGACGTAGCGGCGCCGCACCAGGAAGTCCCCCGAGAGGTTCTCGCCGCTCAAGCCGCGGTTGGCGAGCTCGGCGAGCTCGTGTTCGGCCGCGGCGCGCTCGGCCGGGTCGAAGTCGTCTGGGATGAGCCTGGGGTCGTACGACATCGCGGGGGCTCCGTCTGCTGCATCAGAAGGTGTGCGTCCAGCGGCTGTTGGGGATGCGGTTGCCGTCCTCGTTGATGAAGTCGACGGTGAGCGAGCGGGTCGCGGGGTCGGCGCGAAACAGCGCGTAGTTGTGGACGTCGTTGACCAGCACGGGCCACTGCGCCGGGCGGATGTCCGGGCGCCCGTCGCGGTTGGAGCCCGACGGGCCCATGACCACCTCCCAGATGTTGCTCCAGGGGCCCGCCGCCTCGACGCGGCACACGCCGCCGAAGTGCACGTCGCCGGAGAGCCACACGACGCCCCGGAGGTTGTTGTTGGCGATGTGGTTGAGGATCTCCCGCCGCTGCGAGGCGTAGCCGTTCCAGTTGTCGCCGTCGGCGCCCGCCCGGTCGACGATGGGGACCGAGTTGACGATGAACTTGAACACGCACGGCGAGCTGCGCAGCCCCGACTTCAGCCAGTCCATCTGCCGGCGCGAGAGGTAGGTCGATCCGCGCGACGGGTCCGTCGAGCGGCTGGACGGGCGGCGCTCGCCGCGGCAGTCGAGGACGAACACCTCCGCGGTGCGCCCCCAGCGGAAGCTGCGCCAGAGGCGGTCGCGGTCGTCGGCGTTGCGCCGCGTGGCGCGGTGCTCGAAGAAGGCCTGGCGCGCGGCGGCGATGCGGCCCGGGGCGACGGTCTCGGGGTTCCAGTTGTTGAAGACCTCGTGGTCGTCCCAGGTGAGGTACTGGCCGGTCGAGCCGTGCAGCGCGCGCATCCCCGCCGAGGCCCAGCTGTCGCTGTACTTCCCGCGGTACTGCGAGATGGTGACCGCGGTGCCGAGGAGGTCGGCGTAGATGTGGTCGCCGGCGTGGATGAAGAAGTCGAGGTCGTCGCGCGAGCCCGCCTGCTGGAGCACCGGGAAGGGGTGGGCGCGCGGGCTGCTGCACGAGGTTCCGCCGAACACGATCGGGGCGAGCGAGTCGGCGCCGATGGCGGTCTGCACGCGGCCCGTGAGGCTGCGCCCGGAGGGGGAGGTCGCGCCCCCGAGCAGGAAGGCGTAGAGGTGCTTCCGGTTGGGGCGCAAGCCCGTCACGATCGCGCGCACGAAGCCCGCGCCCGACGGAGTGACCCGGCCGTTGAAGCGCACCGCCGCGATGCGGCCGCCGTCCATCTCCAGCACGCGGAGCACCACCGGCGACTTGCCCGTGTACTTCGTCCAGAACATCACCGACGTGTCGGTGGCGTCGCCCGCCATCACGCCGAGCGGAAACTGCGTCCGACGCTCCGGCAGGTCGCGGAAGTCGGCGTCGCGCACCGGCAGCGTCGTGCCCGCGTCCCGCCCGACATCGACCCGTGGAACATCGCGGGGAACGCTCACCGGCACGTCGCGAGGAGGCTCGACCGACGCGTCGCGGGGAGGCTCGACCGGGACGTCGAGGCGCACCTCCGTCGCGGCGTCGACGACGGGCTCGGCTCCGCTGTCGAAGTCAGCGCCGGCGTCATCGGGCTCGACCGCGGCGTCGGGCTCGTCTGCGCCGGCGTCGAGCACCTCGTCGGGAGGAGAGTCGAACTCCTCCATCGGGTCGAGCTCCGACACGTCGTCTTCGCCGCAGCCCGCCGAGCCTGCGATGCCGGCCACGCCAGTGAGCTTGATGAACGTGCGCCGGGTGAGCTTCATGGGTCCACCTGCGGTAGCACATGCCGCCTCCGCTCCCAGCGCGGAGCCAACGACGGTGCTGATGCACGCCGCGCGAGGCGTTACCCTCCCCCACCGATGATCACCGAGAAGCCCAAGCCCGACGCCTTCTGCGAGACCGTGATCGCGTGGCGCCACGAGGACGGCACCGAGACCCCCATCACCGACGCCTACCACGGCCCCGAGGAGTACTCCTCCGCGGGCCCCTTCTTCGGCCACGGCTTCGGCTGGGCCCTCTACCGCGGCGAGCGCCTCAAGCTCCTGGTGCGCCGCTGGAAGACCCGCAGCGGTCACCCCGACACCGACGCCGAGCGCGAGTACGACTCGCTCACCGTCTACGTGAGCGCCGACCACGGTCGCACCTGGCGCGAGCACCTCCGCGAGTCGCTCGGCGCCTGCGCCGCCTCCCGCTGGTGACCGCCCTCCTCCCCCCGATGCCCTCCCGCATCGTCCACCACACCGACGGCGTCGCCTGGCTCGCCGCCAGCCCGCTCTCCCCCGAGCACGCCGTCGTCACCTCACTCCCCGACCTCTCGGAGCTGCCCTCGCTCGGCGCCGACGGGTGGCGCCGATGGTTCATCGACGCCGCCGCCCTCGCGTGCCGGCAGGTCGCCGACCACTCCGTCGCGGTGTTCTTCCAGACCGACGTGAAGCGCGACGGTCGCTGGGTCGACAAGGGCTTCCTCGTGCAGCTCGGCGCCGAGGCCGCGGGCTCCCACCTGCTCTGGCACAAGGTCGTCTGCCGCGCCCCGCCGGGCACCGCCACCCCCGGGCGCCCCGGCTGGGCCCACCTCCTGTGCTTCTCCCGCGCGCTCCGTCTCGACACCGCCGGCTCGTCGCCCGACGTGCTGCCGCGCCTCGGCGCCATGCCCTGGGCCCGCGCCATGGGCGTCGAGGCCTGCGAGGCCGTGTGCCAATTCCTCCTGGAGCGCACCGCCGCCCGGACGGTCGTCGACCCCTTCTGCGGCGTCGGCACCATGCTCGCCGTCGCCAACGCCCGCGGGCTCGACGCCGTCGGGGTCGAGCTCTCCGCGAAGCGCGCCGAGCAGTCCCGCCGCCTCGTCGTCGACCTCGACCACCCCCGATGAGTGCATCGGGGACGATCGCTCGTGGTACCAACTAGGCGTGGCGTCCGACCCTGCGGGCTCGCTCGATCCGGAGTTCCCCGGCCTCTCCGCGGAGGTGATCGCCGGGTACCGCGACGCACCCGCGACCGTGCTGGCGGAGGTCATCGCGGGGACGCTGCACACCATGCCCAGGCCGCGCCCCGCCCATCAGCGCGCGGGCGGTGAGCTCCACGGCGAGCTGCGCGGCCCCTTCGACCGGGGCCGCGGCGGGCCGGGCGGCTGGGTGCTGCTGCCGGAGCCGGAGCTGCGCCTCGGAGACCTCCCCGACGTGGTGATTCCCGACGTGGCCGGGTGGCGTCGCGAGCGCCTGCCCGAGGCCCCCGCGGGCGCGATCGCCGTCGTGCCGGACTGGGTGTGCGAGGTCCTGTCCGACTCGACGCGCCGGCACGACCTGACCGTGAAGGTCCCGATGTACTTCCGCCACGGCGTCGGCCACGCGTGGCTCATCGACGCCGACGCGCAGACGTTGCAGGTCTACCGCCGCGTGACGGACGGGTGGCTGCTCGTCCTCGCCGCCAGCGGCGACGACGCGGTGCGCGCGGAGCCCTTCGACGCGGTGGAGCTCGACCTCGCGGCGCTCTGGCGCTGGTAGCCGATGAGCACGGTCGACGGCGAGCCCACGAGCACCATCCCGCGCATCACGACGGCGCGGCTCGTGCTGCGCGGGCTTCGCGCGGGCGACCTCGACGCCTTCGCCGAGAACCTCGCCGACCCGATCGCCACCGAGCACCTCGGCGGGGTCGTCGATCGCCGCGCCGCGTGGCGCGTCCTCGCGGCCGGGACGGGCTTCTGGATGCTGACCGGCGCGGGCTGGTGGGGGATCGCACTGCGCGAGACCGGCGAGCTCGTCGGGACGGTAGGCGCGTTCTTCCGTGAGACGCCTGGGGCGGACCTCGAGCTCGGCTGGAGCGTGTTCCGTCGTCACTGGCGCCGGGGCTACGCGTCCGAAGCGGCGCAGGCGGCGCTCGCCTTCGGCTTCGAGAGGCACGCAGTGCCACGCGCCATCGCGCACATCGACGGGAGAAACGCGGCCTCCATCCGCGTCAGCGCGCGCATCGGGATGACATACGAGGGCGAGGTGGACTTCTACGGGGAGCGCACGGGGCGGTACGTGATCGCCCGGCGGTCGTAGCCGCGTTCGTACTCGTCGGGCTACTGCGGAGCGTGGGTGCGGCCCCTCGGACCGCCCCTCGTCTTCATCATACGCCGTCATCTTCTCGTCGGCGGAGACGAGCGTCATGCCCTCCGTCCGCGCCTGCGCGATGAGCAGACGATCGAAGGGATCGCGGTGGTGCCAGGGAAGTGCAGCGACGCCCACCACATGACGGGGGTCGATCGAGAGCCACTCGATCCGCGCTGCTCGACGAACGCGGACAAGCCACTCCTCCAGATCGCCATCGATTCGAAGCCTTCCGAGGGACGTCTTGATCGCGATCTCCCACGCGCTCGCGACACTCACCCAGCGCTCGTTGGCAGGGTCGCCGATCGCCGCGCGCGCGACCTCCGACAGCCGCGCGTCCCCCTCGACGAACCACGAGAGCACGTGCGTATCGAGCAGGAGCCTCAACGCTCGTAGTCCGCGAAGTCGTCGAGCGGCGCGTCGAAGTCGTCTGCCATGTGGACGGTCCCGCGCAGGGCGCCGAACACCGGCGCGCCTTCGTCCGCTGCGGGCGAGTCCACCGGCGCCAGGCGCATCAAGCCGCCTGGCGTGGTGATCAGCACCGGCTCGCCGCGCTGCGCCGCGAGAACGAGCTCTCCGAGGCGGCGGGCGGCTTCGACGAGGTCGATCTGTATGGCGTCGCTGACGCTAGTACCGCGTCGCAGGAGTTCTGACGGGTTGAGAGGAGCACCCGCCCACGCCTGCGGTCGCCGGCCTCGCCCTCCGAGGGGAGCACCCGCCCGGTGTCTCCGCGCTCGTTGGGGGGGGGACCGCTACGCCTGCGTCGGG
>JAUSAZ010000103.1 GCA_030652255.1 Myxococcales bacterium | reverse complement strand
CGCGGTGAAGCTCTTCGGCCCCGATCTCGTGGAGCTGCGGCGCCTCGGGGCCGCCGTCGAAACCGCCATGCGCGGCGTCCAGGGCGTCGTGGACCTCGCCCGCGAGCAGCAGGCCGACATCCCCTTCGTGCGGGTGCGCTTCGACCGCGCCGCCATCGCCCGCCAC
This sequence comes from Myxococcales bacterium, assembly GCA_030652255.1. Taxonomy (GTDB): domain Bacteria; phylum Myxococcota_A; class Polyangia; order Polyangiales; genus SCUS01. The sequence goes on along the minus strand of JAUSAZ010000103.1, from coordinate 11,391 downwards.
GGCCTCCGGGTCGCCGACGTCGCCCGAACGTTGGAGGTCACCACCGGCACGCACGTCGTCTCCGAGGTGGTCGAGGGAGCCGCGATCTTCGAGCTCGTCGCCCGCATGGACCCCTCCCGAACGCCCACCATCGCCGACCTCGGCGACGCGCTCGTACTGACCCCGCGCGGCGCGCGGGTGCCGCTGCGGGCCCTGGCGGACGTGCGACGCGACCGCGCCCCTCACGAGATCGGCCGCGAGGGCGTGGAGCGCAAGCTGGTGGTGAGCTGCAACGTCGCCGGCCGCGACGTGGGCAGCGTGGTGGGCGACGTCCGGGGCGCCATCGCGCGCGAGGTGACGCTCCCACCGGGCTACCGCATCGCCTACGGGGGCCAGTTCGAGAGCGCCGAAGGGGCGACGCGCACGATCGTCCTCGTGGGCGCGGTCGCGATCATCGGGGTGTTCATGCTGCTCGCGCTGGCGTTCAGTTCGGGGCGGGACGCGCTCCTCGTCATGCTCAACCTGCCGCTCGCGCTGGTGGGCGGCGTGGCGGGGGTCTACCTCGAAGGGGGTGTGCTCTCGGTCGCGTCGCTGGTGGGCTTCATCACCCTCTTCGGCATCGCGACCCGCAACGGCATCATGCTCGTCTCCCACGTCCGGCACCTGGCGCACGAAGAGGGCGTGACGGACCCGCACGAGGCGGTGCGCCGTGGGGCCATGGAGCGCCTGGTGCCGATCCTGATGACGGCGCTCGCGGCGGGCCTCGGGCTCGTGCCCCTGGCACTCGCGGGAGGACGGCCCGGGAGCGAGATCCAGGCCCCGATGGCGGTCGTCATCCTCTGCGGGCTCTTCTCTTCGACGGTGCTCAACATGTTCGTCGTCCCGGCGCTCTATCGACGCTTCGGCGCGCTCGCGCGGGGGCCTCAGCAGGGCGTCGGAAACGTGAGCGCGTGAGCCGCTGGGAGGCGTCGAGAGGGGCCGCGCTGGGGCTCCTCGCTGCGGCGCTGTTCGGCGTCTCGGCGCCGCTCTCGAAGCGCCTGCTCGGAGACGTGAGCCCGCAGGTCCTCGCGGGGCTGCTGTACCTGGGCGCGGGCCTCGCGCTCACGATCTACCGCCGCGTGCGACCCGCCACCACGGAGGCCCCGCTCGTTCGCGCCGACCTGCCGAAGCTCGCGGTCGTGGTGCTGGCCGGCGGCGTCGCGGGTCCGCTGTTGATGCTCCTCGGGCTCCAGCGCACGAGCGCCGTCACGGGTTCGCTGCTCCTCAACCTGGAGGCACCCTTCACGATCGCCCTCGCCGTCCTGGTGTTTCGCGAGCACCTCGGGCGCTACGCCGCGGGGGCGATGGTGTTCATCCTCTCGGGCGCCGTGATCCTGCGGCTCCAGCCCGGATCGCACCGCGCGGACACGCTCGGCGTACTGCTCCTCGCGGGCGCCTGCGCGGCGTGGGCGCTCGACAACAACGTCACCCAACGGCTCTCGCTGCGCGACCCCTTCGCGCTCGTGCGGGTGAAGACCCTCGCGGCGGGCTCGTTCAACCTCGTCCTCGGGCTCGCCGTCGCGGGGCGGCTCCCTTCCCCCCGCGTCGCCGCAGCGGCGCTCGCCCTGGGGAGCGTGAGCTACGGCGCGAGCGTGGTGCTCGACGCCTACGCGCTGCGGCTCGTGGGGGCGGCGCGCGAGGCGGCGTACTTCGCGACGGCGCCATTCATCGGCGCGCTGGCGGCGACCTTCCTCACCGGCGAGCGCCTCGGATGGTCCGACGGGCTCGCGATGGCCGTGATGGCCGCGGGGGTCGCGCTCCTGCTGCGGGAGCGCCATGGGCACGCCCACACGCACGACCCGCTCGACCACACCCACGCGCACGTCCACGACGAGCACCACCGTCACGAGCACGGCGCCGACGACCCGCCCGGGGAGCCGCACGCGCACGCGCACCACCATGCGCCGCTGGCCCACGAGCACCCGCACACGCCCGACGCGCACCATCGGCACCGCCACTGATGAGTGGGGAGCCCTCCTCTCGCGGAGGGAGCGTCCTCGCCGACGATCAGCCCATGCGGTGCCGCGTCGGAGCCTTCGACGGGAGAGTGCGCGATGGAGGGATCAGCACCGACTTCCGACGCATCGCCGACGGCGGCGCCTCGATGAGACCGAATACTGCCGGCAGGCGCTCCGGTACCGGGACGAGAGCTTCGCCGTCGCAGCACATCGACGCCATCGCGCCGCGAAGGCGATGTGAAGGCGATGTGAAGCGATGCCACGGAGCGCGCTCGCTCCGACGGACCCTTGCTCCACCACTTGACTATTCAAGTGTACGATTGAATATGCGTCGACATGACGATCACCCACCGGCGCTTCAAGGACGGCATCTACGAGCAGCTCGCCCGCATCGGCAAGGCCACCTCGTCGCCCAAGCGCGTCGAGCTGCTCGACCTGCTGTGCAACTGTCCTCGCACCGTCGAGGCGCTCGCCGGGCTGAGCTCCCTCTCGGTGGCCAACGCTTCTCAGCACCTGAAGGTTCTACTGGCGGCGCGGCTCGTGGAGGCCCACAAGAAGGGCCTCTACGTCGAGTACCGGCTCGCAGACGATGAGGTGTGCCGGTTCTTCGTCTCGTTGCGGGGCCTCGCCGAGTCGCGCCTCGCGGAGGTCGAGCAGGTGACCCGCGCCTACTTCGAGGGCCGCGGCAGCGCCGAGGCGGTCGGGGGCGACGAGCTCATCGGCCGGGTGCGCCGGGGAGAGGTCACCGTGCTCGACGTGCGCCCCGCCGAGGAGTTTCGCGCCGGGCACATCCCGCGGGCGGTCTCCATCCCGGTCGATGAGCTCAAGGCCCGACTGAAGGAGCTGCCCAGGGACCGCGAGGTCGTCGCCTACTGCCGCGGGCCGTACTGCGTGATGGCCGTCGAGGCGGTCGAGCTGCTGCGCAAGAAGGGCTACACCGCCCATCGCATGGAGCAGGGCGTCCCCGACTGGCGCGCCCGCGGATGGCGCGTGGCGACCGCCCGCGGGGCGGTGAGCTCATGATCTTCAAGCCGTACTACGCCTTCGAGACCGGGTGCGCGGCGTACCTCCTCGGCTGCGGCACGCTGGGGCTCTGCGCCGTCGTCGATGCGCGCGAGTCGGAGGTCGACGCGTACATCGCGTTCGCCGCCGCGAAGGGGATGCGCATCACCCACGTCATCGACACCCACGTCCACGCCGATCATCGCTCGGGCGGCCCCGCGCTGGCCCGACGGGTGGGCGCCTCGTATTGCCTGCACGAGTCCGCGGACGTGTCGCTGCCCTTCGAGGCCCTCACCGACGGGCAGGAGATCGCCCTCGGCAACACGCGGCTGACGGTGCTCCACACCCCGGGGCATACGCCCGAGAGCGTGTGCCTCGTCGTGACCGACCTGCGCCGCGGCGCCGAGCCCTGGTTCGTGCTCACGGGCGACACCCTCTTCGTCGGCGCCGTCGGGCGACCCGACCTCCCCGGGCGGGCGCGAGAGAGCGCCGGCGAGCTCTACGACAGCCTGCACGCGAAGGTGCTCACGCTCCCGGGTGACCTGGAGGTCTTCCCCGGCCACTTCGCGGGCTCCCTCTGCGGCGCGGGGATGAGCGGCAAGCCGTCGAGCACCATCGCCTTCGAGAAGCGATGCAACCCGCAGCTCTCGATGACCCGCGAAGACTTCGTCGCCGCGCTCGCAGAGGTCGCTCCGAAGCCCGACGCCATGGAACACATCCTCCGCGCCAACCGCGGACGGCCGGAGGCGCCGCGATGAGCGACGTGCGACTCGGGCTCCGCCACAACCTCGCCCAGTTCTCGCTCCTGGTGGTGGTCAACGCCTTCGTCGGCGCGATGGTCGGCATGGAGCGCACCATCCTGCCGCCCATCGCGGAGCAGGAGTTCCACCTCGCGGCGAAGAGCGCGGTGCTCTCGTTCATCGTGGTGTTCGGCGTCACCAAGGCGCTCACCAACTACCTCGCGGGGCGCCTCTCCGACCGCTTCGGGCGCAAGCACGTGCTCGTGGGCGGTTGGCTGGTCGCGGCCCCGGTGCCCTTCCTCCTGATGTGGGCGCCGAGCTGGTCGTGGGTGCTCTTCGCCAACGCCCTCCTCGGGGTGAGCCAGGGCCTCACGTGGTCCACCACGGTCATCATGAAGATCGACCTCGCGGGGCCGCAGAAGCGCGGCCTCGCCATGGGGCTCAACGAGTTCGCGGGCTACTTCGCCGTCGCCGCGAGCGCCCTCGCCACCGGCCTCATCGCGGCGCGCTACGGCCTGCGCCCGGAGCCCTTCTACCTCGGGGTGGGCTTCGTCGCCGTGGGCCTCGCCCTCTCGGCCTTCGTGGTGCGGGAGACGAAGCACCACGTCGCCGCGGAGTCGAAGCTCCATGGCGCCCTCCCGGCTACGGAGGCCCCCACCCAGCGGGAGGTCTTCTGGCGCACCACCCTCACCGACAAGAACCTCTCCAGCGTCAGCCAGGCCGGCCTGGTCAACAACCTCAACGACGGCATGGCCTGGGGCCTCTTTCCCCTCTTCTTCTCAGCCGCGCACATGAGCCTCCGGCAGATCGGGACGCTCGCCGCCATCTATCCCGCGACCTGGGGCGTCTCGCAGCTCGTCACCGGCGCCCTGTCCGACCGCGTCGGCCGCAAGTGGCTCATCGCCGCGGGCATGTGGGTGCAGTCCGTGGGCATCGTGTTCGTCGTCCTAGCGCGCGGCTTCTCGGGCTTCGCAACAGGCGCGGCCCTGCTCGGGGTGGGCACCGCGATGGTGTACCCGACGCTGCTCGCCGCGATCGGAGACGTGGCCCATCCCTCGTGGCGCGCGTCGTCTGTGGGCGTGTACCGCCTCTGGCGCGACCTCGGCTACGCGATCGGCGCACTGCTCGCGGGCGTGACTGCGGACGCCTTCGGGCTGCCCGCGGCGATGTGGCTCGTGGCCGCGCTCACCTTCGCCTCCGGTCTCATCGTGGCCGTGCGGATGCGCGAGACGCTCCAGCGACCGCTGCCGATCAAGGCCACGGTCGAGCCGACGTGCATCGAGGCCGCGGCGCTGCGGCAGCGGTCGGACGCCGTGGTCATCGACGTGCGCTCGCCGGAGGAGTTCGCGGCGGGTCATGTCGAGGGAGCGGTCAACATCCCGGTAGACGCTCTCGCCCTGGGCGTCGGGGAGATTCCGAGGGACGCCTTCGTGGTCACTGCGTGCGGCAAGGGAGGCGGGCGCTCGGACCGCGCGGCGGAGCAGCTGCGGGCGATGGGCTTCACCTCGGTGCGCCCCCTCTGCGGCGGGACGCAAGCCTGGTTGCAACTGAGCTCACAAGGAACCTGATCATGGCGAAGACGCTCTTCATCTTGAACGATCCGCCCTACGGCACCGAGCGCAGCTTCAACGGCCTACGCCTCGCCGGATCCCTCTCGAAGCGCGAAGGAGAGGCGGTGAAGATCTTCCTCATCGGCGACGCGGCGAGCTGCGCGAAGGCTCACCAGAAGGTTCCGACGGGCTACTACAATGTCGAGGTGATGCTGAGGGGCCCCGGGCGTCAGGGAGCCGAGATCGGCGTCTGCGGAACGTGCATGGACGCACGCGGAATCGCTGACACCGAGCTCGCCGAGGGCACGAAGCGGAGCACGCTCGACGAGCTCACCGGCTGGACCCAGTGGGCCGACAAGGTGCTGGTGTTCTGATGAGCGCGCGCAAGACGATCGTGATTCTCGGCGCGGGCGTCGGCGGTGTCGTCGCCGCCCGCGCGCTCCGCAAGCTGCTACCTCGCGAGCATCGCGTTGTGCTGGTGGACCGGGAGCGCGAGCACCTCTTCGCGCCGTCGTTGCTGTGGCTGATGGTTGGCGACCGCGACGCTGCGAGCATCAAGCGCCCGCTCAAGGGCCTCGAGCGCAAGGGCATCGAGGTGCGCCTCGGCGAGGTCGAGAAGATCGACCCCGAGGCGCGTCGCGTCACGGTGGCCGGAGAGGCGCTCGACGCCGACTACCTCATCGTCACGCTCGGAGCCGAGCTGGCTCCCGAGCTGGTGCCCGGCCTGACGGACGCGGGGCACAACTTCTACACGCTGGCCGGAGCGGAGAGTCTGCGCGCGGCGCTCGAAGCCACGCGGAAGGGGCGCATCGTCGTGCTGACCGCGGCGCCGGCGTACAAGTGCCCGGCCGCTCCGTACGAGGGGGCGCTGCTCATCGACGCGTACCTTCGCAAGCGCGGTCTGCGTGAGGCCGTGACGATCGACGTCTACGCCGCAGAGCCCGGTCCGATGGGCGTCGCCGGTCCCGAGATGTCGGGCGCCGTGAAGCAGCTGCTCGAAGCCAGGGGCATCCCCTACCACCCCGAGCACCAGGTGACGTCCGTCGATGCGGCGGCGCGGCGGCTCGCGTTCGCGAACGGCGCGGCGGCGGACTTCGACCTGCTCGCGTACGTCCCTCCCCACCGGGCACCCCGGGTCGTCCGCGAGAGCCCGCTGGCGAGCGAGACGGGCTGGGTCTCCGTCGATCGCCACACGCTGGAGACGCGCTTCCCGGGGGTGTACGCGCTCGGCGACGTCGTCTCGATTCCGCTCAAGCTCGGCAAGCCGCTTCCCAAGGCGGGCGTCTTCGCTCACGGCCAGGCCGAGGTGGTGGCGAAGAACATCGCGGCCGCCGTGCTCGGGCGCGACGCTACGGAGCGCTTCAACGGCCACGGAGAATGCTTCCTCGAGACCGGTAACGGCGAGGCGGGCCTCGGTGGTGGTGACTTCTACGCGGAGCCGAAGCCCACGGTGAAGGTGCGGACCCCGAGCTGGCGCTGGCACCTCGGCAAGGTGCTCTTCGAGAAGTCGTGGCTGTACACGAAGCTGTAGAGGGCACCCGTGAAGAGAGACCGTCAGGGCATCGTGGAGCACATCGGACGCACCCCGCTGGTGCCGCTGGAGCGCATCGCACGGGGCCTGTCCGTCCCCGTGCTCGTGAAGTGCGAGCACATGAACCCGGGGGGATCCATCAAGGACCGCATCGCGCTCGCCATCGTCGAAGACGCCGAGGCCCGCGGTGTGCTCCGGGCCGGGATGACAATGATCGAGGCGACGGCGGGAAACACCGGCGTCGGGCTCGCGCTCGTCGCCGCCACGCGGGGTTACGGGCTCGTCTGCGTGATGCCGGAGAAGATGTCGATCGACAAGCGCGTGGCGCTCGCCGCGCTCGGCGCCCGGGTGATCATCACGCCCAACGCGCCGCCGTCGAGCCCCGACAACTTTCGCAGCGTCGCGCGGCGGATGGCCGAGGAGAACGGCTGGTTTCTCACCGACCAGTTCAACAACCCCGCCAACGTGCGCGCCCACGAGGAGACGACGGGCGCGGAGATACTCGAACAGACCAGCGGGCGGGTCGGCGCGTTCGTCGCGGGCGTCGGCACGGGAGGCACTATCACGGGCGTTGGACGGCGCTTGAAGGCGGCGCTGCCGGGCGTTCGCGTGGTGCTCGCGGACCCGCTGGGCTCAGGGCTCGCGGACTGGGTCGAGACGGGTCGCCTTGGCGCGGACGGCTCCTACGCGGTGGAGGGCATCGGCGCGAGCGAGGTGCCGAACAACCTGCACCGCGACGTGATCGACGCGGCGGAGCGGGTGAGCGACGAGGAGAGCTTCGCGATGGTGAGGCGGCTCGTGCGGGAGGAAGGACTCCTCGTCGGGGGCTCGGCCGGCACCAACGTGGTCGCCGCGCTGCGGCTCGCCGCCCGTGGCGGCCTCGAGGGTCCCGTGGTCACGGTGCTGCCCGACTCGTGGGATCGCTACCGCGCGAAGCCCTGGATGCAGGGGTGGGCATTGTGACGGAGCCGGTCGTCGCCGCGCAGTCCTACGCCCGCTGGCGCGCCACTACCCTGGGCGGCATCACGGAGCGCGTGGAGACGCGGGTGGTGCTCGACCTCGTCGGGTCGCTCCAAGGTCTGCGCGTGCTCGACGTGGGGACCGGCGACGGCACCTATGCGATCGAGGCGGCCGCCCGCGGCGGTGTCGTCACCGCGCTCGACGTCGAGCCCGAGATGCTCGCCGCGGCCCGATCGCGCGCGGCCTCGCGCGGCGTAGACGTCACGTTCATCCAGGCCCACGCTGAGCGCCTGCCGTTCGACGACGCCTCCTTCGACGTGGTCCTCGCGGTTACGGTGCTCTGCTTCGTGCCCGACGCCGGACTCGCCGTTCGCGAAATGGCTCGCGTGCTCGCACCGGGCGGACGCCTCGTGCTCGGCGAGCTCGGTCGCTTCAGCGTGTGGGCGGCCGAGCGCCGCGTGCGGGGATGGCTCGGTGCCGGCACCTGGCGACGAGCGCAGTTCTGGTCACGCTCCGAGCTCGCAGCGCTCGCGCGCAACGCTGGCCTCCGCATCGCCGACGTTCGCGGCTCGGTCTTCTTTCCGCCGAGCGGCCTCGCGGCTCGCGTGGTGGCCCCGTTCGAGCCGCTCCTCACGCGCTGCAACGCACCGGGCGCAGCATTTCTGGCGCTTCGTGCCGACAAGAACGAGGCTCGGGCATGAGCGACAGCGCCCCCATCTACCTGGACCACAACGCCACGACCCCGCTGCTCCCCGAGGTGGTCGATGCGATGCTCCCGTACCTGCGAGAGCACTTCGGCAATCCGTCGAGCAGTCACGTGTACGGCAGCCGCGCTCGGATCGCTGTCGCACAGGCGCGTCAGCAGGTGGCCGCGCTCCTGGGCTGCGACGACGACGAGATCGTCTTCACCTCGGGCGGAACCGAGGGGAACAACCTCGCCATCCGCGGCGTCGCAGAGGCCCGCGACGACCGACGGTCCATCGTCACGACGGCGATCGAGCACCCCGCGACGGAGCGGCCCTGCGCCTGGCTCGCCCGCCACGGCTGGACGCTGACACGCGTAGGCGTAGACGAGCACGGCCGGGCCCGCCTGGACGAGGCTCGCGCGGCCATCGACGAGCGCACCGCGCTGGTCACGGTGATGCACTCGAACAACGAGACCGGCGTGCTACAGCCCGTCGCCGAGCTGGCAGGGTTCGCGCGCTCGGCGGGTGCCATCGTCCACACCGACGCGGCGCAGTCGATCGGGAAGGTGCCGGTGAGCGTGCGCGAGCTCGGCGTCGACCTGCTCTCCATCGCGGGCCATAAGCTCTACGCGCCGAAGGGCGTCGGCGCGCTCTACGTGAAACGTGGGACGCCGCTGCTCCCGTTTGCCCTCGGCGCGGGCCATGAGCGCGGGGTGCGCCCCGGCACCGAGAACGTCGCCTTCATCGTCGGCCTCGGCGTCGCGTGCGAGCGGGCGTCGAGCGACATGGCAGACATCGGTCCTCGCATGCGCACGCTCCGCGACACGCTGTGGGGCCGCCTGTCAGCCGCCGTTCCGGGGCTCGCGCTCAACGGCCACGGCGAGCTGCGCCTGCCCAACACCCTCAACGTCCGCTTCCCTCGGGCGTCAGGAGAGGCCGTGCTCGCGGGGGCGCCCGAGGTGGCCGCGTCCACGGGATCGGCCTGTCACGAGGGCCATGAGCGCGCGTCCGCGGTCATCCTCGCGATGGGCGTGACGCCCGTTGCGGCGCTCGGGTCGGTGCGCTTGACGCTGGGGCGCGGCACGGCGGAGGGCGACGTCGAGCTCGCGGCGGACGCCCTCGCCCGCTCGTGGCGGATGCTCACGACGGGGTAGTACTACAGTTGTAGTTGGCTCGTGCCGGGCGAGGCGGATAGGGCGTCCAATGACCCCACCGCCGAGGCGCTGTCCGAGGTTGAGCCCAAGAGAACGTCTTCCCCGCCACCGCGAACGCCATGGATCCCGAACGCAATTTTACTGCGTCGAGTAATATTAATTATGTAAACTCGCGCACTTACGAAGGATGAAGAGGACGGAAAGGGCGGATCGGACGCTGGATGGCTTCGGACGCTACTGGGGGAGTGACCCGCGACGGCGGGCTCGATGACGTAGGTCTGTCGGTGACCGCGGGCCTCGAAGGTGCGGAGTGAGCACTCCGCCGCCATGCGCGACGCGAATCGGTGCACCTCGAAGTGCTGGCCGTTGTCGTCGTAGCGACGCAGAACCCACGGGTCGACGCGCAGCGGCAGCACCTCCCAGGGACTCTCGTCGTAGCGCCAGGTTACAGTCCCAGGTAAGGCGGCGTGGTGCAACACGTGGTCGATGTCGGGGTCGTTCGCGCCGATCCACCACGCGCCCGGGTCGCGGTGCCGGGTCGTCACGAACAGCTCCAGCCCGCACGCGCAGGTCAGGATCCACGCGTCGAAGGGTCCGCCCCCGCCCCCCGACGGGCACGCCCTCGCCGCGGGCTCGCCCAGGTGCGCCCGAGCCACCTTGTCATCGGCGACCACCATCGCGAGCGAGTCGACGTAGATCCAGTCGACGTCGTCGGGGTCACGCGCGCTGCGCTGGAGGGGCTTCCGCCCCCAGAGGACCTCGCCCAGATTCATGAGCGGGTGGGTAGGGGCAGCGGGCGGCGGCTGCAAGCGCCTATCAGCGGCGCCCCACGACCCCGCCGACTGTACCTCCGGTCCTTTCGTGCGGTACGCCGTGGCGATGCGCCCCCCGCCCCCGTCGGTGTGCCACTGAGCTCCCCACCGAGCTCGCCGTGAGCTCCACGCGACAGCGTTTGACACACCGAACTTCGTGCGCATCAGAACTTCGTACGCTGGGCCTTCGGTCACCTGGAGCGAATCTGCCCCAGCGAGTGCGCCGCGTTGGATCGCTCATCCCCCAGAGCCCTTGCGTGTGCGTGTGTTAGGACTCCATCGTCACTTTTCAATCCGGGAAGGGATGGGGCAAACCCACCATTCTCACAAAGGCACCGAGGCGTTTGCACTAGGGCGGGCAGCACGCGCTCGAACGGCACCCATCGCCCCGCGCAACACTTTGACTGGCCGCGCTCTGGTACTGTCGCCAGATGCGAGGGGCGGTAGTAGCGGGGTTGGCGGTGCTCGCGGCGGGGTGCGAGCGCCCGCGCACGGAACTCATCGTGCGGGTGGAGTCCGAGGTCGCATGGGGCCCCGGACAACGGGTGCAGTCGGTCTTGCTCACCGTACGCCGGGGAAGCGCTGCGGGCCCCTTGCGGAGCGTCCGCACGACCGTGTTGGGCACCGGGACCGACCGGCAGTCGCTGCCGCTGCTGGTGGGCGTTCTCCCCGGCGACGACACCGACACCCCGGTTTGGATCGAAGCGCTCGGGTGTGGCGACCCCAACGGGTGCACCCCGTCCGTCGCGATCGTGGCGCAACGCGCGGTGGTGCGCTTCACCCGCGGGCAGACCGAAGAGGTGCCGTTGCTCCTGGCGTCCGCGTGCGTGGGGGTGATGCAGGGCGGCGTCCTCTAAATCGCTTCATTCTCAGTCATTCCGCGCGTGAGCAGGTGGAGCAGGTAGTCATCGTCCCAGCCCGCCTTCTTCTGCTTTCCACGCACGCCTCGGTCGGTGGTTGTGTCTCGTTTGAGCAGCATC
>JAUSAZ010000011.1 GCA_030652255.1 Myxococcales bacterium | reverse complement strand
GTGCGGCACGGTGTGCAGCGCCGGCCAGGTGTGCTCCGACGGCCTCTGCCAGCTGTCCTGCCAGGGCGGCTTCACGGTGTGCTCCAACACCTGCCGCGACCTCCAGGGCGACCGCAACAACTGCGGCGCCTGCGGCACCTCGTGCGGCGCCGGCCAGGTGTGCAGCGCGGGCACCTGCCAGGTGTCGTGCGTGACGGGCCTCACCGACTGCGCGGGCTCGTGCCGCGACGTGCAGACCGACCGTGGCAACTGCGGCGCGTGCGGCACGGTGTGCAGCGCCGGTCAGGTGTGCTCCGCGGGGGCCTGCCAGGTGTCGTGCGCGACCGGGCTCACCGAGTGCGGCGGCACCTGCCGCGACGTGCAGACCGACCGCGCGAACTGCGGGATGTGCGGTCGTGCGTGCGCGGCCGGCGAGGTGTGCACGGCGGGCGCCTGCCAGCTCTCGTGCCAGACGGGGCTCACCCAGTGCACCGACGCGTGCCGTGACCTCGCGACCGACCGCGGCAACTGCGGCTCCTGCGGCCGCGCATGCGGCGCGGGCGAGGTGTGCTCCGGCGGCAACTGCCAGGTGTCGTGCCAGACGGGGCAGACCAACTGCTCGGGCACCTGCCGCGACCTCCAGGTCGACCGCACCAACTGCGGCGTGTGCGGCCGCACCTGCGCGGCGGGCGAGGCCTGCACCGCGGGCGTCTGCCAGCTCTCGTGCATGACCGGCCTGACCAACTGCTCGGGCTCGTGCCGCGACATGCAGACCGACCGCGCCAACTGCGGGATGTGTGGCCGTTCGTGCCAGGGCGGCGAGGCGTGCACCGCGGGTGCGTGCGTGGCCAGCTGCTCGCCTGCGCAGACCAACTGCTCGGGCCTCTGCCGCGACCTCGCGACGGACGGCGCCAACTGCGGGATGTGCGGCCGCGTCTGCGCCTCCGGCCAGGTGTGCGTGGCGGGCGTGTGCGCGGTGACCTGCGCCGCGGGCCAGGAGATCTGCTCGGGCTCGTGCCGTGACACCCAGACCGACGTGGGCAACTGCGGCGCCTGCGGTCGCACCTGCGCGGCGGGCCAGACCTGCGTGGCGGGCCTCTGCGCGGTGACCTGCGCCGCGGGCCAGAACAACTGCTCGGGCTCGTGCCGTGACCTGCAGACGGACGTCAACCACTGCGGGCTCTGCGGGCGCGTCTGCCCGTCGGGCCAGGTGTGCGCGGCGGGCGCGTGTGTTCCCTCCTGCGCCGCGGGCTTCACCGTGTGCAGCAACGTCTGCCGCGACCTCGCGACGGACGTGAACAACTGCGGCCTCTGCGCGCGCACCTGCCCGTCGGGGCAGCAGTGCACCGCGGGCGCCTGCGTGGTGTCGTGCCTCGCGGGGCAGACCAACTGCTCGGGCACCTGCCGCGACCTCAACACCGACCTGGCCAACTGCGGCATGTGCGGCCGGAGCTGCGCCGCGGGCCAGGTGTGCTCGGCGGGCGCGTGCGTGACGAGCTGCGGCGCGGGGCTGACCAACTGCTCGGGCAGCTGCACGAGCACGGCGATCGACCCGGCCAACTGCGGGGCCTGCGGCAACAGCTGCCCCAGCCCGGCCAACGCGGCGCGGGTGTGCACCGCGAGCGCGTGCAGCTACCGCTGCAACACGGGCTTCGCGGACTGCGACGCCAGCGGCGCCAACGGCTGCGAGACCAACGTGCAGGGCGACCTGACTAACTGCGGGGCCTGCGGCCGCGTGTGCGGCGCGGTGGCCAACGGCACCGGCACCTGCAGCGCGGGCGCCTGCCGCGTGGCCTCCTGCGCCAGCGGCTTCGCCGACTGCGACGGCCTCGTGCCCAACGGCTGCGAGCTCAACACCACGAGCGACGTGAACAACTGCGGCGCCTGCGGCCGCGTGTGCCCCGGCGGGCAGACCTGCACCGCGGGCGCCTGCGTGTCCGTGCTCCGCACCGAGGTCCGGCTCTGCGGCTCGTCCGGCCGCGACGTGCGCACCTTCTTCCCGGCGGGCACCTCCTTCACGCTGGTGTCGAGCTGCACGCCGAGCGCGACCACCCAGGCGATGCTCATCAGCCGCTCGGGCAGCGGCTACAGCGGGCCCGCGCTCGCCGCGTACATCACCGCCGGCGGCATCGTGCTGACCGAGTACAACATCACCCACACCGTCTTCAACGCGGTCTTCGGCACCGCGGTGCCGCAGGGCCCGCGCAACGGCGGCTGCCAGGACAACATCCCGATGAATTTCCAGTTCACCCCGGGGGATCAGTTCTGGGTCGACAACCCCTTCGTGGCGCACAGCTCCGACGGCTGCGGCTACGCCGTGGGCGCCTTCCCGGGCGTCACCCCCATCGTGGGCTGGAACTCCACCAACGTCGCGGTGGCCTACCGCCGCCTGGGCCTCGGCCGCTTCTGGGCCGTCGACGTCGACTGGCAGGACAACGAGAACTACTGGCTCGCCAACAGCAGCCGGCTGCTGGGCTACATGATCACCACCCGGTGACCTGAACCCGCCCCCCTCCCGCCTCTCCCTCCCTTCTTCCTCGCATCGACATCCCTGAGGGCCCCGCCGCGGCGCTATCGTGGCGGGCACTCCCCCCCCCGATGGCCCGCCCCGACCCGCGCAAGCTCGACCACCTCATCGCGACGCTCCAGCGGGCGCCGCGCACCTACGACGAGCTCATGGCCGACGAGCGCCTGGAGCTGTCCCGCCGCTCGCTCCAGACCTACCTCGACGAGCACCTCGCGGCGCTGGGCTACACCGTCGTGCGCGGCGTCGCCCCGGGGCCCCCGCGGCGCGCCACCTTCTTCATCCCGACGGCCGACGACGAGCCCCACGGCGGCGTGGTCGACCGCGCGGCGTACTCCCTCGCCCGCGGCTTCCTCGAGGGGCTCTTCCCCCTCGACGGCACCACCCTCGACGCCCTCACCCGGCGCCGCAACTCCCGGGTGCTCGCCTTCGCCAGCGGGGTGCCGCGCTTCAGCGAGCACCACATGCGCGCCTTCATGAAATGGATCGCCGCCTCGGAGCACGACCCGCCCCGGGCGGTGTGGCTGCGCTACGACCGCGCGGGCGGGCCGCGCTCGCCCGGCGGGTCCATCGAGCCGCGGCTGGTCTGGCCCGTCGGGGTGATCGTCCGCGAGGGCCGCCGGGTGTACCTCCCCGGGCTGGTGTCACCCGCGGAGTCGCTCGACGACGCCCGCAACTTCGCCCTCGACCGGGTGCTGCCGGGGGCGCGGGACTGCGGCGTGTGGGTCGCCGAGCCGGGGCAGCAGCGGCCTTCGGAGTTCATGCTGCGCTCGCGCCCTCGCCCTCAGGAGCTGGTGCACGCGCCCTTCGGCCTCGTGCGCCCGTCGGTCTCCGAGCGGCCGGTGATGGTCGACGTGCGCTTCGAGCCGTCGCAGGCGGCGTACCTGCGCGACCGGCGGTGGTTCCCGAAGCAGGACGAGCACGTGGCGCCGGACGGCTCGCTCGACCTGCGCTTCGGCCCGGTGGACATCCGCGAGGCCGTCGCCTGGTGCTCGCAGTGGATCGACGGGCTCACGGTGCTGGGCGACGCCGCGCTGCGCGAGGCCTACGTAGCATCGCTGCGGGCCCGGCTGCGGGCGACGGAGCTGCCACCGCCGCGCTCGCGCTGGTAGCATCCACGGCGCGATGGCTCGACGCACACCCGCTGCGGCGCTCCTCCTCACGGCCGCGCTGGGCTGCGCGACGGTGTCCGAGGGCGACGGCACCTACAACGACCGCGACGCGGGCGGGGACGACCTCGGCGGCCCGAAGGATACCGGGTCGGGTAAGATCGACGCGGCCGACGAGGCGCCCGGAGACGCGCTCCCGACCGCTGCCGACCGGCCCGACGCGGGCGACGCGAGCGACGCGCCCGAGGTCTCGCCCGACGCGCCGGTGATCATGGACGTGACGGCGGACGCGCCCGCGGCCGACCTGGGGTCGGGCAACTGCGCCGAGGGCACCACGCGCGGCTGCTACACGGGGCTCCCCGCGACCCGGGGTGTGGGGCTGTGCGCCGACGGGTTCCAGCGCTGCGTGGGCGGGCGCTGGGGCGTGGAGTGCAACGGGCAGATCAGGCCGCAGACCGAGGAGTGCAACACCATCGACGACGACTGCGACGGCGTGGTCGACAACATCGCCGTGGTGGTCTGCTACACGGGTCCGCCGGCGACACGGAGGGTGGGCATCTGCCACGAGGGCATGCGCCGGTGCAACGGCACCGGGACGCCGCTCTGCACCGGCCAGGTGGTGCCCGAGACCCGCGAGGTGTGCGCCAACGGGCGCGACGACAACTGCAACGGAATGACCGACGAGGCGGGCTGCCTGTGACGGCCCGCGAGACCCACCACGAGCCGAGGGAACGATGAGCCGAGCCAACGACGAGAAGGTCATCATCACGTGCGCGATGAGCGGCGTGGTCACCACCCGGGCGCAGTGCGCCGCGATCCCGTACACGGTGGAGGAGTTCGCCGCGGAGGCGAAGCGGGCCTACGACGCCGGGGCGTCGGTGCTGCACATCCACGCGCGCAGCGACGAGGGGGCGCCGGACTACACCGCGGCGCGCTACCGGGCCATCGGCGACGCCATCCGCGCGGTGTGCCCGATCATCCTGAACTTCTCCACGGGCACCATCGACCCGGAGGGCCGGAAGGCGCCGCACGTCACGGACTACAAGCCCGAGATCGCGGCCCTCAACATGGGCTCGATGAACTACGCGAAGTACAACGCCAAGAGGAAATCCTGGGTGTTCAACTTCGTCTTCGAGAACAGCTTCGACTACATCGCCGAGCTGCTCACGAAGATGAACGAGAGCGGCGTGAAGCCCGAGCTGGAGTGCTTCGACACCGGGCACGTCTGCTCCGCCGAGCCGCTCATCGAGATGGGGCTGCTCAAGCCGCCGCTGGATTTCTCGCTGGTGATGGGCGTCGTCGGGGGCGTGAAGGCCAGCGCGAAGCACCTCGCGTTCATGGCCGACCAGGTGCCCGCGGGGTCGACCTGGAAGGTGGTGGGCATCTCGCGCGAGCAGTGGTCGCTCTGCGCCGCGGCGCTCACCCTCGGCGGCAACATCCGGGTCGGCCTCGAGGACAACTTCTACCTGCCCGACGGCACCATGGCCCGCTCCAACGGCGAGCTCGTGGAGAAGGGCGCGCAGATGACCCGGGACATCGGCCGCGCCGTGGCCACCGTCGACGAGGCGAGGGCGATGCTGGGGCTGACGCGATGAGCTTCCGCACGCTCACCTACGAGGCGCGCGCGGTCGAGGGCGGGACCATCGCCACGGCGACGCTCAACGTGCCCGAGAAGCGCAACGCCATCGGCCCGGAGATGGCCAACGAGCTGCTGCACGTCCTCGCGAGCGTGGCCGATGACCCGGAGGTGCGGGCGCTGGTGCTCACCGGGGCGGGCGGTCACTTCTGCGCCGGGGGCAACATCGGGCAGATGTCGGGGGAGGGCGACGGGCTCGATTTCAAGGGCGACTACGCCGACCTGCTGCTGGCCATGGTGCGCTCGCCGAAGCCCATCGTGGCGAAGGTGCGCGGGTACGCCATGGGCGGCGGGCTCGGCCTCGTGGCGGCGTCGCACTTCGCGCTCGCGGCCGACGACGCCGTGCTCGGGACGCCGGAGATACACCGCGGGCTCTTCCCGATGATGATCATGGCGGTGCTGTCGCGCATCGTGCCGCGGCGCCCGCTGCTGGAGATGATGCTGCTCGGGCAGAAGATGACCGCCGCCGACGGCCTGCGGCTCGACCTGCTCAACCGGGTGGTCCCGGGCGACGCGCTCGACGCCGCCGTCGACGCGGTGACCGCCGAGCTCGCGGCGCGCTCGCCCACGGCGATGGCCCACGGGCTGCGGGCCTGGGCGCGGCAGGGCGACATGGCGATGGAGCGCTCGCTCCCGATGCTGCGCGACGCGCTCGCCGAGCTGCTCGTCACCGACGACGCGCGCGAGGGCGTCAGCGCCTTCCTCCAGAAGCGGAAGCCCGTCTGGACGGGGAAGTAGCCCCGTGGCTTCGCCGCGCCGCCGCGGTTGATATCCTCGCGGGATGAGCTCCCCGCGCCCCTTCCTCCTCGCCGCCCTCGCGTCCGCCGCGCTCTCGCTCTCGCCGGGCACCGCGCGGGCGCAGCGCACGCTGTCGATGGCCACCCTCGCGCCCTCCGGCTCGCTACCGATGCGCGTCTTCGACGCCATGAACCGCGAGCTGCGCCGGCGCACCGCCGCGGGGGTGGCGTTCCGCTGGTACGGGGGCGGGATCCAGGGCGACGAGTCCGAGGTGGTGCGCAAGATCCGCTCCGGGCGCCTCGACGGCGCGGCCCTCAGCGCCACCGGGCTGGCGCAGGTGTTCCGCCCGGTGCTGGCCTTCCAGCTCCCGGCGGTGTTTCGCACGCCCGAGGGCTTCGTGCGCGCCTTCACGGCGCTGCGCCCCGAGCTCGAAGGGGGCTTCGAGCGCGCGGGCTTCACCATCCTCAGCCTCTCGCCGGCCACCGGCCCGCGGATGTTCTCCACCCGCGAGATCCGCAGCCCCGAAGACCTCCGCGCGGCGCGCCCGTGGCGCTGGCCCGACGACCCGATCCTCCCGGAGCTCTACGCCGCGACCGGCGCGACGGGCGTGCCGCTGGCGCTCCCGGAGGTGCTCGGCGCGCTACAGACCCGGCGCGTGGACACGGTGTTCGCGCCCCCGGCGGCGGCGATCGCGCTCCAGTGGTCGGGGCAGGTCCGCTACATGAGCGAGCGCCCGTCGAGCGGATCGATGGCGGGTATGGTGCTCTCCCGCCGCGCCGCGCAGTCCCTCACGCCCGCCCAGCGCGCCACCATCGCCGAGGTCATCGCGCAGGCGAGCGCCATCTACCGCCCGGCCTTCCTCCGCGCCGACGGCGACGCCGTGCGCGCGCTCGAACGCCGCGGGGTGCGCGCCGTCCCGCTCACCGAGCCCGAGCGCCAGCGCTGGACGGCGGTGTTCGCGCGGGTGCGCTCGCGGGTCGCCGCCACGCTCCCCGACCCGGCGTGGCTTCAGCGCGTGCAGTCCGCCGGCGGCGAGTGACCGGGCGCGGCCAGTACCTTTTCACACGGGACCTCGAAGGCTTGCGCGGAGCGCGCACCCGCGCCTGCGACCCCGGCCTCCGCTGGGGAGCACCCGCGAGGTGCCTTCGCGCTCGATCAGGGGGACCGCTGGGGTTGCGTCGGGGGAGAAGAACCGCAAGGGTCGCAAGGGTCGCAAGGGAGACAAAGGGGCGATTGGGCGGGCAGGCGCTCGAAGCACTCGTCGGAGACCGGCATCACTCCCACGAACCTCTCGCGAGACCGAAGCGTCGGCGCCGCCAGAACCCTCCCTTGCGACCCTTGCGACCCTTGCGGTTCTTCTCCCCCGACGCAGGCGCAGCGATCCCCCTCAGGGGCACTCGCAGCCCGCCGCGGCGCACCCGCTGAGCCGCACCCGCAGCGTGTACGTCCCCTCGTCGTCGAAGGCCGTCGAGCCGTCCACGATCAGCACGATCCACCCGTCGCGCGGCGCCACGTAGGTCTGCGCGCCGGAGCCCACGCGGTCGCGGCACCAGCGGTCGCCGCTGCAGGTGACGGTGCCGCAGTCGCCGCCCTGGTAGAGCTTGAGCGTCGCGTCCCACGACGAGCTCACGCACCCGCTGCCCCTGCTGAGGGTGACCGTGAGCGTCTCCCCGGCGCGCGCCCAGAGGCGATAGGCGTGGTCGCCCCCGGCGTCCCAGCTGCAGTCGTCGAAGCGGTTGGACGCGCTGCACGTGTTGGCCGTCGTCGAGAAGCCCGCGGTCGAGGCCGCCGTGCGCCGGCCGATGACCCGCGCCTCGGTGCAGCGGTCGCGGCTCTGCGCGCCGTCGCCGCACGCGTCCGCGGGGAGCCCGCACACCACCGTCCCCACGCAGGCGCCCGCCGCCGAGCAGACGTCGCGGTTGGTGAGCGCGTTGCCGTCGTCACACGCCACCCCGGGGTGCGGGGTCACCGCGCAGGTCGCCGTGCCCGCGCACGCCCGCGTGGCGCAGGGGTCGCTGGCGCACACCACGGGGGTGCCGCCGCAGGCCCCGGCGCTGCACGCGTCGGAGTGGGTGCAGGCGTTGCCGTCGTCGCAGCGGGTGCCCGTGCGCCACTGCCACACGCCGCCGTCGTTGGTGCAATGGAAGGTCTGCGACCCGCAGGAGACGGCGCGGCAGAGGGCGTGCGTCGTCGCGTCGCAGGTGAAGTCACCGCCGCCCCCGCAGGCGCCGACCGCGCCCGCAGCGCCGCACCCCTGGCACACGCGCGCGGTGCGCAGGTGGTTGGCGTCGCAGCGGTCGGCGCAGAGCCCCGCGGTGGTGCGGCAGCCCGCGATCGGGTCGCAGCCCCCGAGGCAGCACTCGTTGCCGGCGCCGGGCGCGCACACGGCGGGCGCCGCGCCGCGGCACATGCCCGCGCCGTCGCAGGTGTCCGCGCTGGTGCACGCCATGCCGTCGTTGCAGGGCGTCCCCGTGGGGTGGCGAGCGCAGGCGCCGGCGCCGTTGCACGAGCCCGTGGTGCCGCAGGTCGCGGGCGCCTGATCGGGGCACTCGGACTCCGGGTCGGTCGCGGCCGCGTGGTGGGTGCAGCGCCCCTCCGAACCCGGGCGCGCGCAGCTGCGACAGGCGCCGTCGCAGGCGCTGTCGCAGCAGTAGCCGTCGACGCAGGGCCGGCCCCCGCACACCGCCGCGGCGGTCACCTGCGTACAGGCGACGGGGCCGGGCGGCCCGGTGTCGACGCCGACGTCCCGCGCGAGGGGAAGGTCGACGGCCGGAACATCGGGCGGCCCCTGGTCGACGGTCGCCGTGTCGAGCGTCACCGTGTCGACCGTCACCGTGTCGAGCGTTGCAACATCGCGCGGGGCATCGAAAGTGCCCGTGTCGCGGGGCGCGTCGATCGGGCTCACGTCGCGCCGGACGTCGACCACGGTGGTGACATCGAGCTCGGGGGCGTCGATGCCGGCCTCGACCACCGCGGCGTCGAGCTCGGCCGGCTTGTCGCCGTCAGGAACGTTGCCCTGCGCGCAGCCGACACAGAGCAACCACGAGGTGAGCGCGAGTCGGGCGAGCGCGTCGGTGATCACCTGCGCGAGTATCGACGGAGGCGGCGCGCCTTGCCATCGGCCGCCCGGCGGAGTCGATGTCGCGGGGTACCAGGCTGGACGTGGTTTAGAGCTCGCTCCAGAGCGTCGCCAGGGGCGTTCCGTCGACCATCGACCAGCGCCGCACCGCGCGCCACCGGGGGAGCGCCACGCCACCCGGCGTCACGCGGTACACCCGCCGCCCCTCCGGGAGCTCGGCGCCCACCCAGGCGTGGCGCACCCGCGCGTCGCCCGACGCCGCGTTCACGAAGCGGATGGGGTGGAACGCATAGTCGTCCCAGGTCACCACCGCGGGCGAGCCGTCGGCGTCCGCGAGCACCGCCGCTCTTACCAGCACGGGTAGGGCGATGCGCTCCCGCGGCGCCTGCCAGCCGCGGTAGCGACCGCCCCCGTCGGCCACGCGCAGCCCGAGGTCGGGGCCGCCGCCGTGGACGAAGTGCGCAGCCAGCGCGGCGGTGAGCGCGAGCGCGAGCGCCCCCGGGAGGAGGGTCGCGCGCACCGGCTGCGAGCGCGCCCACGCGGCGCACCAGAGGGCCCACGGGGCGATGAGCACGAAGCCGTAGCGGTCGGCGTCGATGGTGGGCATCGACCAGGCGCGCGCGGGGCAGAGCATCAGCGGGAGACCGACGACGGCGACCGCGAGGCCGAGCGCGGCGAAGCGCCCGAGGGGGTCGCGCCAGGCGGGGCGCGCGCTCAGGAGGGCGACGAGCCCGAGGGCGGCGGCGGCGAGGAGCTCGGTGCGGGTGGTGACCCCGGCGAAGTGGCGGAGGGTGGCGGCGCCGCTGAGGTCGCCGAGCATCATCCGGGCGGCGTCGAGGGCGCGCCCGTGACCGGCGGCAGGGGCGGCGGCGGAGGGAGGCATCGCGAGCACGCCGCGCACCAGGGGGACGAGGTGCAGCGCGCCCCCGGCGACGGCGGCCCAGAGGGCGGGGAGGCGGAGGGCGTCGCGCTGGGCGGGGAGGGAGGTCCAGAGGGCGCAGGCGAGGGCGGGGAGGGCGGCGAGGGGAGAGAAGTGGAAGCCCAGGCCGAGGCACTGCGCGGCGACGACGAGGGCGACCGGGGAGCGGGCGCGCAGGGCCGACCACCAGGCGAGCGGACCGAGCGCCGCGAGGCCGAGGGAGAGGGCGTAGGGGACGCTGGCCGTGCGCGACCACGCGACCGACCAGGGGTGCAGCAGGAGCACCGCGGCGAGGGCGAGGGCGGGGCCGCGGCGGAGGCGCGTGGCGGCGAGGGTGACGGCCGCGAGCAGGCCCACCACGAGGACGATGCGCGCGGCCATGAAGGAGGGCCCGAAGAGCTGGAACGAGCCCGCGATGAGCCACGCGAAGGTGCCCGGGACGAAGCCGGCGTCGGGCGGGAGCGAGGCCGCGACGCCGCGCGAGAGCGAGAGCCCGAGGAGGGGCCAGTTGCCCTCGTCGCCGCAGGGGTTGGGCACGGCGCCGAGCCAGGGGAGGCGCAGCGCGAGGGCGAGCGCCAGCAGCGGGACGAGCGCGCGTTCGCGGGGTCGGTCGGACATCGGGGAGGGGGTGCCTCCGAAGGGGCGGGGCAGAGGGGATTCAGCGGGGGAGCGGAGGCGGCGGGCGGCGGGCGGTCACTTGCCGGTGAGGCCGTGGTCGGCGATCCACTTGTTGATGAACACGGCGTTCTTGTCGTAGGCGTCGCGCATCTGCTTCTCGGCGGTCTGCTCGAGGAGGCCGCCCACGAGCATCACCTTCGCCTCGACGGTGAACTCCACGATGCGGCGGCAGCGGTCGGCGCCGATGGCCTCGATGCGCATCACGCCGTTGGTGAGCAGCTTGTCGGGCATGGTGCTCGGGATGCCCTTGAAGGCCGAGCGCCCGGTCTTCTTGTCCCAGTGCGTCTCCTCCGTGTACTTGAAGTTCGAGCCGAGCACCTTCTGCACGGCGGCCGGGACGTCCATCTTCGGGGTCGCCACGGTCTTGCGGAAGGTCTCCGTCTCGGAGTCCCGCAGCTCGAGCACGGTGTAGTCCGGGAAGTTCAGCGCGCCCTTGTAGAGGGCGTCGTTGACCTCGCGGTCGAAGTTGAGCTTCCAGTACGTCTCCGGGGTGCACGCAAACTCGTGGGTCACGCTGAACTTGTTCATCGTCGGACACTCCTCCTGTTGGGACCGCGTCGGGGCGAATATCGCGACGCTCGGGCCTTTGTCGACTACCCCCCCCCCGGTGATCGCCGCGTCAGCGACGCGCCGCGGGCGGGGGCGTGGGCTCCTCCTGCGGGCGCATCGTGATGGTGACCGCGACGCTCGCGCGCTGCCCCGTGGCCCGCAGCCGGGCGCCGCGGAGGATGTTGAGGTGGCACTCGCCGCTCGCGCGCACCGGCTCGTCGAGCGAGCCCAGCGTGACGTCGCCCACCACCCCGTCGGACCCTACGGTGAGGGTGAAGCGCGCGGAGCCCTCGGCGCGGCGGGTGGCGCGCTCGCGCAGCAGCGGGGTGTAGCAGGCGAGGTGGTCGGCCGTGCGCAGCGAGAGCACCGCGGCGGCCTCGTCGGCGGTGAGGCTGCCGGAGCCCGCCCGCACGATGGCCGCGACGCTCTCCTGGCCGGGCACCCGCATGCGCGGGAAGAGCAGCATCTCGGGCACCGTGAGCTCGAGCACGGGGTTCTCGAACACCAGCGGGAAGGTGACCCGCAGCGGGTGGCGGATGCCCTCGATGCGCAGCGGCCGGACGATGCCGAGCACGCACTCGCGGGTCTGCCGCAGCGCGGGCGCGTCGGTCTCCGCGGCGGCGTCGAAGACGTGCCCGCTGGTCTCGAGGAGGAAGCTCAGGTCGACGCGCCCCGCGGCGTCCGGCGAGGCCGGGAGCACCCGCTCGTAGCACTCGCGGATGGCGTCGCGGTGCCGCAGCAGCGCCGCGCGCACACGCCCCTCCGGGCGGTCGGTGTCGACGCCCTGCGCGCTGCCCTCGGCGGAGCCGCGGCGGATGCGCTCGGGCGCGAGGTCGACGCCCGTCGGCGCCTCGGTGGGGGGGTTGGGCGGCAGCGTGGGAGGGCCGCTCTTACATGCCGCGGTAAGCGCGGCGCCCAGGAGGATGAGGCGCGCAGGGAGGTTCCCGACCATAGGGCTCCAGAGTGTACCGGAGCGGGCGGGGAGGACCGAGAAGAGATTAGAGCCCGAGGCGCTTGCGGCGGATCTTCTCGATGAGGGTCGTGCGGTTGATGCGGAGCACCTGCGCCGCCCGGTTGCGGTTGCCCCCGGTGCGATCGAGGGCCTGCCGGATCAGGCTGTTCTCGAAGGACTCCATCGCCGCCGCGAGGTCGACGCCCTCCGGCGGCAGCACCGGCAGGGCGAAGGGCGTCGGGGGGTCGCCCGTCGGCACGTCCACCGCCAGGGCCTCCGCCGGCGTGCGGGCCTGGATCAGCGCCCCGAGCGCCGCGCCCGGGGGAATGATCCCGACGGTCTCCGAGGGCGGCAGCGACGAGAGCCGCACGGGCGCGCCGGGCTCGTGGTCGCGCACCCGGGGCGGCAGGTCGTTGAGGGTGACGAGCCCGGCGGGGGCGAGCAGCACGGCGCGCTCGATGACGTTCTCGAGCTGGCGGATGTTGCCCGGCCACGGGTACGCGGCGAGCGCGCGCATGGCCTGCGGGTCGATGCCCGTCGGGGTCGAGCGGCTGTTGCGGGCGGTGACCATCCGCAGGAAGTGCATCGCGAGCAGCTCGATGTCGCCCGCGCGCTCGCGCAGGGGCGGCAGGTTCACGTGCACGACGTTGATGCGGTAGTAGAGGTCTT
The DNA here is from genome assembly GCA_030652255.1 of Myxococcales bacterium. Taxonomy (GTDB): domain Bacteria; phylum Myxococcota_A; class Polyangia; order Polyangiales; genus SCUS01. The sequence continues at coordinate 104,974 of JAUSAZ010000011.1, read as the reverse complement.
CGCGGAAGCGCCCCGCGTCGACCTCGACCTCGAGGTTGCGGTTGGTCGCCGCCACCACCCGGATGTCGCAGCGCACCGTCTTGGTGTCCCCCACGGGGATGTACTCCCGCTGCTGCAACAGCCGCAGGAACTTCACCTGCATCAGCAGCGGCAGCTCGCCCACCTCGTCGAGGAAGAGCGTGCCGCCCTCGGCGGTGGCGACGAAGCCCTGGCTCGCGGTGACCGCGCCCGTGTACGCCCCGCGCACGTGCCCGAAGAGCTGGGCCTCGATGAGGTGCTCGGGGATGGTGCCGCAGTTGACCGTGACCACGGGCCCCTTGGCGCGCAGCGAGGCGTCGTGCAGCACGGCCACCACGAGCTCCTTGCCGGTGCCGTTCTCCCCGGTGATGAGCACCGTGCAGTTGGACGAGGCCACCCGCTCGACGGTGTGCACCACCTCGCGGATGCTGGGGTGCTGGCCGACGATCTTGCCCTGGCTCGTCGTGCGGAGCGTCGAGCGGGCGCTGTCCGTGCGCTCGATCGGAACCACGGGCGCCTGGCGCGAGGGGTCGGTCATGGTCAATGGTCGACTTGGCGACAGCGGGCGATGGTTGTCAATCACCCAGCGGCGCTTACGGCGCGGGCTCGAAGCGCCAGCGACCGCCCGCCTCGGCGACCACCTCGGCCTCGCGGAAGGGCACCGCGTGCGCGCGGTTGGTGCGCCAGAGCTCGGCCTCGTCGCGGAAGTGGGCCGAGCCCGTGTCGATGGACTGCCCCCCCGGGAGCGCGTTGAAGGCGCGCGGCCCGGTAGGGGAGAGCTCCACGGTGAAGCGCTGCGAGGCGCCGCTGCCGAAGCTGTAGTTGCTGCCGCCGAGCCCGGGGCCCGAGGCGTCCACCACGTCGATGCCCCCGGGGCGCGGAAAGCCCCGCGGGAACATCGCGTCGCCGTTGGGGGGAATGGAGAGCGTCGACTCGGTGCCCGGGATGAGCGACGTGAAGCGCACGGTGTGCAGCGAGCCCCAGAGCCAGCGGTCGACCTCGGCGGTGCCGGTGAGCCGCTCGAGGTCGGCCATGGCCTCGTCGAGCGAGCGCAGGAGCACCACGTCGCGGGTCTCGGTGACGTCCGCGGTGGTGAGGTCGTCCCAGAGCACGCTCTCGCCGCCGGCGGTGCGGGCGCGCAGCTCGGCGGGGCGCTCCAGCATGTGGAGCGCCGCGCGGATGGAGTCGAAGCCCCCCACGCGCAGCGCCGCGGTCTCGTCGTTGAAGGTGCCGCGCAGCACGCGGGACACCCAGCCGTGGAAGAGGGTCGTGGCGACGGCGTCGCGGCGCTGCGCGGGCGTGGCGTCGGTCTCCACCCCGGAGGCGCCGTCGAGGGTCCAGGCCTGCACGCGCGCCGCGGCGTCGCGGAGGCGCTCGGCGCGGGGGCGCAGGGTGAGCGCGAGGGCGGCGAGCTCGGGGTGCGTGCCCGCGGTGGTCCACTCGGCCTCGAGGCGCGCGAAGGCGCTCATGAGGAAGGGGCGGAAGCGGCCGCCCGCGAGCACCGTGTGGTCGCCCTGCACGGACTGCATGTCCTCGACGGTCATCTGGGTGCCGGCCATCTGCAGGCGCTGGGTGATGCGCTCGGCGCGCCACCCGGAGGCGTAGCTGCACGCGAGGTACACCGTGGCGTCGAAGGGGTTGCCGTCGAGGGTGGTGCCGGCCTGGTCGTTGTTGCCCGTGACGATGAAGGGCCGCGCGGCGCTCCCCACGGCCTGCGGGATCTGCGCGGACGGTACGGTGCCCGTCCACTCCGCCTCGCCGGTCCCCGGGAGCACGGTGCAGGGGTTGGTCCCCTCGGGGTTGTCCGCGCGCCAGGTGAGCGCGCCCGCCGCGCGCTGCGGGATGATCGCGTGCGACGCGTAGCCCGTGGCGCCGTCGACGTCGGCGAAGACGAAGTTCTGCGCCCCGACGCCGAAGGCCTCGACCGCCGCGCGCGCCTCGACGACGTTGCGCGCATACGAGAGCGCCATGAAGGTGCCGAACTCGTCCGTCGCCTCGTGGCCCGTCCACCGGATGGAGAGCGCGCGGTTGCTGGTGCGCCGCACGATGCGCCCGTTGGCGATCTCCGGCACGATCGGCCCGTGGTGCGGAACCACCTCCAGCCGGGCCTCGACGTTGCCGCCCGCGCCGTCGGGCACCTGCTCGGTGATGATCTCGATGGGCACCTGCCGGCCGTTGAAGAGCACCGTGTCCGGCGCGCCGCCCACGCCCGGGGTGATGGTCTCCTGGTAGACGTCGGTGACGTCGTAGTAGGCCGTGGTCACGCCCCAGGCGACCCGCTGGTTGAAGCCGATGACCACGCCGGGCACGCCCGGGAAGGTGGTGCCCGCCACGTCGAGCGCGTCGGGTCCGCCGGTGACCGTGAGGTGCGTGCCCCACCAGATGGCCGGCGCGCGCAGCGCGAGGTGCGGGTCGTTGGCGAGCAGTGGGTGTCCGTTGCGGGTGAGCCCCGGGGTCACGACCCAGTTGTTGCTCCCGCGGCTCTCGTCGCCCCAGATCGAGAAGCCCTCGCGCACGTGCCGGAAGAAGGGCGCCACGCGCTCGTACAGGCCCGCGGACACGGCCGGGCGGTGCACCGTCGGGCGGAAGGTCTGCGGCATGCCGGTGCGCGGCGGATAGAAGTCCGGCACCACCGTGGCGTCGGAGGGCGGGCGCCACACGAGGACGTCCTGCGCCATCGCGCGGCGGGCGTAGCGGGCGGGCTCGGCCGTCGGGTCGGCGCCGCCGAAGACCGTGCGCACGGCGTCGATGAGCTGCGAGTTCTCGATCTCGTCGTCGGCCGTGTACGCGAGCGAGTACGACTGGTAGCGGCCGATGACCAGGGAGTCGACCTCGGTCCAGTCGGGGGTGGTCTCGCCCAGCACCAGCTCGGTGTTGGGCGGCGCCTCCGCGCGGCCCGTGCGGATCTCCCGGAGGTACTGGTTCACCCCCGCGCTGAAGGCCGTGAGCGCGACGCGGGTGCGCGACGCCGCGGGCTGCGTCTGGAGCCGCGCCCACATGGCCACCGCCGCGCGGCGCAGGCCGATGGCGCGAAACGCGAGGTCCTGCCCGATGGCCGCGGACGACACCACCCCGAAGCGGTCGCCGAGGGTGCCGGAGCCCAGCCGGCGGAGGATGTCCATCTGCGCCATGCGCTCGCGGGCCTGGAGGTAGCCCTGCACGTACACGGCGTCGCGCAGGGTGGTGGCCCGGATGTGCGACCAGCCGTGGGCGTCGGTGGCCACGTCGACCGGGCCGTCCATCCCGGGGAGGCGGGTGGTCTGTCGGATGGGGAGCGACGCGACGCTGCCCGCGGGCGCATCCGTGGCGACGCCCGCGTCGGCGCGGCCCGCGTCGGGGGTCGGGGTGGTGTTGTCCGAGCAGGACGTGAGGGCGAGGAGCCCGACGAAGGCCATGGTGCGTCGCATCCATGGATCGAAGCACGCCCGGGGTGCGGGCTTCAACGGCTGGCGGACACCATCGCGCCGTCGAGCACGGCGCAGCGCAGCGTCGGCGCGTGGTCGACCCGCACCAGGCTCCCCTCGGCCACCTCGCGCCAGTCCGCGGCGCAGTCTTCGGGCTCCGAGGCCACCGACACGGCAGCCCCGGCCTCCTCGCGCAGGAAGAGCGTCCGCCCCCATCGGTGCGCGTACACGGTACAGCCGTCCGAGAGCACCACGTTGATCGCCCCGCCCCCGCGGGCCGCGCGGGCCTCCCGCAGCGCCTCGGTGAGCACCCGGTCGGTGTCCGCCCCGCAGGGCGCGTCGGTGAGCCCCGCGGCGTCGAGGCGGCTCAGCAGCCACGCGAAGAGCTGCTCGCTGTCGGTCTGCCCCTCGACCTCGTCGAGCCGCGTGGCCGAGTGCCGGTCGCGCATCCACGCCGTCGACTCGATGGTGCCGTTGTGCATGAACACCCAGCGCCCCCGCCGGAAGGGGTGCGTGTTGCGCGTCGCCACGGCGCCGACCGTGCCCTGCCGCACGTGCGCGAGCAGCACCGTGCCCACCCCCTCGGCGGCCACCGCGAAGTCGTCGTCCTGGAAGGCCGCGCGCGCCTGTCGGTGCACGCTCCAGCCTCCGGCCGGCGTGTGCACCGCCACGCCCCACCCGTGGGGGTGCTCGTGCGAGAGCTGCCGCAGCCCCCGCGGAGCATCCACCAGCCGTCGTCGCCACCCCCCCGGCGCGGTGGAGACCACCGCCAGCAGCCTGCACATCGTGGCCCCATATATCGGGCGTCCGTGCCGCATCCGCCAGTTCCAGACGACGCATGTCATGGCCCACGCCGTCGTCCGTCGGCCGCTTCGCGCGTCCGTGGATGCGTGGTATTCCGCCGCGCCATGCGTCAGACCGCGCTCTTTTCCGTGCTCTCGGTGCTCCTCGTCCCGGCCCTGGCGTCGGCCGATCCCGACCGGCTCAACAACCCGGCCCCGCCCCCGGTCACCCCGGTCGCGCCGCCGCCGGTCTACGCCGCGCCGCCGCCGGTGGGCGGGTACGCCGCGCCGCCCCCCGTGGGCGGGTACGCCGCGCCGCCGCCGGTGCAGGGCCGTACGCAGCCGGTGACGATGTCCCCGGCCCCGATGCCCCTCCGGCAGCCGATGGTGGTGGCCCCCCCGCCGCCGCCCGTGCGCCAGGGACTCTTCGTCGGCGTGCAGGGCGGCGCGGCCATCCCCCTCACGGGCGACTACAGCAACTTCCTGGGCACCGGGTTCATGGGCCTCGGCCACATCGGCTGGGCCACCCCCAGCGGCATCAGCGTGCGCGCCGAGCTCGGCGTGCGCTCCAACAGCTACACCCCCGACGACCTCATCGGCTTCTCGCTCACCTCGGTGTTCTACGGCGCGGGACTGCGCTACACGGCGCCGCGCGGGGTGTTCCGGCCCTACGGCGAGGTGCTCGTCGACGCCTTCAGCGCCGTCGACGAGACCACCGACTCCTCCGGCACCACGACCACCTCCACCAGCAGCGCCACGGGCGTGACCGTCGGCGCGGCGGTCGGCGCGGAGATCGAGGTGAGCAGCACCTTCTCGCTCGAGCTCGCCGTGCGCTACGACCACATCGTGGCCGCGGGCGGCCTCGACGGCCTCAGCGGCGGCCTGCTCGGCGTCCTCGGCGGCGGCACCTTCTACTTCTGATCCATCCCCCTCCCGCAGCGAACCCATCGGACGTGGGCACGGGGCTTGTACCCGCGCTGGCTACGCCTCGTGGCGCCCGTTGGCTGTGCCAGCGTGCGCCGGACGCGTGATCGATACGCACAGGAGCGCTGACGCCATGACGCGAGTCTTCATCCGGGTGATCTTCGTTGTTTCCACCCTCGGCGCCCTCGGCTGCGGCAGCACGGTGGTGATGCCGCCCCCGGTCGATGGCGGCGTGGTGTGCCGCTTCTCCGATGGCACCGAGTGCCGCCCCGGGCAGAGCTGTCCCTCTCCCGACGGGTGCAACGCCTGCGCGTGCTCCGCCGACGGCACCCTCGCCTGCACCGCCCGGGCGTGCGTCGACGCCGGCCCGCCGGACGCCCCGTCGCCGCGCGCGTGCCAGTCCACGGCGGACTGCGAGCGCGGGGACGAGTGTCACATCACCGAGGGCTGCGCCACGCCGAGCTACTGCGGCCCGATGCTGGGCCGCCCCTGCACCGGCGACGTGGTGCCGTACTGCGGCTGCGACGGGGCGACCTTCTTCGCGAGCTCCACCTGCCCGACGCGAACCTACGAGCGCCGCGGGCGGTGCGAGTCCGCCGACGCGGGTACGCCGGCGTGTGTGTTCCCCGACGGGCGGGTCTGCCTGCCGGGGCAGCGCTGTCCTGCGCCCGACGGGTGCAACACCTGCACGTGTACGCCAGAGGGACTCGCGTGCACCGAGATCGCCTGCGTCGACGGCGGCCCTCCGAGGGACGGCGGGCTCGTGTGCGCCGCGCTCGACGCCCGCGGCGAGGGCGACTGCGACGGCTACTTCGGCGTCGCGTGGAACGGCTCGACCTGCGCATCCATCACCGGCTGCCGCTGCGTGGGCGCGGACTGCGGCCGGGTGTTTCGCTCCCGCGAGGAGTGCGCCGCGGCCTGCGGCGGCTGAGCGATCAGGCGCCGTCCCAGGGCCGGCCGCGGGCGGCGGCGAGGCGCTCGGCGGCGAGGCAGAGGCCGCCCAGCACCGACACCCCCACGATCTCGGCGAAGAAGAGCAGCGACGCGGCGACGGCCATGGTGCCCGGCACGCCCGCGAGCCCGAAGAGCGCGCGGAAGGCCGCCTCGCGCTGACCGAGGCCCCCGGGGGTGAGCGGGATGTACGTCACCAGGATGATGGCGGGCACCACGCGCGCGCAGAGGCCGAAGGTGGCGACCGAGGAGAGCGGGCGCAGGAGGAAGTACACGCACACCACCAGCGCGCCCTGGGTGAGCACCGAGAGCAGCACCGAGAGCAGCGGGCCGCGGAGCGTGCGCGGCGGAGGCACCTTGACCAGCATCGGCCCGAGCACCGGCGCCCGCTCGACGAGGGCGCGCAGGGAGGGTCGGCGGGCGATGGCGAAGGGCACGAGCAGCAGCACGGCGCTCAGGCCCGCGGCGCCGAGGAGGCCGAGCCCGAGGGTCCAGGAGACGGCGTCGCTGCGGATGGAGACGGGCGAGAGCATCGAGGTGCCCGCGATGAGGCAGAGGCCCAGCAGCCCGGAGACGCGCTCGACGAAGAGCACCGTGTACGAGGTGGCGAGGCTGCCCGCGACGAGGCGCACCCGGTGGCCGCGCACGGCGTCGCCCGCCACCCCGCTGGGCAGCAGGTTGAACCAGAGCCCCACGAGGTTGTGCCGGAGCATGGTCGAGAGGGGTGGGAGGTCGGTGGCGCCGTAGGCGCGGAGCATCACGCCCCAGCGCACCGCCCCGACGGCCACGGACGCGAACACACACGCGAACGCGAGCCCGATGCCCGCGGGACCGACAGCGCCGGCCTCGTGCACGACCTCGCGCCAGTCGAGCCGACGGAAGAGCCAGTAGAGCGGGAGCGCCGCGAGGAGCACGCGGAGCACCCGGCCGGGCCACCCCTCCCACGCGCGCCGCATCGCAGACGGCGGGGCGACAGGAACAGGGCTCTGGGTGTCAGCGAGCGCAGACGATGTGGGGAGGGGCGCCATCAGCGGGCGGCGGAGACTACGGGAAGGTGATGCGAACGCGAAGGTCTTGTCCGGGCGCCAGGGTGACCGTGCGCTCCTGGGTGCCGCGCTCGGGGTTGATGCACGCGATGCGGTGCGTCCCGGGCGGGAGCGAGAGGCCGACGACAGGGGTCTGTCCCCGGCCGACGCCGTCGACGGTGACGGTGCACCAGGGCGTGGCGCCGACGGTCAGCCGCCCGGGCGTGTTGTCGGCGACGGCCGCGGGCGCCGGGCTCGGGGCAGCGGTCGCAGCGGCAGTGGTGGGCGCTCGCCGGGTGCGGTCGTGAGAGCGGCGGCCGTGCGCGGCGGGCGGATCGTCGGCTGGCGGGGGCGGCTCGACGACGGGCGCGGGGGAGGGCGCCGGAGGCTCCGCGGGGCCGGGGGGAGGCGCGGGCGCGGGCTCTTGCGCTGCGGGCGCTGCGGGGGCGGGTGGCGCGACGAGCGCGGGCGGCGGCGGGCTGGGGCTTGGGGGCGCCGGGGTGCGCAGCACGATGGCCGCGACCACCGCGAGCAGCAGCACCACGATGACGGCGAGGAGGACGACCGTGAGGCGCGAGTGGCTCGCGGCGGGGGCGGCGGGGGGCACCGACGCGACGGCGCGCACCGAGGAGCCCGATGGGTTGGAGCGCGAGGAGCCCTCGCCGTGATCGGCCTCGTCGGGGGGGAGCACGTCGGCGAGCTGCTTGCCCTGGGCGAGCGCCTCCTGCTGCGAGGTGAGGCGCTCGGCGAAGAGCATCTGCATCCAGTCGCCGAAGGCCACCGACGAGAGGGCGATGTGCTCGGCGTGCACGACCCGCACGAGGTCGGACTGGAGCTCGCGCGCGGTGGCGTAGCGGTCGTTGCGGTCGAAGGCGAGGGCCTTGGAGATCACCGCGCCGAGGGCGGGGGAGACGCGGGCGTTGACGCTCGACGGGTCGGGGTACTTCCCGTCGAGGATCATCTGGAGGGTCTCGGCGTCGTTGGCGCCGCGGAAGAGGCGCCGCCCGGTGCAGAGCTCGAAGAGGATGATGCCCAGGGAGAAGATGTCGCTGCGGGCGTCGAGGCCCTCGCCGCGCGCCTGCTCCGGGGACATGTACGGCAGCTTGCCCTTCACCTTGCCCGCGCCGGTGTCGGGCAGCGGGCCGGTGGCGATGACCCCGGAGCTGAAGCCCGTGTCGCCGCCGACGGTGGCCTCGGCGTCGTGCGAGAGGCGCGCCTTGGCGATGCCGAAGTCGACGACCTTCACGTCGCCGGTGAAGGTCACGAGGATGTTCTGCGGGGAGATGTCGCGGTGCACGACCGCGAGGGGGACGCCGTGGAGGTCCTTCTGCTCGTGCGCGTAGGCGAGGCCAGCCGCGGCGCCGACGCCGATGGCGAGGGCGTGCTCGAGGGGGAAGTCCCGCACGTTCTTCGGGCGCATCGCGCGCACGATCGAGCGGAGGTCTTCGCCGTGGATGTGCTCCATGGCGATGAAGTACTCACCCTCGGCCTGGCCCACGTCGAAGGTGGTCACGATGTTGGGGTGCGAGAAGGTCGCGGCGATGCGCGCCTCCTGGAGCAGCATCGTGATGAAGGACTGGTCGCGCCCGAGCTCCGGGAGGATGCGCTTGATGACGACGAGGCGCTCGAAGTTGGCGAGCGAGCGGTGCAGCGCGAGGTAGAGCTCGGCCATGCCGCCGCTGGCGAGGCGCCGCAGGAGCGTGTAGCGGCCGAAGCGGCGCGGGAGCACCTCGGGGGGCGTGGACGGTGACGGCTCCGCGGCCTCGCTCACCGGAGCGTCCTCAATGGGCACCGTTGCTGCCGCGGTTGAAGCAGGGGATGAGCAGCCCGGTGTCGGGGTCGGTCACGCCGCAGCGGCGCTGCGCGGGGCGCTGGACGGGCGTCGTCGCGGCCTGGGTCGGGTGCGCGCGCACCACCTCCAGGGGAATGCTCACGGCGGGCATCGCCGCGACCGGATCGACCACGACGCTCCCGCGGCGCCCCGCCCGGGTGGCGGTGAGGCGCATCGAGACGCGGGCGGGCACGTGCTCGGTGCACGGGGTCACGCAGGTGAAGGTGACCCCGTTGCGGGCGATGGGCTCTCCACGAACCTGGGCGCCCGGGGGGACGGTGACGACCGACAGCGTGACGAGCTCATGCGTCGGCGGCGTCGGCGTCACGACGGGCGCGGGGACGACCACCGGGGGCTGCACCGCCGGGGGCGTCACCGGCCGCGGCGGTGTCACGACCCTCGGCGGCGGCGTGCGCGCGGGCGGCGCGACGGGCGGCGCCTCGCGGGGGGGATTGCTCTGTGAGCCGAGCGCGAAGGCGAGGGCGATGGCGCCGACGATGGCCACGACGGCGACGGCGATCACCGGCGCGAGCGAGCGGCGGCGGGGGCGATCGGCCTCCATGGTGCCCGCGGCGCCGACGGACTGCGTCCACGGGGTAGCCTGGCCGGGGGCGCTGCCAGGCCCGGAGGGGGAGGTCGCCGGCGCGCCGGTGGGGCCACGGAGCGCGTTGCCGACGGAGTAGGCGCCGCCCGGGGCCGAGGGGTGGGCGCCCCCGCGGACGCGCATCAGGTCTTCGGAGAACTCGCCCATCGACGCGTAGCGCTGGTTGGGGTCCTTCGCGAGGGCCTTGTAGATGACCGCGGAGAACTCGGGGGTGATGTTGGACGCGGGGTTGAGCTCGGCGATGGGCGGCGGCGCCTCGAACATGTGCTGCGTGAGCACCCCCATGAAGGTGTCGCCCACGAAGGGCACCCGCCCGGCGAACATCTCGTAGAGGATCACCCCGGTGGCATAGACGTCCACGCGGTGGTCGATCTGCTTCCCCGACGCCTGCTCCGGGGACATGTACTCCGGCGTGCCGAAGATCATCCCCGTGCGGGTGAGCTTGCGGGTGTTCTCTCCGCCCGCGGAGTCCTTCATCTGCGCGATGCCGAAGTCGACGATCTTGACGACCTCGCGGCCCTCGTTGCTGCGCAGCAGGAAGACGTTCTCGGGCTTCATGTCCCGGTGCACCACGCCGAGGCCGTGGGCCGCCGAGAGGGCGCGGCAGATCTGCACGGCGATGTCCGCCGCGCGCTCGACCGTGATGGGTTCGCCCTTCTGCAGCACGTCCGCGAGGTCGGTGCCGACGAGGAGCTCCATCGCGATGTAGTAGCTGCCCGCCTCGGTCTTCCCGTAGTCGGTCACGTCGAGCACGTTCTCGTGCTTGATGCGCGCGGCCGACTTCGCCTCCTGGGTGAAGCGCGCCACGACGTCCTGGCGCTTGGAGAAGTCCTCCTTCAGCACCTTCACGGCGACGGCCTTCTCGAGGCGCTCGTCGATGGCCTGGTACACCACCCCCATGCCGCCCTCGCCGAGCCGGCGGATGACCCGGTAGCGGCCCGCGACGGTCTGCCCCGACAGGTCGGGCTCCTCGGGCTCGCCGCCGAAGGTGCCCTCCGGGGGCGTGCCGTCGCGGGTGGAGCTGGGCGGCGTGGTGTCGCCGGCCATGGGCTCCGGGAGCGTGGGCGAGCGCTTCGTGCCGTTGACCGGCGCGGGCTGCGGCGCGACCGGGCGCCCGGGCTCGAGGCCCGCGGTGGGGCGCGGCCGGGGGGGGCCGTCCGGGGGATAGCTCACCGTGACGAAGGGAGCGGCGATGGCGAGCGTGGGGCTGTCGGCGTAGGGGTCGAGCTCGCTGCCGGGGACGATGTCCTCCTCGGGCGGCCGCTGCGGGTGTTGCGGCGTGATCTCGACCTCGCGGGTGAGCCCGTCGGCGGGCGTCTGGTCGACGTAGCGATCGAGGCTGAGCGCGAGCGCGGCGTTGGAGGGCCCGGGGCGGGGCGGGGTGTGGCGCGGGGTGTTGGTGCGCAGCGCGCTCGACCCGAGCGCCGAGCCGCGGCCCGAGGAGAGGGTCATCCCCGGGGATTTGAGCGTCGCGGAGCCCGGGTTCGACTTGAGCGGGCTGCCATCCCTCGTGCAAAAGACGACGCCGTCGTCGTACTGGCTGTTGCACTTGGGGCAGAACTTCATTGGGGTCATCGCGCGGACCGTCGACCACCAACCGCGCCGTTCGACGCTAGCATCGCGCTGGTTTGGGGGTCAATCGAACGGACCGCGGCGCCCGTGATAGTTTCGCGCGGTGTCAGCCGTCGCGTTGCTCCCGCCCGAGGTCGCAAACCAGATCGCCGCGGGGGAGGTGGTCGAGCGCCCCGCGTCCGTCATGAAGGAGCTGGTCGAGAACGCCCTCGACGCGGGCGCGACCACGGTGACGGTGTCCATCGACGGGGGAGGGCTGGCGCGGGTGGCGGTCACCGACGACGGGGTGGGCATGGGGGTCGACGACCTCGCGCTCGCGCTGGTGCGTCACGCCACCAGCAAGATCCGCACGGCGGACGACCTCGTCGGGGTCGGCACCTACGGCTTCCGGGGCGAGGCGCTCCCGTCGATCGCGTCGGTGTCCCGCACCCGGGTGACCTCCCGGGCCCGAGGCACGGCGGAGGGCAACGAGGCCGTGGTGGAGGGCGGCGCCCCGGCGACGCTGCGCCCGGCGGGCTGCGCCGAGGGCACCACGGTCTGCGTCGAGGACCTCTTCTACAACACCCCCGCGCGGCGGAAGTTCATGCGCACGCCGCAGACCGAGGGGGCGGCCTGCGCCGACGCCCTGGTGCGCCTGGCCATCCCGAAGCCCGAGGTGCGCTTCGTGCTGCGGCGCGACGGCAAGGTGGTGCGGGAGTTTCTCCGGCACGCGGACGTGGCGGCGCGGGTGCGCGAGGTGCTGCCCGACGAGCCGCTGGCCGAGCTGCGGGGCTCCCGCGGCCGGGTGCGGGTGGTGGGGCTGCTCGGGCCCCCGGAGCGCGCCCGCAGCGGGGCCTCGCACCTCATGCTCTACGTCAACGGCCGCCACGTGAAGGACCGGCTGCTGCTCCGCGCGGTGGCCCAGGCCTACGGCTCGACCCTGGAGTCCGGGCGCTACCCCGCCGGGGCCGTGCTGGTGGAGGTGCCGCCCGAGGACGTCGACGTCAACGTGCACCCGCAGAAGACCGAGGTGCGCTTCGCCTCGCAGGGGCAGGTCTTCGAGGCCGTGATGACCGTCCTGCGCGACGCCGCCGCGAGCGCCCCGTGGGCCCACGCCGTCACCCGCCCACGCGACTTCTGGACCGACCACCTCTCGCCGGGCCCCGCCCCGCAGGGCCCCGCCGCGCCCGACCGCCCCGAGCTCCCCGGGCCCCCTTCTCGCGAGCCCGCTCCCCGGCTGCCCCTCGACGCGCAGGCCCTCGCGGCCTTCGTCACGGCGCCCGCCGACGCCGCCGACCCGTGGGCCCGCCTCGCGGCCGCGCCCTATCCGCCCGTCGGGTACGCCGACGCGGCGCGCCCCGTCCCCGCGAGCCCGACCGTGGGCGAGGGGAGGCCCGCCGACGGCGCCGCCGTGCGCAGCGAGCTCCACGGCTCGAGCTTCGGCGCGCTGCGCTACGTCGGCCAGCTGCGGCGGATGTTCCTGGTGTGCGAGGGCGAGAGCGGGGTGGTGATCCTCGACCAGCACGCGGCGGCCGAGCGGGTGACCTTCGAGCGCCTGCGCCGGGCCTATGTCGCCCGGAGCGTGCCGATGCAGCCGCTGCTGGTGCCCGAGCGGGTCGAGCTCGCGGCCGACGAGGTGGCCATCGTGGAGGAGCGCGCCGAGGAGCTCCTGTCCGTGGGCCTCGACCTCGCGCCGCTGGGGCCGACGACGGTGGCCGTGCGGGCGGTGCCGGCGATCCTGCTGCGGGCCGACCCGCGGCGGCTGGCGCGCGACCTCATCGCCGAGCTCGCGCGGCAGGGCAACGACTTCAGCAAGGCCGTCGACCTCGTGCTGGCGACGATGGCCTGCCACGGCTCGGTGCGCGGCGGCGACGAGATGGCGCCCGAGGAGGTTCGCGCGCTGCTGGCGGCGCTCGACACGGTGGACTTCGCCGGGCACTGCCCTCACGGGCGGCCGGTGGTGTTCACGCTGCGGTGGGGTGAGCTGGAGCGGAAGGTCGGCCGGTAGCGGAGGGGCCCAGCGGGGGGCCCCGACCGGCCCTCAGGCCGGGGTGCCTTCGGTCGGGGCGGTGCCGGGGACGCCGTGGCAGTCCTTGTACTTCTTGCCCGAACCGCAGGGGCACATCTCGTTGCGGCCGATCTTCGGGGCGCGGGTGCGCACGGCCTGGAGATTCTCCCCGGGGGGGAGGCTCTCCGTGGGCGCCGCGGCGGCCGCGTCGAAGGTGGCGTCGACGACGTCCGAGTCGGGCGGCGGCGTCGAGCGGCGGGGCGTCGGCGCGACGGTCGCCCCGGTGCCGCGGCTCTTCGGGGCGCGGGCCCGCACGGCCTGCACCTTCGAGGGGTCGAGCCCCAGGCTCGCGAGCGCCGACACCAGGTCGGCCTCGGAGCCCTCGTCCACGCCGGAGTCGCCCGCGTGGGTGGCGACCATCCGGCGCTGGCGCTCCTCGTAGCGGCGGGCCTCCTGCGACTCCATCTGCTCCAGCTCCTCCTCGCGGCGAACCTGGATGTGGAAGAGCTTGGTGAGCACGCCCGCGTTCACCGACCGCATCATCGCGGTGAACATGTCGAAGCCCTCCTTCTTGTACTCGAGCTTCGGGTCGCGCTGGCCGAAGCTGCGCAGCCCGATGCCGTCGCGGAGGTGCTCCATGTTGGTGAGGTGGTCCATCCAGGCGCGGTCGACCTCTTCGAGCATCAGGGACTTGAAGGCCCGCAGGATGAGCTCGGGCTCGGCCTCGCCCTCGCGCGCGTCGAAGATCTTCTCGGCCTGCTGGTAGAGCGCCTGGGCCAGCTCCTCGCGGCCGCCGGCGACGGCGTCGAGGTCCTGCGCCTTCTCGCCGAAGCGCTCGAGGAAGAGCGACGCGATGGCCTCGAGGTTCCACTCGTCGCGCGAGGTGTTCTCGGGCGCGTGCTTCTCGATGTCGCGCGCGATCACCTCGTCGGTGAGGTCGAGCACGCGCTCGCGCTGCATCTGTAGCGAGCGGGCCACCTCTTCGGTGAGCTTCTTGAGCCCGGCCTTCGGGTCGCCCGCGAGCTTCGCGAGGTCCACCCGCGCGCCGAAGTAGTGATAGACCTCCATCCCGAGGCGCTCGGGGTCGAAGCCCTCCATCTCCTCCAGGGTCGACGGCGCGCGCGCACCGCTCGGCACCGGGAAGTGCCGCATCATGGCGTCGAGCACCTCGCCGAGGCGCTTCATCGTCGCTTCGTCCCACTCGCGCGCGTTCACCGTCGGCGCCGCCTCGCTGTCGTCGGCGTGCACCTCGCGGGTGTACGTGCCCAGCAGCACCTCCTTGCGCAGCTTGTAGACCGCCTTGCGCTGCTGGTTCATCACGTCGTCGTACTCGAGCACGTTCTTGCGCTGGTCGAAGTTGCGGGCCTCGACCTTCTTCTGCGCGTTCTCCACCGAGCGGGTCACCCACGGGTGCTCGATCGGAACGTCCTCCTCCATCCCGAGGCGGTCCATGATGGACTGCACGCGCTCGCCCGCGAAGATGCGCATGAGGTCGTCTTCGAGGGACAGGTAGAAGCGCGAGCTCCCGGGGTCGCCCTGCCGGCCCGCGCGCCCGCGGAGCTGGTTGTCGATGCGCCGCGACTCGTGCCGCTCGGTGCCGATGATGTGCAGGCCGCCCGCGCCGACCACCTCCTCGCGCTCCTTGTCGCAGCGCTCCTTGTACTGGACGATCAGCGCGTCGAGCTCCGCGAGGTGCTCCTCCGAGGTCGGGTCCTTGCGCGCGAGGATCATCTCCGCCTTGGCGAGCATCTCCGCGTTGCCGCCGAGGATGATGTCCGTGCCGCGGCCCGCCATATTGGTCGCCACGGTGACGGAGCCCTTGCGCCCCGCCTGCGCCACGATGAAGGCCTCGCGCTCGTGCTGCTTGGCGTTGAGCACCTCGTGCTTGATGCCGCGCTTGCGCAGCAGCGACGCGATGGCCTCGGACTTCTCCACCGAGACCGTGCCCACCAGCGAGGGCTGGCCGCGCTCGACGCTGTCCGCGATCTCCTCGACCACCGCCTTGAACTTCTCGCGCTCGGTCTTGTAGACGAGGTCGTCGTAGTCCTTGCGCTGGATGCCGCGGTTGGTCGGGATCGCCAGCACCTCGAGCTTGTAGATCTTGTGCAGCTCCTCGGCCTCGGTCTCCGCCGTGCCGGTCATCCCCGAGAGCTTCTTGTAGAGCCGGAAGAGGTTCTGGAAGGTGATCGTCGCCATCGTGCGGTTCTCTTCGCGCACGCGGACGTGTTCCTTCGCCTCGACGGCCTGGTGCAGCCCGTCGCTCCAGCGGCGGCCCGAGAGCACGCGGCCGGTGAACTCGTCGATGATCAGCACCTCGCCGGAGTCGCTGACCATGTAGTTGACGTCGCGCTTGTAGAGCGTGCTCGCCCGCAGGCACTGCTGGAGGATGTGCAGCTCCTCGATGTGCGCGGGGTCGTAGAGGTTCTTCACCTTGAGGCGCCGCTGGGCCTCGTCGATGCCCTCGTCGGTGAGCGACACCGAGTGGGCCTTCTCGTCGACCACGTAGTGCTCGTCGCGGCGCAGGTACGGGATCACCTTGGTGACCTCGCCGTAGAGGTGCGTGCTGGTCTCCCCCTGGCCCGAGATGATGAGCGGCGTGCGGGCCTCGTCGATGAGGATCGAGTCGACCTCGTCGATGATGGCGAAGTTCAGGTCGCGCTGCGCGCAGTCGTAGACCGAGAACTTCATGTTGTCGCGGAGGTAGTCGAAGCCGAACTCGTTGTTCTGGCCGTAGGTGATGTCCGCGCGGTAGGCGGCCTTCTTCTCGCGGTCGCTCTGGCTGTTGACCACCACGCCGACCTCCAGGCCGAGCGAGCGGTGGATGCGCCCCATCCACTCCGAGTCGCGGGTGGCGAGGTAGTCGTTGACCGTCACGATGTGCACCCCCTTGCCCTCGAGGGCGTTGAGGTAGCTCGCCAGGGTCGCGACCAGGGTCTTGCCCTCGCCGGTCTTCATCTCCGCGATCATCCCGCGGTGCAGCGTGATGCCGCCGATGAGCTGCACGTCGAAGTGCCGCATGTTGAGCACCCGGCGCCCCGCCTCGCGGCACACCGCGAAGGCCTCGGGCAGCACCTTGTCGAGGTGCTCGCCGTTGCCCACGCGCTCCTTGAACGCGATGGTCTTGCCGCGCAGCCCGTCGTCGGAGAGCTCGCGCATCTTCGGCTCCAGGTCGTTGATGGCGGCCACCAGCGGGCGGATCTTCTTCAGCTCGCGCTCGTGCTTCGTGCCAAACACCTTCTGGAGCAGCCAGGGGATCATCGAGTGGTTCCTTCCGTGACCGCGGAGAGCGCCGCGGTGGTCGCCGTGCGCAGGCACAACCCGAACCACCGCCGGAGTCTTCCGGGGCGCGAAGTCATAGTCCACCCCCGCTCCCCCGACAACGCCCGGCGCTCGTCGCCCCGGATTCGGGGGACGGGGGTGGTGACCCACGCCTCCAGCCGGTCTCCCCCGCCCCGGGGCCCCGCCCCGGTCTCCACCGCAACCGATCGGCGCCACCCTCGCGGGTGGTCGACGACCGGTCCCGAACATCCCTTATCCGAAGAAGCCCGCCACGCAGCCCCTCGCGGATGCGCCCCGATCGCCGCCCTGGCGCGGAGATGGCGAGGGCGCTGTCGGGCGCCGATCGCCCGCGGGTCCCCTCAAGCCCCGATCACGCGCTGGGCGATTCGCTACGCTCCGCTGCGATGAGCGCCCTCCACCGTCCCCTGATCGCTCCCGCCGTCCTCGCTCTCGTGGCCCTGCTGTCCTGGGGCGATCACGCGGCCGCGTGCTCGTGCGCCGGCCCGCCGCGGGAGCACCTCACCCTGATCATCGACTCGGTCACCGTGGACGGCGTGGCGTCGAGCGTCGATCCCTACCAGGGGCTCGCGCTCACCGTGGTCGCGAGCTCTCCCTCGGAGGTCTCTCTGCGCGATCCGCGGCGCGGCTCGGAAGGCGTGACCTATGCCGCGTATTGACGCTCCGCACCGGACGCTCGCCGCGCTCGTCCTGGGGGTGTTCACCCTCGGCGGCTGCCTCGGCTTCGACTGCGACTGCCCCGCGCTCGCGCCCCAGCGCGCCGCGGAGGGGATCCTTCGACCCCGCGATGCGACGGGCGCGTTCAGCACCACGGAGCGCCTCGTGGTCGACCGCGCCGCGGGCGTGGTGACCGTCACCTCGATGCGCGACGGTCACGTCGTCGTCGAGCGTTGGCGCATCGTGCAGAGCACGTCGCAGTACTGACGCCGATGAGCCTGTCGGTGCGAAAGGGTGAGTCGAAGGCGGCGCGTGATCGAGCGTCGCCCAGGGCGTACGCTCCGCCACAGTCACCATGCGCGTCGGCGACGATCTCCCCCAGCTCCGATTTCTGCTCTGGAGCCGGATGACCGATGAGGTCTCCGAGCCGGAGGCCTTCGCGCTCTACGAGGCCAACCGGCAGTGGGTCGACCGGGCGACCATGACCGACCACGAGCGGCGCTTCTTCGATCGACTGGTCGCTACCTACGGGCGGGGGGTGTTCCTTGGTTGAGCGGGAGGAGAGCCGGCGGGTGATCGCGCTGCTCGACCGCATCGACGCGCCCCTCTTCCGCGCCGCCGAGTGCTGGTTCGGCGGCGGATCGGCGGTCTCCCTCCGATGCGAGGAGTTCCGCGTCTCGAGGGACGTCGACTTCCTGTGCGCCTCACGCGACGGCTACCGCATGCTCCGCGAGCGGGTGCACCGCGATGGAGCGCAGGGCCTCTTCCGCTCGCCCGTGACGCTCGCCCGCGAGGCGCGGGTCGATCGCTACGGCATCCGCATGGCCATCGACATCAACGGCCAGCCGCTGAAGTTCGAGATCGTCAGCGAGGGGGGGGATCGACCTCGTCGGGGCCGATGACGCGACGCTGCCCGTCGCGCGACTGACCGATGAGGACCTCGTCGCCGAGAAGCTGCTCGCCAACGAAGACCGACTCTGGGACGACGGCGCGCTCGGCCGAGACGTCATGGACCTCTTGCTGCTGGAACACGCGCTCGGCGGGCTTCCGGCGGGAGCCTGGGAGAAGGCGCGGAACGCGTACGGCCCATCGGTCGAGAGCGCGTGGCCGAGGGCGCTGGAGCGCCTGCGCGCACGACCCGATCCGAGGCACAGGGCGTACGAGGCGATGGGCGTGACGGCGTCCGCGCGCGAGGTCATCGAGGCGCGGCTCCGCGCGCTCCCCCCCGTCGAAGAGCCGTAGCATGCGGCGCATCGGGCGCCGAGATGGTGTCCCCGTCGAGGCGCTCGTCCACTACGATCGTGCACCCGATGGGAGAGCCCCCCACGCGGCCCCTCGCGGATGCGCCCCGGACGCCGCCCTGGTGGGCGCGTCGGCACCATCGCGTCGTTGCCCTCCACGCTCGGCACGCGCCCGTAGGCGCACCAGCGCCCCCCCGGCGCACGCCGTCGCGCTCGGTGGCGAGGGCGTTGAAGAGGTCCTTGCCCTCGGGGGTGAGCTGCACCAGCAGCGTCGGGTCGCGGCGCACCTCGGCGAACACCCGCTCGATCTGCTCGCGCCGCTCGGGGCTGAAGTCCCTGATCACCTGGTCGTAGACCAGCGCCACCACGCCGCCGGAGAGCACGCGCCCCGCGCCCGCCGAGCCGAGGGCGCGCGGCGGCAATCCGCCGATCGCGCCGCTGGTACCCTCGCGGAATGAGCCCCGCCGCCCCCTTCGCCGCGCCGCCCTTCCTCGCCGCCACCCTGGGCGACCGCCGCCTGCGCCTCGGCGCCTACCCCAACGCGCTCGTGCCATCGCCCGACGGCGCCCTGCTCGCGGGCGACGTGGGCGGCTGGATCGCGCTCCTCGACGCCGGCTCGCGCGAGGTCGTGCGCTGGATCCCCACGCCGGCCCCCGCGGCGGAGCGCCTCGCGTTCACCGCCGACGGCGCCCGCCTCGTCGCGGGGGGCTGGCGCGACCACGCGCTCGTGCTCGACCTCGCCACCGGCGCGGTGGCGGCCCGCGTCCCGCTCGAGCGCCCCCAGGTGATCGCGCTCGCCGCCTCGCCCGCGGACCCGCACCTGGTCTTCACCGGCGGCTTCGAGAAGCACGCGCGCCTCTGGGACCTGCGCGGCCCGACCCTCGCCTGGGACGTTCCGTGCTGGGAGGGCGCCCACGCGCTGCCCGGGTCGGACTACATCCACCTGGCGGAGTTCTCCCCCGACGGGCGGACGCTCCTGACCGTCTCGTACAACGGCGCCGACCTCTGGGACCTCGCCGCGCGCCGCCACCTGCACCGCCTCGCGGGGGCGGAGTTCTGCGTGGCGGGGGCGGCCTTCTCGGCCGACGGGCGGTGGGTGTTCCTGAGCAGCAACACCAACCGCCTCGCGCGCCACGACGCCGCGACGGGCGGGCGCGCGGGCGAGGGGAAGCTCTCCGCGCGCGACTTCTCGCTCCACGCCCTCGACGCCACCGCCGACGGCGCGCACCTGCTCGGGCGCGGCGACGACGGCAACGTGCACGTCGTCCGCACGCGCGAACTCACCGCGGCCGCTACGTTCGAGACCCCCAACCGCGGGGGCGTCGCGGCGTCCTCCCGCGACGGGCGCTCCGCGACGGTGGCCGGGAGCGACGGCCGCATCACGGTCGTCTCGCTGCCCGACTGTGCGGTGCTGACCTGCGCCCCCGACGGGCTCTGCGGCACGGTGCAGGGGCTCGCCTGGACCGCCGACGACCGCGCGCTCGTGGCGCACACCGACCGCTTCGACACCTTCATGGTCCCGCTCGACGGCCCGGTGGAGCGCGCCCACCACGGCTCCAACCCGGGCTGCGCGTCGATCGACGGCGCCACCGCGCTGGTGTTCGAGGAGGCGGGCGGGGCGGTGTTCTCCACGCGGCCGTGGGAGCGGCGCGGGGGGCCCTTCGAACAGAAGTACGCAGCGGTGGCGCTGCCGGGGGGGAGGGTGGCGCTGGTGGGGGAGCGCGAGGTGGTCTTCGAGCCGGGCGCGACCGTCGTGGCGGTGCCGTCGCTCGCCCGCCCGGGGAGGGCCTGGGCGTCGCCCGACGGGTCGCGGGTGTTCGTGCAGCACGGCGGGCACAAGCTGGTGGTGCTCGACGCGGCGAAGGGGAAGGTCGTGCTGGAGCGCGCGATCCCGCGCGGGGAGTGCGCGGCGGCGCTCGACCGGCGGCGCATCGCGGTGGGCGTCACGGGCACGCGCGTCGTGCTGCTGGACGTGGAGGGCACCGACAAGGGCCGCACGCTGAAGCTGCTGGCCGACCCCGAGGCGGGCGCCGTGACGTCCGTGGCGGCGTCGCCGGACGGATCGCTGGTCGCGGCGGGATTGTCGACGGGCGAGCTGGTGCTGCTGGACGCGGCGACGGGCGCGGTGGGGGCGTCGTTCCGCGCGGCGGTGGGGCCGGTGTGGTGCGCGGCGTTCTCGCACGACGGAGCGCGCGTCGCGACCGGCGGCGCGGAGCCGGTGGTGCGCGTGTGGGACGTCGCGGGCGCGCTCAGGTCGGGCGCGGTGGGGGCGAAGGCGAAGGGCGCGACGAAGGGGAAGGCGAAGAAGAAGGCGTAAGGGGGCGTCGGCCCAACACGAGCGCGGGTCGAGCG
Source organism: Myxococcales bacterium (assembly GCA_030652255.1). Lineage (GTDB taxonomy): Bacteria > Myxococcota_A > Polyangia > Polyangiales > SCUS01. The sequence goes on along the minus strand of JAUSAZ010000011.1, from coordinate 84,329 downwards.
CGCCGCGCTTTCGGCGCCCGCGAGACCGCCAGGCCGCAACCGATCGGCAACGCCTCCGCGACGGTGTGGCCGATCACCACAGGTGAGCCACGGGGCGACAGCGCGCACGGTCGTGAACGCCCTCACAGACGCGGCGTCGCGTGCCCGCGGGAGCCCTCTCACGCGCTCGCCTGGGACGTGCATCCGCGGTGGGGGCCATGAGCCAGGCCCGCCCTTCGTCCCCCCCGTGTGAGCTCCGCGTGTTCCCTCACGACGAGGAGGCGTCCCGTGCGGGCGCCGTCTCCTTCGCGGCGCACGCGCGACACGCCATCGAGGCCCGGGGCCGCTTCGCGGTCGCGCTCAGCGGCGGCGAGACGCCCCGGCGCATGTACCAGATGCTCGCGGAGCAACCCATCGCCCGGGAGGTCCCGTGGGAGCGCGTGCACCTCTTCTGGGGGGACGAGCGGGGGGTGCCGCCCGACCACCCGCGGAGCAACTTCCGGATGGCCCAGGAGGCGCTCGTCGCGCGGGTGCCCATCCCCGCGGGCAACGTGCACCGCATCCTGGCCGAGCTCCCCGCCGGGGAAGCAGCGCAGCGCTACGAGCACGAGCTGCGGGCGTTCTTCGGCGCGGGCGACGCGATGCCCACCTTCGACCTCGTGCACCTCGGGGTGGGCGACGACGGCCACACGGCATCGTTGTTCCCGGGCGATCCCGCGTTGTGTGAGGTCGAGCGCGCGGTGGTCGCGACCGTCGACCGCGCCCACGGCGGCGAAGGGCGGGTGACGCTCACGCTCCCGGTGATCAACGCCGCGCGCGCCGTCGAGGTGCTGGTGCTGGAGCCCGCGAAGGCCGAGGTCGTGCGGCGGGCCCTCTTCGGCGGGGCGGGCGTCGACGAGCTGCCGGTGGCGGGCGTCGCGCCGCGAGGGTCGTACGCGTGGCTGTTGTCGGAGGCCGCCGCGGCGCGGCTGTCGGGGGATGTGTCGCGATGATCGACAAGCTGATCGTGCTCGGCGGCGCGGGCGACCTGACGATGCGCTACCTGCTCCCGGCGCTCGCGGAGCTCGACGCCGCGGGGCGGCTCGACCCCGCCCTGCGGGTGGTGTCCGTCGTGCGCAATGAAGAGTCGGCGCGCGAGTACGGCGGGCGCGTGCGCGATGCCCTCGACGAGGCCTGCGCGGACGCCGGGGTCGCCAGGCGCGTCTCGGCCCTGCACGGCGACGCGACCGACGCGGGCGCCCTGCGGCAGGCGGCCGCGGGTGCGCGGGGCGTCGCGGCCTACCTCGCGCTGCCGCCCTCGGCGGTGCCCGGGGCGGTCGAGGCCCTCGCGGAGGCGGGCCTGCCCCCCGGGAGCCGGGTGGTGCTGGAGAAGCCCTTCGGCGACGACGTCGCGTCGGCGAGGGCGCTCAACGCCCTCCTGGCGCGGCGCTTCGAGCGGGAGTCCGTGCTGCGCGTCGACCACTTCCTCGGGCTGCGCGCGGTGCGCAACCTGGCGGCCTTTCGCGCGGCCAACCGCGCCATCGACGCGGCGCTCTCGGCCGAGCACGTCGAGCGCGTCGAGGTCACCTGGGACGAGACGCTCCGCCTCGAGGGCCGCGCCGGCTACTACGACGGCACCGGCGCGCTCCGGGACATGGTGCAGAGCCACCTGCTCCAGGTGCTCGCCATGTTCGCGATGGACGCGCCGGCGTCCTACGACCCGGCGGACATCGCCCTCGCGCGGCTCGACGTGCTCCGGCGGACGCGGCTGCGGGGCGACGGCGCCGACGGGGCGGTGCTGCGCGCGCGCTACGGGAAGGCCGAGGACGGCGACTCGGTGGCCTACGTCGACGAGGAGGGGGTCGACCCGTCGAAGGGAACCGAGACCTTCGTGCGGGTCGAGCTGGAGGTGCAGGGCCCGCGCTGGGAGGGCGTGACCTTCGCGCTGCGCACGGGCAAGGCGCTCGCGCGCGACCGCGCGGAGGTCACGGTGGTGTTCCGCCCCGGAGCGACCCCGGGGGCGCCCGCCAACCGGCTGGTGTTCGACCTGCTGGACGGCGCCATCGCCCTCGACGCGAGCGCGGCGGACGGCGACGACGCGCTGCGCCCCGTCCGGCTGGAGGGCCGACCGGGGGGGCGGGCGCTGTCGGCGTACGCGAGGGTGCTCGACGCGGCGCTGCGCGGCGACGGGTCCGTCTCGGTGGGCCCCGCCGAGCCGGAGGAGTCGTGGCGCATCGTGGCCCCCGCGCTCGCGGCCTTCCGCGACGGCCGCGCGCCGCTCGAGACCTACCCCGCGGGCTCCGACGGCCCGGAGCCCGGAGGTGGCCGCCGTGGCTGAGCGCGCGGCGCGTCGCATCGAGGACTACGCCCTCATCGGAGACTGCGAGAGCGCCGCGCTGGTGGGGCGGGACGGCTCGATCGACTGGTTCTGCGCCCCGCGCTTCGACTCGCCGGCGTGCTTCGCGGCGCTCCTCGGGGGCCCCGAGCACGGGCGCTTCCGCGTGGCGCCCGCCGCGCCGTCGCCGCGGGTCACGCGCGCCTACCGCGACGGCACCCTCGTCCTCGACACGCGCTTCGAGACCGACGAGGGCGCCGTGGTGGTGACCGACTTCATGCCCTCCCGCGACGGGCTCCCGGACATCGTTCGCATCGTGCGCGGCGAGCGCGGGAGCGTGGAGATGGCCCTGGAGCTCGCGCCGCGCTTCGACTACGGCTCGGCCTTCCCGTGGATCACCCCGGTCGACGGGGGCGTCCGCGCGGTCGCGGGCCCCGACTCGCTGCGGCTCGTCGCGCCGCTGCCCCTCGTCATCGAGCACGACCTCGTGCGCTCGACCTTCACGGTCCGCGAAAACGACGAGGTCGCGATGCACCTGCTCTGGTCGCCGTCGCACCTCCCGATGCCCCCGGCGCCGGACGCGGGGGCGGCCCTCGAGGCCACCGCGCGGCAGTGGCGGGCGCGCACCGACGCGTGCAGGTTTCGCGGGCCCGACCGCGAGGCGGTGGTGCGCTCGATGCTCACGCTCAAGGCGCTCACCTACGCGCCGACCGGGGCCATCATCGCGGCGCCGACCACCTCGCTGCCCGAGCACTTCGGCGGCGTGCGCAACTGGGACTACCGCTACTGCTGGCTGCGCGACGCGACCTTCACCCTCGTCGCGCTGGTCGATGCCGGCTACGAGGACGAGGCGCGGGCCTTCCGCGAGTGGCTGCTGCGCGCGACCGCCGGGCGTCCCTCGCAGGTGCACATCATGTACGGCGTGGCGGGCGAGCGGCGCCTCGACGAGCGCGAGCTCCCGTGGCTGCCCGGCTTCGAGGGCTCGACGCCGGTGCGCATCGGCAACGGGGCGCACGACCAGTTCCAGCTCGACGTGTTCGGCGAGGTGATGGACGGGTTTCACCAGTGCTGGCGACGGGGCCTGGGGCCCGGGCCCACGGGATGGCAGCTCGAGCGCGTGATGATGGACTTCGTCGAGAGCGCCTGGGAGCGCCCCGACGAGGGCATCTGGGAGGTGCGCGGCGGGCGCAGGCACTTCACGCACTCCAAGGTGATGGCCTGGGTCGCCGTCGACCGCGCCATCCGCGGCGTCGAGGAGCACGGCTTCGAGGGCCCGCTGGACCGCTGGCGCGCGCTGCGTGCGCGCATCCACCAGCAGGTGTGCGAGCAGGGCTACGACCCCGCCCGCGGGGCCTTCGTGCAGTCGTACGGCTCGAAGCACCTCGACGCGAGCCTGCTGATGATGCCGCTGGTGGGCTTCCTGCCGGCGACCGACCCCCGCGTGCGGTCGACCATCGAGGCCATCGGGCGCGAGCTCACGGACGACGGGTTCGTGGCGCGCTACCGCACCGACCCCAACGTCGACGGGCTGCCCGCGGGGGAGAGCGCCTTCCTGCTGTGCTCGTTCTGGATGGTGGACTGCCTCGCGCTGCTCGGGCGCATCGGGGAGGCGCGCGCTCTCTTCGACAAGCTCCTCGCGGTGCGCAACGACGTCGGGCTGCTCTCCGAGAGCTACGACGTGCAGGGCCGCCGGCTCGCGGGAAACTTCCCACAGGCCTTCTCCCACGTCGGGCTCGTCAACAGCGCGCAGTGCTTCGAGACGGCGCACCCCTCCGGGCCGGACCGCCGGGCGCGATGAGAGGACCACAAGGAATGGAGACCCAGACGCCGCCCCGCATCGCCTCGACACCGCTCCGCATCGCGGTCGTGGGGCACGTGGAGTTCGTCACGCTGGGGCGCGTCGAGGCCACGCCCCGCGCCGGCGAGATCGCGCACCTCCAGGACCCCAGGGACTTCCCCGGCGGCGGCGGCGGGATCGCCTTCTACCAGATGGTCCGCGGCCCGACGGAGGTGCACCTGTTCACGGCCTTCGGGGGCGACGAGGCGGGGGCGTGGGTGGCCGCCGAGGTCGCGCGCACCGGCGCCTCGGTGCACGCGGCGCGGCGCGCGGGGCCCCACACCCGCGACGTGGTGATGGTGACCCCCGAGGGCGAGCGCACCATCGTGGTGGTGGGCGAGCCGCTGCAGCCCCGCGGCGACGACGCGCTCCCCTGGGGCCTGCTCGCCAGCTGCGACGCCGCGTACTTCACCGCGCAGGACCCGGGCGCCCTGCGCGCCGCCCGCGCCGCCCGCGTGCTGGTGGTCTCCGCGCGGCGCCGCGAGGCCCTGGTGCGCTCCGGGGTGCGGGCCGACGTCGTGGTCGGCAGCGCGTTCGACCCTCGCGAGGCGAGCGCCCTCGAGGACTACCCCGTGCCCCCCGGCGCGCTGGTGCTCACCGAGGGGGCCGCCGGGGGCCGCGTGCTGACGGCGGACGGCGCGACGCGCTTCGAGGCGCCCCCCGCTCCCGGGCGCGGCGGCGGGTCGTACGGGGCGGGCGACAGCTTCGCGGCGGCGCTCACGTACTACCTCGCGGCGGGCCTCGGGGTGCTCGACGCGTGCGCCCGCGCCGGTCCCCACGGGGCGGCGGTGCTGCGCGGCGTCGTGCCGCTCGAGCACCAGCGCGCGCTCGACCCCGTGGCGTCGCCGCGGGGCTGAGATCGCGCAGTTGGACCGCGGGCCGCAGCCAGCCGACCGATCACACCAGCCGCAGCCGCAGCACCCGGCGGATGCGCAGCACGTCGAGCCCGTGGTCGAGCCCCCATTCGTTCGCGACGTCGTCCAGGCTCTCCGCCACTGGTCTGCCCTGCATCCCACGCCGCAGCTCCGTAAGCCATGACGCCCAACGCGCCCGCGCCCCGCGGTCGAGCCCGTCACACAACACCGTGAGCAGGTAGCCCGCTCGCGCGCGAAGCGCCGGCGACGCTGCGCCCAGCGCTGGCCGCCAGTCGGTCGCCATCGCGTCGGCGACGACGGTCAACAGGTGCTCGGTGCGACGGTCGAGCGCCCATGGCTCACCAGTGCAGAGCATGCGCAGCGCGTCGTTGGCGTCGCTCACGGACCCTCCGTCGCGACCTCGACGATCGTCGCGGCCTGCTCGATGTGCATCCTCACCCAGCGCGTATCGCCCACGAAGTACGAGAGCGCCTCTTCGGCGCGTGCGCGCAAGGCCTCGACGGTGAGGAGTCCTGCGCGGGCCAGGGTCTCAACGTCGGACTGGTCGCGGGCGCCCCAGCGCGCGAGCTTGCTCAGGGCGAGGTCGACCGGAGACAGCACCCGCACCCTCAGGCGGCCGGAGAGCACGATGTCGAGGTCGACCGCGTCGCGCTCATGGTCGGGGTGGATGAGCGCCAGGTCGCGGAAGAACCCCGGGTCGTAGACGAGGGTGCGGGACGCCCCATCGTCGTCGGTCCACCGGAGCACGAGGTCAGGCGGGAGGAGCAGCCGGTGCGAGAAGATCGCCTCGACATCGCTCGACACTCGCAGGGGCGAGTAGAAGTGCACCGCGGTCCCGCCCACGACGATCGCGACCACGGGCTCGGCCAGCACCGGCAGCGTCCGCGCGATCCGGTCGAGCAGCTCAAGCACGGCCCGTGTGTAGGGAGTGGAGACGAGGTCCATCGCGCTCGCCAGTGTAGCCCGTTCACCTCAGCGCCCCACCCGGGCGGCCCGATCGACGTGACCTACTCGATGATCGGTGACCCGTTGAACCCGCGCGGGCTCGTCGCCGCCGCCGCCGCCGCCGGCCGCCGCGGCGCCTCCCGCTGACCCCGCCGTATCGTCGGCGCCACCCGTCGCAGCTCCCTCGGCGCCGTCGCTCGCGCGACCGCCGCGGCCACCCCCGCGTCCGCGGTCGCACCCTCCGCCCGCGGTGCCGCCGCCGTCCCCCGCTCCGTCGCCACCGCCGCCGTCCCCCGCTCCGCCGCCGGTGCCCGCGTCGCCACCCTCACCACCGCCGCCGCCCGCGTCGCCCTCGCGGGCTCGCCCGGCCACGCCGCCACCGCGCCCGCGACCAGCGCCACGGCCAGCGCCGCGAGCGCCGTCCACCGGCCTCCGCGCCGACGATCGGTCGCGACCGCCACCTCGCCGCGCCACGGCTCGGAGGTCTCCGGCCACGACACCTCCGGCGCGTCGTCCGCTTCCGCCGGTGCCACCGCCCAGAACGCCTCCGCCGGCGCCGCCGGCTGTGCCGACACCCCGCGCGCGTCGACCACCCACCGCTGCGCCTGCGCCGCGTCGACGTCCCGCCACAGGACGCAACCCCGCAGCGCGTCCGAGAAGTCCGCCATCGAGGCCCAGCGCCCCTCGCGGTCCTTCGTCACGGCCTTCTGGATCACCGCGACCAGGTCGCGCGGCAGCCCCGGCGCGAGCGTCGCGAGGGGCGTCGGCTCCTCGTAGATGATCTTCGCGAGCAGCATGCTCGTGGTCGGCGCGGCGTACGCCACCGAGGCCGACAGGCACTTGTAGAACACCATCCCCAGCGACCACACGTCCGCGCGGCCGTCGACGTCGCGGTCGCCGCGCGCCTGCTCCGGCGACACGTAGTTGGGCGACCCCACCATCTCGCCGGTGACCGAGTGCGACGGGTCGGTCTCCGCCAGCGTGACCTTCGCGATGCCGAAGTCGATCACCTTGGGCACCACCACCCCGCCGGCCTCGTGCAGGAAGATGTTGTCCGGCTTGATGTCCCGGTGGAACACCCCCCGCGCGTGCGCCGCCGACAGCGCGTCCATCACCGGGAGCAGCGTCGCCACCGCGGCGTGCGGCGCCAGCGTCCCCACGGTGCGCAGGCACTGGCCCAGGTCGCCGCCCTCCAGCAGCTCCTGCACGATGAAGAGCAGGCCCCGCTCCGGGTCGTCGCCGAGGTCGATCACGTCGACCACGTTGGGGTGCCGCAGCTGCCCCGCCGCCCGCGCCTCTCGTTCGAAGCGCCCCACCATCTCCGCCCTGGCTCCGAGCGCGCTCGCCCGCATGGTCTTCAGCGCCACCCGCCGCCCGGTGCGGAGGTTCTCCGCCTCGTAGACGTTGCCCATGCCCCCGCGACCGAGCTCGCGCACCACCCGGTAGCGGCCCCCGATGAGGTCGCCCGGCTCGCTGGGCAGGGTGGTCATGGCTTCGTCAAGCACCGCCCCTCCACTCTGCGCAGCGCGAAGCACCGAGTCCACGAAGGCCCCGCATTCGGGGGCGCTCATGTCCGCGGAGGTCGCACCTCCACCGAGTATCGGTGAGTGCGCGCGGCGCTCAGTCGAGGGCTGCGGTCATCGCGGAGAAGAGCGCGCGGGCGGTGTCGCGGTCGGGCATCCCCGCCACCGTCACCAGCGAGGGGTCGACCGTGGCGTCGAGCTCCGCCCACAGCGCCGCCGCGGCCGCCTCACGCGCCGCCCGCACCCGCGCCCGCGCGCCGTCGTCGAGCACCCCGTCGACCCACCGCTGGAGCGCCCAAGAGAACTCCGCGTGCCGGGTCTCGTCCGCGGCCACCTCGCGCAGCGCCGTCGCCACCGCCTCGTCGCGCGCGGCCCGCGCCTGCCACGTCGCCACCAGCGCGCCGAAGGTCTCCCGCACGCAGCCCTCCGCGGCGTTCTCCGTCGCGATGGCCTCCAGCGAGCGACTGCCCGTCTCGGTAAACACCGGCGCCCGCACCGGCGCGCCGAAGCGCTCGGCCAGCGCGCCCATCGCGCGGGTGTGCCGCCGCTCGTCGTCCGCCGAGCGCCGCGCCTCGGCCACCAGCTCGCCCGGCGCGCCGAGGCCCGCGAGCTCGCCCGCGAGGCGCTCGAAGGCCGTCACCGAGGCCCACTCCAGGGTCGCCACCCGCGCGAAGAAATCCCCCAGCGGGCCGCACTCCCGCGCGCCCTCGACGGCCATGAGCCCGTCGCTCCGCCGGCCCACCGCGCAGGTGATGCAGGCCACCTGGTCGGTGCCGTCGGGCAGGCGCTCCAGGCGCCGGCAGCCGCCGCCCCCGAAGCTCGATGGCATGCAGAGGGTCTGGCACTGCTCGTTGGGGAGGTAGGCGCCCACCTCGCCGGTCACCACGATGGGGTAGCCGCAGGGGTACAGCACCGCCTCCTCGCAGGTGCCCGGCGACTCGGTGCCCACCCGGGGGGTGCACTCCCTCACATCGACGCCCGTGTCCCGCGGGCCCACGTCCACCGGCGGCGGACCAGCATCGTAGCCCGTGTCGACCGGCGAGACGTCCACCGGCGGGGGACCCGCGTCGTAGCCCGTGTCCACCGGGGGAGGGCGATCGACCGGGCTGCCGACATCCACCGGGCTCCCGACATCGGCGGACGCGTCGGCCTCGATCGCCGGCGTCACCGAGCTGCCACAGCCCGCCGCCGGCACCGCCAGGAGCCACACGATGCGATGGAAGAGGTCGCCCAGATACCGTGGTTGCTTGTTCATACGCGGGGGTCCTTCGCAATCGTGGTGCCACGGGCGCTGCGCGCGGCAATCGCCCGCGGCATGATCGCGCGCCTGTGCCGACCTGCGCCAGGGGCGTTGCTGATTGAGACGCCGGATGCGGGTGCCTTACCATCGGCGCCATGACATCGGCGTGGCGGAACGGGGCGGCGGGGGTGGTGCTCGCGTGCATGGCCGCGTCGTGCGGGGGCGAGACCGGCCGACCCCCGGTGGTGGGCTTCGGCTTCGACGTGCCTGCGGCGGACCGCGGCGCCCCGGCGAGCTGCGAGGGAGGCGTCGTGTGCGGCGGCGCGTGCGTCGACCTCCAGCGCGACCCGCGCCACTGCGGCGGGTGCGACACCGACTGCACCGCGCTGCCGCACGTCGCGGCCGACGGTGTGAGCTGCGTCGCGGGACGCTGCGTCGTGGCGGGGGCGTGCGAGCCGGGCTGGCTCCATTGCAGCGATGACCCGACAGCGGGCTGCGAGGCCGCCGCGGGCGATCCCGACCACTGCGGGTCGTGCGCCATGAGCTGTCCGAGCGAGCGCCCGATGTGCCGGCTGGCGCCCGCGCCCATGGACGCCGGGGTGGCGCCCGACGCCGCCGCGGGGGACGCGAGCGCGATGGACGCCGTCGACGTGGCGCCGGAGCCGGACGTGCCGCTCACCCCCGCCACCGGGCGCTACGTGTGCGGCAACGACTGCGCCGCGGGCGAGGCGCGCTGCGGCACGCGCTGCATCGACCTGCAGAGCGACCCGACCCGCTGCGGCGCCTGCGACGCCGCGCCCTGCGGGGCCGGGCCCAACGCGTCGCCGGCCTGTCGCGCTGGGGTCTGCGCGCTGGCCTGCGCGGCGGGCTTCGGCGACTGCGACGGCGACGCGAGCAACGGCTGCGAGACCGCCACCTCCACCGCCGTCGCCCACTGCGGGGCGTGCGGGATGGCGTGCCCGGCGGGCGCCAACGCGACGCCCACCTGCGCGGCGGGGGCGTGCGGCCTCGCCTGCGCGGCGGGCTTCGGCGACTGCGACGCGGACGCGAGCAACGGCTGCGAGACCGACCTGCGCAGCACCGCGACGAGCTGCGGTCGCTGCGGCAACCGGTGCCCGCCGCAGACCAACGCGGCGCCCGCCTGCGTGGAGGGGGCCTGCGCCCTCGCGTGCGAGGCGGGCTTCGGCAACTGCGACGGGGTCGCGGGCAACGGCTGCGAGGTCGACACCGCGGGCTCGGCGACCAACTGCGGCGCCTGCGGCGTGGCCTGCGCGATCACCGGCAACCAGCAGGCCCGGTGCGCGGCGGGGGTGTGCGGCGGCGGCGCGTGCCTGGCGGGCTTCGCGGACTGCGACGGCGACGCGGGCAACGGCTGCGAGACGGAGCCCGCCAGCAGCACGGCGCACTGCGGGGCGTGCGGGAGCCCGTGCGCGCCCGCCAACGCGACGCCGGCCTGCGCCCTCGGGGTCTGCGCGGTCGCGGCCTGCAACCCGGGCTTCGGTGACTGCGACGGGTCCGTCACCAACGGCTGCGAGGTCGACACCCGATCGAGCGCCACCCACTGCGGCGCGTGCGGCACGGCTTGCCCGGCGCGCGCCAACGCGACCCCGGCGTGCTTGGCGGCCGCGTGCGGGTTCACCTGCAACGCGGGCTTCGCCGACTGCGACGGCGTGGCGGCCAACGGCTGCGAGGTGGACACCCGCAGCGCGCCCGCCCACTGCGGCTCCTGCGGCAACGTGTGCCCGACGCGACCCAACGCGGTCGCCACCTGCGCGGCGAGCGTGTGCGGCAGCGTCTGCGGTCCTGGCACGGCCGACTGCGACGGCAACACGGCCAACGGCTGCGAGGCCGACACGCAGACCTCGGTCTCGCACTGCGGCGGGTGCGGCCGGGTGTGCCCCGTGGTGGCCGACGGGCAGCGGGCCTGCGTGGCCTCGGCGTGCTCGGCGGTCTGCGACCCGGGGCGCACCTTCGACGGCACCGCGTGCCTCCCGGGGCCCCCGCAGATGTTGTCGCCGATCTCGTCGGCGATCGCCACGTCCCGCCGCCCCACCCTGCGCTGGGGGCCCATCACGGGCTTCGACGCCGTGCGGGTCGAGCTCTTCTCCGACCGCGCGTGCACCCGCCCCCTCGGCACCTTCACGGCCACCACGCAGTCCGGCCGCCCGAGCGCAGACCTCCCGGTGGGCACGGCCTTCTGGCGCCTGCGCGGGATGCGCGCCGGGGTCGTCGCGTCGGGCCCGTCGCCGGTGTGGCAGCTCATGGTGCGCGCCCACGGCGGCGCGGTCGACACCGCCTGGGGTAGCGTTCCCGACTTCAACGGCGACGGCCTCTCGGACCTCGTCATCGGCAGCCAGGGGGAGGTGGTGTTCGTGCACTACGGCCGCACCACCAACGTCAACGCGACGCCCGACCTCGTGCTCAACGCGCCCGCCTCCTCGACGTCCCTCTTCGGCTTCGCGGTGGCCAGCGTGGGGGACGTCAACGGCGACGGATTCGCCGACCTCGCGGTGGGCGCCCGCGCCTCCTCGATGCTCTACCTCTACCCGGGCGGTCCCGCGGGCCTGCGGGGTGCTCCCTCGGTGGCGCTCGTAGGCCCCGTGGGGCTCAACTTCGGCTTCACCGTGAGCTCCGCCGGCGACGTCAACCGCGACGGCTTCGGGGACTTCGTCGTCGGGGTCCCTGGCGACGTGCGCACCGCCGCGCTCGGCGGGTCGGTGTTCGTCTTCCACGGCCGCGCGACCTTCCCTGCCACCGGGGTCACGGCCAGTCAGGTGATCAGCGCCCCGCCCGCCAACGCGCCCTTCGGCTTCAACGTCGCGAGCGCGGGCGACACCGACGGCGACGGCGACGAGGAGCTCCTCATCGGCTCGCCCTTCGCGCCGGCCTTCTTCCCCAACGCGGCCTTCCTCTACTCGAGCACCGGCTCGGCCTTCGGCGCCGCGCCCACCATGAGCTGGGCGACGCCGCCGGGCGCGCCCTCCGGGGTGCCGCAGGCGAGCTTCTTCGGCTACCCCGCGCAGCACGTCGGCGACCTCGACGGCGACGGGTACGCCGACGTCGCGATCGGCGCCTCGCAGACCGGCTACGTGGACCTCTTCCGCGGTCGACCGACGGGCCTCCCCCTCGTGCGCGACCTGCAGCTGGTGGACGGGCGCCGCGACTTCGGCCGCAGCGTCTCCTGCGCGGGCGACGTCAACGGCGATGGCTATGACGACCTGCTCGTCGGCACCGACCGCACCGACCACGCGTACTTCTACCCCGGCGGCGCCGCGGGCCTGCAGACGGCGGCGCGGGTGCGCCTCGACGGCGACCCCGTGCGGCAGTTCGGCTACACCGTCGCCTCGCCCGGCGACCTCAACGGCGACGGCTTCTCGGACGCCGTCATCGGCGAGTTCGCCGGGGCCCGCGCCCAGGTGTTCATGGGCTCGAGCGCCGGCCTCGCCACGACGCCCGCGGTCACCATCACCGGACCGACCAGCTCGAACCTCAGCTTCGTCATCGCCGGACTCTGATCAGCCACAAAGGCCCGAGCCGCAGAAGTTGCACACCCTCCCACAGGCGGTGCAGTTGAAGCGGTCGTTGTTGGTGTCGACCTCGCAGCCGTTGCTGTCGATGCCGTCGCAGTTGCCGCGGCCCGGGGCGCACTCGATGCGGCACGCGGCGTCGACGCAGGCGCGGCTGGAGTTCGCACGGGTGGGGCAGGCGTTGGCGCAGGTGCCGCAGTGGTCGACGTTGGTGCGGGTGTTCACCTCGCAGCCGTTGGCCGACACCCCGTCGCAGTTGCCGAAGCCCGGGCTGCACGCCCCGATGACGCAGGTGTTGGCCGAGCAGGTCGCCGCCGCGTTGGCGAACTCGCAGCGGTTGCCGCAGCGCCCGCAGTGCTGCGCGCTGGTGGCGAGCAGGGTCTCGCAGCCGTTGGCGAGGTCGCCGTCGCAGTCCGCGAAGCCCGCGGCGCACTCGCCCGGCGCGCACACCCCCGCGACGCAGGCCGCCTGACGGTTGGGCGTCGGGGCGCACGAGCGCCCGCACATCCCGCAGTGCGCCGCCGAGGTGCGGGTGTCGACCTCGCAGCCGTTGCTCGGCACCGCGTCGCAGTCGCCGAAGCCCGGGTTGCACGCCGCGATGGTGCACATCCCCGCGGAGCAGGCCGCCCCGGCGCCCGCGATGGCGCACCCGTTGCCGCAGCGCCCGCAGTGCGCCGCGCTGGTCGCGAGGGGCGTCTCGCAGCCGTTGGCCGGGTCGGCGTCGCAGTCGCCGAAGCCCGCCATGCAGTCACCCGGCGCGCACACCCCGTCGAGGCAGCGGGCGAAGCGGTTCTGCCCCGCGGCGCAGGCCGTGCCGCACGCGCCGCAGCTCGTCGTCGAGGTGTTGGTGTTCACCTCGCAGCCGTCGCTGGCCGGCATCGCGAGGTCGCCGTTGCAGTCGCGGAAGCCCGGGAGGCACGCCGGGGCGCACGCCCCCGCGACGCAGGTCGTCGTGGCGTTGGCCCGCGGCACGCAGGGTGTCCCGCAGGCGCCGCACGCGCGCGGGTCGGCCTGGAGGTCGACGCAGGCGGGCGGGTCGTCGCAGCGCACGCGGCCGGTGGCGCAGTTGTTCGCGCAGCGGAAGGCGAGGCCGTCGGCGCCCCCGTCGGCGAAGCTCGCGTCGTCGATCGGGACGCCCGCCGCGTCCGTCGCCGCGCCGCCGTCGTCGCCGGGGGTCGCCGCGAAGGCCCGGCAGGCGGGGGTCGCGTCGCGGCACACCACGCCGCAGCGCCCGCAGTGGGCGGGGTCGCGCGCGTCGGCCTCGCAGCCGTTCTCCGAGGCGCCGTCGCAGTTGAGCCAGCCGGGCTCGCAGGCGCCGGTGAGCGAGCAGCGCCCGCCCGCGCAGCCGACGGACGAGGTGACGTGCGGGAGCATCGCGCAGACGAAGCCGCACGCGCCGCAGTGGTTGCGGTTGGTGAAGAGGTCGACGACGCCAGCGTCGCCGCAGCCCACGGCCCCGCCGTCTCCCAGGGAGACGCGCCGCGGAAAGGCGTCGATGGTGCAGCCGCTCGCGAGCAGCAGCGCAGGGAAGACCCAGCGGGCGGCGGTCACAGCGTGCCCTCCCAGCCGATCATGGCGCCGCCCGGCGCCGGGGCGAAGAGCAGGCCCGCGCGCCGCGCCGGGGGGCCCTGGTCGGGCGAGGCGGCGGGCGCCGCGCGCCGCGGGGCGATGAGGTACCAGACGAGGCCGCCCGCGGCGAAGGCGGCGCCGACGCCGAGCGACACGTTGGTGAGGGTGTTGAAGGTGACCGCGCGGTCGTGGTCGGGCCGCGCCGCCTCCGGGCAGCCGAGGGCGTCGCACTGCGCGTCGCGGTCGCTCAGGGCCGCGCCGCGCATCAGGTAGAAGATCCCCGCGGTGACGAAGCCCACGCCGCCGACGGTGAGCAGCGCGACGGGCCCGGGGTTGAGGCCGCCGCGGGCGTCGACCGGGCGGATGTCGTCGCCCCGCGAGCGCCCGCCCGGGGCCGCGGGGAGCTCGAGCGACTGCGGGGCCTCCTCGAGCACGACCCGCACGGCGCGGGTGCCGCCGGGGCCGACGTCGAGCTCGGCGCGGAAGGGGCGGTAGCCCGGCGCCATCGCGGTGACCAGCACGGTGCCGGGGGTGACCAGGTAGGGCACGCCCCATACGGCGGAGGGGAGGTCGGTGTCGGCGACGCGCACCTGGAGCCCGGGGATGCGGGGCGTCTCCACGACGAGGCGGGCGACGCGCGGGCGCAGGCTGGCCGCGAGGGCCTGGCAGGCCGAGAGGTGGTCGGCGCGGGCGGGGCTGGTGTCGCGCTCGGCCTCGCGGGCGCAGAGCTCCGCGCTGCCCAGCGCAGGCCCGAGGAGCCCCTGGGCGTTCTGCTCCTCGGCGATGAAGCGCCGGAGCGAGGCGCTCATCCCGAGCTGGCCGGCGCGGGTGGCGAGGTCGAGGGCGCGGCCGTGGTCCTCCGCGGTGCGGGCCTCCTGGGCCTCGCGGATGAGGTCGCGGCGGGTGGCGGCCATCACCCCGGGGTCCGTCTGCGCGGCGGCCTCCGAGGCGACGAGGGCGGCGGCGCTGAAGGCGATCCGGAGCGTGCGTGCGACGTGCGGCTTCATCGAAGAACCCTTTGGCCGGAAGGCCCGGCGAGCCGCCCGGGACGCTATCACCCCGAGCGGTCGAGCGTCGCGGGTGAACGGCGCCCCGGGGCCGTGCCGCCCGGCGCGCGCCGCGATAGCGTGGCGGTCCATGAGCGACGTGCTGACGTGGTGTGCGGGCGGGCTGGTCGGCGCGGCGGTCATCCCCGCGAGCGCGAGCTTCCTCGTCGAGGGCGCCTGGCGCTCGCGATGGCGCGTCGAGGCCTCGCGCCCGGACGAGCTCAGGGTGGAGGGGCAGGGGGCCTTCCGCGACACGACGATGCACGCCGTGGTCGCGGCGGTCGAGCGCGACCGCGCGCCGGGCTGGGTGCGCGCGGCGGCGTGGTCGTGCTGGTTCCTAGCCCAGATGGTGATCCCGGGCTTCCTGGCCTGGTGCGTCGGGCTCTTGATGTTGAGCGACCTGGTGCGCCAGAGCGACCCCTCGGGCCCGGTGCTGGTCGCGTCCTTCCTGCCGGGCGCGGCGTGCGCGTGGCTGCTCTGGCGGGCGGGCTGCTCGCTGGTGCGCGGCGAGCGCGACCGGGCCGACCGGGACACCCGCCGGGCCGCCGTGGTGATCGTCGCCTACAACGCCCTCTGCCTCGCGGCCGCGGTGGGGTGGTACCTCACCCACCCCCGGCAGGAGTACCTCCAGGCCTGCGCGGCGTACACGGCGCTGTCGATCGTCCACGCCCTCGCCGTGCGCGCGGTGTTCGTGGCGCACCGGGACCAGTACCCCAGCGAGCCCGCGCTGGCGTGACCGCGCGGCGGGCTCAGTGGCTGCTCATGGCCCGCAGCGTCTGGACGTTCTGGAAGGCCAGGAAGCCGAAGAGCACCGCGAGGAAGGGCTGCCCCGCGGTGAGCCCGTAGACCGCGGCGGCGCCCGCGACCGCGACGCCGACGATGCGCGCGGCGCGCTCGTGCCGGCGCCCGAAGACGCTGAGCATCACGTGGCCGCCGTCGAGCGGGGGAATGGGCAGGAGGTTGAGCACGCCCCAGGAGAAGTTGACGATCGCGAGGCGCTCGAGGGTCCAGAGGCCGAGGGGCGACACGTTGGGGACGAAGCGCAGCGCGGCGAAGGCGAGGGCGCCCAGCACGAAGCCCGCGCCCGGACCGGCGAGGGTCATCGCGACGTTGCGCCAGCGCGAGAGCGCCCGGGACGGCTGCGTGGCGCCGCCGAAGGAGTGCAGCCGGATGCTCGCGCGGGCGCCGAAGGCGTGGGTGGCGATCGCGTGGCCGAGCTCGTGCACCAGCACCGAGATGAAGAACACCAGCAGCCAGAGGGCGATGCGCGGGCCCTGCATCTCGCGCATGTTGAGCAACAGCCCGGTGAGCCAGAACCAGGGCTCGACGACCACGGGGATCGTCCCGACCTTGAAGCGCAGCTCGAGCGCGGAGGTGTCCATGACCTGCGGGTCTACCAGCCGCGCCCGGGTCGTGCCAGCGAGGCGGGCGGCGGGTTAACGTCCCCGGCCCTATGCCCACCCGACGTGATCTCTCCGAACAGGTCGACGCCGCCCTCCTCGCCCGCGCGCCGGTCGACGCGCTGCGGGGCCTGGTCTCGCTGGTGCGCTCGGCGCCGCACGACTTCGACTCGCGGCTGCGCATCGGCGACGTGCTCGCCTCGCTCGGCCGGGCGCCGCAGGCCGCGCAGGTCTTCGCGCTGGTGCTCGCGGAGGCGAGCGCGGCGGGCCACCCCCTCATGGCCCTGGTGGCGCTCAAGGCCCTGGAGGCCCTCGACCCGGCCGCGCGCGCTCTCCTGCCCACCTTCGCGTCGCGCTACGCCGCGGGCTCCGCCTCGCTCGGCCGTGCCGCGCGCCTCGGCCGCCCCGACGACGCCGCCCCGGTGCCGCCGGAGGCGTGGGTGCCCGTGGCGTGGACCGACGCGCAGGTGTGCGACGCCGCCGCGGCGCTGGCCGCCTCGCGCGAGGGCCTGCCCGCCTGGCCCGGCGTGGTCCCCGCGGTGCCGCTGCTCTCCGAGCTGCCGCCGGAGGCCTTCGCCAACATACTCGGTACGGTAAAGCGCCGCGCGCTCGCGACCGGCGAGGCGGCGGTGCGCGAGGGCGACCCGGGCGACTCATTCTTCCTGCTGGCCCGCGGGAGGGTCGCGGTCACCCGCCGCGGCGCCGCGCTGGCTACGCTGGAGGAGGGCGCGGTCTTCGGGGAGATGGCCCTGCTCTCGGCCGCGCCGCGCGCCGCGACGGTGACGGCCACGGAGCCCTCGGACGCGCTGGTCTTCGGCCGCGACGCGCTCAACGCGGCGGCGCGCGAGCTGCCTGTGATCGCGGCGGCGCTCGAGCGCTTCATGCGCCAGCGGCTGGTGCAGCGCCTGCTCGACACGCACCCGATGTTCGAGCCCTTCGACGCGGGGCAGCGGCTGCAGCTCGCGTCGCGCTTCGAGCCCCGGGCGGTGGCGGCGGGGCAGGTGCTGCTCCGCGAGGGCGAGCCGGGGAGCGGGCTTCACGTGGTGCTGCACGGCGCGGTGACGGTCACCCGCGCGACGCCCACCGGTCCGGCGCAGCTCGCCGACCTCGGGCCCGGCGACGTGTTCGGCGAGATCTCGCTGCTGGAGGCAGTGCCGGTGACCGCGACGGTGACGGCCACCACGGGGGCGATGGTGCTGGTGCTGCCGAGCGCGGTGTTCCTCCGGCTGGTGGAGGGGGTGCCGGGGTGGCGGCGCTACTTCGAGGAGCTCGCCGACGACCGGCGCATGGACCAGCGGCTCTCGCTCCCGCCGACGCCCGCAGCGAGCGGCTGGTACTGACTCCGCCGCGGCCGCGCGCTGGCGCGAGAAGTGCCGTTGCCATGCGGGGGTCAAGTGACTAAGGTCCGACGACACGCCGCAGAGGCGGTCGTTTTCGAGGTCGCGTGGCGGTGCGCGCTTGGTGCGCGCTTCCGGGTACGACGCCTTCGGGCGAGCGTTGTTTCTGCGGCGCAGCCGAGGTGATCGAATGCCCGAGCGCAAGCGTGGGGGACAGACCCCAGACGAGAACGACCTGAAGTTTGGCGACGAGCTGCCGGTGCTGCCGATCCGCAACGCGGTGCTGTTCCCCGGGGCCGTGGCGCCCTTCGACGTGGGGCGCGAGAAGTCCGTCGCGCTCGTCGAGGACCTCGAAAACCTCTCCCAGCCCGTCATCGCGATCTTCGCGCAGCGCGACCCCAACATCGACGACCCCGGCGAAGGCGACCTCTACCCGGTCGGCGCCGCGGCGCGCGTCCTCAAGAGCCTGAAGCACTCCACGGGCAACTACTCCCTCATCCTGCAGGGGCTCACGCGCATCAAGCTCGCGGGCATCACGCAGCACGGCCCCTACCTGCGCGCCAAGGTGGTGCGGGTGGAGGAGTCGCCGGTCATCGACGACGTCGAGGCCGAGGCCCTCGCGATGTCCCTGCGCGAGGTGGCCAAGCAGGTCATCCAGCTGATGCCCGAGCTGCCGCGCGAGGCGCAGTCGCTCATCGACTCCATCCAGGAGCCCGGCGCCCTGGCCGACCTCGTGGCGGCCAACCTCGACGCGCCCGTCGAGGAGAAGGCCCAGCTCATGTCCACGGCGGACGTGAAAGACCGCATCAAGCAGGTGCTCAAGCTGCTCACCCGGCAGCTGGAGATCCTGAAGATGCGCGAGCGCATCAACTCCCAGATCAAGGAGGAGATGGGCAAGAACCAGCGGGAGTACGTGCTCCGGCAGCAGCTCAAGGCCATCAAGGAAGAGCTCGGCGAAGACGAAGGGGACCAAGGGGACCTCGACGGCCTCGACGAGCGCATCACCAAGGCCAACCTCCCGGGAGAGTCCGAGCAGGTGGCGCGCAAGCAGCTCCGGCGGCTGCGCTCGATGCAGGTGGGCTCGGCCGAGTACACGGTGGTGCGCACCTACCTCGACTGGATCCTCGACCTGCCGTGGACCCACAGCACCCCCGACAACCTCGAGATCGCCAAGGTGCGCGAGGTGCTCGACGAGGACCACTACGGCCTCGAGAAGGTGAAGAAGCGCATCCTCGAGTACCTCGCGGTGCGCAAGCTGAAGGCCGACAAGAAGGGCCCCATCCTCTGCCTGCTCGGGCCCCCCGGCGTGGGCAAGACCTCCCTCGGGCGCAGCATCGCCAAGGCCCTCGGGCGCAAGTTCGTGCGGGTGTCCCTCGGCGGCGTGCACGACGAGGCGGCCATCCGCGGGCACCGGCGCACCTACGTCGGCGCGCTCCCCGGGCAGGTCATCCAGGGCATGAAGAAGTCGGGCACCATCAACCCCGTCTTCATGCTCGACGAGGTCGACAAGATCGGCCACGACTTCCGCGGCGACCCCTCGGCGGCGCTCCTCGAGGTGCTCGACCCCGAGCAGAACCACACCTTCAGCGACCACTACCTCGAGATCCCCTACGACCTCTCGCAGGTGATGTTCGTGGCGACGGCCAACGTGGCCGACCCCATCCCCCCGCCGCTCCGCGACCGGATGGAGATCCTCGACATCCCCGGGTACACGCGCAACGAGAAGCGCGCCATCGCCCGGCAGCACCTGCTGCCCAAGCAGCTCGACGAGCACGGCATCAAGTCGGCGCAGCTCGACATCACCGACGCCGCGCTCGAGGCGATCACGGATTTCTACACCCGCGAGGCGGGCGTCCGCAGCCTCGAGCGGCAGGTGGCCAGCGTCATCCGCGGCGTCGCGGTGAAGATCGCCGAGGGCAACGCCGGCCCCTACAAGATCGACAGCGCCGACGACCTCATCCCCTACCTCGGGCAGGCGAAGTTCACGAGCGAGGTGGCCGAGCGCACCGAGGAGGTGGGCGTCGCCACGGGCCTCGCGTGGACGCCGGTGGGCGGAGAGATCCTCTTCATCGAAGCGACGCGCATGCCCGGCACCGGCAAGCTCCAGCTCACCGGGCAGCTCGGCGACGTGATGAAGGAGTCCGCGCAGGCGGCGCTCTCCTTCGTGCGCTCCAAGTCCCGGCAGCTCGGCATCCCCGAAGACTTCCTCGACAAGAGCGACATCCACATCCATATCCCCGCCGGGGCGATGCCCAAGGACGGGCCCAGCGCCGGCGTGACGATGTTCACGGCGCTGTTCTCGATGCTCAAGGGCATCCGCGTGCGGCACGACGTGGCCATGACCGGCGAGATCACCCTCCGCGGCCGCGTGCTGCCGGTGGGCGGCATCAAGGAGAAGGTGCTCGCGGCGCACCGCGCGGGCATCAAGCGAATCCTGCTGCCCGAGCGTAACAAGCCCGACCTCGAGGAGGTGCCGCAGGAGATCCGCGACACCCTGGAGTTCATCCCCGTCAGCAAGATGGAGGACGTGCTTCAGTACGCGCTCGAGACCCCCGTCGTGCTCGGCGCCGAAGCCCCGCCCGTGCCCGCCCCGGTCAGCACCAACTGACCTCATCCCGCCTCGCGCTCCCTCCCAGGAAATCCCCCTCCGCACGACTGAGGCGTTCTGCTGCTGTCGGCGGTCACCCCTCCGGCTCGCGCGCGGTGAATGCCCTGCGCCCGTGGCCCGTTCCGGGGGAGCAGAGATGTTGCGACGCTTCGCGTTGCGGGAGCAGACTCACGCCCATGGGTACTCGGCGATTGCTTGGGGCGCTGGCGCCCGCATGTGTCTTGTTGATGTTCCCCGCCGGGGCGCTCGCCCAGGACGCGGGCGCGCCGGCCGGGGCGCCGCTCAACCGCTCCAACGCGGGGCGTTTCTCGTGCCGGCTCGACGTCAACCGCCGGGTGCTCATCCCCGGCGCCACCGCGGAGCTCGAGCTGCACTGCACGGGCATCCCCTCGACGCGCAACCCCACCGGGGAGGGCGCCCCGGCGGTGCCGCAGGTGGGCGACCTCGGCGGCGGGCGCTCGCTGCGGGTGCAGTGGTCGTCGAGCGGGTCGAGCGACGGCACCGGCGTCGGGGGCCTCACCCCGGGATTCAACGGCAACGCGCGCTACACGGCGCCGCTGCAGATCCCCGATCCCCCGGAGCTCGAGGTGCGCGTCCGGGTCGACCTGTCCGAGGGCGCCCGCGTGGTGGACAGCCTCGCGCTCACCACCTCGCTGCGTCTCATCGAGCGCTCGTGGCGCCTGGAGATCGACACCACCCACGCCTCGCGCTGCGTCGGGATGCGCGCCCTGGCCAACTACGAGCTCACCTGCCGCGGCATGACCGTCGACCTCTCGGTGCGCGATGACCTCCGCGTCGAGTCGCTGGGCCCGGGCCGCTGCTCGGCCCGCGTCGCCAACTTCGGGAGCTGCGACGAGAGCACCGTCCGGCGCGGCCGCGCCGTGGGGGGCAACACCGTCACGGCGGTGACCGGCCGGGTCGACCCGGTGAGCGGCCAGCTGCTGCTCGAGATCGACGGCCAGCGGGTGAGCTCCCCGGAGCTCACGCACGCCGACCGCCACGTCGACGCCCCGCGCACGCTCCCGCTCCTCGGCGCGACCCTCAACCTCCCGGCGCAGGACGGCGCAAGCCGCAGCTACGGCAACCTGGAGGGCGGCCCCTCGGGGATGCAGGTGGAGTTCCGTCTGCACCGACGGAACTGACCCGCGGATCGCGCTATGGTCGCGGCGTGCGTGCTGCGTGCTTGCTGGCGTTCCTGTCCTGGTCGCTCCTCGGGTGCCCCAAGCGCGAGGAGACCACCTCCCCGGCGCTGACCCCGATGGGGGCCCTCGCGCCCCGCGCGGCGCCCAACGGGTGCGCCCTCGACGAGCGGCGGTTCCTCTCCACCCCCGAGCCCGTCGAGGCGCCGTGGCTGCTGCGCGGGCCCGACGGTCCGCGGGTGCTGGGGCGCGCCGTGTCGAGCGGCTCCCTCTTCTGGCGCGACGCCCGCGCCGAGGGCTCGGCGCCCGCGGGGCTCCCGTCGGCCCCCCACGCCATCGGCTGGACGGGCCGCGGGTTCGTCGGCGTCTCCGAGGGGCGCGCGCTCTTCACCGACCCGCGCCTCGGGTCGCCGCGCCCGGTGCGACGGCTCACGCTCGACCGGGCCATCTCCCTGTCGACGGCGGCGCGCGAGGGCGCGGTGCTCGTCGCGTGGCTGAAGGAGGGCCGCGAGGGCGACGCGGAGGGCTCGCCGTGGGTGGCGCTCGTCGGCCCCGACGGGGAGCTCCTCGCCGAGCCGCAGCCGCTGCCCGACGCGCCCGCGGCCCTGCGGGCGTTGCACGCGCGCTGGGACTTCGGCCGCTTCGTGGTGGAGGGCGAGACCGTCGGCGGGCGCTTCGAGACCTGGTCGTGGGTGCTCGAGCCCGACGCCCGCAGCGCCTGGTCGGGCGAGGGGCCCGTGGTGTGCCCGCTGAGCGGCTGCCTCCGGGTGGACTTCGGCCCGGGCCCGGGCGGCCACGCGCAGGCCCTACGCCTCGTGCCCCTCGCCGACCCGACGGCGTTCATCCCCACCGAGGTCTATACCAACGACGTGCTGGCCTCGGTGGTGTCCGGCGACCGGCTGCTGGTGCTGCACTCGCCGCTGCAGGGCGAGCTCGGCTGTGCGGTGCACGTCTTCGACGTCGGCCGCCGGCACGTGGCCCACGACACGACGAGCGAGTGGATGAGCTGCGCGCCCGGTAGCGCCCTCGCCACGCCGTCGGGCTTCGCGCTGCTCGAGGTCGACCCGACGCGCGGCGTCGCCCGGCGCGCCCTCTCCTGCGGCGACGACGCGTGACCCTCGTCGGATCGCTCTACCGCGGCGCGCTGCGCCCGGCCCTCTTCGCCCTCGACGCCGAGCGCGCCCACGAGCTCACCCTCGACGCGCTCTCGATGGCGCACCGCTCGCCCGCCGCCCGCGCCCCGCTGCGCGCCGCCTTCGGCGTCGCCGACGACGGCTCGCTCGCGGTGGAGCTCTTCGGCCGGCGCTTCGCCACGCCGCTCGGCGTCGCCGCCGGGCTCGACAAGCGCGCCGTCGCGTACAACGCCCTCGGCGCGATGGGCTTCTGCTTCGTGGAGGTGGGCACCGTCACCGCGCACCCGCAGCCGGGCAACCCCCGGCCGCGGCTCTTCCGCCTGCCCCGCGACGGCGCGGTGATCAACCGCATGGGCTTCAACAACCCCGGCTGCGACGCGGTCGCCCGCTCGCTGGCCGCGGCCCCGCCCGACGGGGTGATCGTCGGGGTCAACCTCGGCAAGTCGAAGGTCACCGCGCTCGACGAGGCGCCGGCCGACTACGCCGCCAGCGCCCGCGCGCTCGCCCCCTACGCCGACTACGCCGTCATCAACGTGTCGTCGCCCAACACGCCGGGTCTGCGCTCGCTCCAGTCCGTCGAGGCGCTCGCGGGCATCGTGCGGGCGGTGCGCCCCGCGCTGGCCGACCGCGCCGTCCCCCTGCTGGTGAAGATCGCGCCCGACCTCGCCGACGAGGACATCGACGCCGTGGTCGACCTCGCGCTCGCCGAGGGCCTCGCGGGCCTGGTGGCGACCAACACCACCCTCCGCCGAGACGGGCTCTGCACCCCGGCCGAGGAGGTGCGCGCCCTCGGCGACGGGGGCCTCTCCGGGGCGCCCCTGCGCGACCGCAGCCGCGCGGTGGTCGCCCGCATCGCGGCGCGCGCCGGCGGGGCCCTCCCCATCGTCGGCGTCGGGGGCGTGAGCACCGCCGACGACGCGTGGGCGATGATCGAGGCGGGCGCCTCGCTGGTGCAGGTCTACACGGGCTTCATCTACCGGGGGCCGACGATGGCGCGCGAGCTCGCGGCGGGGCTGCGGGCGCGGCTGCGGGCCGATGGGGCGCCCAGCCTCGCAGCGGTCGTGGGGCGGCGCGCGCGCGGTTGACGAATCGCCGTTCCGGGGAAGAATGCTCGATTGATGCTTGCCCGAATCGGTCCCGACAACCCGCTGCTCCTGGGCTCGCAGTCGCCGCGGCGGCGTCAGCTCCTGGAGGGCCTCGGCATACCCGTCGAGGTATTCGTCGCGCCGGTCGACGAGGCGCTCGTCCCGGGCGAGCGGCCCGACGCGATGGCCACCCGCCTCGCCCGCCAGAAGGGCGCCGCGGTGCTCTACGCCTTGCACCGCGATGGCCGGGCCGACCCTCCCCGGTGGATCCTCTGCGCCGACACCATCGTGCACATCGGCGGCGAGCTGCTCGGCAAGCCCCGCGACGCCGACGACGCGCGGCGCATGATGCGGCTGCTCTCCGGGCGCACGCACCACGTCACCACGGGCTTCGTGCTGCACGGCGCCGACGCCTTCGACGCTCCGGCCTACGCCGAGACCACGGCGGTGACCTTCCGGGGGCTGTCCGAAGACGAGGTGCGACGCTACGCGGCCACGGGCGAGGGGGCCGACAAGGCCGGCGGGTACGCCATCCAGGGCCTCGCGGCGGCCTTCGTCGAGCGCATCGAGGGCAGCTACTCCAACGTCGTGGGCCTGCCGCTGCACCGGGTCGTCGAGGTGCTCCTGCGGGTGGAGGCCATCGACGGGTTTCCGCTGTGACGGCGTCGGGCGAGGGGGTGGGCGCGGCGCTCGACGCCGTGCGCGCACGCATCGCCGCAGCGGCGGCGCGGGCCGGGCGCGACCCAGCCGCGGTGACGCTGGTCGCGGTGAGCAAGACCCACGGGCCCGACGCGGTGCGCGCGGCGTACGCCCGGGGGCAGCGCGACTTCGGTGAAAACTACGTCCAGGAGCTGGTCGCCAAGGCCGCCGAGCTCGCCGACCTCGCCGACCTGCGGTGGCACTTCATCGGCCACCTGCAGACCAACAAGTGCCGCGACGTCGCGGGCCGCGTGGCGATGGTGCAGAGCCTCGACTCCGTCCGGCTGGTGCGCGAGCTCGGCCGCCGGGCGGTCGCGGCCTCCCGCACCGTCGGGATACTCGTGCAGGTAAACGTGGCCCGCGAGGCGCAGAAGTCCGGCTGCGAGGTGGGTGAGCTCGGGTCGATCCTGGCGGAGGCCGAGGCGACGCCCGGCGTGGCGCTCCGGGGCCTGATGACGGTGCCTCCCGCGGTGCCCGACGCTGCCGCGTCGCGGCCGTGGTTCGAGGCGCTGCGGGCGTTGCGCGACGAGCATGGCGGGGCCTCCCGGTTGCCCGAGCTCTCCATGGGGATGACGCACGACATGGCAGAGGCCGTCGCTGCCGGGGCGACGATGGTGCGGGTGGGGACGGCGATCTTCGGCGCACGCTGATTCGCCCCCTTTGGGCGCCAGGCGGGGGCTCACTCGCTCGGGGGGAGAGGTTGCATCCGGGCGCGGGTTCGAACAAGAGTCGAGCCAATGACCGTCGGGCGGCGACGGTCGACGCGTGGACAAAATTCATCCGCCCCGTAAAGGTCGGCGGAGTTTCACCGTACACAGCCGCCGAAGGAGATCCTGAACGATGTCGACCCGAGCCTCCGTGATGACCGTCGTCCGCGTCGGAGTGTCTGTGATCGCTGGCCTCGCCCTGACGGACTGTGTCGTCCGCGGCACCGGCACCGTGGGCACCCAGGGCACGATCAACGTGCAGCCCTCCACCGTGTCCGTCCAGCCCGTGCAGACCACGGTGGTGGCGCAGCCGGCGCCGGTCTACCAGAACCCCGCGGCCGTCGCGGTGGCGCAGCCCAACATGTATGCCGCGCCGCCGGGCGTGGGGGTGGGCGCGAGCGTCGGGGTCAACGTCGGCTTCAGCCCGGTGAGCGCCAACTGGGTGACCAACGGCTACGCCGAGCAGGACTTCGTCTCGTATCACATGTCCCTCCGGGCCCGGCAGTTCGCGGCGGGCTACATGCCCATCACGCAGCTGTTCCGTTCGTCGATGGGCCAGGGGCAGCGCCAGTACGTCACCGTCGACGCGCAGCCCGGCCGCTGCTACCGCATCATCGGCGTCGGCGGCGCGGGCGTGCGCGACCTCGACCTCCGCCTCCGCGACATGAACGGCAACGTCATCGACCAGGACGTCGCCACGGACAACTTCCCCGTGCTCGGCCTCCAGCGCCCGCTCTGCCTCAACTGGTCGGGCACCTTCCAGATCGAGGTGATCATGTACTCGGGCGGCGGCGAGTTCGGCGTCCAGGCCTTCGCCGGCAACTGACCCCGCGCACCGTCTCCCGCCTCGCGCCTCGATGGCCGCCCGTCGAGTGAAGCCCGCCGCAAGCCTTCGCGTACCATCGCCACGGATCGGTCGCCGCCGCAGCCAACCACCCCCCGCGCCGCGCGTCACCGCCCTCCATCAACGCCTCGAGTGGCCTCGTTGGAAAGAACTTCAGGGGGGTGGTACGGTGAAAATCATGAAGACCTCGACCATCGCCCGATCCCTCGTCCTCGCCATCGGCGTCACGGGCGCTGCCTACGCGCTCGGCGGCTGCGTCGTCGCGGCCCGCCCCGGCTACGCCAACTACGGATATGCCACCGTCGCCCAGCCCAACACGGTCTACTACCAGGGCGGCAATTACGGCGGCACGTACTACCAGCCTGGCTACTACCAGCGCAGCGCGCCCTTCTTCCAGGGCTACGGCGGCACCACCGTGGTGACCCAGCCGGGCTATGGCCAGAACGTCGTGGTGGCCCAGCCTACGTATCAGCAGCAGTATCAGCAGCCCGTGTACGCCCGCCCCGGCTACGGCGGCGTGCGCGTCAACGCGGGCGTGGCCGTGCCCACCTTCAACGGCGGCGTCGGCGTTCGCGTCGGCCCGTGAGCTGACCACTCCCCCTCCAACCCCAGCGGTTGGAGGGTGCGGCCGCTCTCCCTTCCTCAAAACCCCTTCAGAAGAACCCTGCCTTGCGCCCGCCCCGGTCGGTGGGCGACGACTCCTGCGCGAGCGCGTACACGTCGCTCGCGTTGAGCACGTAGCGCTGGCCCTTGGTGGTCTGCGCGATCATCAGCGCGCCCCGCACCGTCGCGACGGTGACCTGCGAGACCGTGAGCGGCACGCCTTCGTAGCCGGCGTGCAGCGTGAGGTGGGCGGTGTCGGGGGCGGTGAACACCCCGTCCGTCTCCGTCACGTCGGCGAGGGCTCGAAGCATTCCCAGGAGGCGTTCGTTGTCGGCCATGGCTACGAAGCGTTAGCCGCGCCGCCCCGCCCCCGTCAAGGACACAGGGGCACCAGCGGATAGGGAGTGGTGAACACCCGGAGCTGGGTCTCGATGTCCGCCAGGGTCTGCTGGATGAGGATGTACGAGGACGACGGCGGGAGCGCCACGCAGATGGTCTTGGACAGACCGCAGATGCTGACCGGCTCGCAGCGGGCGCGGGCCGCCTCGGGGAGGGCGTCGAGCAGCGCGGCGTCGCCGTACATCGGGCGGCCGTTGAGGACCACCAGGCGGACGTCGGCCGTGGGCGCGTCGATGAGGGTGTCGTACGCGTCGCAGCCGCGGTCGGGCACCACCATCACGTCGGCGTAGCGGCCCTCGACGAGCGCCCCCACCTGCGGACGGTCGACGGCGGTGGCGGCGCGGGAGGTGACCATCTCGACGAGGTCGCGCGAGGTGAGCCGGCCGGCCATCGCCTCCTGCGACACGTAGCGCCCGTAGCGGAGCTCGGAGAGGAGGTTGGGCCCGCCGGACGGGGACCAGTCGGGGGCGAGCGCGACGGTCATGCCCTGGTCGAGCGCGAGGCCCACGTCGGTCGTGCGGCCATACAGGATGATGTTGGAGCGCGGCGACCAGACCAGCCGCGCGCGCGCCGCGCCGAGCCGGGTGAACTCCGGCACGCCGAGCGCGGTGCCGTGGATGATCACCATCGAGGGGATCACCAGGTCGCGCGCGACGAGCTGGTCGAACTCCCGCCGGGCGGGCTCGTCGATGCCCTCGGAGAGGTGGAGCATGTAGGCCGTGAGCCGCCCGGAGGTGGTGTCGGCGCGGAGGGTCATCGCGTCGGCCGAGTCGACGGTGGCGATGCCGAGGGTGTTGGGCCGGTGGGTGTCGACGCCGCCGAAGTCGTTGCCCGACTCGATGTTGCGGGCGAGCGTGCGGGTGATGCAGTTCTGGTTGGGCGCGCCCTGGATGGTGGTGGTGCCCGCGACGAGCGCGCGCAGCTCGCCCCACTTGGTCATCGCGCAGGTGTTGTTGTTGAGGTTCTCGTTGTTGCGGAGCACCTCGGTGAACGCGCGGTACTCGGGCACGCCCTGCCACTGGTCGGAGCGGGTGAAGCGGCGCGGCGGGGGCCACGGCGGGAGGAAGTTGTACTGCGGGTGGTTGTGCGTATCGACCATGCCCGGCGCGATGACCCCGCCGGTCTCGATGATCGTGGCGCCCGCGTAGCCCGTGCGCGCCGCGCAGCTCGCCGCGACGCAGGTGATCGTCGCCCCGGTGATGAACACCTCGCCCGGCGCGAGCACCCCGGCGGGCGTCACCACGCGGCCGCGCAGCACGTACCGATCGGCCGCGCCCGCCGTGACCCGCGGCGCGGGCGGCACCACGCCCCCGCACGTCACCCGCCGCTCGGGGCGCGCGTCGGGGGAGAGCCCCTCGCCGATGCCCGCCGTGAGGGGACCCACGTCGTTGCGAGGCACGTCGCTGAGCATCACGTCGACCGGGGCGCCGGTGTCGGTGCCCACGTCGACGGGCGCGCCGAGGTCCATCGGCGGCGGCATGTCGGGCGGCGTCGGCAGGTCGACGACCGGCACGTCGAGGGGGAGGTCGGCGTCGGGCGGGACGTCCATGCCCTGGAGCACATCGACCGGCGGCGCGCCGAGGTCGCTGGCGTCGGCGGGGGCGGCGACGTCCGCCGGGCCGGCGTCGAGCGTCGCGGGGCCGCGGTCTGCGGCGGCGTCCTGCGGGTCGAGGGACATCCCCGTGCTCCGACACCCGAGGGCGACGATCAGCGCGAGGCAACCGCTACGGCGCAAAGCGTTCATCACGATGGCGCGACCCTACCACCTCGAGAGCTCCCACAGGGGCCGTGATAGGTTGCGCGCCGGCGGCACGGATGAGCGACGACACCCTCCAGGACACCACCGCAGTGGGCGTCGAGCGCCTGCCGCTCCGCACCCCGACGCTGCTCCCGGCCACGCACACCAACAGCTACTTCGTCGGCCGGCGGGACTTCTACCTGGTCGAGCCCTCGTCGCCGTACGGCCCCGAGCAGGCGCGGCTGCACGACTTCATCGAGGCCCGCATCGAGCGCGGGCACCGGCTGCTCGGGGTGATCGCGACGCACCATCACCCCGACCACGTCGGCGGCGCCGGGGCGGTGTGCGAGCGCTTCGGGGTTCCGCTGATGGCGCACGCGCGCACCCGCGACAAGCTCGCCGGGCGGGTGACCGTGCACCGGCTGCTCGACGAGTCGGACACCGGCCTCGGCGACCCCGTGGGGCTCGACCTCGCGGTGCTCCACACGCCTGGCCACGCGCCCGGTCACCTGTGCCTCCACGAGCGCACCGCGGGCTGGATGATCGTCGGCGACATGCTCTCTTCGCTCAGCACCATCGTCATCGACCCCGACGACGACGGCGACATGGACGACTACATCGCGCAGCTGCGGCGCATGGCCTCGCTCGGGCCGACCACCCTCCTCCCGGCGCACGGCGACCCGGTGGCGGACGGCGCGGCGGCGCTCGGGGCCTACGTGGCGCACCGCGAGGCCCGCGAGGAGAAGGTGCGCCGGGCGGTGGGGGGCGGGGCGGACACGCTCGCGGCGGTGGTGGCGCGGGCCTACGAAGAGGCGCCGGTGTGGCTATGGCCCATCGCCGCGAAGAGCGCCCGGGCGCACCTCGAGCGGCTGCGGCGGCGCGGGGAGATCACGATGACAGGCGACAAGACCACGGCGCGCTGGCGCCCGACGGAGGACAAGACATGAACGCGGAAGAGCTTCGGGGCGCGGCGCGCCGGTGGATGGCAGAAGACCCGGACGGGGAGACCCGGGCGGAGCTCGAGGCGCTGCTCGCGTCGGGCGACCTCGCGGCGCTGGAGGACAGCTTCGGGAGCGCGCTGGCCTTCGGCACGGCGGGCCTGCGCGGGGTGATGGGCGCGGGGCCCAACCGGATGAACCGGGCGGTGGTGCTGCGGACGACGGCGGCCGTGGCGCGGCACCTGAAGGCGACGGTGCCCGACGCGGCGCTGCGCGGGGTGGTCGTCGGGTACGACGGGCGCCGCGGGAGCCGGGTGTTCTCCGAGGACGTGGCGCGGGCGCTGGCGGGCGAGGGGGTGCGGGCGAGGGTGTTCGCGCGGGACGTCCCGACGCCGCTGGTGGCCTTCGCGGTGAAGCGCCTCGGGGCGGCCGCCGGGGTGATGGTCACCGCGAGCCACAACCCGCCCGAGTACAACGGCTACAAGGTCTACTGGGACCAGGGGGCGCAGATCGTCCCGCCGGTGGACGCGGGCATCGCGGCGGTCATCGCGAGCATCGGCGCGCTCTCGGAGGTCGCGCTGGTCGAGGAGCCCGAGGCCCGCGCGCGGGGGCTCTACGAGTCCCTCGGCGAGGCCGTGGAGTCCGACTACCTCGACCTCGTGCGCCAGACCTGCGCCCCGTCGGCGCCGCTGACCATCGCGTACACGGCCCTGCACGGCGTGGGCGACCGCTTCACCACGGCGGTGCTGCTGCCTTACGGGGACGTGTATTCCGTGCCCGAGCAGGCGCAGCCCGACGGGCGCTTCCCGACGGTGCGCTTCCCCAACCCCGAGGAGCCCGGCGCCATGGACCTCCTGCTCTCCCTCGCGGCGAGCAAGAACGCCGACCTCGCGATCGCCAACGACCCCGACGCCGACCGCATGGCCGCCGCGGTGCCCTACGGCGACCGCTGGCGCCCGCTCACGGGCAACGAGGTGGGCGCGCTGCTCGGCGACCACCTGCTGCGGCGCACCGCGGGCCCGCGGGTGGTGGCCACGACCATCGTGTCGTCGCCGCTGCTGGGCGTGATGGCCGCGGCCTACGGCGCGCAGTACGTCGAGACCCTCACGGGCTTCAAGTGGATCGCCCACACGGCCATCGAGGCGGCGGCGGCGGCGGGGGCGCTGTTCCTGTTCGGGTACGAGGAGGCGCTGGGCTACGCGGTGACCCCGTGGGTGCGCGACAAGGACGGCGTCTCGGCCGCGCTGCTGCTCGCCTCGCTGGCCTCGGAGCTCAAGGCCCAGGGCACGACCCTGCTCGACCGCCTCGAGGAGATCTACGCGACGCACGGGCTCTTCGTGTCGGCGCAGCACAACGTCGTGGCGCCGGGCGCGGCCGGGCAGCAGCGCATCGCGGACATCATGGCGGCCTTCCGCGCGCGCCCGCTGGAGACCCTCGGCAAGCGGCGCGTCGTGGCCTGGTCGGACTTCGCGGCGGGCACCCGGCGCGACGCGTCGGGCGAGCGCTCGCTGGGGCTGCCCCCGTCGGACGTGCTGCGGATGGAGCTCGACGACGGCGCGCGGGTGATGCTCCGGCCCAGCGGCACCGAGCCCAAGATCAAGTACTACTTCGATCACCGCGAGCCGCGGGTGCCCGGCGAGCCCGCCGAGGCCCAGGCTGCCCGCGCGGCGGTACACCTCGCGGCGCTGAGGGAGGACTTCCTCGCGGCCGCCGCCACCCGCGACCCCGGGGCCTGAGCCCGGGTCGGCCCCTCGCCCCTCGCCCCTCGCACCTCCGAAGCACCTTCCCATCGATTCGGCCTGTGGCTTACGCTCCGCGGCGGGACTCTCTCTCGCGCAGGAGCGTAAGGCACGATGCACAGGTCGACAGTTCGCGTCGGAGCGTCGGCTCTGATCGCCGCCATGCTTCTTCTCCAGGGCTGTGACGACGGCGCCACGGTCGGGTCCGTCGATGGGGGCGCCGACGCCGGCCTCGACGTCGGGAGTGTCCCTCCGGCGGACCTCGGTCCGTCCTGCGCCGCGGGGGAGGTCACCTGCGGTGGCGCGTGCGCCGACCTCCAAAGCAGCCCGATGCACTGCGGCGCCTGTGGCGTGGCGTGCGGGGCCGGCACGGCCTGCCGCGACGGCGCGTGCCGTGTGGCCTGCGTGTCTCCGCAGGTCGCGTGCGCTGCGGGGGAGGGCGACGGCGCCGCGGGCGTCACCGTCTGCGCGCTCACGGACACCGACCGCAACCACTGCGGCGCGTGCGGGCGCCGGTGCCCGACGGGGCAGGTGTGCTCCATGGGTGCGTGCGCCACCGAGTGCGCGGCGCCGCTCGCCTCGTGCGCGGACGAGACCGGCGCGCGCCTCTGCGCGAGCACGCTGCGCGACCCGGCGAACTGCGGGGCCTGCGGGCGGGCGTGCGCCGCGGGGGAGACCTGCGCCTCGGGGATCTGCGCGACGAGCTGCCCGGCGGGGCAGACGGCGTGCGCGGGCCTCGACGGGGGTGTGGGCTACTGCGCCGACACCCAGGGGGATCGCAACCACTGCGGGGCGTGCGGCCGAGCCTGCGCCGCGGGGCAGGTGTGCGTCGCTGGAGCGTGCGCGGTGTCGTGCCCGGCGGCGCAGGTGGCGTGCGAGGGGACGTGCCGCGACGTGATGTCCGACCGCGCCCACTGCGGTCGCTGCGGCGCGGCCTGCGCCGACGGCCAGGTCTGCACGACGGGCGTGTGCGCGGTGTCGTGCCTGGTCGGGCAGTCCGACTGCCTGGGGTCGTGCCGGGACATCCAGACCGACCGCGCCCACTGCGGCGCCTGCGGGCGGGAGTGCCGCGCGGGCGAGGCCTGCGTGGCGGGCGTCTGCGGGGTGTCGTGCCCCGCGGGGCAGAGCGCCTGCGGCGGCGCGTGCGCCACGCTCGAGACCAGCCGGGAGCACTGCGGGCGCTGCGACAACCGCTGCCCCGCCGCCCACGCCTGCGTGGCGGGGGCGTGCGTGCTCGAGTGCCCGCCGGGGCAGACGGAGTGCGACGGCGCGTGCCGTGACCTCCAGAGCAGCAGCGAGCACTGCGGGCGCTGCGGCGGCGCGTGCGCCAGCGGGCAGCTCTGCGACCGGGGCACCTGCCGGGTGTCGTGCGGCGAGGGGCTCACGGTCTGCGGCGGGGCGTGCGTGAACACCCTCACCGCCCCCGAGCACTGCGCGGGCTGCGGTCGCGCGTGCGCCGCCTCGCCGAACGCGGTGCCCACCTGCACGGCTGGCGCCTGCGGGCGGCGCTGCATGACGGGCTTCGGCGACTGCAACCTGAGCGGCGCGGACGGCTGCGAGGTCGCGCTCGCGTCGTCGGTGGCCCACTGCGGGATGTGCGGCCGGACCTGCGCGCTCGCGGGCGCGACGCCGGCCTGCGTGGGCGGCGAGTGCGCCGTCGCGGCGTGCAACGCGGGCCTCGCGGACTGCGACCGCGCTGCGGCGAACGGCTGCGAGGCCGACCTGCGCACGGCGGACGACCACTGCGGCGCGTGCGGCAGGGCGTGCGCGTCCAACGAGCAGTGCGAGATGGGCGCGTGCCGGCTGCGCTGCCCGCCCGGGAGCGCGGTGTTCACGGGAGGCGCGCAGGTGTTCACGGTGCCGGTGGGCTGCACCTCGGTGACGGTGCGGGCGTGGGGCGGCGGCGGCGGCGCGGGGGGCCCGAGCAGCGACAGCGGCCGCGGCGGCGACGGCGGCGCCGGGGGCTACGTGGTCGCCGCGCTCACCGTGGCGGCGTCGGATCGTCTCACGGTGACGCCGGGCGCAGGCGGCAATCCCGGGTGCCAGGGCTGCGGCAGCACCACGACGGCGGTCCTGGGCGGAGGCACGGGTGGCAACGGCGACACCTCCGGGTCGAACGGTGGCTCCGGGGGCGGCGGGGGCAGCGCGTCGACGGTGGCGCGCGGATCGAGCGTGCTCGTCGTCGCGGCGGGGGGCGGCGGCGGCGGCGGCGCGGGCGCGGGCACCCGGACGGCGGGCGACAACGGCAACCCGGGTTGTACGGGCAACAGCGGGGGCGGGGCCGGCTCGCCGACCGGCCGGACGGGCAACGGTGGCGAAGGGGGCAATGGCGGTGGCGGCGGCGGCGGCGGAGGCTCGGGCTCGTCGGCGTCGAGGGGCGGCGGCGGCGGGGGCGAGGGCGGCCCGTGCCAGGGCGGGATGGCCCAGCCCGGGATGGGGCTCACCCCCGCGGGTCGAGGCGACCCGGGCTACGCCGGAACAGCGGGCTTTGGCGGACTGGGGAGCACGGGGACCAGCAACGGCGGAAGCGCGGGGCGGGTGGTGATCTCCTGGGGCGGCTGAGACGCGCTACTCCTGGGGCGGCTGCCCGACGGCGCGGGCCGCGGGCGCGGCGACCCGGAGGGCGCGCACGAAGTCGGCGCTGAAGATCCCGAGCGCGAGCCAGATGCACCCGAAGGCGGCCCAGCGGGTCGCCGGCATCGCCTCGGCGAAGACGAACACCGCGATCAGGAACTGCAGCGTCGGCGCGAGGTACTGCACGATGCCGAGGGTGGCGAGAGGCATCGCCCGGGCCGCCCGCGCGAACCACACCAGCGGCAGCGCGGTGAGGGGACCGGAGAGGGCGAGGAGCGCGAGGGT
This sequence comes from Myxococcales bacterium, assembly GCA_030652255.1. Lineage (GTDB taxonomy): Bacteria > Myxococcota_A > Polyangia > Polyangiales > SCUS01. The sequence continues at coordinate 50,246 of JAUSAZ010000011.1, read as the reverse complement.
GACCGGGCCGAGCGCGAAGGCGCCCGCGCGGGAGGACGCGAGGTGGGCGAGGTACCCGAGGGCGAGCGGCGAGAGGAGAAGCGTCTCGACGAGCAGGCCCACGGTGGCGGGCACGGGCGCGAGCTTCCGGAGCAGGCCGTAGGCGGCAAAGGTGCCCGCGAGCACGAGGGCGATCCAGGGGAAGGTGGGGCTGGACGCGACGAGGATGCCGACGCCGAGCAGGGCGAGGGTGATGCTCACGCGCTGCGCGGCGCGGAGGTGCTCGCGAAACACCACGACGCCGAGGGCGACGTTGACCAGCGGGTTGATGAAGTAGCCGAGGCTGGCCTCGCTGAGCCGGTGCGCCTGGATGGAGCCGATGAAGACCACCCAGTTGACGCCGATGAGCACGCTGGAGGCGGCGAGCATCGCGCGGGTGCGACGGTCGCGCAGCGCGCGGAGCAGCTCGGCGCGGGCGCCCATCGCGAGGACCAGCGCGGCGACGAAGACCAGCGACCAGGCGACGCGGTGGGCGAGGATCTCCACCGGGGAGACCGACGACAGGAGACGCCAGTAGAGCGGGATGACGCCCCAGGCGCCGTAGGCCGCGATGGCGAAGAGGAGCCCGGTGGGTGCGGCACGCCGCGGCGGCATCGCACCCACGTGCTTCAGGCGAGGCCGACGAAGAGCGTCTGCACGTCGTCGTCGTCGTCGAGGGCGGCGAGGAAGGCCTCCACCTCGGCGCGCTGGGCGTCGTCGACCGTGACGGGGTTCTTCGCCTTCCAGATGAGCTTCGCGGACGACACCGCCCACTTGCGCTCGGCGAGGGCCTTGGAGACCAGGTCGAGGTCCGTGGGCTCGGTGTAGAACACCGTGCTGCCGTCATCGCCCGCCTCGAGGTCCTGCGCGCCGCACTCGATGGCGGCCTCCTCGGGGTCGACCTTCGCGCCCGTCGGGGGCGTCGCCTCGACCGCGCCCAGCCGCGCGAAGTCCCAGGACACCGCCCCCGCCGCCGCGATCTGCCCCTTCTTGAAGAGGATGCGCACGTTGGCCGAGGTGCGGTTGCGGTTGTCGGTGAGGCACTCGACGATCACCGGCACCTGGTGGGGCGTGAAGCCCTCGTAGGTCACCGTGTCGAAGGTGAGTCCCTCGTCGAGCATCCCGGCGCCCTTCTTGATGGCGCGCTCCATCGTGTCCTTGGTCATCGACGCCTTGCGGGCCGCGTCGAGGGCCATGCGCAGCCGCGAGTTGCCGCTCGGGTCGGCCCCGTCTCGCGCCGCGATCATGATCTCCTTGGTGAGCTTGGTCATCACCTTGCCCTTGGCGTTCGCCGCGAGCTCCCGGCCCTTCTGCTTCCACTGTGCGCCCATAGGCCCTCGCCGATATCACTTCGGCGCCCGCCGCGCGAGCGCACACGCCGCTTCCCTGCGCCGTCGAGACGCGGCACCGTGCGCCCCGTGAGACCGTTCGTCCTCGCGCTCGCGCTTTCTTCCATACCCCTCGGCGCCCAGGCGCAGGGCTGGTCCGTCAGCCGCTACGCCGCCCCAGCCTCCGCCGAGGACCTCAACGCCACCGAGCGCTCCCTCGTCACGCCCCACCTGCGCGTCGGCGCCCTCGTCGCCGTCGACTGGGCCCGCGCGCTCGCCGTCGTCCCCATCGAGCGGCGCACCACCGCGCACCTCGCCGCCACGCTCGGCCTCTTCGACCGCGTGCAGCTTGGCGTCGTGATGCCCGTCGTGCTCGACCAGCAGCTCGCCGGGGCCTCCTCGTCGCTCGCCCCGGGCGACCTGCGCGTCGACGCCCGGGTGCGCGTGCTCGGCCCCGCGCGCCGCGGATCGGGCCGCCTCGCCCTCGCCACCACGCTGCTGCTCCCGACGGGCGACGGCGCGGCCAACGCGGGCGACGGCGCGGTCGGGGTCATCCCCCGGGTGCTCTTCGAGCTCACCAACGCGCGCGACTTCATCTTCGCCGCCAACGTCGGCGTCGCCATCCGACCCGGCTGGGAGCACCAGCTCCTCGCCCGCGCGGGGGTCACCATCCCCGTCGTGGCACGGGTGCTCATCGCCCTCGAGGCCAGCTTCGAGACGCTGCTCGCCAACCCCCTCGCCAACGGCGCCCTCTCGCTCGAAGCCCTCGCGGGCGTGCACTTCGTCGGCCGCGGGGGCGTCGCGGTGGGCGTCGCCGCGGGACCGCGCCTGCTCGACGGCGAGGGCTCCGCCGACCTGCGCATCGTCGGGCTCGTGGGCTTCGCGCCGCAGCCCGCCGAGCCCGTGGTAGCCGTGCGCGATCGCGACCACGACGCCGTGCCCGACGCCGACGACCTCTGCCCCGACGTGCCCGCGGGCGCGCGCCCCGACTCGCGCCGCCGGGGGTGCCCCTTCGTCGAGCGGGTGGTTCCGCCGGAGCCGCCGCCGGTCGTCGAGCCGCCACCGCCCCCGCCGCCCGACCCCGACCGCGACCACGACGGCGTCGTCAACGAGACCGACCACTGCCCCGACGACCCGGGGCCCGCGTCCGACGACCCCGCCACCAACGGGTGCCCGCGGGTGTACGTCACCGCCGACCACGTGGTGATCACCCAGCAGCCGCGCTTCGACGTCGACCGCGCGCGCATCCGCCCGGAGAGCGCGCCGCTGCTCACGGAGGTCGCGGCGGTGCTCGAGGCGCACCCCGAGATCGTGCGCCTGGAGATACAGGGCCACACCGACGACCGGGCGGGCCAGGGCTACAACCAGCGGCTCTCGCAGCAGCGCGCGGAGTCCATCCGGGCGTGGCTCGTGGGGCGCGGCATCGCCCCGTCGCGGCTGGTCGCCCGGGGCTATGGGCGGGAGGTTCCGCTGGTGGACAACCGCACCGCCGAGGGGCGGGCGATGAACCGCCGGGTGGAGTTCCTGGTGCTGGAGCGGAGTCAGCCCGCGGCGCCGTGAGCGTCGCGGGAGAGGGGGGCGGTCAGAGTTCCATCTCGCAGAGGTCCGGCGCCGCCCGCAGCGTGGCCTCGGTCTTCTCCTGCACCTCGCGCGCGCTCACGCCGGGGGCGAGCTCCTTCAGCACCAGCCCGTCGGGCGTGACGTCGATGACGGCCATGTCGGTGATGATACGGTGGACCACCTTGCGGCCCGTCAGCGGCAGGTTGCACTGCTTGACGATCTTCAGCCCGCCGTCCTTGGCGAAGTGCTCCATCATCACGATCACCCGGCGGGCGCCGTGCACGAGGTCCATCGCGCCGCCCATGCCCTTGACCATCTTGCCGGGGATCATCCAGTTGGCCAGGTCGCCGGTCTCGCTCACCTGCATCGCCCCGAGGATGGCCAGGTCGATGTGCCCGCCGCGGATCATCGAGAAGCTCTGCGCGCTGTCGAAGTAGCTCGCCCCGGGGATGACCGTGATGGTCTCCTTGCCGGCGTTGATGAGGTCGGGGTCGACCGCGTCGGCGCGCGGGTACGGCCCGACGCCCAGCACCCCGTTCTCGCTCTGGAGCACCACCTCGACGCCGGGCGCCACGTAGTTGGGCACCAGCGTCGGCATCCCGATGCCGAGGTTCACGTAGAAGCCGTCGCGCAGCTCGCGGGCGACGCGCCGGGCGATCTGTTCCCTGGTCAACATGGCGCTCATCCCTTCTGCACCGTGCGGCGCTCGATGCGCTTCTGGTAATCCCGTCCCACGAACACCCGCTGCACGAACACCCCCGGCAGGTGCACCTGGTCGGGCTCGATCTGGCCCGGCTCGACGAGCTCCTCGACCTCCGCGATGGTCACCTTCGCGGCCATCGCGCAGAGCGGGTTGAAGTTGCGCGAGCTCGCGCGAAACAAGAGGTTGCCGTGCCGGTCGCCCTTCCACGCCTTCACGATGGCGAAGTCGCCGGTGATGGCGCGCTCCATCACGTACTCGCGGCCGTCGAACACCCGCACCTCCTTCTTCTCGCTCGCCTTGCGGATGGCCCCGCCCGGCCCGTAGAGCATCGGGAGCCCGCCGTCGGCCACCTGCGTGCCGACGCCCGCCGGGGTGAAGAAGGCCGGGATGCCAGAGCCCCCAGCGCGCAGCCGCTCGGCCAGCGTGCCCTGCGGCACCAGCTCGACCTCCAGCTCGCCGCTCAAGAACTGCCGCTCGAACTCCTTGTTCTCGCCGACGTAGCTGCTGGTCATCTTGCGCAGCTGCTTGTTGCCGAGCAGCAGCCCGAGGCCCCAGTCGTCGACGCCGCAGTTGTTGCTCACCACCCAGAGATCGCGCGTCCCCATGCGGCGCAGCGCCCCGATGCTGTTCTCCGGAATGCCGCACAGCCCGAAGCCCCCGGCGAGCACCTTCGCGCCCTCCGGGATGTCCGCGCACGCCGTGTCAGCGTCGGCCAAGACCTTGTCCATCGCTCAACCCTTCGTTGGTGCTGGGCCCGCGCCAGTCCGCGGCAGCGGCGCGCATATCGCCACTGCCCCGCGAGCGGTGTCAACGCCCCAGCGCACAGCCCGCCCCCTCCGCGCTGGTCGCGACGCGTCGGGAAGAGAACCGCAAAGGGTCGCAAGGGTCGCAAGGGAATGACGATCTCATCGATGCCCTCATCGTCGCAGGGAAGACGCTGCCTCCTCCCTTGCGACCCTTGCGACCCTTGCGGTTCTTCTTCCCGACGCACGCACCCCAGCGGCCCCTTCGACTGCCGCAGCGGCACACCGCGCGGGCGGGCGCTCCGCTCAACCTGTCAGCCCTCCTGCGGTGCGGTGCTAGCGTGCACCCGCGATGTCCACCCTCCTCGCGCACCTCTCCGACCCGCACGTCCTCGACCTCCGCGGCGTCCCCCTCCACCGGATGCTGCTCAACAAGCGCCTCACGGGCTGGATCAACCTCCGCCTCAAGCGCGGCCACAAGCACCGGCCCGCCGTGGTCGAGGCCATGATGGCCGACCTGCGCGCCCTCGCGCCCGACCACGTCGCCATCACCGGCGACCTCACCAACCTCGCGCTCGAGCCCGAGTTCGAGGCCGCCCGCGCCATGATCGAGCGCCTCGGCCTCGACCCCGAGCAGGTGAGCGTCATCCCCGGCAACCACGACCTCTACACCGACGGCGCGCGCCGCTCGGGGCGCTTCGCGAGCTTCTTCCATAAGTACATCACGAGCGACCTCGACCTCGCCGTCGACCTCCCCGGCGGGCGCTTCCCCTTCGTGCGCCTGCGCGACGACCTCGCCCTCATCGGGCTCTCGTCGGCCGTTCCGCGGCTTCCCCTCGTCGCGTCCGGGCGCCTCGGCGACGCCCAGCGCGGCGCCCTGCGCGCGGCCCTCGCGCACCCGGAGGTGATGTCGCGGGTGCCCGTGGTGCTGAGCCACCACCCCTTCGTCGACCCGCGCGGGCGCCTCGCCCCGGCGCTGCGCGGGCTCGAAGACCTCGCGGAGTTTCGCGCCTCGCTCGACCACGGCCGCGACGTGCTCGCCCTGCACGGCCACTGGCACCGCCGCGGTCACGAGAAGGTCGCCGGCGCGCGCGGCGGGACGCTCCACCGTCTGGGCGCGACGAGCGCCTCGCTGGTGCACCACGACCACGAGAAGATGGCCTCGTACAACCTCTACGAGATCGACCGCGCGAGCGGCCTGGTGCGCGCCCACGCCCGCGTCTGGAACGCTGCGCGCGAGCGCTTCGAGGACGCCGAGCTGCCCGACGGCGCGGGGCAGACGGGCTGAGCGAAGCCTACTTCGTCGGGACGAGGCCCTCGGCCGCGATGTGGTCGAGGTAGTAGTCGTTGTCGCGCTGGGCCTCGAGGTCGCCGTTGTCCACGCGCTCCTTCAGCACCTTCATCAGGTTGCCGAGGGCGGGCGAGGGCGGCACCCCGAAGCGCGCGGAGATGGCCGTGCCGAGGCCCTTCGGCAGCGGCGGAACCTTCGCGTCCATCTCCTGGATCTCCCGCACCCGCCGCGCGAGCTCGGAGATGGCGTCGAGGCCGCGCTTCTTCTTCTCCGGGCGCTTGGTGGTGATGTCGGCCCGGGACAGGTCGAGCAGGTCGCAGAGCCCGCCGCCCATCTCCTTCGCGAAGCGCCGCACGGCGGAGTCGGTCCACCCCGGCTCGTAGGCGCTCGCCCGCAGGTGGTGGAGGATCAGGAAGCGTACCGAGCGCGACAGCGCCTCCTCGCCCGTGAAGAGGGGAATGCGCCGCTGCATCCGGTCGAACATCGACGCCCCGACCTCCGCGTGCCCGAAGAAGTGCACCTCGCCGTTGGCCTCGATGCGCCGGGTCTTCACCTTGCCGATGTCGTGCAGCAGCGCCGCCCAGCGCACCTCCGTGCGGGGCACCGCCTGTAGCACCACCTGCTTGGTGTGCTTCCAGACGTCCTTGTGGCGCCACTCGCCGTCGCCGAAGCCCACCATCGCCTTCACCTCGGGCAGCAGCGCGTCGAGCGCCCCCACCTCCAGCAGCAGGTCGAGCCCGTGGTCGGGGTGGCGGCCCATCAGCACGCGCTCCACCGCGCCGCGCACCCGGGGCAGCTCCACCGTGCGAAACCACGCCGGATCGCAGCGCACGACCCCCTCCGGCCGGGCGCCCTGGGCCGCCGACCACGCCGCCGCGTCGAGCGCCATCACCGCGAGGTCCGTCGCCTCGCGCTCGCTCACGTTCACCGGTGCGGTCGGCTGCGTCTCATCCATCAATCGTCTCCGTCATCTCTCGGCCGCGTCCGCGCCGTCGTTGGGGCTCACTGGGGTCCCTGGTCGCGGGGCCGCGCACTCTATGTCACGCCTTCGTCGCGCTGGTAACCTCCGCCTTCCATGCGACTCCTCCCCCTCGGCCTCCTCGTCAGCGCCGCCCTCGCCTGCGACGACGCGCCCGCGGTCGTGGTGCCGAGCGCCGACGCGGCCCTCGACGCGCCGGCCGTCGATGCGCCCTCCGTCGATGCGCCCGAGGCCGCGGTGGACGCGCCCGCCGTGGAGGTCACCGCCGCGCCGCCGCGCACCTGCCGCCCCTGCCGCGCCGACGCCGAGTGCGGCGACGACGGGAGCGTGTGCGCCGCCGTCGACCCGACCCGCGCCCCGGGCCTGCGGGAGTGCCGCCTCGTGTGCCCCGTGGCGGGCGAGCGCTGCGCCGCGGCCGTCCCCGCCACCTGCCGGGACGACGCCGCGGGCAACCGGGTGTGCACCCCCGACGCGCTCGCGGGGTGTGTTCCGACGGAGAGCCGCCGCGGCGCCGCGTGCCCGACGGGAGGCTGCATCGGCCGCTATGACCGCTGCGTCGACCTCGACGCCACGCGCCCCTCCGTCGGCCGCGCGGGCGACGTGTGTCTCGGGGCGTGCCTCACCGACGCCGACTGCGAGGACGGCGCCCGGCGCTGCCGCGACCTGCGCACCCCCGGCGGTGAGCCCGTACGCGCGTGCGTCCCCGACGACCGCATCGGCCCCGACGCCTGCGGCAACGGCGCCATCGACGCGCGGGGCGTCAACGCACCCTGCGGCGGCGACGCGGGGGTCGCATGCCCGTCGGGGCTGCGCTGCGTGACGCCGTCGAGCCCGTCGCTGCGAGGCTTCTGCACGGCCTCGTGCGCGAGCGACGCCGACTGCGGCGGGGGCGCCCGCTGCGACGCCGGGCAGCGGGTGTGTGTGCCCGACGGGTGCCGCTGCGGCTTCGAGCCCCGCGAGCAGGCGCTCGACCTCGCCCTGCGCGCCGACCCCGCCGCCCCGTGGGACCGCTGCGACCTCTTCTTCAGCGCCGCCACGCTCGACGCCTTCGGGGCCTTCGTGACGCGCGACCGCTTCCGGCTGCCCGTCTTCGACCGGGTGCACCGCGACTGGCTCGCCGGGGCGCGCTGGGCACGCGACCTCGGCCCCGCCATCGACGGGGCGTCGGAGACGCTCTCCGGGGCGATCCGTGCGGCAGCGGGGCTGCGCGCCACGGGGGAGGTCTACGCGCTCCCGGCGCCGATGCCCGCGCAGGCGGCGGGCGGGGACGCGCCGCTGGTCGACGCGGTCGAGGCCTGGGCGACCCGTGGCGGGGCGAGCTTCGAGCGCGCGGCCGCCGTCGCCGACGCGGCAGATGTGCCCGTCGCGCTACAGGCCGCGGTCGCCAGGGTGCTCCGCGCCGCGCTCACGGCCGCCGACGCGCGCGACCGCGGCCTCGCGCGCTTCCCCTCGGACGACGAGCGGGCGCACCTCTTTCGCATCGCGCCCCACCTGGTGCTGCCCACCAACCGCCCCGACTCGCGGCCGAACTTCGCCAGCCCCGAAGACCTCGCGGTGGTGCTCGGGGAGGTGACCCTGCCCGCGCGCGAAGCGGCCGCGCTCGCGGCGACCATCGAGGCCGTCGACTGGCGATCCTTCGCGGGGACCATGGGCGCGAGCTTCACCATCGAGACGCCCGCGGGGCAGGTCGTGATCCGCGACGGCGCAGCGCACCGCCACGGCCCGGAGCTTCGCCGCACCCTGCTCCTGCTCGACCTCGGAGGCGACGACTCCTACACGACCCCGGTGGGCGCCACCCTCGACGCCGCGCAGCCCGTGAGCGTCGCCATCGACCTCGGCGGCGACGACACCTACGGCTACGTCGAGTCGCCCGGCGCGCTCGACACGCCCGAGACGCTGCCCTCGGACGCCGACGGGCGCGCGCGCATCGGCGGCGCCGTCGCGGCCTCGATGAGCCGCACCGGCACCGCGGGCTCCGGCCGCCTCGGGGTGGGCCTGCTCTACGACCTCGGCGGCGGGCGCGACCGCTACCGCGCGCTGCGCATGTCGCAGGGCTTCGGCGCGCTCGGCGTGGGCGGGCTCTTCGACGACGGCGGCGACGACACCTACGCCATCGAGTCGGGCGGCCAGGGCGCGGCGGTGGTGGGCATCGGGGTGCTGGTCGACGGGGGCGGACGCGACGCGTACTCGGCCTGGGCCTTCGCGCAGGGCTTCGGCTACGTGCAGGGCGTCGGGATGCTCCACGACCGCGCGGGCGACGACACGTACCTCTCGCGGGTGACGCCGGTGATACACCCGTCGCCGCAGAGCCCGATGTCGAACTCCAGCTTCACCCAGGGGGCGGGCTTCGGGCGGCGCGGCGACGCCACCCCCGACCGCACCAACATGTCCGGCGGCATCGGCGTGCTGCGCGACCGCGGGGGCGACGACCGCTACACCGCCGGGGTGTTCGCGCAGGGCACCGGCTACTGGGGCGGTATGGGTCTGCTGCTCGACGCGGCCGGGGACGACCGCTACGACGCGCGCTGGTACGTGCAGGGGGCCGCGGCGCACTTCGCCTTCGGCGCGCTGGTCGACGGGGGCGGCGTCGACGTGCACAACCAGGAGAGCGCGCGGGAGAACATGACCGCCGGGGCGGGGCACGACTTCTCCCTCGGTATCCTGCTGGCGCTGGGCGACGGCGCGGACACCTACCACGTGCCCAACCTCGCGCTGGGCGCGGGCAACGCCAACGGCGCGGGCCTCTTCGCCGACGAGGGGGGCGACGACACCTACGACGCTGCGGCGGTGCTCTCGCTGGGCAACGCGGCGCTGGAGTCGCTCACGGACATGGGGCGCCTCGCGCGGCCGACGGCGGGGATCTTCCTCGACGGCGGCGGCCGAGACGCCTACCGGCAGGGCGCACTCACGACCCTGGCGCCCGCCAACGACCGCGCATGGTCGCAGCGGGTGCACCCGGAGGCGCCGAGCGAGCGGGGCTTCGGCGCGGACGTGGCCGCGTCGGCGCAGGGGCTCTGGTAGATGCCGAGGCTGGTCTTCGAGCGCACGGGCTTCGAGGTCGACTACCCCGATGGGGTGTCGGTGCTGGAGGCCTGCGACCGGGACATCCGGGCGGGGGTGCCGTTCTCGTGCAGGCACGCCAACTGCGGCATCTGCCGGCTGGAGGTGACCGAGGGCATGGACCTCTGCGAGCCCCGCACCGACTGGGAGGAAGAGCTGCTCACGTACCTGAAGGAGCGGCCCTCGGTGCGCCTCGGGTGCCAGCTGCGCATCGGCCCCGGGAGCGGCGTGGTGCGGCTGCGGGTGCTGTGATGGCTGGCTGGGCGGTGGCGCCCTCGCTGGACCGTGCGCAGGGCGTGCGTTAGAACCCCCTCAACCCTGGCGGGCGCAGACACGGCCGCCGGGTACGAGGAGTACAGACGATGATCACGCTCACCGAGATCGCTGCGAACAAGGTCAAGGAGATCGCCAAGGCGGAGGGTCTGGAGGGCCAGGGGCTTCGGCTCCAGGTCAAGGGCGGCGGGTGCTCGGGCTTCCAGTACGACCTGTACTTCGACGAGAAGCCCACGGACATGGACCAGGTCGTGGAGTGCCTCGGCATCCAGCTCTTCGTCGACCCGCTCTCCATCCAGTACCTGGAGAACACCGAGATCGACTACGTGGAGTCGCTCTCCGGCGCCGGCTTCAAGTTCGGCAACCCCAACGTGAAGGGCACCTGCGGCTGCGGGAGTTCCTTCTCGGTGTGATCCGCCGCGCCGTCCTCGCGACCGCGCTGTCCCTCCTCGCGACCACCGCCGCCTTCGGCAACGGTCGCTTCCCCCGCGCACAGGAATTCCACCAGGCCCCGCGGCCCAACGGCGACCTCATGGTCGTGCGCGCCACCTTCGGGCTGATGGTGAGCGTCGACCGCGGGAGCCGCTGGGAGTACTGGTGCGAGGACGCCCTGCAATACGGTGACGGGTATGACCCGCCGCTCAGCTACGCCGCCGACGGCACGCTGCTCGTGGCCCTCGAGGACGGCCTGGTCACCACCCGCAACGGCTGCACCTTCCGCCGCCAGCCCGACCTCGAATCCTTCACCATCAAGGACCTCGCGTCGTCGCCCGACGGCCGCGTCACCTGGGCCATCGCGGTGACCCGCAGCGCGCAGCCCGACTCGCGCGTCGCCCGCTCGACGGACAACGGCCTCACCTTCGACTTCGTGGGCGATCCCATCCCGGGCGTGGTGCTCCAGACCATCGAGGTGGCGGGCTCCGACCCGTCGCGTCTCTATGCGAGCGGCACCCGCAACGTCGACGGCTCGCCGCTGCTCTTCCGCAGCGTCGACGGCGGCGCCCGCTGGGCCCTGGCGGGCGCGCGCTTCGGCGGGGCCACGGGGGTGTACGTCTCCGGCGTCGACGGGCGCCGCCCGGAGGTGCTGTACCTCCGCGCCACCGCGGCGAGCAGCGAGATGGACGGCGGCTCGGCGGAAGGCGCCGGGGTGCTCTTCCGCAGCGACGACGGCGGCGAGACCCTCCACGACGTGCTGCGCACCCGCGGCCCGATGCGCGGCTTCGCCCTCTCCGACGACGGCCGTCGGGTGTGGGCCGGCGGGCCCGAGGACGGCGTGTGGCGCTCGGTCGACGGCGCCGCCCCGCAGCGCCTCTCCGACGATCCGGTGGACTGCCTGCGCTACAGCGACGGGGCGCTCTGGGCCTGCCGGGCCTTCGCGCCGGGCGGCCCGCTGGTGCTGCGCGGCGACGGCGACGGGCCCTTCGAGACGGCGCTCCGGGCCTCGGAGCTCGGCGGCCCGCCCCCGCGCTGCCCCGCCGGGACCCTCTCTCGCGACGTGTGCCCCAGCCGGTGGAGCGTCGTGCGGCGCACGCTCGTCCCCCCGACCCCTCTCGACGCCTCGACCGACCGCGGCCCCGCCGTCGCGCCGACGCCGCCGCCCGACGGCTGCGGCTGCCGCGCGGGGGCCCGTCCCGGGCGCGCCGGGCTCGGGCTCCTGGCCCTCGGGATCGCCCTCTCCGGACGCCGCCGACGCGCCCGCCGCGGCGCGAATTCCTGACAGCCGTTGCCAGTCATTGGCGGGGGAGATGTGCGTTGTGTTCTCGTAGAGGGCAGCGCAACATCGCTTTTGGAGGCTTCAAGCGTGAAGAGACGACGATTTCACCGATGGCACTGGGGACTTGCGGGCGTCATCGCCCTGCTCGCTCCGACGGCTGTGTTCGCCCAGCCGATCACCTGCGGCAACGGCGTGGTCAACGCGGGCGAGACCTGTGACGACGGCAACCGCGCGGGCGGCGACGGCTGTGGCACCACCTGCATCCTCGAGCCGGGCTTCCGGTGCGCCACCCCGGGCGCCAGCTGCGTGGCGCTCTGCGGCGACTCCATCCGCGCTGGCGCGGGGACCTTTCGCGAGGAGTGCGACGACGGCAACGCCCGCGACAACGACGGCTGCAGCGCGGCGTGCCGGGTGGAGTTCGGCTACGGGTGCCGCGAGACCACCAACAACCTCGCCCCCAACGGCGACTTCGTCATGGGCCGGGTGGGCTTCACTTCGGACTACACCTTCGACGACTCGCGCAACCTCACCAGCGGGTACGGCGGCGGCGGGCCGGAGGGAAACTTCACCGTCACCAACAACCCCTCCGGGTGGAACGGCGTGTTCACGCCCTTCGGCGGCGTGCGCTGGGCGGACGCCAACGGCGACGGCTTCGCGGCGCTCTTCAACGGCATCGGCGTGCGCACGGCCTACCAGGCCAACATCCTCATCGAGTCGGGCCGCGACTACGTGGTGCAGTTCAACGTCGCCGACTGGGGCGGCGAGAACATCCCGAGAGGCCAGCTCACCGCCCGCCTCGTGATCACCGTCGACGGCACCCCGGTGACCCCGGAGCTCCGGCTCCGACCCTCGGACGGCGAGGTCATGTTCTGGGACTTCGTGGGCGGCATCCACCGCGCGACGCGCTCGGGCTCCGCGGTGTTCCGCGTGGTCGACAACGAGCCGACGGACCGCGGCAACGACTTCGCCATCGACGGCATCCGCTTCCAGGCCGTGAGCCCGATGGCCTGCACCACCCTCGACACGGACGGGGACAGCATCCCCGACCTCACCGAGGGGCCGACGCGCGACTCGGACATGGACGGCACGCCGGACTTCCGCGAACCCGACGACGACGGCGACGGCATCCCGACCATCAACGAGCTCGGCACCGGCGGGGCGATGAGCCCGCGCAACACGGACGGCGACGCCGAGCCCGACTACCGCGACATCGACGACGACAACGACACGGTGCCCACCCGCGACGAGCTGGGCCCGGGCGGGTTTGCCGCGCCGCGCAACACCGACACGGTCGACAACCCCGACTGGCTCGACCCGGACGACGACAACGACACCATCCCGACCGCCGTCGAGCAGGCGCGCGACGGCTCGATGGGCCGCGACTTCGACATGGACGGCACGCCGTCCTACCGCGACCTCGACTCGGACGGGGACATGGACCTCGACCGCGACGAGGCGGGCTCCTCGCCGATGACCCCGGTCAACAGCGACATGGCCGCGGGCAGCACCGACGGCCCGGACTTCCTCGACCGCGACTCGGACAACGACTGCGTGCCCGACAACGACCCGCGCGAGGACGGCGCGGCCCGCGTCGACCCGGCGCGCCCGTCGCTCGACCCCAACGCCAACTGCGGCATGGGGATGGTGTGCAACCGCATGACCGGCGTCTGCGGCACCGCCCCCGGCGGCGGCGACCGCGACGGCGACGGCATCCCGAACGACACCGAGACCATGATCGGGACCAACCCCGACAACCCCGACACGGACGGCGACTCCATCCGCGACGGCGACGAGCTCGGCCCGGGGGGCACCACCACCCCGCGCGACTCGGACATGGACGGGATGATCGACCCGCTCGACCCCGACGACGACAACGACACCGTGCCGACGCGCGACGAGCTGGGCCCCGGCGGCTTCGCCATGCCGCGCAACACCGACACGATGGACAACCCGGACTGGCTCGATCCGGACGACGACAACGACACCATCCCGACGCGCGTCGAGCGCATGCTCGACCCGACGCCCGACGACGACTTCGACATGGACGGCACGCCGTCCTACCGCGACCTCGACTCGGACGGTGACATGGACCTCGACCGCGACGAGGTGGGCCCGATGCCCGCCACGCCGGTCAACACCGACATGCCCACGGGCAGCGTCGACGGGCCGGACTTCCTCGACCGCGACTCGGACAACGACTGCGTGCCCGACAACGACCCGCGCGAGGACGGCCCCAACCGCACCAACGCCATGGCCCCCTCGGTGGACGCCAACAACAACTGCACCATGGGGATGGTGTGCAACCGCCTCACGGGCAACTGCGGCGCCGCGGGCGACCGCGACGGCGACGGCATCCCCGACGCGGTCGAGACCCGCATCGGGACCAACCCCGACAACCCCGACACGGACGGCGACTCCATCCGCGACGGCGACGAGCTCGGCCCGGGGGGCACCACCACCCCGCGCGACTCGGACATGGACGGGATGATCGACGCCAACGACCCCGACGACGACAACGACACGGTGCCGACCCGTGACGAGCTCGGCGGCGGCGGCTTCGCGTCGCCCCGCAACACGGACATGACCGACAACCCGGACTACCTCGATCCGGACGACGACAACGACACCATCCCGACCCGCGTCGAGCGCATGCTCGACCCGACGACGGACGACGACGTCGACATGGACGGCAACCCCTCGTACCGGGACACCGACGCCGACGGCGACGGCGACCTCGACCGCGACGAGGCGGGCGCCGACCCCACCAACCCGGCGAACACCGACGGCGCGTCGGACAACCCCGACTTCCTCGACCGGGACTCGGACAACGACTGCCTGCCCGACAGCGACGCCCGCGAGGACGGCGCCAACCGCATCAACGCGATGCTCCCGTCGGCGATGGCGAACGCCAACTGCACCGACCCGGGCCTCCCGGTGTGCGACACCACCGCGGGCCGCTGCGTGGCCGCCTCCGACGCCGGCGTGACCGACGCGGGCATGGGCGACGCGGGCCCCCAGGCCGCGCGCTACTCCTACGCGGGCGACGGCTTCGCGTGCTCGGTCAACCCGGGCGCCACCGACGCCCCGGGCCTCGCGGCGCTCTGCCTCGGCGCCCTCGCGGTGGCGATCCCCTCGATCCGCCGCCGCCGCCGCTCCTCCTCCCCCTCCAAGAAGTGACCTGAACCCGCCACCGGGGCCCCGGGCCTTACCGATCCCGGTAAAGGTCAGGGCGCCCCGTCGGTGCGGTCCATGAGCTCCCGCAGCATCCCGTAGGTCAGGCCCCAGATGGTGAGCCCGCGCCACTGCCACCGCGGCAGTCGCATCGGGAGCTTCACCGGGATGGCCTTCACCGGCCGGAACCACCACAGCATCGACGCCTGCGTTCGGCGCACCTCGTCGAGGGGCACCCACATGGCCTCGGCCACCTCGCGCGCGTCGAGCACCAACGGGGGGTCGCCCTCGATGGCGTACACCACGGGCACGACGGTGAAGCGCGCCCAGCGGCGCTGCTCGAGGGAGGGGTGGTCGTCGAGCTGCCCCAGCCGTCGGGCGCCGAGGGCCCGCAGGTCGAGCCCGACCTCCTCCAGGGTCTCCCGCAGCGCCGTGTCGTCGATGGTGGCGTCGGCCGCGCTCACCTTGCCGCCCGGGAGCGCCGCGTGGCCCGACCAGCGGTCGCCCACGCGCTCGGCCCGGCGGATGACCAGCACCTCGACCGCGCCGGCGCGCTCGCGCAGGATCACCGCCACGGCGGCGCGCCAGCGCACGTCGCCCTCGTAGGTCCAGCGAGCGGGGGAGGCGGCGAGGGCGCGGGCGACGCGGTCGAGGGAGAGGGCCACGGGGGTGTTGCGTGGTGGTGTAGCAGCCTCTACGGCCGCTTGCGGCGCTCTCTCCGGCCCACGACGAGGCCGCCGACGAGCCCGATGGTCATCATCGCCAGCGAGGCCGCGCACTCGCCGCCGCCGCCCTGCGACCCGCCGTTGTAGCGCGGGCGGCGGTTGCGGTCGGGGTCGTAGGTGCTGCCCCAGGACGAGGGCCGCGACACGCCGCCGGTCTTCTGGCCCCAGGTCTTGGTGGGCGCCGGGCTCCCGCCGCCGCCACTGCCCCAGCGCGAGCCGCCGAAGCTGCCGCCGGTGTGCTGGGCGTCGACGGGGGAGGGGCGCAGCGCGAGCAGCGCGCCCACGAGGCAGAAGCACAGGGCGAGGACGATCCAGCGTGCGCGCATCGGTGCCAGCGACACTAGCGCACAACCGCGAGGCGGGGTGTTGCCGCGGCGAAGGGGCTTTGCTATCCCGCCCGGCCCTTCTCCCGACCGTCCACCTCCCACCAGAGGCCCCACCACCTTCCATGGACCGCTTCATCGGCCTCGATTTCGGGACCACCAACAGCGCCCTCTCGCTCGCCCACGCCGACGGGCGCTCGGAGCTCGTTCGCTTCGCCACCCGCGAGGGCCCCAGCAGCACCTTCCGCTCGGTGCTCTTCTTCGACCCCAACGACCGCGACATCCGCGCGGGCGTGCGGGCCTACGCGGGTCCGCAGGCGCTGGAGCACTACCGCGACGCCGTGGCGCCGGGGCGCCTGATCCAGTCGCTCAAGTCGTACCTGGCGACGGACCTCCTGCGCTCGACCACCGTCTTCGAGCGCAGCTACACCCTGGAGGAGCTCATCGCGCTCATCCTGCGCGGCATCCGCGCGCAGTGCGGCGACGCGCTCGGCGACCCGGCCTCGGTGGTGAAGGGCCTCGTGGTGGGTCGGCCGGTGCGCTTCTCCAACGCCGACACCCCCGCCGACGAGCAGCGCGCCCTCGACCGGCTGCGCGCGTCGCTCGCGCTCGCGGGCATGGAGGACGTGACCTTCGAGTACGAGCCCGTCGGCGCGGCGTACTTCTACGAGTCGCGCCTCGACCACGACGAGCTCGTGCTCATCGGCGACTTCGGCGGCGGCACCAGCGACTTCTGCCTCGTGCGCGTGGGCCCCGGCGCGCGCCGCGATCCGTCGGCGCAGCGCATCCTCGGCACCGAAGGTGTCGGGCTCGCGGGCGACGTCTTCGACGGCGAGGTGGTCGACGCCGTGGTGTCGCCGCGCCTCGGCAAGGGGTCGAGCTACCGCTCGTACCTCGACGGCAAGGAGATCTCCGTGCCGGCGTGGCTCTACGAGCGCGTGCGCCGCTGGCACCACCTGTCGTTTCTGCGCAGCCGCGAGACGCTGCGCTTCGTGAAGGAGATGCGCGACCAGTGCCCCGACCCGCGGGCCCTCTCCGCCCTGCTGCACCTGGTCGAGGACGACCTCGGCTTCGACCTGCACCGCGCGGTGGAGGGCACCAAGGTGAAGCTCTCCCGCGAGGGGATGGTGAACCTCCGCTTCGTCGACGACCCGGTCGACATCGACGTGCCCGTCTCGCGGGAGGACTTCGAGCGCTGGATCGCGGGCGACCTCGAGCTGCTGCGCGGCTGCATCGACCGGCTCTTCGCCCACACCGGCGTGAAGCCCGCGGAGGTCGACCGGGTGTTCCTCACGGGCGGCACCTCGATGGTGCCGGCGGTGCGGCAGATCTTCGTCGAGCGCTTCGGCGAGCACCGCCTGCGCGCGGGCGACGAGCTCACCTCGGTGGCGAGCGGCCTCGCGCTGCGCGCCCGCGAGCTGCGCGGCTGACCGGCGAAGCGGACTACGCACCGCGGGCCCAGCGTGGCTGGCTCACACACCCGCCATCCGGTCACTGCACAGACCACTTCCGACGACGCGAATTCGCCGACGATCGTCGGGTATTCGGGCGGCACGGGCGTTGCGATCCGACTCTCGCATGACCACCTCCAGGCGCCTCCCGGCCTTCTCGCTCCTCCTCGGCCTCGCCCCCCTCGCGGGCTGTGCGACGGTCTCCCCGCCGCCCTCGGTGATGGCCCTCGAGGGCGCCTCGCAGGGCCCCGTCGGGGCCACGTCCGTCACGGCCTTCGGGGGCGCCGCGGGGGGTGTGTTCATCAACGGCGCCCTGGGCGGCGGCGCCCGGCTCGCCCACCGCGTGTCCGACACCGTGGCGCTCGGCGTCGACGGCATCGCGGGCGCTGCGGTGGCGCCCAGCGACGTGTCGGCCGCGCCGCGCAGCCTCTTCGCGGGGCGGCTGCACGCGCAGGTGAACCCGGGCGCCTCGCGCACCTTCGCGCTCACCTTCGGCGGGGGCGGGGGCGGCAGCAACAACGGGCTCTCGTACGTCACCGTCGACGCGGGGGCGCGCATCTCCCGGCGCTGGTCCGACGGCTTCTTCGAGCCCTACGTCGGCGGCGTCGTGGCGCTGAGCGTCCCGACCGCGACGCCCGACGGGGCCACGCGCGACGCCGAGCGCGACCGGCGCTTCCTCACGACGGTGTACCTCGGCCTCGACGGCGGCATCGTGCTGCACCCCACCGAGCGCCTCGACGTGGCGCTCGACGTGCTCATCATCGGCGGGTACAGCGCGTCCAACAACCCCTTCATCGTCTCGCCGACGGTGGGCCTGCGCTACGCCTTCGGCGGCGAGGTGGGCCGACGCTGAGAGAGGCCGCGTGGTACGGGCGGCCTTTGGGGTACAAACACCCCCCATGAGTGCCCCCGACGCCGACCTCCTCGCCCTCCTCGACGACTCCTTCGAGCGCCTCTGCGCGCAGCCCGTGGGGGCCTTCCTCGACCCCGAGGCCGCCCTCGCGACGCTCGACCTCCTCGGCGACCCGGAGCGCGTCGCGGGCTTCAACGAGCGGGTGATGGTCCCGCTGCGCGACCGGCTGCTCGACCGCGCGGCGAAGAGCGACGTGAAGCTCCGCGACTGGCTGCCCGACGAGGCCGCGGCGCGCATCGTGGAGCGCGCGGGTCGTCCGCGCCCGCTGCCGCCGAAGATGGTCGACGAGCTCGTGGCGAGCGAGCGGGTGCGCGACGGGGTGAAGGCCACGCTCACCGAGGCGCTCACGTCCTTCGTGCAGAAGGCGAGCGCCGGGGGAGGGGCCGCCGCGGTGGGCGGGGGCATGCTCCGCGGGGCGCTGTCCTTTGGGGCGAAGGCCGCAGGCAAGATGCTCGGCGGCGTCGGCGAGGAGATCCAGCGGCAGCTGATGGACCGCGTGGGGGACTTCGTCGACGGCGCGATGTCCAACGTGCAGCAGCGCATCGCCGAGCGGCTGAAGAGCGAGGAGACCTCCCGGGCCCTCGGCAAGCGCTGGGGCGCCGGGGTGGCGAAGGCCCTGGAGGGCACCGAGGCCAACGGCGCGAAGCGGCTGCGGCGCGTGGCGTGGGCGGAGATCGACGCGATGGCCCCCGCGGTGGTGGCGCACAACGCCCAGCGGGCGGCGCTGCGGGCCACCATCGCCGACGAGGTGGTCGCGGTGGCGGCCGACCTGTCGGGCGAGACCGTGGGCTCGCTGCTCGACGCCGCGGGGCTGCGGGAGATGGCGCACGCGCAGTGGCGGCGCATCGGGTCGGCGATGATGGCGGGCGCGGGCTGGAAGCGCGCCACCGACGCGGGCATCTGAGCATCCCACGGCGCACACGATGAACGACCGGACAGTGGCAGCGGGGCGACCCTTCGACGCGGTGCTTGTGGTGTCCTTCGGGGGGCCGCAGGGGGTGGACGACATCCGGCCCTTCCTGGACAACGTGCTTCGGGGGCGGCGGGTGAGCCCCGAGCGCCTTGCCGAGGTCGCGCACCACTACGAGCTCTTCGGGGGCGTGTCGCCCATCACGGCGCTGACCATGGCGCAGGCGCGTGGGCTCGCGGCGCGGCTCGCGGCCTACGGCCCGTCGCTGCCGGTGTACGTGGGGATGCGCAACTGGCGGCCCTTCCTGGCGGAGACGCTGGCGGAGATGTCGCGCGCGGGCGTGCGGCGCGCGGTGGGCTTCATCACCGCGGGGCACAAGAGCTACTCGAGCTGCGGGCAGTACAAGGTGAACGTGGCCGACGCGCGCAGGGAGCTCGCCGCGCAGGGCCTCGCGGACGTCGAGGTGAGCTTCGTGGGCGACTGGTTCGCGCACGAGGGCCTGGTGCTCGCCAACGCGCAGCGGGTGGCCGAGGCGCTCGGGCGGCTGCCCGCGGAGAAGCGCGCGGGCGCCAGGGTGGTGTTCACGGCGCACAGCATCCCGATGAGCATGGCGAGGGAGAGCCGCTACGTGGCGAACCTGGAGGCGACCGCGGGCCTGGTGATGGAGCGCCTCGGTCGCACCGGGCACGCGGTGGTGTTCCAGTCGCGGAGCGGGCGGCCCGAAGACCCGTGGCTGGAGCCCGACGTGAACGACTACCTGCGCGCCGAGCGGGCGAAGGGCCTGGAGGCCGCGGTGGTCTCCCCCATCGGCTTCGTGTGCGACCACGTCGAGGTGCTGTACGACCTCGACCACGAGCTGCGCGCGACCTGCGACGCCATCGGTCTGACGATGACCCGCGCGCGGGCGGTCAACGACGCCGACCCATTCATCGACCTGATGGCCGACGTGGTGCGCGGGCACTACGCGGCGCACGCGGCGCACCGGCGCCTGCCCATCGTGGGGACAGCCCCGCGGGTCGAGGGCCCGCCGCCGCGACGGCCGGGCGGGTGATCCGCGACCTTCCGTCGACCGGGAGGGTTCGGCGCTACCGGGTCTGCGCGCGCGTCTCGCCGGTGATTGCTGTCCGGTCGCGAGCGCGGGGTGATAGATCTCCCGGCCATGAGCTTCCAGGGCTTTCTGCAGCCTGAGGCCCGTCGCCGCGCGGCCGAGGCCATCGCCGCGATCGAGGCGCAGACCTGCGCCGAGGTGGTGGTCACCGTGCGCCGCCAGTCGGGCGACTACCTCGCGGCCGACCGCCTCGGGGGCGCGCTGCTGGCCTTCGCGTGCCTGCTGGTGCTGCTCTTCCACCCCCACCCCTTCGCCGTGGCCACCATGCCCGTCGACGTGCTCCTGGCCTTCGGCCTGGGCGCGCTCATCGCCGCGCGCTCGACCGTGGTGCGCCGCGCGCTCACCCGCCCCGCGGCCCGCGCGCAGCTCGTTCGCACCGCGGCGCGGGCGGCCTTCGTCGACCAGGGCGTCTCCCGCACCCGCCGACGCGGCGGCGTGCTGGTGTACGTCTCGCTGCTCGAGGGCGACGTCGAGGTGCTCCCCGACGTGGGCCTCGACCCGGCCGCGCTCGGCCCCGGGTGGAGCGACCGCGTCGCCGCCCTCCGGGCCGCGGTGGCGCGCGCCGACGTGGACGCCTTCGTGGCGGCCCTGACGGCGCTCGGCCCGGCGCTCGCGCTCGCGATGCCCCGGGACCCCGACGACGTCGACGAGCTCCCCAACACCGTGGAGGCGTCGTGAAGCGCCGTCGCTACGCGGTCGCCATCCTCCTGGCGGTGCTGGTCGTGCTGGTCGCGGGCGTCGCGCTCGCGCGCCCCGGCGGCGGCGGGAGCTTCAGTGGCGGCGGGGGCTCCGGCTCCGGCTCCGGCGGCGGGAGCTTCGGCGGCGGGTCGAGCAGCAGCAGCGGTGGCAGCGGTGACGACCTGGCCGGGGCCCTCCTGGGGGCGCTGTTCGAGGTGGTGGTGAACTACCTCTTCGCGCTGGCGGTGGAGCACCCCCAGGTGAGCATTCCGCTCGTGGCGGCGGCGGTGATCGCGTACCTGCTCACGCGGCGCGACCCGGACGGCTTCGCCAACGTGGGCTTCATCGCGGCGGTGATCGCGCTGCTGCCGCTGGGGTACTTCGCCCCGTGGGCCTTCATCGGAACCCTCGCGGTGGCCGGGGCCGTGGCCCTCTACCGCTGGCGCGAGAAGTCCGACGAGGGCTGGACCGCCACGGTGGAGGACGCCCCCGAGGCCCCCTCCGCGGCGACCCGGGCCCCGGAGCCGATGAGCCAGGCGCGGGCCTCGTTGCAGGCCCTGCGCGCGGTCGACCCGGACTTCTCCGTGGTCGTGCTGGAGGACTTCCTCTACGCGCTCTACGCGGAGGTCCAGCGGGCGCGCGGGTCGGGCACGCTCGACACGCTCGTCGCGTACGTGTCCGCCGACGTGCGGCGGAAGCTGTCCGGCGCGGGGCTCGCGTCCGTCGAGGACGTGATCGTCGGCGCGCTGCGCTGGCGCGACGTCGCCGGTACGGAGGCCCACGCCGATCGCACGCGGCTGCGGGTGGACTTCGAGGCGAACTACACCGAGGTGGCGAAGGACGGGACGCGCCAGGGCGTGTACGTGATCGAGCGCTGGACGCTGGTGCGAAAGGGCGGCGTGAAGTCCCGCGCCCCGGAGCGCGCCACGGTGATCGGCTGCCCGGCGTGCGGCGCGCCGAGGGACCGCTCGGTCGGCGGGGTGTGCGACTACTGCAAGGCTCCGCTCACCCGCGGCGACCTCGACTGGACCGTCACCAACACCAAGACCCTGTCCCACGAGCGCCGCTCTCCGGTGCTGGAGTCCAGCATGGAGGAGCAGGGCACCCGCTACGACACGGTGCTCTCGCCGACGCTCCAGGCCGACCTCGCGGCCCTCGCCGCCCACGACCCGGCCTTCTCGCTCGAGGCCCTGCGGCCGCGCGTGGAGCTCATCTTCGGCGAGCTCCAGGGGGCCTGGTCGACCCGCGACTGGAAGCGCGCCCGGCCCTTCGTCAGCGACCTGCTCTTCGAGTCGCAGCGCAGCTGGATCGAGGCGTACCGGCGGGCGGGCCTGCGCAACCTCACGGACGGGGCCCGCGTGCTCGGGATGGAGGCCGCGGCGGTCACGATGGACCGATGGTTCCACGCGGTGACGGTGCGGGTGCGCGCCTCGTCGAAGGACTACACCGTCGACGAGGCCGGCGAGCTGACGAGCGGCGACCGCGACCGCGAGCGGGAGTACACCGAGTACTGGACCCTCATCCGCAGCGCGAAGCGCCGCGGCGCCGCGGGCGTCGAGCCGGTGTGCCCCAACTGCGGCGCCGGGCTGGCGATCAACCAGGCCGGGGAGTGCGAGTTCTGCAAGGTGAAGGTCACCACCGGCGAGTTCGACTGGGTGCTCAGCCGCATCGAGCAGGACGACTCCTACTCGGGCTGACCCGCCGCGCCGCGGCCTACGGCAGGCAGCAGCCGCCGTTGCGGGCGAAGATGTAGAGCCCGTCGAAGGTGCTCGTCTGGAGGTGCAGCATCCGCCGGCCCTCCCCGAAGCGCCGCTGGAAGTACGTCATCACCTGCGCGGGGGAGTTGCACCCGCGGTCGCCCGGCACGCGCCCGGGCTCGCAGTCGCTCGCGCAGCTCATGGTGTTGTGCCCGGTGACGTCGACGAAGGGCGCCGTCGGGGTGCCGCCGCGCTCCAGCGCCACCTCCCGCGGGGCGTGCAGCGTCGAGGCCGCGGCCCCCTCGCCGACGAAGTGCACCACCCGCACGCTGCGCACGAACTCCCCGTTGAGCGTGAGGTGCACGGGCCCGCGCGCGATGACGCCGACGTTGGCGATGGCGACGTCGAGCACCAGCGTGAAGACCCCGCCTGCCTCGTTGCCGATGACCACCGTGTCGCCGGACGGGTCCTCCACCCGCGCCGTCGACCCGCAGGCCAGCGTGCGCGGCGGGCCCAGGTCGCGGGGCTCGCTCGCGTCGACCACGTCCCCCGCGTCGACCACGTCCCCCGCGTCGGCGGCGTCTTCCCCAGCCGGGGCCTCGTCGACGAAGCCCGCGTCGGGGGTCTCGTCGGCGCCGAGGTCCAGCGGAGCAGCGCCGAGGTCGCGCGGGGGAAGCCCGGCGTCCACCTCGATGACCTCGGCCCGGGTACAGCCGAGCGCGAGGGCAAGCACCGCGACCACTGCGACGACCCTGGAATCCATCGTGGCCTCGGACCCTATCATCGGTCAGCCGTGCCCTTCACCGTCCCGCACCAACTGGGCTATGGTCGGGCGGGTACGGCTCGTGCTGTGGGTGAGGCCGCGAAGCGAAGGAGCGACGATGGCATTCCGTAATCGATCAGGGTTTGGCGCCGTGGCGCTGGTGGTGATGGCCGCTGGGGCTGTGTCGGGCTGTGCCGACGAGATCCCACCGAGCTTCCAGTGGCAGGCGGTGCAGTCCGATCTGCCCGGCGCGATGCTCTCGATCTGGGGCACCTCCGCGACGGACGTGTACGCCGTCGGGGCCGACGCCCAGGACGGCACCGGCCCGCAGGCGCTGCGCTTCGACGGCACCCGCTGGAACCGCATCGACACCGGCGCCGGCCGCGGCAGCCTCTGGTGGGTGCACGGCGTGTCGGCCACCGAGGTCTACATGGTGGGCAGCGAGGGCACGGTGTTGCGCTACGACCCGGTCCGCGGCGTCACACAGCGCATGACCACCCCCGCGCGCACCCCGACCCTCTTCGGCGTGTGGGGCGCGAGCCCGAGCGACGTCTGGGCGGTGGGCGGCAACACCGACGGCAACACCGGCGTGCTCTGGCACTACGACGGCACCGCGTGGACGGCGCAGCAGGCGCCCGGCGGGCTCAACGACAGCACCATCTGGTACAAGGTCTACGGCAGCGCGGCCAACGACGTGTCGGTGTGCGGCACCAACGGCGCGCTCCTCCACTGGAACGGCTCGGCCTGGTCGCAGCAGGCCGTGCCCGAGGCCGGTCGCGGCCCGCTGTTCACCGTGCACGGCCGCGGCGCGCAGCGCTTCGCGGTCGGCGGCAACGTGTCGGGCATCGTGCTGGAGTCCGACAGCGCCACCGCCGCGTGGCGCGCGGTGCCCATCGAGACGGCGCCGCGGCTGAGCGGGGTCTTCGTCCCGGAGTCGGGATCGCCCCTCGCGGTGGGCAACGGCGGCGCGCTCTTCCAGCGCCGCAGCGGGACGTGGCGCCAGGTCGCCCGGCCGCCGCGCACGCAGCTCGACTTCCACGCGGTGTGGGTCGACCCGACGGGCGCCGTGTGGACCGTCGGCGGCGACCTCCAGACCAGCGCCCTCGCGCGCGGCGTGATCTACCGCTTCGGCGAGGCCATCCCCCGCGCGCCCATCGTCACCCCGGAGTCGATCACCCGCTGCGACCAGACCCCGGGCAACATCTGCACCTTCGCGGGCACCGGCATCGCGGGCTACAACGGCGAGGGTCGGCCGCTGCGCGAGTCGATGATGTACTGGCCGATGGACATGGAGTTCGCGCCCGACGGCCGGGCCATCATCCTCGACTGGAACAACCACCGCATCCGCCGCGTCACGGCCGCCGGCACCTTCGAGAACATCATGGGGGTCGAGGAGCCCGGCGACGGTCCGCCGATGCCCACGGACCTCACCGAGCCCGGCGCGCCCGGCGACACCGTCGCGCTCAACCACCCGACCGACCTGATGTTCCAGCCCGACGGGCGGCTGCTCGTGGTGGCCTGGCACAACCACAAGATCCGCCGGTGGGACCCGGCCACCGGCCTCACCTACGTGACCCTCGGTCGCGGCCCCGGCGCCACCGACGGTCCCTTCGCCATGGCCCGCTTGAAGCAGCCCTCCAAGGGCGTGCTCGACCCGTCGGGCACGGTGATGTACCTGCTCGACCAGGGCAACGTGACGGTGCGCCGCCTCGACCTCGCTTCGCAGATGGTCACCACCATCGCGGGCAACGGCATGCGCGGCTTCGGGGGCGACGACGGCCCGGCGCGGATGGCGTCGTTCAACCTCCAGACCGGCGAGAACCCCGAGCCCGAGGGTGGCATCGCGCTCGACCGCGAGGGGCGCTTCCTCTACGTCTCGGACACCGGCAACCACCGCATCCGGCGCATCGAGATCGCCACCGGCACCATCACCACCGTGGTCGGCACCGGCGCCTTCGGCTTCGGTGGCGACGGCGGCCCTGCCCTCATGGCGCAGCTCTCGTCGCCGCAGGACATCGAGTTCGGCCCCGACGGCAGGCTCTACATCGCCGACACCAACAACCACCGCATCCGCGCGGTCGACCTCAGCACCAACGTCATCACCACCGTCGCCGGCACCGGCCGCCGGGGCTACGGCGGTGACCGCGGCCCGGCCCTCATGGCCGACCTCTACCGACCCCACGGCATCGCCTTCGACGCCGCGGGAAACCTCTTCATCTGCGACACGCTCAACGACCGCGTGCGCCGGGTCTGGCGATGATCTCCATGGAGCGAACGATGCGCGCGCTGTCCCCCGTCACCCTGCTCGGGCTCGCCGTCGTGGCGGCGAGCTGCACGACCGACCCCTGCGCCGCGGTGCTCACCGAGGACGAGGCCCTCGCCAGCACCTGCGGCATCGCCAACGACACGCCGGTCACCCCGGGGGGACCCACCGCGTGCACCCCGCGCGCGGGCACCATCTGCACGATCATCGGCAACGGCGAGGCGGGCGTCGGCGCCGACGGCATCGCGGGCACCTCGTCGCGCACCTACCTCCCGCAGGACACCACCCTCGGCCCCAACGGCCGGCTGTACTTCCTCGACTGGAACAACCACGTCGTGCGCGAGCAGGCCTCGGACGGCACCGTGCGCACCGTCGTCGGCACCGGCGAGCTCACCGACGGCGAAGACCCGCCCATCCCTGTCGGGGCGCCGCGGATCCCGTCGCCCGCGCTGCGGCACCGGCTCAACCACCCGACGTCCATGGCCTTCGACGCCCAGGGCAACATGCTGATCGCCGCGTGGCACAACAGCATGATCAAGCGGGTGCGCAACGTGGGCGCGCCGGGCTCGATGATCGAAGACCTCTGCGGCACCGGCGGGCGCAGCTTCGCGGGCGACGGCGGCCCGGCCCTCAACGCGGTGCTCGACCTCCCGGTGGGCGTGGCCATCTCGCCGTCGGGCGAGGTGTACATCGCCGACCAGGCCAACCAGCGCATCCGCCGGGTCGACGGCATGGACGTGATCACCACCGTCGTCGGCAGCGGCACGGCGGGCTACGCGGGCGACAACGGCCCGGCGCTCATGGCGCAGCTGCGCAACCCGGTGGGCCAGGCGGCCTCGCCCGCGGGGCGCATCGACTTCGACAGCGCGGGCAACCTCTACATCGCCGACACGGGCAACAACGCCATCCGCCGGGTGACCCCCGCCGGGATGATCACCACCGTCGCGGGCACCGGGATGGTGGGCGCGACCGGCGACGGGGGCCCGGCCACGATGGCCACGCTCAACCAGCCGACGGACATCGAGGTGGGCCCGGACGGCACGCTCTACATCGCCGACACGCAGAACTCCTGCGTGCGCGCGGTGGGCGCCGACGGGAACATCCGCACCGTCGCGGGGCGCTGCGGGATGCGCGGCTTCCAGGGGGACGGGGGCTCGCCCACGCTGGCGCTGCTCGACCGCCCCTACGGCGTCGAGACCGACACCGCCGGGCGGCTCTTCATCGCCGACACGTACAACCAGCGCATCCGCGTCGTCATGATGCGTTAGCGACCCGTCGGGCCGCCGCGCTACTCTCGGCGGATGACCCGCCTCGCCACCCTCCTCACCATTACCCTGCTTGGTATGTCCGCGGGCTGCGGCCCGGACGAGACGCCCCCGCCGGCGTCGCTGGTCCCGGCCGACTACGGCGCGCGCTTCCCGGAGGTGCGCGGGTGCCGGATGACCTTCGAGCACATCTCCAGCTACGGCGCGGGCGCGCCCACCATCAGCAACATCCGGGTGGTGATCGACCCCGGGGGCGTGGCGCAGTACCGCGTGGCGGGCCAGACGCTCCCGGTGGGGACGGTGGTCATCAAGGAGGAGTACGCCGACCCGACCTGCTCGACGGTCATCGGGTGGACGGTGATGCGCAAGGAGCCCGCGGGCTACGACCCGACGCACGGCGACTGGCGCTGGCAGCGGGTGCGCGCGAGCGACCGCGCGGTGCTCGAAGACGGCCGGGTGACCCGCTGCATCAACTGCCACAACACGCCCGACTGCACCTCGCGCGACTGGCAGTGCACGCAGCAGTGAGCGGGTCTTACGCGGGGCGGATGACCCGGAGGCGCGCGCCGGGCTCGTAGCACCCGAGGTGCCCGCTCTCCTCGGCGACGTAGATCGCGCACTGCTCGTCGACGCGCACGAGGTCGGGCACGAGGTCGCAGGCGTCGAGCTCGGCGAGCACGGCGCCGTCCCGGGGGCGGAGCACCGCGAGGGCGCTCTGCGGGACGAAGAGGGCGCCCGCGCGGAGCTGCGGGTCGAGGCGCCGGGGGAGGTCGTCGCCGAGGGGCGCGCGCAGGGTGCGCGACCAGCGGGTGGAGCCGTCGCCCGCATCGACAGCCATGACGCGGCCCGTCGGGAGGTTGGCCACGAAGAGGTCGTCGAAGGCCGTGACCGCGGGGCGCGAGGACGACCCCTGCACGGCGCTGAGGGCGGCGCGCCAGCGCACGGCGCCGTCGCCGACGGAGCGGCCTTCGAGCACCACGCCGTCGCGGGTGGACACCGGCACCGCCACGGAGTCCTTGGTCACGCAGGCCGGGGCGCAGACCGTCGCGTCGATGGCGCACGACCAGAGGTGCTCGCCCGCGTAGGCGTCGAGGGCGTAGAGCCGCGCGCCGCCGCGGGTGGCCTCGCCGGCGACGGCGAAGAGCTGGTCGCGGTGCAGCAGAGGGGTGGTGTGGAAGGGCACCCGGTCGCCGAAGCGCCAGACCACCTCGCCGCTCGCGAGGTCGAGCGCGGTGACCGTGGCGTCGCCAGAGACCACCACCAGGAGACGGCCCGCGCGCTTCATGCGGAAGGTGCCGGCGTGGCGGGCGGTGAAGCTCCACCGGGGCTCGCCGGTGCGAAGGTCGAGCGCGACGAGGCGGCGCTCCCCTTCGGCCACCACGACCAGCCGCGGCAGGCCCGGGGCGGTGACGGCGTGCGGGAGGCAGAGGGTTCCGACGCGGGGGGTGATGCGCGTGCTCCAGAGCACCTCGCCGCTGGAGGAGGCGCGCAGCTCGATCTCGCCGCGCGGGCTCTGGCGCAGCAGGGCGTCGCCGGCGAGGGTGGTGGAGGCGCGCGGCACGGGCATCGACCAGACGGCCGCGCCGGTCATGCGGTCGAGGGCGTGCAGCTCGCGCGCTCCGGGCACGATGAGCCGGTCGCCGCAGAGCAGGGTGCCCGCGAGGTCGAGGCCCTCGATCTCGGCGCGCCAGCGGGCGGTGTAGCGCAGGCGCGTGGCGTCGCGGAGGTCGAGCGCGTCGCTCGCGCGGGGGGCGGGCGCGGGCTCGGCGGCCACCTGGTAGAGCGTGGGGTCGGGGTTGGTGCGGCGGTCGCTGCGGCCCAGGTTGCGCAGCCAGCGGCGCAGGGCGCGGGCCTCGTGGCGGAGGGCGCGCAGCCGGAGGTTGCGGGCGAGCGAGCGGTCGCAGCGGGAGAGCGCGGCGGCGAGGGCGAGGGCGCCGTCGAGCACCGGGGTGATGAAGGCGTCCGGGGCGAGCGCGGGCAGGGTGACGGAGCTGTTGGTGTTGCGGGTGAGCGTGAGGGCGAGGCGCTCGTCGACGGAGAGCCGCAGGCCCAGGGAGAGGTCGGAGACCTGCATCCGGAGGTGCAAGGGGCGGCGCGCGGCCCAGGCTTCGAGCAGCGGGCGGCAGAGGGCGACGAGGCGCTCGAACTGGAGCACGACGAAGCCCGGCGCGAGCTCGACGCCGCGGCCGCGGAGGCTGACGCCCACGCGACCCTGCACGAGGAGGGCGTGGAGGTCGGACTGGGCGCTCTCGCGGCGAGACGAGGCCTCGCCCGGGGAGAGGGCCTGGAAGGTGACGGAGAGGGCGTCGTCGCCGAGCGGGCCGGGGCGGCTCTCCCACTGGAGCGCCGTGGCGGGACCGCGCGTGGGGGCGGCGAGGATGTTGGACCCTTGGAGGTCGAGGCGGTCGAGGAGGGCGTCGAGGCCGTCGGCGGGGGAGGGCAGCGCGGCGGCGGCGCGGCGCAGGGCGCCGAGGAGCTCACCGAGGTCGACCGGGAGGTCGAGCGCGCGCACCTCGGGGACGGGGCCGCCGCGGAAGATGCTCACGAGCAGGGCGCCGTCGCCGGGGACGAAGCACAGCTCCCAGGGGGTGTCGTGGGCGACGACCTGGGCCTTGGCGGCGCGGCCCTCGAGCACCGGCACGAGCGCGGCGGCGACGTCGCGGAGGAGGTAGGCGGCGTTCTCGGCGTCCTGGGCGAGGGTGCAGCGCTGGCCCGCGAGGTCGAGGTCGAGGAGGAGCGCCCCCGCGGCGACGGGGGTGGCTTCGGCGGCGACGGCGCCGCGGCCCTCGGCGCGAGGTGAGCGGGTCGGAGCGCGGTGGATCAGGAGGTCGATCGAGGTCATGCGTCCGCAGGCGCGGAGGAGGGTCGATGGCGTGAGCAATCGGGCGTGCGGACGCCTCCCACTACGGAGACGTTCCACGACCGGCGCTCACCCCTGATATCGCCCGTCCGCGGTGTGAACAGACTCTAAGCGCGCTTGTCCGCGGGGCGAACTTTTCAACGAGCGAGCGCCGCGCACGGCCGGATCTCCAGCGAAACGGACGCGAGAGTTGCGCCCGGGGATTTGGGTCTCCAGCGCACGTCGCCGAGCGCACCTGTGTCGATCGTGTCGGGTCGTGCGTCGGCGTTTGCGCGCACCGCCCTGCGTGGCTCCGGGTGGAACGCCCGCTGCAACGTCGGAGGTGTCTCGAACCATCGGAGGTACCGCGATGATTGCCGAAACCCGCATCCGCCCTGAGATGTCCGTCGTCTGCTCGGAGAACGGCCAGTTCGCCGTGGTCGATCACATGGAGGGCCCCGACACGATCAAGCTCAAGAAGGACGCCTCGGGCCAGCACCACTACATCCCGATGAGCTGGGTCACGATGGTGGACGACAAGGTCCACGTCGACCGCAGCGGCACGGTGGCGATGAAGGAGTGGTCGCTCACCCCGCCCGCCGGCCCCAACAGCGGCCATCTCGCCTGAGGTTCACCCCTCGTAGGGGAAGCGCCGCTTCAGCCCGTTGATGGGCTTCTCGAACAGCACGTACGTCGCGGTCGCGACCAGCACCACCGTCGCGCACGCGATCGGAAACCACGCCAGCTCGTTGCGGTAGAGCGCGCGGAAGGGCTCGCCCAGGCCCCGCGCCGCGCCCTGCACGAAGGTGTGCAGCAGGTAGATGCCGTAGCTGATCTGCCCGATGAAGCGCATGGGTCGCGACGACAGCAGGCGGCCGATCGGCCCGCCGAAGCCCCGCGCCGCCGCGTCGATGAGCGCGAAGAAGGCAGCGCCCTTCAGCGCGAGCTCGAGCATCGCCGCGACCACGAAGCAGGGCGAGCCCACGGGCACCGGCCCGAGCGCGAGGTAGAGCGCCACCGCCGGGAGCGCGACCGCGACGCCGAACGTGCGCACGCCGCGGCGGACTCCGTCGAGCCGCGCGGGCTCGTGCCAGCAGAGCGCGAGGAGCGCGCCGAGGAGCAGCGTGTCGACGCACCCGAACGGCAGCAGCCCGATGGCGAAGGGGTCGACGCCGGCGAGGAGGTAGCCGGCGCGGGAGAGCGGCCCGAGGGCGACGAGCGCGGGCAGCACGAGCGGCAGCGCGCGCCGCGGGGTCCAGAGCACCACCAGCGGCCAGAGGAGGTAGAACTGCTCCTCGACGCCGAGGCTCCAGAGGGGCGTGACGACGCCGTTCCACGAGCCGCGGCGCGCGAAGTAGAGGTTGGACGCGTAGAAGGCGTGCCAGGGCCAGGTGGCGCGCACCGGGGGGATGTCGGCGAGCGCGGCCACGCCGAGCACCGCGTAGTAGAGCGGGGCGATGCGCAGGGCGCGGCGGATGTAGAAGCGCGAGAGGGCACGCCCGGAGGTCAGGCGGCCGTCCGCGACGGCGTCGCGCACGCGCAGCAGGATGCCCGTGATGAGGAAGCCGCTCAGCACGAAGAAGAGCACCACGCCGAGGCCGCCAGGGCCGACGCGGCGCACCCACGGCTGCGACGGCAGCAGGTGCGTGCACAGCACCAGGAAGACCGCCACGGCGCGCAGCCCGTCGAGCTGCGGGTGAACCGCCTCGGGGGTGCTGGAAGGGGGCGCGCTCACGGCGGCACCATCGGGCGGCGGCGGAAGGCCGCGGCGGCGAGCACCGCCACGAGGCCCACCAGCGGGAGGTGGTAGCGGTCGCCGCCGAAGACCGCGAGGTGCGTCGCCGTGGTGGCCGCGACCGCGCCGAGGGAGAGCGTGGCCGCGGGCGCGAGCGGCGCGCGGCGCGGCAGCGGGATCAGCGCCAGGAGGGCGGTGACCCAGAGGGGCCACCAGGTCCAGGTCATGGCGTCGCGCAGGCGCTCGTGGCGGGGCGGGGCGAGGAGGTCGGGCCGGGCCTCGCGGAGGTAGTCCGCGGGGAAGGTCTCGTTGGCGTAGGTGAAGTAGAGCTTGGGCCACGCGAGGCGCAGCCAGCGCAAGGGGGCCGCGCGCACGCTCGCGACGGCCACGCGCTGCCAGCACCGCTCTCGGGCGCGCTCGCCCTTCACGCCGCGGCAGCCGTCGTCGGCGGTGAGCGTGAGGTACATCCCCGTGGCGCGGGGGACGGCGCCGATGGCGAGGTTGCTGCCGCCGTTGGTGCTGATCACTGCGCAGCCGTCGAGGGCGTGGCAGTTGCGGATCGTCCACGGGGCGACCAGCGCGGCCACGGTCGCGGTGACGAGGGCGGCGCGGCGGAGGCGCCGGGCGGCGGTGCCGGCGAGCAGCGCGGGGAGCAGCGGCGCGAGCAGCAGGGACTGCGGGCGCACGTAGGCCGCGGCGGCGAGCAGGGTGCCCGCGACGACGAGCCGCAGCGACGAGGGCGACGGGGCGCGCGCGAGGGCGTAGACGGCGCCGGCGAGCAGGGCGCCGCAGAGGGTCTCGCTCATGGGGGTGACCGCGAAGACCACCGGACCGGGCGCGAGCGCGAAGAGCAGCGCCGCGAGGTGGGCCGCGAGGGGAGGGGCCGCGCGCAGGGCGAGGCGGTGCGCGAGGGCGACGGTGAGCGCGCCGAGGAGGGCGCCGCTGACGACGACCACGGCGGAAGACACCCCGAAGATCCGGTAGAGCGCGCCCAGGAAGGCGGGGTAGCCGACGGGGTAGAAGGCCGTCGGGACCGAGGGGTCGGCGGCGGGGCCGAAGAGGTAGCAGGAGTAGCCGAGGCCTCGGGCGAGGGCGACGGCGCCGCGCTCGTAGAGCACGCCGTCCCAGGCGGGCGGGACGCGCACCGAGAGGCCGAAGGCGAGGCGCGCCGCGAGGGCGAGCGCGGCGAGCGCGAGGGTGACCGGGCGATGGCCGGGGGACGCCGGGCTCATGGTGTGCGCGCCGGGCAGAGCACCGCGCCCCCGAGCACCGCCAGCAGCGGCAGGAAGACCATGTGGTAGCGGTCGCCGCCGAAGAAGACCGCGTGCACGGCGAGCGAGCCCGCGACGGCGCCGAGCGAGAGCACCGCCGCGCGGGGGAGGGGATCGCGGCGGGCCACCAGCGCGAGGAGCGCGAGCGCGCACACGAGGCGGTGCCAGGCGGTGAGCCAGCGCCCGGCGCGCTCGGCGGCGGCAGCGGAGAGGGAGCCCGCC
Organism: Myxococcales bacterium; assembly: GCA_030652255.1. GTDB lineage: Bacteria > Myxococcota_A > Polyangia > Polyangiales > SCUS01. Next base: position 17,243 of record JAUSAZ010000011.1, on the reverse strand, counting down.
TCGTGGAGGTAGGCCGCGGGGGCGGTCTCGTAGTCGAGCAGGGCCTCTAGCTTGGCGGGCATGAGCCCCACCCAGCGCAGCGGGTCGGCGGCGATGCGGCGCAGGGCGAGTCGGCCGTAGCAGCGGTCCTTGGCGACCTCGGTGAGCACCGGGCCGCAGCCCTCGCCGCGGCGCAGGGGGCGGTAGGTTCCGCCCGCGTCGGGGTCGGCGCCGATGAAGAGGTTGGAGCCGCCGTTGACCGACACCAGCGCGCAGCCGTCGAGCGCGCGGCAGTTGCGGATCGTCCACGGCAGCACCACCGCCGCGCAGGCCACGCCGACGAGGCTGAGGGTGCGGGCGCGCGCGACCCAGTGCGGCGACGGCGAGGCGAGCAGCGCCACGATGGGCGCGAGCAGCAGGGACTGCGGGCGCACGAGGCCGCCGAGGCCGAAGAGCAGGCCCGCGGCGAGGGCGACCGGCGCGCGGCGGTCGCGGGCGTAGCGCTCGGCGAGGGCGATCGCACCGACGAGGAGCGCCGCGGAGACGGTCTCCGTCATGAGCGTGGAGGTGTAGAGCACCGCGCCGGGGGAGAGCGCGTAGAGGCCCGCGGCGAGGTGTGCGGCGGGGGCGCCGTACGCGCGGCGGGCGAGGGCGAAGACCACGGCGGTGGTGACCGCGGCGGCGGCGACGTTGAGCGCCCCGGCGACCCAGAGGCCCGGGCCGAGCGTCGCGTGCGCGAGCCCGAGCAGCGCGGGGTAGCCCACCGGGTAGAAGGCCGTCGGCAGGTACGGCGGGAGGTTGTTGTACGTGTCGACGAAGCCCATGCCCTGGGCGATGCGCTGCGCGGTGCGCTCGTAGATGATCCCGTCCCAGGCGACGGCGGGGGGCACCGCGCGCAGCCACGCGACGCGCACGAGCGCGGCCAGCAGCGCCCAGGCGAGCCCGCTCATCCTCACCCCGCTCAAGGTGCCGCCGAGCCCGTCGCCGCGCCCTGAAGGACGCGGCAACGCGTGCAGCAGTGAAGCCCGCACGCGGGCTGGTCGCGGTGCATGGACATCGTACAGGCCGTTGCGGCCTTCATGGCCGCACGCGTTGCCGCGTCCTTCAGGGCGCGGCGACGGGCCATGGGCACCTCGAGAGGGGTGGTGGTCTCCCCGGGGCCCCGCGGCGACCGGGCGCGCGTCGCGAGCAGTAGCAGCGCGGGCGCCAGCACAAGGTGGTAGCGGTCGGCGCCGAGGAAGGCGAAGTGCGTCGCGGCGGTGGCGGCGGCGGTGACGGCGACGGCGCGGGTGGTGGGGTCGCCCGCGCGGCGGCGGCGCCAGGCGAGCGCGAGCAGCGACCACCAGGCGAGGGTGCACACCGCCGTGGCGGCGAGGGCGGCGCGGTCGGAGCGCAGCGGGGTGTGCGGGGTGCGCAGGTAGCCCACCGGGTCGTGCTCCCAGGCAAAGGTGAGCACGAGCTTCTCGACGCCGAGCGCCGCCCAGCGGAGCGGGGCCGCGGCGATGCGGGAGAGCGCGGCGTGGCGAAGGCAGCGGTCGCGGGCCACCTCGCCGTGGAGGTGGCGGCACGCGCCGGGGAAGACCGGGCGGAGGTAGCCGCCGCGGGCGTCGTCGAGGGTGCCGATGAGGGCGTTGGATCCGCCGTTGGTGCTGACCAGCGCCGGGGCGTCGAGGGCGAGGGCGTTGCGGGCCGCCCACGGCGCGAGCACGGCGCCCGCGGCGAGGGCGGCGAGGGCGAGGGCGCGGGCGCGGCGACCGGCGGGTGCGGCGGCGGCGACGGCGGCGAGGGCGAGCAGGGAGGGAGGGCGCACGAGCGCGGCGAGGCCGAGGGCGGCGCCCGCGAGGAGGGCGTGGCGGGGGCGCTGGCCGGGGTGCGTGGCGAGCGCGAGGGCGACCACGAGCAGCGCGGCGGTGAGGGTCTCGCCCATGGCGGCGCAGGACCAGAGCGCGAGCCCGGGGTAGAGCGCGGCGGCGAGGGCGGCGCGGGCGGGCGCGCGGGCGTCGGGCGAGCGCGCGGCGACGAGCACCACGGCGGCGGTGGCGGCGAGGCTGGCGAGGAGGTTGAGCGCGACGACGGCGGCGAAGGGAGAGAGCCCGAGGCGCAAGGGGAGCGAGAGCGCGAAGGGGTAGCCGACGGGGTAGAAGGCCGTCGGGCGGCCGGTGCCGAGGTCGGCGTAGCCGAGGCCGGCGGCGAGGCGGGCGGCGTGCTGGTGGTAGAAGAAGCCGTCCCAGCGGGGGGCGGTGGGGAAGAGGGCCGCGGCGGCGAGGCGGGCGGCGGCGGTGGCGGCGAGGCCCAGGGCGAGGGCGCGGTGCAGGGCGGCGCGCGGCGCGGTCACGGCCGCGCGGGGCCGAGGCGGTACATCGCCATCGGGGAGTCCGGGGTCTGGAAGAGGAACTCCCCCCCGGCCTCGACGAGGCTCTGCTCGGCGGCGGTGCCGCGGGTGACGCCGACCCACTTCGCGCGCAGGGCGCGGAGGCGGGCGATGTACTGCGCGGGCGTCAGGCGGTTGGAGACGAACTCCACCCGCGGGCCGAAGTCGTGGTTGAAGAGGTCGTTGAGGAAGTGCACGCCCTCGTCGTAGGCGATGACGTCCCCGGCGTGCAGCTCGCGCTCGCGGGCCTCGGCCCAGCGGGTGGGCCAGAGGAAGGTGTCGAGCTGCAGGGCGTTGCGCCCGGCGGCGTCGAGGCGGCGCGCGCGGTCGAAGTAGCGCGGGTGCACGATGAAGCCCCGGTAGCCTTCGGTGTAGCCGTGCCAGGTGAGGCCCACGAGGGCGAGGGAGAGCGCGAGGCGCACGGGGCGCCAGCGCACCTCGCTCATCACGATGGCGGTGCACACCAGCGAGGCCGTGGCGGCCGCCAGGATGAAGCGGGTCATGTAGGGGACCGGCACCTGGAGGCACTCGACGAAGAGCGCCAGCGGGAGCAGCGCCCGCTTCCAGTTGCGGCCGCGCACGGCGTCGAAGGCGACCGCCACCACGCACCAGAGGAGCAGCCAGCGGAAGACCGGGCCGAAGCCCCCGGAGCGCACGTCGGGCGCGTAGAAGGGGTGGTCGTTGAACCACGACGTGATGAGCTCGTGCAGGGCGTTGGGGGCGCCGAAGAAGGTGGGGCTCACGTCGGGCCCGGAGCCGTACTCGACGCCGGGGTTGCTCTCGCCGTGGAAGTGCAGCCCCAGCGAGCGGATGTTGACGTCGAAGGGCCACATCGGGTTGCGGGCGTGGCGCCAGTTCTGGACGTACTTGAAGCACCCGAGGGCGATGGCGAAGAGGCCGGAGGCCGCGACGTCGAGGGTGCGCCCCAGGCGCTTACCCGGCGGGGTATTGACGACCTCGACCACGGCGCGGCCGAGCAGCCACGGGCCCCAGAGGGCGATGTGGAAGAGGCCCGTGTACTTCATCCCGATGAAGAGGCCCCAGCAGAGGAAGCCCACCCAGCGGTCGCGGCGCTCGGGCTTGCCGAGGGTGAAGTAGATGGCGGCGGTGAAGAGGGCGTTCCAGGCCACGTCGGCGTGGGTGGAGTGCGCCTGGAGGAAGATCGGGGGGAGGGCGATCCAGACGGCGCCGAGGGCGGCGCTGAGCGGGCGCGAGGCCCCGACGCGGCGGCACCAGGCGGCCACCACCGCGGCGCCGACGATGAGGAAGGGGAGCTGCGCGCTGTCGTCGAAGCGGTTGTCGCGGGGGAAGATGCAGTTCCAGACCGCGAGGAGCTCGAGGTTGGCGGGGTTGCCCTGGGTCCAGATGTTGGGGATCTGCAGCCACCGGAGGGAGCCCTCCTGGATGACCAGCGAGGTCTTGGGGACGTGGTACCAGACCGGGTCCCAGGTCCAGGAGCGGTAGTACCAGACCATCAGCGCGCAGGTAGCCGCCGCCAGCGCCGCGGGCACGAGGGTGCCCACCGCCACCTCGCGCTCGCGCACGGTGTCGGCGACGAGCCGCGCGGGCGCCCGGAGGTCGTTGCGCAGGCACTCGGCGAACACCCCGGGCTTCGTCGCCCGGCGCGCGGCGAAGAGCACCGCGGCGCAGAGCAGCGTCGCCACGAGGGCGAGCGGCCCGGCGCTGAGCCGGTCGGCCACGCCGCACAGGTGGATGGCCAGCAGGATGAGCCCCGTGTCGACCACCATCGCGAGGATGAAGCGGTCGAGCACCGAGCGGTCGGGGTACACGGCGACGGCGGCGGCGTAGCTCGCCGCCAGGCACAGCGCGCTCTCGATGATCCAGACGAACCAGCCCAATGGGAAACGCGCCTTTCCGGGCGCAACAAACCCTTCGACGGCCGACGCGTCAAGCGCTCATTCCGGCGCCGCGCCCTTCCTGTGGGGCCCGCGCCTGCGATATGCACGGCGCCCGTGTCGACCCCGCAGACCCTCGCGCGCTGGCTCTGGCCCACCACCGTCCCCGGGGACGACGCCCCCATGGCCCTCTGGCGCGAGCGCGCCTGGCGCTGGACCGTGCTCGCCCTCACCCTCGGCTTCGCCCTCGCCGGGGCGCGCGAGCTGCGCCTGGTGCTCCGGCCCGAGCTCGCCAAGACCGCCACCTGGCGGCTGAGCAGCACCCAGGGCCCCGGACCCGTCACCGCCCGGGGCTTCGACACCACCTCCGAGGGCCTGCCCAACATCTTCTTCCAGACGCTCACCGAGCCCGCGCCGTGGATCGAGTTCGACCTCGGCGCCTCCCGCGAGGTGACCATGGTGCGGGTGATCAACCGCCTCGACTGCTGCCGCGACTGGGCGGTGCCGCTGGTGGTCGAGGCCTCCGATGACCGCGCCCGCTGGCGCGAGCTCGCGCGGCGGGTGGAGCCCTTCGACACCTGGCGGGCGGTGTTCCCCGCCACACGAGGGCGCTACGTGCGGCTGCGGGTGCCGCGCCCGACGCAGCTCCAGCTGAGCTGGGTGGAGATCCGGTGACGCCCGCGCAGGGCCCGACCGGCGCCGTGCCGCGCTGGGCGAGCGCCCTGCTGCGCGCCCACCGCGCGCTGGAGTTCGTGCACGCCCAGCGCGTGGCGGCGACGATGGAGGTCCTGCGGGTGGGCGTCTCGGCGGCGTCGCGCGCGCCGCTCACCGATGCGATCTTCGCCCGCCAGCGCACCTATGCACCCGGCGGGCAGCGCTTCCTCGATGCGCTCCACGACTGGGAGGTGGCCGCGCTCGAACACCCCGCCTGGCCCCGCGCCGGGCGCGTGCTCGTCGGCGGCGCCGGCGGGGGGAGGGAGCTCGCCGCGCTCTCCGCCCGCGGCTACGAGGTCGCCGCCTTCGAGCCTTCCGGGCTGGCCGACGACCTCGCCCGGGCCGCCGCCGCCGCCCCGACCCCCTGCGAGGCCCTGCGCGGCGACTACGCCGACCTCGTGCGCGCCCTCACCGCGGGGGACGGCCCGTTGCGCCCCTTCGGCGCCCCGGCGCGCTTCGACGCCGTCGTGCTCGGCTGGGCGAGCCTCTCCCACGTGCTCGACGCCGCCGACCGCCGCGCGCTCCTCGGCGCCCTGCGCCGCGCGCACCCCGCCGCCCCGGTGCTGCTGAGCGTGCACCGCCACCACGGTGGTCCTGCGGCGCCGGCCGGGGTGCGCGCCGTGCGCCGGGTCGCCCGCGCCCTCGGGTGGCCCGGGGCGTCGCTGCCCGAGCCGGTGGCCTTCACGCCCTTCACGGGCTTCATCTACCGCTTCACCGAGGCCGAGCTCGGCGCCCTCGCCGCCGAGGCGGGCTACGCGGCCACGGTGCGCATGACCCCCTACGCCCACGCGCTGCTGGTCCCCACCGGCGCGCCGCCCATGACGATCGGGTGACATCGCCGCCGCGACACCGCCGCCGCGTGTGAGGGCGGCGGGCGTTCGGGGTAGTGTCCCCGGCCGATGCGATGCTCCACACGCCTGGGATACGTCGGTCTCGGACTCCTCGCGGGCGCTGCGCTCGCCGGTTGCAGTGACGGCGCAGCGTCCCCCGCGGACGCCGGCGTCGATGTGCCCGCGACGGGCGTCGACCGCCCCGGCGCCCCCTCGGACCTCGGGTTTACCAGCGACGGTAATCCCGTCCCCCCGCCGCCCGCCGACGCCTCCCCGCTCGACGCCCCGTCGGGCGCCTGCATCCCCGACCGGGCCCTCTGGGACTCGCAGATGCGCGGCCACATGCAGCGCCAGTGCGGCACCTGCCACGGCGCGACGCCCGCGTATGGCGCGCCCTTCTCGCTGATGGACTACGACGCCAACCTCGTCGGCGCGGCGGGGATGCGCCACGTCGACCGCATCGCCGCCAACCTCGTCACCGGGCGCATGCCCCCGGCGGGCACGCCGCCGCCGGTCGACGAGGTGCGCAACGCGATGGTGCAGTGGGCCACCTGCGGCGCGCAGACGGCGCCGCCGGGGACGGGGCTGCGGGTGTCGGCGCCGGTGTTCCGCTCGCCCGAGGAGGCGCCCGCGGGCCTCGAGCACTTCGACCTCCTGGCCAACCGCTACCCCGTCGGGCCGATGGTCAACGACGACTACCGCTGCTTCGTCTTCGACGCGCCGGTGACCGAGTCGCGCTTCATCCGCCGCTTCGAGATCCGCGTCGACCAGGCGGCGGTGGTGCACCACGTGGTGCTGCTGCGCGACCCGATGCGCCGCTCTCCCAACACGCCCTACTCGTGCTTCAACATGCCCGAGGGCAGCGAGTACGCGTACGCCTGGGCGCCGGGGCAGAACGCGCTGCAGTTCCCCGACGGCGGGCTGCGGGTGAACCCCGGCGAGCGCTACGTGATGCAGGTCCACTACAACAACGGCGCGCGGCTCCCGGACATCACCGACAGCACCGGCGTGCGCGTCTACCACGCCCCGCCGGGCGGCACCGAGTGGGGCATGGTGGCGATGGGCCCGCTGGGCTTCTCGATCCCCGCGCGCAGCACGGGCACGGCGGAGAGCGCCTGCACCCTCTCGGCGGGCAGCCGGCTGCTCGCGGGCATGCCGCACATGCACACCATCGGCACCGACTTCGAGCAGACCGTGGTGCGCGCCTCCGGGGCCGTCGAGCCGCTCATCTCGCTCCAGGGCTGGCGCTTCGAGACCGAGCTCTTCTACGACCTCCCGGTCACCTTCGCGGCGGGCGACCGGGTGGTCACCCGCTGCACCTTCAACAACACCTCCAGCCGCACGGTGACCTCCGGGGTGCGCACCACCGACGAGATGTGCTTCAACTTCGCGTACGTGACGCCGCCGCCCCCGGCGCGCTTCTGCGACGAGGCCATCCGGCTCGCGACGGACATCGAGTACCGCCCCGGGATGTGCGCGCCCCCCGGCGCCGCCACCACGCTCCCGCTGGTCACCAGCCCCATCCGGGTGGGCGCCGCGCCGACGCTCGCGGGCGGCGCGCTCCCGACGGCGCACTGGGAGCTCATCGGCATCGAGTACTTCGTCAACACCGACCGCACGCCCCTCGGCACCATCAACCTCACCGAGTCCAACCTCCGCGGCCGCGGTCAGCTCTGGACCGAGCCCGGCCGGGTGATCGTCGACGTCGCCAGCGTGATCAACCTCGTCTCCACCATCGGGGCGCGGTACTCGCAGCCCATCCCGCTGCAGTTCACGGTGCGCTACGCGGGCGAGGCGCAGTCGCCGCTCACCATCACCCGCGAGTGCCCCGCGAGCGGCGGCGACGTGCCCTCCACGGTGCAGTACGAGCTCGACGGCGAGCGCCTCACGGTGGGCCTGCCCACCGCCAACGAGGCCGGGATCATGATCACGCCGCGGTACATCTTCCGCCGCGAGGGGTAAGAACCCTCCATGAACCCACAAGACGCCCTCGTGATGCAGCGGGCCCTGGTCGACGGGCACTCCGTGCTGGTGCGGGGCGAGCTCCCGGCGGTGCTCCCCATCCCCCCCGGCTGGGCGGCGCTCCGGGTGCGCTGCGAGCCCGGCGCGAGGCCCTTCACCCCCCTGCGGGAGGCCGCCGCGCGCGCCCTGCAATGGATCGGCGAGGAGCACGCCATCGACTCCATCGGCATGATGCGGGTGGGCGACGGGGCGAAGCCCGAGGCGCTGGCCCGCGCCATCAACCGCCTCGCGGCGCGCACCCCCACCGGCTGCGCGCTGCTCTTCGACCAGGTCGACCACGCCGACCACGAGACCCTCGCCCTGCTGCGCCGCTGGCTCTCGATGCCGGGCTCGCTGCGCATGCCGGTGGTGCTGGCCTTCAGCGAGGCAGTGCTCTCGGGCGAGGCGCAGGCCCTGCGCGACACGGCGCGCGAGCTCGGGGCGGTGGAGGTGCTCGCGACGACCCCGTCACCGCCCGCCGGGGCGAGCGCGGCGGAGGCGGCGGTCGGCGACTGGGGGGCGGTGCTGCACGCCCTCGGCCCCGACGAGCTGATGACCCTGCGGGCGGCGGCGGTGCTCGGGGCGCGCTTCGAGGCGGCCGACCTCGCCGCCCTGCGCGAGCTGCCGATGGTGAAGACCCTGGAGCTGCTCCAGCGCGCGCGCGACCTCGGCGCCCCGCTGGAGGACGACGGCCACGAGGGCCTGGCGATGCCCGACGGGCTGGTGCGGGCGCTGCGGGCGACGGTGCTGCCCTCGCTCGCGCGCCACTGGCAGCAGCGGGCGACCGCGCGGCGCAGCTCGCCGGTGATGGCGGTGTCGCCGGCGGTGGCGGCGCGGGCCCAGGGGGCGCCGCCCGGGCGCGTGGTGCTGAGCCCCACGACGGAGGCCGCGGTGGCGCCCGAGAGCGCCGTGCGGCGGGAGGCCCCGCAGTCGCGGCGGCGGCGGGTCGAGCTCGACGGCACCATCGACGAGTCCGGCGACTTCGACGAGGTCGCGGTCGACGACGACGACGACTGAGCCGGCCGGTCGGAAACTGTCGCCCCCCGGCGGCGGCGCCTACGCTCGCGGGCACCGATGGCACCTCCCCGCTACATCGCCGTGGCCGGCAACATGGGCGCAGGCAAGTCGAGCCTCGTGAAGTGGCTCTGCCAGCAGTTCGAGCTGACGCCCTTCTTCGAGCCGCACGACGAGAACCCCTACCTCGCGGACTTCTACGCCGACATGCCGCGCTGGGCCTTCAACAGCCAGCTCTTCTTCCTGGTGAAGCGCTTCAAGATCCACCGGGAGCTGGAGGCCTCGGGCCGCGGCGTCGTGCAGGACCGCACCCTCGACGAGGACGCCGAGGTCTTCGCGCAGTACCTCCACCAGCAGGGCCACATCAACGACCGCGACTGGGCCACCTACTCCGACCTCTACACCTCGCTGCGCAGCGAGCTGCGCCCGCCGGACCTGATGATCTACCTGCGCTGCGAGGTGAAGACCCTCCGCAAGCGCATCCAGCTGCGGGGCAGAGCCTACGAGCAGTCGATCCCGACGCCCTACCTGCGGGCGCTGCACGACCTCTACGAGCAGTGGTTCGCGCGCTACGACCGCTCGCCCACCCTGGTGCTGGAGACCGACCGGATGGACTACGTCACCGAGCTCTTCCACCGGCAGCAGCTGCTCGCGACCATCCGCGCGGCGCTCGGCCCGACCCTGACCTGACGCCGCGCTTCAGCCCTTCGCGGGGCGCGCGCGCAGCCAGCCGAAGTAGATCCCCAGCAGGATCATCGCGTTGGTCCCGACGGCGTACCAGAGGAGCGAGCGGGAGGGCGCGAGCACCGTGACCACCGAGAGCGCTCCCGTGCAGAGCGAGAGCCACCCGAGCCACGGGCGGATGGTGATCGCCCCGAGCGCGTTGAGGGCCGCGAGCACCACGAGATCGCCCGCCACCACGGCCGGGAGCGACGTCTGCCCCGTGCGCCACGCCACGACCCGGTGCGCCAGCGTGGCCACCACGCACAGCGCCGCGAAGGCGGCGAACTGCCGGCTGATGCGGTTGACCATCAGCCCGCGGCGCCCGACGAAGAGCCCCAGCAGCACCACCGCCGCCATGCCCACGTTGAAGGTCACGAGGTGCGCCACGCCGAGCTGGTCGTCGGTGGGCGACGCCAGCCACACGAGCACGTTGGTCAGCACCGACCCGACCGCCACCAGGCCCAGCAGCGGCGCCCGCGCGTCGAGGCCCTGGGAGAGGTCCGTCTCCCGCGCCTCCTCCACGGCGGCGGCCTCGCGCTCGCGCCGCACCCGCAGCGTCTCGGCCAGCGCGGCGAGGCGCCCCTCGATCGCCGGGTCGGGGTCGCCGAGCTCGTGGGCCAGGGCGCGCGCGGCGTCGAGGTTCTCCCGCCGGAGCTCGTGCTCCAGCAGGAGGCGCAGGGTGTGCTCGAGGCCGTCCCGCGCGTGGGTGTTGCCGGGCCAGACCTCCAGCGCCTGCGCGAAGCCGAAGCGGCACTCGACGGCGAGGCGGTGGAGGCGCGCCGGGTCGCCGTCCGACGCGCGGGCGGCGAGGTCCCGGAGCACCGCGAGGCGCACCGTGGCCGCGGCGGCGAGCGTGAGGCTGGCCCGGTGGCGGACGTACTCGGTGAGGCGACGGCGAAACTCCAGGGCGCTCTGCGGGCGGCGCTCGGGGTCGGGGTGCGTCGCCTGGTTGCACAGCTCGGCGAGCTCGACCGGGACCTCCGCGCCGTACTCCACCGGCCGCGAGAGGTACGACGCGAAGAGGACGGCGTGGAGCGTCGCGCCGAGGTGGCGGCTGGTGCCCGTGAGCGCCGCGTGGAGGGTCGCGCCGAGGAGGTACACGTCGGTGCGCGCGTCGACCCTGGACACGTCCCCGTCGAGCATCTCCGGGGCCATGAAGGCAGGGGTTCCGCGCATGGAGGGGAGCTCGCCCGCGGAGGCTTCGGCGGGGCGGTCGCGCTCGAGCCGCGCGGCGATGCCCCAGTCGACGAGGTAGACCTCGCCGAAGGCGCCGACCATGACGTTCTCGGGCTTGATGTCGCGGTGCACGACCCGGCGCGAGTGGGCGTAGTGGGCCGCGTCCGCGACGCGCATGAGCACCTCGAGGTTGGCCGTCGCGCGGTCGCCGTGGGCGTCGAGGAGGGGCGCCCACGCCGGGTGGTCGGCGCGCTCCAGGAGGGTGCTCCAGCTGGTGCCCTCGACGCGCTTCATCACGAGCACCGGCCGCCCCTGGTCGTCGCGCCCGAGCGCGTGCACCGGGACGATGTTGGGGTGCTCGACGCCGCCCATCACCACCGCCTCGCGCAGCAGCGCCAGTGCCCCGTCGCGGTCGGCCGTCTCGGGCTTGAGCACCTTCACCGCGACGTCGCGGGCGAGCGAGCGCTGGCGCGCGAGCAGCACCTTCCCCATGCCGCCCTCGCCGAGCGTCCCGATCACCCGAAGGTCGTGCGCGCCGGGGTCGTCGACGAGCGCATCGCTCGCGGCCTCGGCGGGCGTCGACAGGTCGAGGGAGATGGAGGGCAGGGGCGGGGGCGTGAACGAGCTCGCGGGGCCTGGGGCCGCGGCGAACGTGCGGGCGGTGACCGTCTGCTCGAAGGCCACCACGTCACGAATCTGGTCGAGGTGGTGCTCCCGCCAGAGGGTCTCGAAGTCGTCGGTGGCCATCGATGGCGAGCGAGTGTGCACGATGCCCGCGGGCGACCGCCACCCGCGGGCGCGTCGTGGTGTGGCGCTCCGCCCGACCGGAGCTACGCCGCGACGACGGGCACCCGGCGGGCCTTCACCCGGGCGAGGCCCCGCGCGGAGGCGAGCGACTGCGTCCCGTCGATGCGCTGCGGGGCGAGGCCGAGCTCGCGCATCATGCGGGCGTCCCAGTCCTCGATGGGGTCGCGGCCCGCGAGGTAGGTGCGGGCGGGGTTGCCCAGCGGCGCGCGGATGCTGAGCACCTCCGGGGCCGACACCAGGATGGCGGTCTTGTAGCGGGGCGCGTCGCTCAGCAGGAGCTTGTTGTAGACGTGCTTGCCGACGTTGGTGAGCGAGCCGATCTGGCCGCAGAGGCGCTGGAAGTGCTCGATCACCTCGGAGGGGTGCAGGTGCTTCGGGCGGTGGCAGAGGGTGTAGCCATCGTAGTCGCGGATGGTGGTCCCGGCGAGCAGCCGGCCCTCGGCGGCGACCTGCGCGAAGAAGGGGGTCTCGGGGTACGGGCACACGATGCCGAGGAAGGTCACCGAGCCGTAGCGCAGCTCGTCGAGGTAGTCCGGGACGCGCAGGAGGTACTCGTTGGTGTCGCCGTCGGTGCCCACCAGCAGGCCGAAGGACAGCAGGATCCCGTGGGCGTAGGTGCGGCGCATCACCTCGCGCAGGCCCGAGAGCTTGTTCTGTCCCTTGTTCATGGCGGCGAGGGAGTCGGGGTTGAGCGACTCCAGGCCCGTGTAGATGTAGCGGCACCCGGCGCGGGCCATGAGGCGCACGAGGTCCTCGTCCTCGAGGATGTTCCAGGTGAGGGCGCAGCCCCACTGCTTGTTGAGCGGGATGAGCGCCTCGCAGAGCTCGCGCAGGTACTTCGGCGAGCCGCCGAGGTTGTTGTCGAGGAAGGTGAACACGTCGTCGACCACGCTGAAGGTCGAGCGGTTGAAGCGCATCTTCGTCTCGATCTCGCGCACCACGTCGGCCACCGGCCGGTAGCGGTACTTCTCGTGCCCGGTGAGCACGCAGAAGTTGCAGCTGAAGGGGCAGCCGCGGGAGGCCTCGATGCCCGGCGCGCGCACCGGGTTGTGGGCGAAATCGATGAGGTCGTAGCGGGGCGCGCGGATCTCCGACGGGGCCACCGCGGGCAGGTCGTAGCGGGGCTTGAGCTCGCCGCGGGCGAAGTCCGCGAGCAGGGCCGGGACGTTGGCCTCGGGGTCGCCCACCACGACGGCGTCGAAGTGCTGTAGCGCGTCGTCGGCGAAGTGCCCCGCGTGGCGGCCCCCGGCGACGGTGGTGATGCCGCGGCGGCGGAAGAGGGTGGAGAGCACCTTGGTGTGCTCGTAGTAGGCGTGGAGGTAGGAGAAGAAGACGAGGTCCCAGTGGCGGTCGAGGGGCACGTCGACCTCCTTCTCGTTGAAGAGCTCGATCTCCGCGTCGGGGGGGCAGAGCCCCGCGAGGAGCTCGGGCACGGCCGACTGCATGACCGAGCGCTCCTTCTTCGGGAGCCGGGTGGGGTGCGTGTACGTGCTGATGATGGCGATGCGCATGGGGTGACCTCCGCTTCGTGCTGCGGGTGGACGGGTCAGTTGAGGCCGACGGCGACGCTGGCGAGGCCGAGGGCGGCGTGCACGGCGGTGACGCCGGCGAGGGTGCGGCGGCGGGCGTAGAAGGCGCCGAGGAGGGCGCTCACGACGAAGGTGGTGAGCGCGAAGCCGGGGGAGACGTAGAGGTGGAAGACGCCGAAGAGCACCGAGGTGACGAGCACCGGGGCGAGCGGCCCGGCGTCCGGGGGGAGCAGGCGCTCGAGGGAGGTCTGGATGACCCCGCGGGCGATGAACTCCTGGAGCAGGCAGTGCGGCCCGTAGGCCAGGAGGAAGAGCGCGAACTCGCCGCGGGAGTACGTCGCGACGGAGCCCCAGAGGAGCCACGGCTCGCCGCGCAGGGCGGGGCCGAGGCGCAGGGCGACGCCCGCGAGGGCGATGCCGACGGCGACGAGCGCGGCCTCGCGGAGGCTCTCTCGCGCGCCGCGGGTGGTGAGCCCGAGGTCGCGCAGCGGCAGCGGCTGGCGGCGCACGAACCACCCGATGGGCACCAGCAGCAGGAGCAGGAAGGCCCACGAGCGGCCCATCTGCGAGAGCGGGGGCAGGCCCGGGTGGATGACCTCGCGTACCACCTGCGACACGCCGAAGAGGGCGACGGTGACCAGGAAGAACGCGGCGAGCTCGCGGCGCAGGCGCCAGGCCTCGCGGGCCGAGCGGTGGAGGGTCTCGAGCTCGCGGCGGAGCGTGGCGGCGTCCGCGTCGAGGGGGACCGTGAGGAAGGGGAGGAGGCTCCGGCGGGGAGCGATGGGGTCGAAGGAGTCGCGGCTTTGCATGGGTGCGAAGCGCTTGAGCAGCGCGTGTGCCATCGACGAAAACACTGGCGGAGAAGGGCATTGCGCGCGGTTGGGGGGGGGGGGCCGCGGGCGCGTTGGGCAGAGCCTGCTCAAGTTGCGCAGGGGCGGCGCGATCCGTCCGGCCCGAAGGCCGCCGGAGCCCCGCGCAAAGGATTCGCCTGGCGGTGGCCAGCGATGCCTCGAAGCGCCGCGATTCCCCTGCTGCGAGGTGAAAACTATGCGCGCGAGTTCTGGCGCCGCCGGTCGATATGCACACCGAGCCGTCCGCAAGACCCCGGTAGGAGCATTGGATCGCGCATGGAATTGTTCGTCTGGGATGACCACTTCGTCACGGGCCTGGGGGAGGTCGACCGGCAGCACCGGTGCCTGGTCGACGCGATCAACGCCTTCGGCAGTGTCCTCGCGCAGGCCGACGGAGCGGCCTTCGACGCGCTGGAGCAGTTGTTCGACGAGGTCGTGGCGTACGCCCGCTATCACTTCGAGGACGAGGACGCGCAGATGATGGCGGCCGGCGTCGACATGCGACACGTCGCGTACCACCGCCGCGAGCACGCCAACTTCTTCCAGGAGGTGACGCAGATGCGCGCCAGCGTCACGCCGCAGGACCTCGAGCGCGCCCGCCCGCTGCAGGAGTACCTCGTCCACTGGCTGGCGCATCACATCCTCGGGTGCGACCAGGTGCTGGCCCGGCAGATCGCGGCCATCCGCTCGGGGCAGACCCCGGCGGAGGCGTACCTCGCCGAGGAGCGCAGGAAGGATGGCGCCGTCGCGCCCCTGGTCCGCGCGCTCAACGGGCTCTTCCAGCAGGTGACGGAGCGCAACCGCGAGCTCCAGCGCCTCAACGAGACGCTGGAGGCGCGCGTCGGGGAGCGCACCGCGGCGCTGGCCATCGCCAACCGGCACCTGGAGGAGCTGAGCCTCACCGATGCGCTCACCGGGCTGCCCAACCGCCGGCACGCCATGATGCGGCTCACGAAGGCGTGGGAGGCGTCCGTCCGCGACGGCACCCCGATGGCCTGCATGATGATCGACGCCGACGGCTTCAAGCAGGTCAATGACACCCACGGGCACGAGGCGGGCGACGAGGTGCTGCGCCAGCTCTCCCGGAGCCTCCAGCACTCCATCCGCACGGATGACGTCGTGTGCCGGCTGGGCGGCGATGAGTTCCTGGTGATCTGCGAGCGCACGCCGCTGGGCGGGGCCATCCAGCTCGCCGAGCGGATGCGCACGACGGTGGAGGCGATGCGCGTCGCCGTCGGGAAGGGGGAGTGGCGCGGCAGCGTCAGCATCGGCGCCGCCGTGCGCGACGACGCCATGCAGTGCGTGGAAGACCTGATGCGGGCCGCCGACGAGGGGGTCTATCTGGCCAAGCGCAGCGGGCGCAACCGCGTCGCCGTCGCGCCGTAGGCGTGGAGCCTCCCGTCGGATCGGGAGCGGACCCTTCGATAGGAGGCGTCAGCCGGCCTGACCGCCGCGCGCATCCCGCCCCCCGCGCTAGACCGCGGCGCCCCGCGCTCCCTACCATCGCCCCCGTGAAGCCCCCGTCGGTCCGCTGCCTCCTGCTCGCCCTGTCGCTCGCGCCGCTCGGGTGCTTCGACGAGCCTCCCGCCGACCTCGACGACGCCGCCGCCGCGGACGACGCCGCCGTCATCGACGACATCGCGCCCGTCGACGACGCGTCCGCCGTCGACACGCCCGCTGCCATGGACGCCCCGAGCCCCGACGTGCCCGACGCCCCCCTCGACGCCGGCTGCGCCTCCGACGACGCCTGCCCCGCCGCGCAGCACTGCGACCCGCTCACCCGCGCGTGCGTCCCCGGCTGTCACGCCGACGAGGGCTGCGCCTCCGCCACCCTCGACGGCGGCGCCACCCCCGCCGACGCCATCACCCCCGCCGACGCCGCCCCGCGCTGCGACCTCGCCGCCCACGCGTGCGTGCAGTGCCTCGCCGACGAGCACTGCCCCGTCGGCCACCTGTGCCGCGACCGCGCCTGCGCCCCCGGCTGCACGGCCTCGCGGGGCTGTCCCTCGGGCGCCTCGTGCTGCGACGGCGCGTGCGTCGACCTGCAGGCCAGCGTCGCCCACTGCGGCGCCTGCGCGGCGGCGTGCGTCACCGCCCGGGCGACGCCCGCGTGCGCGGCGGGGCGCTGCGCCGTCGGGGCCTGCGCGGAGTCCTACGGCGACTGCGACGGCGACCCGGCCAACGGCTGCGAGGTGGACACCGGGGCGACGATCGCGCACTGCGGTGCCTGCGGGCGGGCCTGCGCGCCCGCCGGGGCCACGGGCGCCTGCACCGCGGGCCGCTGCGTGCTGGTGGGATGCGACGCGGGCCGCGCCGACTGCGACGGCGACGCGGCCAACGGCTGCGAGGTGGACACCGCGACCTCGACGGCGAGCTGCGGCGTGTGCGGGCGCGCGTGCGCGGCGGGCGAGGGCTGCGTCGCCGGGGCGTGCCAGACGATGGCGAGCTGCCGGGAGATCCATGCGGCGCTGCCGGCGCTGCCCAACGGGGCGTACCCCATCGACCCCGACGGCGCGGGCGGCGGGGCGGCCTTCGGGGCCTACTGCGACATGACCAGCGACGGCGGCGGCTGGACCCTCGCGCTCAAGGCCGACGGCGCGCAGGGCACCTTCGTGTACGACTCACCGCTCTGGAGCAGCGCCGACACCCTCAACCCCGCGTCGACCAACCTCGACCCGGTGGAGGCCAAGTTCGCCAGCTTCGCGCGCGTGCCCTTCACCGCCCTGCGCCTCGCCCTCGTCGACGGCGGGACGAGCCGCGCGGTGGTCATCCCCTTCCGCGCCGCAGACTCCCTGCTCTCGGTGTTCGCTACTGGGGTCTTCGAGGCCACGAGCGTCAGCCGCGCGGGCTGGACGGGGCTCATGGCCTCCGGGTCGCTCCAGCCCCACTGCAACCGCGAGGGCTTCAACAACGACGTCCCGGGCTACACCCGGGTGCGCCTCGGCATCGTCGCCAACCAGGAGAACGACTGCGCCTCGCCCGACTCGCGCCTCGGCCTCGGCGGTCAGGGCCTCACCTGCGCCCCATCGCTCGGCAGCAGCACCGTGGGCAACTCCGCGTCGTGCGGCGCGGACAACGGCGACCGCGACACCCGCGCCTTCGGCTACCTCTTCGTGCGCTAGTACCGCGTCGCAGGGGATGTGAAAGGTTGAGCCGAGCGCCCGCCCACGCCGTCGGTCGCTGGCCTCGCCCTCCGAGGGGAGCACCCGCCCGGTGTCTCCGCGCTCGTTGGGGGGACCACTATGGCTGCATCGGGGGAGAAGAACCGCAAGGGTCGCAAGGGTCGCAAGGGGTTTAGGTTCTGGCGGCGCTCCCTGCTTTGGTCTCGTGAGAGGGGCATTGGGAGCGATGCCGGTCTCCGACACGAGGTGAGTGCTTCGAGCGCCTGACAC
>JAUSAZ010000078.1 GCA_030652255.1 Myxococcales bacterium | reverse complement strand
CGCAGAGACGCCGCCCACTCCGCGGTCGCGGACGGCCCGCGAGCGGGCCTGCGACCGCTGAAGTGGGAGCCTGGAGCTGACCGCCCGGCCTGCGCCGGGCTATCTGCAGGCGCATCGAGCGCTGGAGCGCTCGATGGAGGGGACGTAGGCGCTCACGCGGAGCAGCAGGACAAGCCGCCGAGCATCGCATGGAGTTTCACCGCGGCGGTCGGTGACCTCCCGACGGTTGCGCCAGCAACCGTCGCTCCTCCAGGAAGCCCCGTGCAGACGGGGCGCTCAGTCCCAGGTCCCCACTTCAGCGGTCGCAGGCCCGCTCGCGGGCCGTCCGCGACCGCGGAGTGGGCGGCGTCTCCGCGCCCGCGAGATGTGTAGAAGCGAAAGGGTTGAAACCCACGGCAGCCAAGGGGAAGGCCGCAAGCGGCCTGTCCGATGTCCAGGCACAGTGACCAACCCGCCGCGGGTTTTCCCTTGGCTGCCGTGGGTTTCAACCCGCGGCAGCCTAAGGTGCGCGAAGGTGTGTGGGTAGCCCGGAGCCGCAGCCTGCAAGCGGTTCGCGCACGATCAGGGTCAACGATGAGCGTAGGGAGGGGGACGGCGGGGGTCTCACCCGCGGCGGCGGTCGGACACCAGCGCGGCCAGCACGGCGAGCAGCTCGCCCGGCTCGATGGGCTTGGCCAGGTGCATGTCGAAGCCCTCGCGGAGCGAGCGGGTGCGGTCCTCGACGCGGGCGTAGGCCGTGAGCGCGACCGCGGGCAGGTGGCCCTGCGCCGACGCCGGGCGCGCTCGCACGCGGCGCACCAGCTCGAAGCCGTCCATGTCGGGCATCCCCACGTCCGAGACCATCGCGTCGAAGGTCATGCGGTCGAGCGCGCTCAGCGCCTCGAAGCCGCCGCCCGCGGTCTCCACCTCGCACTCGCACTGCCCGATGACGAAGCGCAGCAGCTCGCGGGTCTCGGGCTCGTCGTCGACCACCAGCACCCGCTTGCCGCGCAGCGCCGGCGGGCACTCGAAGTCCGCCCGCTGCGGCAGGTCGGGCTCCGGCGCGACCGGCGAGGCGCGGTCGGAGCGCAGCGGCGCCAGCGGGAGTCGCACCGTGAAGGTCGCCCCCTCGCCGGGGCCGTCGCTCTGCGCCCGCACGTCGCCGCCGTGCAGCTCGACCAGCGAGCGCACGATCGCGAGCCCGAGCCCGAGCCCGCCCGCCCGCCGCGCGAACGACGCGTCGCCCTGCCGGAAGCGGTCGAAGGCGTGGGGGAGGAACTCCGCCGTGATGCCCTGGCCCGTGTCGGCCACCACCAGCTCGACGTACGACTGCTCGCGCCGCAGCCGCACCTGCACCCGGCCGCCCTTGGGCGTGAACTTGATGGCGTTGGAGAGGAGGTTCCAGACGATCTGCTGTAGCCGGTCGGCGTCGCCCACGATGGCGGCGTGCGAGTCGAGCACGGGCTGCAGCCGGATGCCCTTGGCCTCCGCCGCGGGGCGCACCGCCTCGATGGCCGCGTCGACCACGCGCACCAGCTCGACGGGCCCGACGCTCAGCACGAACTTGCCCTGCTCGATGCGCGACAGGTCGAGCATGTCCTCGATGAGCCGCGCCTGGATGCGCGCGTTGCGCTCCACCGTCTCCAGCGCCTTCGGGCGCTGCTCCGCCGGCACGCTGCCGCTGCGGAGCAGCGTCGACCAGCCGATGATGGCGTTGAGCGGCGTGCGCAGCTCGTGGCTGAGCGTGTTGAGGAACTCGTCCTTGGCGCGGCTCGCGTCCTCCGCCGCGGCGCGCAGCCCGTCCACCCGGCGGCGCGCGGTGACCTGCGCGGTGACCTCCGAGGCCACCACCATCAGCCCGACGACCTCGCCGAGCTCGCGCATCGGCTCGATGACGTAGTCGAAGTACGCCGGGGCCAGCACGCCGCGCCGCCGCAGGCGCACCTCGTACTCCGCGAAGCGCGCCCGCTCTCCCCGCTCGTACGCCCCGCGGAACACCTCGTACACGGGCTCGCCCACCAGCTCGGGGAACACGTCGGCGAAGTCGCGCCCGACCACCGCGTCGCGCCCGACGATCTCGCAGTACGCCGGGTTGGCGACCACGTACCGCAGCGCCGTCCCCTGGAGCACCGCGATGGCCACCGGGGCCTGCATGAACAGCTCGAACAGCCGCGCCCGCTCGACCTCCGCCACGCGCCGGAGCGCCGCGAGCTGGAGCAGCGTGCCCACCCGCGCCATGAGCTCGCGCGCCGAGAAGGGCTTGACCAGGTAGTCGTCGGCCCCGGACTCCAGGCCCTCGGAGCGGGCCTCGTCGCCCGCGCGCGCGGAGAGCATCACCACCGGCACCGCCGCCGTGGCCGGGTCGTCGCGCAGCGCCCGCAGCAGCCCGAAGCCGTCGAGCCCGGGCATCATCACGTCGGTGAGCACGAGGTCGGGCGCGCGCCGCCGCACCGCCGCGAGCGCCGCCACCCCGTCGGCCACCGCCTCGACGGACCAGCGCTGGCGCAGCAGCCGCGAGACGTACTCCCGCATGTCGGGGTTGTCGTCGGCCAGGACGATGTGCGCCGCGCGGCCGTCGGGGCCCTGGTCGAGCCCGCCGGAGATGCGCCCCTCGCGCTCCCCGGAGGGGTCGTCGCTGGCGAGCCAGCGCAGCGCCTCGGCGACGTAGGGCGCCGCGCTCGCCAGGGTGGACGCCCCGGGCGACGCGGCCGCCACGGGCTCGTCGGGGAGGTGGGCGCGGCCCCGCGGGACGCTCACGGTGAAGGTGGTCCCGCGGCCGGGCTCGCTGTCGACCCGGATGGTTCCGCCGTGGAGGCGCACGAGCTCGTGCACGAGCGCGAGGCCGATGCCCGAGCCCTCGTGGGTGCGAGAGCGCGCCCCCTCCACGCGGTGGAAGCGCTCGAAGAGGTGCGGCACCTCCGCGGCCGCGATGCCCACGCCCGTGTCGCCCACGGCGAGCTCGACCCGGTCGCCCGCCGCGCGGAGCGAGACCGTGATGGCCCCGTCGAAGGTGAACTTCAGCGCGTTGGAGAGGAGGTTGAGCACGATCTTCTCCCACATCCCGCGGTCGACGAAGACCGGCTCGTCGGGGAGCTCGCAGGTCACGTCGAAGCGCAGCCCGGCGCGCTCGATGGCCGAGCGGAACGCGCTCGCCAGGTCGGCGGTGAAGGCCCCGAGGTCGGTGGCCTCCCGGGCGGCGTGCGCGCGCCCGGCCTCGATGCGGGAGAAATCGAGCAGGGCGTTGACCAGCTTGAGGAGCCGCAGCTCGTTGCGGTGCACGGCCTCGAGGTCGGCGCCCCGCAGCGCGCGCTCGGGCGAGGCGAGCGCGTCCTCGGTGGGCCCCAGCATCAGCGTGAGGGGCGTGCGGAACTCGTGGCTGACGTTGGAGAAGAACGCCGTCTTGACCCGGTCGATCTCCGCGAGGGCCTCGGCCCGGCGCCGCTCGCCCTCGTAGGCGCGCGCGTTGCCGAGCCCCGCGGCGAGCTGCCCGACGAGCAGCCCCACGAAGCTCCGCATCGCCTCGTCGAGCGGCCGGTGCGGGTTGATGGCCGCCACGAAGGCGCCCGCCGGCGCCCCGTGGCCCTGCTGCGCGATGGGGACCACCAGCGCGTGCGTGGGCGGGACGCGCCACGCCCCGTGGGGCCAGCGCACGCCGGGGTCGAGCGTGACCACCGCCGGGGCCGACTGCGACCACACGTGCCCGAGCGCCCACGGGGCCGTGGCGTCGAGCGCGGCGAGCGCGGGCACCGCGGGGTGATCCGCCGCGAGGCCCGTGGCGGACACCAGCCGGGCGCGCGGACCATCGGGGTCGAAGAAGTAGACCAGCGAGAAGGGCACGTCGCGGGCGTCGGCGGAGAGCGAGCGCCGCGCGGCCTCGAGCACCTCGGCGGTGGACTTGGTCTGGCTGAGCAGCGCGGCGAACTCGTGCAGCAGCGCCAGCCGTCGCTCGCCGATGACCCGCTCGGTCTCCTCGATGACCACGCAGAACAGCCCCGCGGGCCGGTCGCCCTCGCCCGGCAGCGGGCTGTACGAGAACGTGTGGTAGGTCTCCTCGGGGAACCCGCTGCGCTCGAGGAACAACAGCAGCCCCTCGTCCCAGGTCGCCTCGCCGGTCGCGAGCACGTGCTCGATGCGCGGCCAGAGCGTCTCCCAGATCTCCGCCCACACCTCGGCGGTGGGCCTCCCGAGCGCCCACGGGTGCTTCGCCCCGAGGGTCTGCTGCCGGTACGAGTCGTTGTAGAAGAACGTGAGCTCCGGGCCCCAGCCCATCCACATCGCGTAGCGCGACGAAAGCATGAGCCGCAGCACCGTGCGCAGGTTCGACGGCCACGCCTCGGGCGCACCGAGCGGCGTCCGCGACCAGTCCCGCGACCGCATGAGTTCTGCCAGCTCACCGCGCTCGCGGATGATGTGCTCGCTCGTCATCGCAGCCTGATATCCCGTCGGATCGCGTGCGTACAGTCCGAGCCCTCGGGCGCCGGTGCGGAAGGTCAGCCCAGCGGTGCGTCGCTGCCGCCCGAGCTATCGATGGTCGGCAGGTCGATGGTGGGCAGGTCGACCAGGCCCGCGTCGGTGCCGCAGGTGGGCGACGACGAGTAGATGCACAGCCCCGAGAGGCAGCAGTACGTCGACCCCGCCGGCTCGCCCGGCGTACGGCACGCGTTGCAGTCGGCGCTCGCGCCGCAGCTCGACGGGCACACCCCCGTCATGGTGCCGGTGCAGCGCCCGCCCTCGCAGCGCTGCGACCCGGTGCAGCGGTTGTCGCACGAGCCGCAGTGGGCCGGGTCGCTCCGGCCGTCGACGCAGCGGCCGCCGCAGGCCGTGGGCAGCGAGGCCGGGCACAGGCAGGCGCCGCGCACGCATGAGGTGCCGCCGCCGCACGCGATGCCGCAGCCGCCGCAGTTGGCCGGGTCGCTCTGGAGGTCGACGCACGCCGCGCCGCAGCGGGTGATGCCGTTGTCCGCCACGCCGTCGCAGTCGTCGTCGAGGTTGTTGCAGGTCTCGACCCCGCGGGGGGTGCACCCGCACACCGGGCCGAGCCCCGGGAGCGCCGTGCACGACCACCCGATGGCCGTGGGGCAGTCGCCCGCGCCCGCGCAGCTTCGGGAGCAGCGCCCCGAAGGGAGGCACACGCCGCTGGCGCACTGGTCGAGCCGGGTGCACGCCGCGCCGAGCTCGCCGGCGCCCGTGACGCCGCGGTCGATGCCCACCGCGGGGATGTCGGTGGGCACCACCACGCCGCGGTCGATGCCCACGGGGACGTCGCGCCCGACGCCGAGGTCGTCGCCGGGGACGCCCGCGTCGACGCCCTCGCAGGCGCAGGCCGTGAAGTAGAGGTCGGCCCCGCACGAGCGCGTGCCCGAGCTCATGGTGCCCTCGCAGACACACTCCTCCTGCTGCCCCTCGGTGCACCGGTCGCCCAGGGAGCTGGTGTTGAAATCCCCCCGCGCTCCGCACGACGCCGCCAACACCACCGCCGCCACGCACCCGATCGATCGAAGCCAACGCGCCATGATCGCCGCACCCTATGCGAACCCCCGGTCGTTGCAAGTTCCCCTGCGGGCCGCCGTCGCCCCGTCGACGCCCGGCGCTTGACCGCCGGGCTCGGATGTCGCGACCCTGCGTCCCGAAGCCCAGCGATGAACCACCGCGCCCTGCTGCTCACCACCGCCGCGATCACCCTCAGCGCCTGCGGCGCCGACGACCCCCCGCGCTTCGTCGCCGACTCCGGCGTGCGCCGCGACGCGGGCGCCCTCGACGCGGGCGCCGCCCCTCCAGCGGACGTGCCGGTCGTCGACGCAGGCCACTACGACCTGCCCCCGCTGCTCGACGACGTGCGGGTGTTCGCCCACACGGCGACCACGCTCTACTCCATCAACCCGCGGGGCTACGCGGTCACCCGCATCGGCGATTTCACCTGGTCGGACGGCGGCGGCCAGATGACCGACCTCGCCATCAACGCCAACGGCGACGCCTGGGGGATCACCTTCAACGCCCTCTACCGCGTCGACCTCGCGACCGCGCGCTGCACCTTCCTCGCCCCCTTCGCGGGCGCCAACTTCAACGGGCTGTCGTTCATCCCGGGCGGCGAGCTCGAGCCCGGCGAGGTGCTGGTCGCGGCCAACCGCAACGGGGCCTACGTGCGGGTCGACCCGGCCACCGGGGCCATCCGCCAGCTCGGGGTGTACGGCGCCGACGTGGGCTCCTCCGGGGACATCGTCTCCGTCGCCAGCGGCGGCACCTTCGCCACCATCGTCGACCTCGACGTCGGCCTCGGCGAGGAGCCCGTCGAGTACCTCGCCCGCATCGACCCCACCAACGGCCGCGCCACCCGCATCGGCCCCACCGGGGTCACCCGCACCTGGGGCGTCGGGTACTGGCGCTCGCTGGTCTTCGGCTTCACCGAAAACGGCGCCGTGGTCACCCTCGACATCACCACCGGCCGCGCCACCGAGGTGGCCCGCACCAGCGTCGCGTGGTGGGGCGCCGCGGTCACCACCATCGCCCCGGTGGCGCCGCCGTAGGAAGCGCCGCTGCGCTAGAGTGCGCGGACCTATGGCGTTCTTCCAGACCCCGCCCTCGATCGGCAACCAGTTCGACGATGACCGCGTGCTCCGGTCGTACCTCGCGCGCGTGCTCCCCGACGAGGTGCGCCGCGACGTCACCCCCGCGCTCGCCGAGCTCGGCGCGCTCGCGGGCGGCGAGCTCCACGCGCTACAGCTCGCCGACCGGCTCAACGAGCCGGTGCTCACCCCGTGGGACCCCTGGGGCAACCGCATCGACCACATCGAGGTCACCCCGGTGTGGAAGCGCGCCGCCGTGCTCGCCGCGGAGTACGGCCTCGTGGCGACGGCGTACGAGCGCAGGCACGGGGCCCTCTCGCGGGTCGACCAGTTCGCGAAGGTGTTTCTCTTCAACCCGTCGACGGACGTGTACTCGTGCCCGCTGGCGATGACCGACGGCGCCGCCCGCACCCTCACCCTCCACAACAACGCCGACGTCTCCGCGCGCGCGCTCCCGCACCTCCTCAGCCGCGACCCCGCGCAGATGTGGACCTCCGGCCAGTGGATGACCGAGCGCACCGGCGGCTCGGACGTGGGCCTCACCGAGACCCGCGCCGCCCAGGACCCCGACGGAACCTGGCGCCTCCATGGCACCAAGTGGTTCTCCAGCGCGACCACCTCCGAGATGGCCCTCACGCTCGCGCGCCCCGGCGGAAACCCCCCGGGCGGCCGCGGGCTCGCGCTCTTCTACGTCGAGACCCGCAACGCCGACGGACACCTCCAGCGCATCGCCGTCAACCGCCTCAAGGACAAGCTCGGCACCCGCAAGGTTCCCACCGCGGAGCTCACCCTCGACGGCACGCCCGCCCTCCCCGTCGCCGGGCTCACCGAGGGCATCCGGGCCATCAGCCCGATGCTCAACATCACCCGCACCTGGAACGCCGTCTGCGCCTCCTCCCTCATGCGCCGCAGCGTCGCCCTCGCCCGCGACTACGCGCGCCGCCGCCGTGCCTTCGGCGCCGCGCTCGCCGACAAGCCCCTGCACCTCGACACCCTCGCCGGGCTCCAGGCCGAGTCCGAGGCGGCCTTCCACCTCACCTTCCGCGCCGTGGAGATGCTCGGGCGCGACGAGGCCGGCGAGGCCACCGAGGAGGACGCCTCCCTCCTGCGGCTGATCACCCCGCTGGTGAAGCTCACCACCGGGCGCCAGGCCGTGCAGGTCACCAGCGAGGCCATCGAGTGCTTCGGCGGCGCCGGGTACGTCGAGGACACCGGCCTGCCGACCCTGCTCCGGGACGCGCAGGTGCTCCCCATCTGGGAGGGGACCACCAACGTGCTCTCCCTCGACGCCCTCAAGGCCATGGGCCACACCGCCGCGGTGCAGGCGCTGCACGCCGAGGTGACCGCCCTCACGGCGGCCGTGGTCGACCCTGCCCTGCGCACCGCCGGGCGCGCGGCGCTCGCGGGCGTCGAGCACGCCCTGCACGCGGCGCGGACGCACATCGGCGAGGCGGCGTCGGGGGCCGAGGGGCTCGCGCGCCTGGAGGCCGACGCGCGGCGCATCGCGCTCACCCTGGGGCGCTCGCTGGCCCTGGCGCTGCTCACCCGCCACGCGGACTGGTCGCTGGCGCACGAGGGCGACCCCCGCGCCCGGGCGGCGGCGCTGCGCTTCGCCCGCAACGGGGTCGACCTGCTGGGCCCGGCGCCCGACCTGGCCGAGGCGCGGCTGCTCGCCATGGACGAGAGCTGACGAGGGCCTCGATCCCCTTCCGACAACCGCGAGGGGGGAGAGGCATCGTTCTTGCGGCTCGGTCACAGCGATCACTGTCCCTCCAACCCAGGAAAGCGACAGCCATGAACCAGCTGGACTCGACCGCGGTTCTCACCGACGCGCTCCAGCGCGCCGTCGCCCAGGCGGTGCTTGCGCCGTCGTCGCACAACTCCCAGCCGTGGCTCTTCCGGGTACGCGGCGCCACGCTCGACCTCTACGCCGACCGCTCGCGCGCGCTGCCCATCGCCGACCCGGAGGGCAGGGAGCTCGTGATGAGCTGCGGCGCGGCGCTCTTCCACCTGCGCGCGGCCCTCCGGTCGCAGTCGCTCGACCTCTCCGTCCGGCGCCTCCCGGAGCCCGCGGACCCCGAGCTGCTCGCGCGGGTCATGGTGCGCCCGGGTCGCCCCCTCACGCCCGAGGAGCGCGTGCTGGCCGAGGCGATCCCGACGCGCCACACCTCGCGCGCGCCGTACATGGGCATCACCCTGCCCGAGGACTTCATCACCCGCATCCGGCACGACGCCGAGGCCGAGGGCGCGTGGCTGGTCGCGCTCATCAGCGAGGCGGCGCGCCTCGACCTGATCGCCCTGGTGATGGAGGGCGACCACCAGCAGCTGGGCGACGCGGACTACCGCCGCGAGCTGGCCTCGTGGATGCGCCCCAACGACAGCAAGGCCCGCGACGGGCTCTTCGGCTTCGCCGAGGGGCTCGACAACATCGCGTCGCACATCGCCCCGCTGGCCACGCGGCTGCTCGACCGCAGCGCGAGGGAGTCGGTGCACGACCGCGACCTCGTGAACGCCACGCCGACGGTGGCGATCCTCTGCACCGGCGGCGACACGCCCCTCGACTGGCTGCGCGCCGGGGAGTCCCTCGACCGCGTCCTGCTGCGGGCGGTGAGCGAGGACGTGCAGGTGTCCTACCTCAACCAGCCGGTGCAGGTGGCGGAGCTGCGCCCGCGGCTGCGTGAGCTCGCGGGCGGCGTGGGGTACCCGCAGGCCGTGCTGCGCCTGGGCTACGGTCCCGCCGGGCGGGCGACCCCGCGGCGCGCGCTCGGCGACGTGCTGCGGTAGCGCCTCGCGGGCGTGCGCTACTCCAGGAGTTCGACGCGGCGGGCCACCTCGCAGGTGGAGAGCAGCCCCGCGAGACTCCCATCGCCGAGCAGCACCGGTAGCTGGTGGAAGCCCTCGCCGGACATCACCGCCGCCGCGCGCACGAGCTCGATGTCCTCGACGATCGAGAAGGCCAGCGGGGTCATCACGTCGCCCACGAGGCGCCCGCCCGTGAGGTTGGCCCCGGAGATGGTGCCGATGGGCCGGCCGGCCGCGTCGACGACGGGCACGCCGGTGGCGCTCCACTCGCGGAGCATCGTCGCGATGACCTCGACGCGGACGTCCGCCGTGACGCACACGACGTCGCGCTCCATCACCTCGCCGACCAGCGTGCGGAGCGCGGGCGCGGCCTCCGGCGCGGCCACGGCGTCGGGCAGCCGACAGCGGACCACCCCCGCGTGTCCGTCCTCCCGCGGGATCGTCTCGACGTGGCGCTCGCAGCCCGTGCACTCGGCCACGTCGACGGTCGCCTTGCGGAGCTCGCACTGCACCGTCAGGTGGCGGTGCACCGTGCCGTCCCCCGAGAGGGTCTCGCGTACCCCGACGCGGAACTCAACCGTCTTCCCGGGCGTGTCCGAAGGCATGGTCTCTCCTGCGTCGGTGCGATCAGGTGAGGGCGATGGTCGTCTTCGCTACACCGACCGCGGAGAGACACCTGTGAGGTTCAGCGCATCGCACGAGCCGTGCCGCGTGCCCGCCGAAGCGACGATGGCCCGGGGCACGGCGCAGAGCGGTCGCCGGACGCCCCGTCCCGATCGCCCCAGGTGGGGCGCGCTTGTCGGCCGTCGCAGGCCCGCGACAGGGCGCTCACCCCCCGCCGCCCGGGCCCGCCGGGCCCTCGTCGTCGGGCGGCTCGTCGTGCGCCTCGACCCGGCACAGCGAGCGGTACTGGCAGAAGTGGCAGTCCCTCGGCCGCGGCTCGAAGCGCCCCGCCCGCAGCGGCGCCACCACCGCCCGCACCGCGTCGCCCAGCCGCCCCTCGCCCGCCGCCCCGGCGGTGATGAGCGCGTCGATGTCCCACGGCGCGTCCGTCGCGCGCCGGGGCTTCGCCAGCGCGTCGCGCAGCCCGTGCTCGCTCAGGTCGCGGAAGCCCACGTAGGTGCCGTCGACGCTCGCGGTGTCGGCGTCGCCCACGAGGCCCGCGGCGCGCGCCCGCTCCAGCGCCGCCGCGTACACCACCAGCTGGAACTGCGTCTCCAGCGCACCCTGTTGTAGCCGCCGGCGGTACCCGTCGCCGCGCCCGCTCTTGAACTCCACCGCGCGCAGCACGCCGCCCATCCGCTCGACCCCGTCGATGCGCCCGCGGATCGCCACCGGGGGGCCCTCCGCCATCGCGATCTCCACCGCGGGCCACCGGTGCTTCGGCCCGAAGCCCACCTCCGAGGCCAGCATCGTCCAGCCCTCCGGCGCGCTGAGCCGCCGCGCGAGCCACAGCTCCACCTGCCGGCGGATCGCCCGCAGGTCGGCCTCCAGCAGCGACGCGTCCACCTGCCCCGCCTCCAGGGAGAAGCGCGCGCCCGCCTCGTCGAGGGCCTCCTGCACCATCGCCCAGCGCCCCGCCGGGTCCGCCGGGTCGGCCTCCTTCAGCGCGTCCTGCCCTGCCTCCAACAGCGCGTGCAGCAGGTGCCCGCGCTCCTTCTCGTCGAGGGTCTCGCGCACCTCCGGCCGCTCGTCGATGCGCAGCACCTTCAGCGCGAAGGCCTTGTACCCGCAGCGCGCCGCCCGCTCGAGGGTGGTCGTGTCGAGCGGGTCGCGCGCGTCGGCCCAGCGCTCCAGCTCCAGGTGCTTGCGCAGCGCCGCGTCGTGGTCGACCCGCCCGTTGTACGGGTCGCCCGGCGCGTCGACCTTCGCGAAGAAGGCCTCGCGCCGCCACTCCACCGCCGAGCGCTCGCCCACCGAGCGCAGCGCCGCCGCGAGGCCCGCGCCCAGCGCCGCGTCGCCCGCCTCCCGCTGCGTCGCCAGCGAGCGCAGCACCCGCTCGGCCCCGCGCGCCGGCACCCGCCGCGACCGCGCGAGGGGGTCGGCCCCGATGCGCTCCACCACCGCCCCGGAGGCCCGCTGCAGGTCGCCGAAGAACGCCGCCGTCGCCCGCGCCCTCCCGCCGGAGTCGTGCCGCGCCGCGCTCGCCGCCACCGCCCGCGTCGCCGTCGCCAGCGCCGCCAGCAGCACCCGCGACGACTCCTCGCGCCCGCCGCCGCGCGCCAGCGGGAGCTTCTTGGCCTTGTTGACCGCGCGCCGCTCGCTCTCGCCCCACAGCGGCGCGTCGCCCCTCGCCGTCGCCGCGCCCTCGTGCAGCCCCGGCAGCGCCACCGCGGCGAAGCTCCGCCCCACCGCGTCGTGGGCCTCCAGCAGCTGCACCCCGCCGCCCGCGCCCGGCGCCGCCGTCGGCAGCGTGCGCGCCCGCGCCAGGTCGAGCAGCATCTCGCCGAACTCCCCCGCGCTCATCGCCCCGTCGCGCCCCGCCGACCGCGCGATGGACGGCAGCTCGGCCAGCAGCGCCGCCGCGCCCGCCACGCCCGCCTCGTCGCGCGCCAGCGCCCGCAGGATGGCCTGCGCGCCCGGGTCGATGTCCGCCGTCGCCATCACCGCGCGCGACTCCTCCACCAGCCGCCCGTCGCCGCCCGCCCGGTCGATCCATCGCCCCAGCCGCTCGGCCTGATCGGCCACCGGGCCGTCCTGCGCCAGCGCCCACAGGTCGCGCGAGAGCGCGTCGATGGAGGCCACCACCGCGCCCGTCACCACCGCCGGGTGGTGCCGCCGCCCGTGCTTGAAGCGCGCCCCCAGCTCGGTGTCGAAGAGGCTCTCCACCCCGAGCACCCGCAGCGCCTGCGACACCCGCCACGGCGCCGGCTCGCCCGCCCGCGGCGCGTTGCCCTGGAGCACCGCCAGCGCCCGCAGCACCTCCTCGCGCTCGGCCCCCCGCGCGACCATCCTGGGCAGCGCCAGCAGCGCGCGCGCCACCGGGGAGGAGAGCAGCCCCTCGGCCCGCGACGCGCTCCACGGGATGCGTGCGTCGTCGAGCGCCTGCCCCACGCAGCGCCGGGTCTCCGGGTCGTCGCCCGCGAACACCACCGCCACCTCGTGGGCACCGACGCCCTCGTCGATCCATCGGGCGACGCGCGACACCACCCAGCGCGCCTCGTCGTCGGGCCCCTGCGCCTCGGCCAGCGTGACGGCCCCGCCCACCGGCGACCGGTCGACCGCCGCCGACGGGTCGGTGAGCGCCGACAGCCAGCGCCGCAGCGGCTCGTCGGGCGTGTCCGCGCCCGGGTCGCGCAGCCCGTAGCGCAGCTCGAGCCCGCGCTCCTCGCCTTCGAGGGTGCGCAGCGCGCGGTCGAGCGGCGGCGGCATCTGCATCCGCCGCGGCTCGCAGACGACCTGCAGCTCGAAGCCCCCGCCGTGCGCCCCGAGCCAGCGGGCGAGCGCCACCGCGAGGCCCACCCGCGCCGGGTCGACCTCCAGCACGTGCCACCAGCGCACCACCTCCGGGAGCCCCAGGGATGCGGGTGAGCGGCCCTCCTCGCGCGCCCGGTCGACGGCCCGCGCGAGCAGCGTGCAGAGCGTGGCGCCGGGGTGGAGGCCCGCGGCGGCCAGGCGATGGTCCTGGTCGGCCATGACCTCCGCGAGGGCGCGGAGCCGGGTGCGCGTGCCCTCGTCGGCGTCTTCGGTGAACGCGCGCGCCTGCTCGAGGACCGCGGGGGTGACCTCGTGGCGCCGCAGCAGGTCGAGGGTGTGGGCGAAGCCGTCGACGGTCTCCGCCCGCTCGGTGAGCGCGGCGTCGTAGCGCGGCAGCACCGCCCGCGTGGCGGCCGACAGGGTGAGCCGCTCGACCTCCCGCGAGGCCATCGCCCCGTCGCAGAGCGCCAGCGACCACCCGGTGAGGAAGGCCTCCCAGGTGACCGTGCTGGGCGCGACCGCGCTCGCGTTGTGGGGGCCTCGCAGGGCGCGGCGCAGCCGCTCGTCGAGGTGCCCCCGCGTACCGACAACATCCAACAAGGACAACGTGGATCTCCGGGAAACCGAGGCTCATCCTGACACCCGCCCACGGGGCGCCGCAACGACGGCGGGACGTTGCCTGTCCCTCCGACGGGACGCGACCGCGGCGTGGGCCCCGGCGCTCAGCGCGCGTGGATGGACACGCCCGTCGCGACCGGCGGGGGCGGCGGGAGCGGCGGCGGCGCGGCCCAGGGGGAGCCCGACGACGGGGCGCTGGGGGGCGGAGGCGGAGGCGCGGCCACGGGCGCGGGGGTGTTGCAGTCGTGCACGGCGTCGGCCGGGCCGCAGAGGGACATGTGCGCGCGGATGGCGCCGTCCAGGCCGACGTACACGGCCTCGCGGGCGGCGGAGGCCGAGGGCCCGAGTCCCCAGCGCCCCACGCCGGTGGCGATGGAGCCGGCGAGCGCGACGCCGAAGCCCGCCCAGAAGGGCGTGCCGAGGCCGTCGTAGGAGGCCGAGCCGATGGAGGTGAGCATGAGGATGGTTCCTGCCACGGAGGCCGCGACGCCGCCCCAGGTGACGCCGCTCGCGACGGTCTGGGCGCTGGTGGCGCGGCGCACCGAGCCGGCGAGGGGGGCGTCGGGCCCGACCATCTGGAGGAGGTCTTCGGGGTCGGAGACGACGGTGCCGTTGGCGAGCACCACGTGGTCGACGGAGGTCTGCAGGGCGGAGTATCCGCCGAAGGTGCCGAAGGTGACCTGGGCCATCCCGGAGGTCGCCCGCGGGCGGTACTGGTTGTAGTAGTTGACCCGCTCGGCCAGCGGAGCGGTGGGCGGCGGAGCGGTGGGCAGCGGCACGTGGGCGTAGCAGCCGCAGGCCGTGGAGAGGGCGAGCGCGAGCGCGAGGCGGGGGGCGGACACCCGGAGCCCTACTCGTCGACCGTCATGTGCGCGGCCTGCGTGGCGGGGAAGGTGCCGAGGGTGCCGGGCGCCCGGAAGATGCTCCCGCAGGCGGCCTCCTCGGTGCCCGGCCGCGGGCGGCAGACGTACTCCGCGGGGCAGGCGAGCGGGGAGTTGACGCACACCAGGGCGAGGCGGATGGGCACCGCGTAGACCTTGCCGTCGACGAACTCGGTCTCCGCCGCGGTGGTGAACACCTGACCCTCGGAGGTGCGCGCCGTCACCTCGATGCGCACGTGGTCGTCGGTGCGCCGGCTGTCGACGATGCCGAGGCGAAACTCCGTCAGCTCGGACAGCGGGACCGGCGGCGGCGGCGAGATGCCCACGGCGTTGCAGTCCGAGCGCAGGAAGGTCTGGTCGAAGGTGGGGACCGTCTCCGCCCCGCGGGATATCCTGATCTGCACGCGGTCGAAGATGGTGCACTCGACGTCGGTGGAGAGCACCAGCATCACCTGGCGCCGGTCGAGCACGCAGCCCCCCGGCGCGAGGGCCAACCCTGCCAATCCCAAGCCCAGCAGCACGGCGCGTGGTCCCATCACGGCCCGGACGGTAACCCCCAAAGGCCCGACCCTGCCAGGGGGTTCATCGTGCGATGCGGCAGGTCGGTCGCTTGTCGCGCCAGCGCCGAAGAGATACCGTCCGCGCGGAGATCAAAGGGAATGCCCGAGGCACGCTACGAGATCATCCGACAGCTCGCCTGCGGCGGCATGGCCGAGGTCCTGTTGGCGCGGCAGAACGCCGACGATGGCTCCCACCAGCTCGTCGTGCTCAAGCGCGTGCTCACGCACCTGGCGCAGAACGACGGGTTCCTCAAGATGTTCGCGCACGAGGCGCGCATCGCCTCGCAGCTGCGGCACCAGAACATCGTGCAGGTGCTGGAGGTGGGCGAGCACGAGGGCCTGCCGGTCATCGTCATGGAGCGCCTCGAGGGCGCCGACCTCCTGCGCCTGCTGCAACAGTGCGTGACCCGCCGGCAGAGCCTGGGCACCGCCGTGAGCATGGCCATCCTCGCGGGCGCCGCGCGGGGCCTCGGCTACGCGCACCGGGCGCGCTCGAGCGACGGGCGCGCGCTGCGGCTCATCCACCGCGACATCTCCCCCCACAACGTCTTCATCACCCGCGACGGCGGCGTGAAGCTCCTCGATTTCGGCATCGCCAAGAGCGCCGCGCACGTCGGCCTCACCAGCACCGGCCAGGTCAAGGGCAAGATCTCGTACATGTCCCCGGAGCAGATCCGCTCGCTCCCCATCGACGCCCGCTCCGACCTCTGGTCGCTCGGCGTGGTGCTCTGGGAGACCCTCGCGGGCGAGAAGCTCTTCACCCGCGACAACGACGCCGCCACCCTCCACGCCATCCTCCACGACCCCATCCCCCTGCTCAACCGCCGCGAGGCGCCGGGGCTCGACGACCTCATCGCCCGCATCCTGCAGCGCGACCAGGCCGCCCGCATCGGCACCGCCGAGGAGATCGCCTCGGCCCTCGAGGCCATGCTGGAGTCCATGCGCGCGGGCCCGTCGGCGCGGCTCGTGGCGCAGCGCGTGGCCTCGC
This sequence comes from Myxococcales bacterium, assembly GCA_030652255.1. Taxonomy (GTDB): domain Bacteria; phylum Myxococcota_A; class Polyangia; order Polyangiales; genus SCUS01. The sequence continues at coordinate 1,306 of JAUSAZ010000078.1, read as the reverse complement.
TGGTGCCCGCCATCAGCCCGGAGTTCGACCTCGTGCGCCCCGCCGCGCCCTCCCACGAGGTGGTCACGCTGGCCGTCGGCGCGGGCGGCCCCTCCGCCCCGAAGCGCGCGCTCGGCCTCGCCGCGCAGGTCGCCCCGCCGCCGCCGTCGCTCAACCGCTACAGCCAGGGCATGCACCTGCCGCACGACCACGGCGACGACGTGGCCGTCGACGACGAGCCCACGCAGATGGACATGCCGACGGCCTCGGTGCCGCCGCCGGACGACGAGGCCACCCGCGCGGTGCAGCTCCCGGTGCTCGACGAGGAGACCATCGAGCGCGCCCCGTCGCGGCCCTCGCACCTCCCCATCGCACCGGCCCCGATGAGCATGGCGCGGCCCTCGGCCCCGCCCGCGCCGCCGCCCCGCAACACGCCCGCGCCGCGGCCGCCGGCCACCCCGGGTCCGGCGCGGCCGCCCATCAACCCCCGCTCGCGCACCTCCACGGTCATGGGCACCGGCTCGACCCCGGTGCAGTCGGCGCACCCCGCGATGTCCGCCGACGAGGCCGACCCGCCGACGGCGCAGCTCGCCCGCCCCGCCACCATGGCCCCGCCGCGCCCCACCGCGCCGATGTCCCTCGCCATGGCCCCCGCGGCGCCGATGTTCGCCGCTCCCTCCGCGCCGCCCGACGACCCCTTCGGCCCGGTGCCCAACCAGGGCCCGCCCAGCCTCGCGCCGCCGGCCCTGCACCCGCTCCGCCCCGGCGCCCCGTCGCCCTTCAGCAGCAACCCCCTCGCGGGCTTCGCCGCGCGCTCGCCCGACACCTTCGTCGCCGCCGAAATCGCCCGCCCCGCGCCGCCCCCACCCCCGACCGCGCGCACGGCCCGCTGGCTCGTGGCCGCGGGCTCGCTCGTGCTCGCCGCCACCGTCGGCGTGGTGCTCACCCAGCGCATGCGCTCGCCCACCAACCCCCCGGGCGCGGCGGTGGTCGCGAGCGAGGCCATGCCCGTCGTGCACGTGCCCGAGACCCCGCCCCGGGCGGCCACGGCGCCCGTCGCCGTCGCGGCGCCCGAACCTGTCGCAGCCCCGGCGCCTGCCCCCGCGGCTGAGCCCGTCGCGGCTCCGGCCCCTGTCGCTGCGCCTGCGCCCGTCGCCGTCGCGGAGCCCGCTCCCGCAGCTGAACCCGTCGCTGCGCCTGCGCCCGTCGCCGTCGCGGCGCCCGCTCCCGTGGCTGAACCCGTCGCGGCGCCTGCGCCTGCGCCTGCGCCTGCGCCTGCGCCCGTCGCCGTCGCGGCACCTGCCCCCGTCGCGGCGCCCGCGCCCGC
>JAUSAZ010000076.1 GCA_030652255.1 Myxococcales bacterium | reverse complement strand
TGTCTGCCCGGCCTTCCGGAAGGTCCATCGAGTGTCGGTCCGAAAGCCCCCGCGACTGCGGGGGCGCCCTCGTGCGATAGCCTGGGGTGAGCGCCAACGCGCGAACCCCAGCGTCAAACGGGCGGCGTGTCTCACCAACGGGTGGCCGTCAAAGCGGCAAGATCGACACCCCGTTGGTATCAGTCCCCGCGCGGCACCAGGGCGCTCAGCGCTGGGGAGAGCACCACCGGCGACGGGAGGCTCGCTCCCTCGTCGAGGTCGCGCAGGGCCTCTGGCAGCGAGCGCAGCGAGCAGGCCGCGCGCTCCCTCGCCTCCCGGGTGGCCTCGGCGGGCGTCGGCAGGTCGCGCACCAGCTTCCCGCTGCGCATCACGGGCACCAGCAGGGCGACGGCCTCGGGGTCGGGGTGCGGGTCGGCGGACTCGTCGGCGAGGCGCACCGTGTCCTCCACGAAGGCGCCGCGCTCGTCGAGGCGGCGGTACACCTGCTTGGCGCCCGCGCTGCTCGGCTTGCCCGGCGAGCGCTTGCCCACCGGCACCGCCACGTCGCGCCGGTCTTCGATCTCCACGAGCTTGTAGATCGCCCCGAGCGAGGGGGCGTCGGGGGTGAGGGTGATGGCCGTGCCGACCCCGAAGGCGTCGTAGGGAGCGCCCTCGGCCAGCAGCGAGCGGATGCGCTGCTCGTCGAGGTCGTCGCTGGCGATGAGCTGGATGTCCGGCCGCCCCGCGGCGTCGAGGATGCGCCGGACGTCGCGGCCGAGGGCCAGGAGGTCGCCCGAGTCGATGCGCACCGCCCGCACCGCCGAGCCAGCGCGGGCCGCCCGCAGCGCGCCGCGCCGGGCGTCGTAGGTGTCGATGAGCAGGGTGGTGCCCTGAGGAAAGGACTCCGCGAAGCGGAGGAAGGCGGCCTCCTCGCCGTCGTCGACGTGGGCGAGGACGTAGCTGTGGGCGATGGTTCCCGAGACGGGCACCCCGAAGGTGAGGCCCGCCTGCTCGCACGAGCTCGCCGCGCAGCCGGCGATGTACGCCGCCCTGCCGGCGTGGGGCGCCGTCAGCGGGTCGACCCGCCGCGCGCCGAACTCGAACACCGGCCGACCCTCGGCGGCGAGCACCAGGCGGGCGGCCTTGGAGGCGACCCGGGTCTCGGTGTTGATCACCCCGAGGAGGAAGGTCTCCAGGAGCTGCGCCTCGGCGAGGGAGGCCGTCACCCGGAGGATGGGCTCGGCCTCGAAGGCCAGGGCCCCTTCGGGGATGGCGTCGAGGTCGCCGCGAAAGCGGAACGTCCGGAGGTAGCCCTCCATCGCGTCGGTCATCACGTCGCGCAGGTCGGGCTGCGCGCGGAGGTAGTCCACCTCGGCGTCGGTGAAGCACAGGTCGCGCAGGTACCGGACCACCCGGTCGACCCCCGCCACCAGCAGGAACCTCCGGTTGGGCGGCAGTCGACGCAGCGACAGCTCGAACACCCCCCGGCGCTCAGCGATTCCCTCCCGGAGGTAGGCGCCCAACATCGCGAGCTCGTACCGATCGGTCAGCAGTGCGTGCATCGAAAACGGCCCCGATGGCGCCACGGAGCGGCCCGAAGCGCAAGGGGGCGACAAAGCCTGGAAAGAGTGTCAGCGTGGGGCGATGATTCGTCGGTCGAGGAGGAAGTCCTTGAGGGACGCCCAGGCCCGTCCCCGGCCGACCTGGAGCAGGTGTCCGCCGGCGAAGGTGTCGTAGCGGGCGTCGAAGTGATCGCGCAGGCGCTCGGCGTGTCCGGCGGGGGTGATCCCGTCGCTGCCCGCGGCGAGCACGAGCACGCTGTCGGGCGCGACGGCGGGCGGGCGTGACAGCGGCGAGACCACCCGCAGGGAGTCGTCGATGCGCCGGCCCACCCAGGCGGGCGGGGCCTCGGGCTGCCGCGCGCGGTGCTGGAGGTACGCGTCGCCGAGCGAGGCCAGCGGCACCATGAGGGTGGTGAAGTCCACGCTCGGGTCGACGGTGGCGATCAGGGCGGCGGTGTAGCCACCGAGGGACATCCCGACGTTGCCCACCGCCGAGGCCCCCTCGGCGCGCAGCCACGCGTGCCACGCCTGGAGGTCGGAGACGGCGTGCGCGAAGCCCTCGACCGAGCGCCACGGGTCGGTGCCCGGCCATCGTCCGCGGCGGCCGCCGGGGGCGCGCGGGCCGTGGAAGGGCAGCGCGGGGAGCAGCACGTCGAGGCCCCACTGGTAGAGCCTCGGGGCCTCGAAGGCGGCCTCCTCGAAGCCGAAGGTTCCGCCGAGGTAGCCGTGGATGCACACGGCGGTCGCGCGGGCGTTGGGGTGCCGCCAGTAGCGGGCCGAGGCGGTGTGGTTCTCGGTGAAGGCGAGGTAGTCCTCGCGGGGGAATGGGTGCGTCGGGACGAAGCCGCTCGCGAAGGAGAGGTCTTCCACGCGTCCGCCGCCCGGGAGCGAGCGCACCGCGGTGCGCGTCACCTCCGGGAGCGCCGGGCGGACGAAGAACCCGTCGGGCTCGGTGATGAGCCGCGGGTCGCCGTAGGCCTCCGCGACGCGGGCGAGCTGCCGGAGCTGCTGGTCGGGGTCGGGGCGCGGGCCCTTCGAGCGCCGCGCCGCGTCGAGTGCGAGGTCGACCACCGTGCGGTCGACCCAGTGGCCCGCGGCGTCGGCCAGGCCGGCCATCCACGACCGCTTGCGGACGATGGGCGGCACCGGCTCAGCCCGGCAGCCGGTCGACCGTCGTCGCCGTCCGCGCCAGGAACATCCACTCGAAGTGCCACACCCCCCCGTGGCGGGCGAGCGCGACCACCCCGGACTTCTCGAAGCCCGCCCAGTGCGGCGGCTTGAGCAGCGCCACCACCACCTCCGAGAGCGTCGGCTCGTGGCCGACGAGCGCCAGCGGCCCGTGACCCCCCGCGGCCTCGACGTAGCGGGTGATGCCCGCGACGTGGCCCGTGGCGAGGGCTGGCAGCACCGTGATCGGGCCGTCGGGCGGCGCGAGCGCGGCGATGAGCTCGGCGGTCTGCACGGCGCGCACGAGCGGCGAGGTGGCGATCGCCCGGGGCGGGTGCCTTCGCAGGTGGGCGCCCGTGACGGCGGTCTCGGCGCGCCCGCGGGCGGTGAGCCAGCGGTGGCTGTCGGTGATGTCGGGACCGGCGTCGACGGCCTCGCCGTGCCGGATGAGCAGGAGCTTCATGGCGTCTCCCATTACTACAACGGCCCCGGCGACTTGCAGAGCGCCGGGGGGCGTGCGACCCCACCATCCATGCGCGCTCCTGGGCTCGGTGAGGTGTTGTTCATCCTGATCCTGGTGGCGGTGGTCTTCGGGGCGTCGAAGGTGAACCCCATCGGCGACGCCGTCGGGGGCTTCATGCGCAACCTCCGCCGGGGAATGCGCAACGACGACCGCATCGCCGTGAAGCCCTCCACCCCGGAGAGCCCCGACAAGCCCGGTTGACGCCGGGCGGGGTTCGTCGGTACGGGGACGCCCACATCCCCACCATGAACCTCCGGTGCCTACCGCTGGCGCTCGCCCTCCTCGCGGCGCCCCTCGACCTCGCTGCGCAGCCCCGATCGCGGGCCCCCATCTCCGCCCGCGACCGGGTGTACGTCGTGCGCCCCGGCGACACCATCCGTCGCATCGCGGCCGTGCTCGAGCTGCCGGTGCGCGACGTCGCGGCGCACAACAACCTCCGCCCGCCGTACCTGCTCACCGTCGGGCGGCGGCTGAGGGTGCCCGAGGGGGTGTCGCAGGAGGTCCTGCGCACGCTGCCCACCCGCGAGGAGGTGTCCTCCAACGACGAGGGCGGCACCCACCGCCCCGGCCGGGTGAACCTCGTCCGCGCCCGCGACTCCGTCGAGCTCAGCACCAACTTCACCGCCACCGGTCCGGCGCTGCGGGCGCGCGTCGAGCGGATGCTCCAGTCGCGCACCGGGGCCGTGCACATGATCCACCCGCGGCTGGTGGGGGTGTTCCCGACCCTGAGCAACCGCTTCGGGGGGCGGCGCATCACGGTGCTCTCGGGCTACCGGCCGCACCGCGGGGGCCGCGACGAGCCGCGCAACCGCCACGCCCTCGGCTACGCGGTCGACCTCCGGGTGGAGGGCGTCGGGCTGCGTGCGGTGTGGGAGTTCTGCCAGACGATCCCCAACGTGGGCTGCGGGCTCTCGACGCGCGGAAACTTCGTGCACGTCGACGTCCGCACCGAGTCGGCGGCCTGGATGGTCGGCGGTCGGGACGAGCCGACGCCGCCCGAGGACGACCCCCGCGAGGTCGCCGCCGAGGCGAGGGCGGAGTAGCAGGCACCCGGGCGGCGTCGGGCGCCGCCGAACGCGGGCGTGGCAGATGTCCGGGCGGCGTCGGGCGGCGCCGAACGCGGATGTGGCAGATGTCCGAACGGCGTCCGGTGGCGCCGAAGCTGGATCAGCACCTCCGTTTTCGGGCGATCGTGCGCGCGTCGTCGTGCGAGCCTCCGGGGGAGGTGGTGCCGGTCGCGCCGCCGGGAGGACGAACGCACATGGCGACGTTGAGGACGCAGGTGAGCAGCCCCGGGGCGCGCCGAGAGATCGGGCAGAAGGTGCTCGCCGCGGCGAAGGTGGTCGACGTGAAGCCCGTGAAGGCCCGGCTGTCGGCCTTCGCGAAGGCGCACGAGGCCTTCGTGCGGGCGGGCGACAAGGTGACGGCGGCGGAGGCCGTGCGCGACGCGGCGCACGCGGCGGTGGCGGCGGCGGACGTGGCGCAGGACGCGGCCATCGACGCGCTGGTGCTGGCGCTGGTGACCGCGGGCGCGCCGCGGCTGTCGCCCCTGAAGGGGCTGTCGAGCTACACGTCGAGCGACCTCAAGGCCCTCGCGACGGCGAAGGAGGCGAAGGAGCTTCAGCGGGTGGTGGCGGCGATCACGAAGCGCGGCGCGACGACCCCGGCGCTCCGACGGGCGACGAAGGCGGCGGGCGAGGCGGCGGCGGCGGTGCTGAAGGCCATCGCGTCGGTGGTTCCGCGGGAGAAGCTCTACCAGGAGTCGCTGGCGGCGCGCGACGCGCTGAGCCAGCCGTGGGAGACGACCCTGGCGTACCTGAAGCGCTCGGCGCGGGTGGCGGAGGACGACGGGGCGACGGGGCTCTTCGCGGCGCTGTTCGAGCGCAGCGCCGAGGCGCCGAAGAAGAAGAAGCCGGCGAAGGCCGCGGGGCCGGTGGGCTGACGATGGCGCGCCGGGGAGACGAAGCGCCCGCCGCGGGCCTGAAGCTGCTGGAGCACGGCACCCTCGGGGTGAAGAGCGCGAGCGCGATCGCGCCGCTGGGCGGTGGAGTGGCCCTGGTGGTCGACGACGACGAGGGGATCTTCCTGGCGGGCGCAGACGGGGGGGCGACGCTGCTGCGCGGTCGCGGCGACGCCAAGGGCCTCGGCGACCTGGAGGGCCTGTGCCTGAGCGACGACGGCGCGACGGCGTACGCGGTGTCGGAGAAGAAGGGGCAGGTGTTCGCGCTGGCGGTGCTGCGCGACGGGTCGGCGGTGACCCTCGGCGACCCGGAGCTGCTCGGCCGCGTCGAGCGCCCCGGGGACACCAAGAACCGCGGGTGGGAGGGCGCCGGGTACCTCCCGGCGGCGGAGGGCGACGGGCCGCGCCTGGTGCTGGTGCACGAGGACGAGCCCATGGCCGTCGGGATCTTCGCGCTCCCCTCGCTCGCCCCGCTGGCGCTGCTGCCGCTGGAGGGCGTGTTCGCGGAGTGGATGGGCGACGCCTCGGATGTGACCGTGTGCCCGGTGACGGGTCACCTCTTCCTGCTGTCCGACCGCTCGCAGTGCATCGTGCAGGCCCGCCTCGGGCCGGGCGATCGCCTGGAGCCGCTGGGGGTCTTCGGGCTCGACCTCTCCGACGGGGAGAAGCCCGAGGGCATCGCCTTCGAGTCGCCCACGCGCCTCGTGGTGGTGACCGACGACGCGAGCCGGCTCCTGCGCTACGCCGTCACGCGGTAGCTCAGTCGCCGTTGTGGTTGGGCCGGTTGGAGCTGCGCTTCGACTTGAGCACCACGCGCTCCACCCGGCGGCGGCGCACCTGCTCGACCTTCGCCTCCCATTCGCCGAAGCGCACGGTGTCGCCCGCGCGGGCCAGCCGGCCGAGGCGCTCGACCACGGCGCCCGCGAGGGTCTCGGCGTCGAGCTCGCCCAGGTCGACGCCCTTGGCCTCGAGGTCGTTGAGGGTGACCCGCCCGGCGGCCACCACGATGCCGTCGCCGCGCACCTCGACGGTGGGCGACTCGTGCTCCTTGTCGTGCTCGTCGCGGATCTCCCCGACGATCTCCTCGAGCACGTCTTCGAGGGTGACCACGCCGCTGGTGCCGCCGTACTCGTCGACGACGAGGGCCATCGGGCGCTGCGTGCGCTGCATCTCGCGCATCAGCTCGAAGAGCCCCTTGCTCTCCGGGACCACCAGCAGCTCGCGCATCATCGAGCGCAGCGTGGCGGGCGTGTTCGCCTCGTGGATGACGTCCTTGAAGTGCACGTACCCGGCGACCTTGTCGAGGTCGCCGCCCTCCACGAGGGGGTAGCGGGTGAAGCCCGAGGCGCGCATCCGGGCGATGGCGGCGGGCACGCCCATGTCCGCGTCGATGAAGGTGACGTCGAGCCGGGGGACCATCACCGAGCGGGCGGTGCCCTCGGTGAAGCGCACCATGCGCTCGAGGAGCTGGCGCTTCTGCTGCGAGAGGCGACCCTTGGCGTAGGCCTGGGTCATCATCCCGAGCACCTCCTCCTCGGAGAGGGAGCCTTCGGTGTCCTTGAGCCCGCCGTGGCCGGTGAGCTGGAGCAGCACCCGGGCGCCGAGGTTGATGGCCATGAGGGCGGGGTAGGTGCCCCAGTAGAACCACCGCAGCGGTCGCGCGACCATGAGCGAGAGCTTCTCGGCCTGGGAGATGGCGACGAGCTTGGGGGCCTGCTCGCCGAGGATGATGTGCGCGAAGGTCAGCGTGGAGAAGCCGATGACGAAGGCGACCGAGTGGACCGCGGGGGAGGTCTGGAAGCCGATGCGGCGGGCGAGGGCTTCGAGGACGTGGGCGACGGCGGGCTCGCCTACCCAGCCGAGGCCGAGGGAGGCGAGGGTGATGCCGAGCTGGGTGGCGGAGAGGTAGCTCTCGAGGTTGTGGAAGATGTCGACGAGGGCGCGGGCGGAGGGGTCGGTGCGTTTCGAGATGCGCTCGAGCTGCGTGGCGCGCAGCTTGACGAGCGCGAACTCGGCCGCGACGAAGAACCCATTGATGAATACGAAGAGCGCGGTAACGAACAGCGGGAGCACGAGCGATCAGGCCACCGTCGCGCCGACGGGGGCGGAGCCCGGCTCGGGGAAGAGCGCGCGGAGGGCGCCGCGGAGGCGCTCGAAGCCGAGCTCTTCGGCCGCGTCGCGCTGGAAGAGGCGGACGATGCGGCGGAGCTCTTCCGCGGTGGTGCGGCCGATGGCGAGCTCGCGCTCGATCTCGCGCTCCACGAAGGACTCCCAGGAGCCGTAGCCCTTGGCCTGGTAGAGCTCCGGCCGCGACAGCTCGGCGAGCACGAGGCCGGCCTCCCAGAACTGCTTGTTGATGGAGCGCTTGAGGCCGCGGAGCTTGCCCAGGAGGTTGATGACCGCCATGAGCCGCACCTTCAGGCCCTCGGCGCCGTCGGGCGACCGGGCGGGCGCGTGCAGCGAGCCCGGCTGGGTGGCCTTCGGGGGCAGCGGCGGCGTGCCCGGGGAGGGCAGCGGCCGGCGCGCCAGGCGCCGCGGGAGCATCGGGGGGGCGCCCCGCTTGACCTTCTTCTTCTTGATGGAGACGCCCCCGGAGGAGGCCTCCTCGACCGCGGGCGCGCTCACCACGACGGCCGCGGGCGCGGCCTTCGCGGGCCTCGCGGGCTTGACGGGCTTCGTCGAGCGGGCGGGCTTCGCGGCCTTCACGGCCTTCGTCGGGCGGGCCGGCTTCGCCGACTTCGCGGGCTTCGCCGACCGCGCCGGCTTCGCCGACTTCGCGGGCTTGGCCTTCGTCGCAGGAGCGGGACGGGCCTTCACCGTTGGCTTTCCGCGCTTCGCGCTGCTTGCCTTTGCCTTCGCCATGGAACTCTCCACACCGATCCCCATCACAAGAAGTCGTCGAGACCGCGGATCGCGACGGTCTCGTCGGTGCCATAGCACTGAGGTAATCGCCACGTCCACCATCTGGCGATTGCGTCAAGGGACTTCCTGACGATTTCGGCTGTCAAGGAATTTCTCTTGCAGCTTCGACGCTCTGGCCTTCTGCGGAGGCGTGTGGGGGTATCGCTTGTCCCGGGGGCCGCGCGGGACCACACTCCCGCGCTCCGAAAGGCCCTAACGCTCGGTTGGTCTGCGCGAGGGGACGTCGGTCAGCGACGAAGGAGTTTCGTGAATGAGTCATCCCATCCGAAGGGTCGCCGTGCTGGGCGCCGGCGTCATGGGCGCGGGCATCGCCGCGCACCTCGCCAACGCGGGCGTGGAGGTGCTGCTGCTGGACATCGTCCCGCCGAACCTGACGCCGGCCGAGGCGGGTGAGCGCTCGGCGCGCAATCGCTTCTCGCAGGGCGGCTTCGACAAGGCGCTGAAGTCCCGCCCGGCGTCGTTCTTCCACCCGTCGCGCGCGACGCTGGTCTCCGTGGGCAACTTCGACGACGACCTCCCGCGGGTGAAGGACGTCGACCTCATCATCGAGGCCGTGGTCGAGAACATCGACATCAAGCGCAAGCTCTTCGAGAAGCTCGAGGCGCTCGCGGGCCCGGAGACGCTCCTGGCGTCCAACACCTCGGGGCTGCGCATCGCGGCGATGCTCGAGGGGCGCGGCGAGTCGTTCCGCAAGCGCTTCATGGTGATCCACTTCTTCAACCCGCCCCGCTACATGAAGCTCCTGGAGCTGGTGCCGGGCGCGGAGACCGACCCGGCGGCCTTCGCCCGGGTGAAGGCCTTCGGGGCCGACGTGCTGGGCAAGGGGGTCGTGGTCGCCAAGGACACCACGAACTTCATCGGCAACCGCATCGGGGCGCACGCCATGATGGCGGCGATCCACCAGATGCTCGCCGACGGCCTGACCCCCGAGGACGTCGACGCCATCGTCGGCACCCCGATGGGCCGGCCGAAGAGCGCGGCCTTCCGCACGGCCGACATGGTGGGCCTCGATACCTTCGCCCACGTGGCCGACAACTGCCACAAGGCGCTGACCACCGACGAGGACCGCGAGGTGTTCGCGATCCCGGCGTTCATCCGCACGATGGTCGAGAAGAAGCAGCTCGGCGACAAGACCAAGGGGGGGTTCTACAAGAAGACCCCGGAGGGCGTGCAGACGCTCGACCCGACGACGGGCGAGTACCGCGAGAAGAAGACCACCAAGGAGGTGAGCTCCTTCGTGAAGACGCTGCGCGACGTCGAGGACGTGGGCGAGCGCCTGCGCCTGCTGGCCGCGGACGAGGGTCCGGCGGGGCGCTTCGCGTGGAAGGTGCTCGCGCGGGGTCTGTCGTACGCGGCGCGCCGCGTGGGCGAGATCAGCGACAACGTGTGGTCCATCGATGACGGGATGCGCTGGGGCTACAACTGGGAGCTCGGCCCCTTCGAGACCTGGGACGCGCTCGGCTTCGAGAAGGCCACCGACCGGATGCTGGCCGACGGCGTGGCGCTGCCCGACTCGGTGAAGGCGATGCGCGCCAACGGGGTGAAGAGCTGGTACCGCGAGGACGGCGCCGTCTACAACCCGCTCAAGGGCGCCTACGAGGCGCGCGAGAGCGACCCGAAGGCGGTGCCCTTCCGCCTCGCGCGCAAGGGCGCGGCGGTGTGGGAGAACGAGGGCGGGGTGATCTACGACCTGGGCGACGGCGTGGCGTCGCTGACGCTGAAGTCCAAGATGAACAGCGTCGACCCGTCGACCATCGAGGCCCAGGAGGAGGCCGTCGCGCGCGCCGAGCGGGACTTCGAGGCGCTGGTGCTCTTCAACGAGGGCGAGAACTTCTCCGTGGGCGCCAACCTGATGCTGGTGGCCATGGGCGCCTCCAGCGGCGACTTCGAGAGCATCCGCGCGCTGGCCGCGCGCTTCCAGGCGGCCAACCAGCGGATGAAGTACGCCAAGGTGCCGGTGGTGGCTGCTGCCTGCGGGATGACCCTCGGCGGCGGCCTGGAGATGTGCCTCGGCGCGGGCGCGGTGCAGGCCGCGGCGGAGACCTACTCGGGCCTGGTCGAGGTCGGCATGGGCCTCGTGCCCGGCGGCGGCGGCTGCATGAACCTGCTCTGGCGCGCCCTCGGTGACATCCCCGAAGGGGTGGCGGTGGACGCGTACCCCTACGTCACGCAGGTGTTCAAGAACATCGCCCTCGCGAAGGTGGCGACCAGCGCCGACGAGGCGAAGATGCTCGGGTTCTTCCGCCACTCCGACGGGGTGACCCTCGACCGCGCGCGGCTGCTGCACGACGCCAAGCAGCGCGCCCTCGGGCTCGCGCGCAGCGGCTGGCACGCGCCGGCGCCGCGGGAGTTCAAGCTCCCGGGCGAGAGCGGCATCGCCACGCTGAAGATGATGGTGCTCTCGCTGGTGCAGGGCGGACAGGCCTCGGAGCACGACGCCAAGGTGGCGCTGCACGTGGCCAACATCCTGTGCGGCGGCGTCGACGGGGCGGCCGCTCCGGTGAGCGAGGCGCGCGTGCTCGAGCTCGAGGTCGAGGCCTTCCTCTCGCTCTGCGGCGAGGAGAAGACCCAGGCCCGGATGCAATACTTCCTCATGAACAACAAGCCCCTGCGAAACTAAGGAGACGAGAACCCCTATGGCCGACGTAGTGATCGCCGCTGCCGTGCGCAGCGCCGTTGGACGGGCGCACAAGGGCGCGCTCGCATTGACCCGCCCCGACGACCTGGCCGGTCAGGTGATTCGTCACCTGCTGTCGAAGGTTCCGCAGCTCGACCCGAAGGAGATCGACGACCTGGTGCTCGGGTGCGCGATGCCGGAGGGTGAGCAGGGGCTCAACATCGCGCGGGTGGTCGGGCTGCTGGGAGGGCTCCCGGTGGAGTCGTCCGCGCAGACCATCAACCGCTTCTGCTCCAGCGGCCTGCAGGCCGTGGCGCAGGCCGCCGAGCGCGTCGCGTTCGGCAGCGTCGACACCATCATCGCGGGCGGCGTCGAGTCCATGACCATGGTGCCGATGACCGGCAACAAGATCTCCGTGAGCGCCGAGGTCATGGCGAACTTCCCCACGGCGTACACCCCGATGGGCATCACCGCGGAGAACGTCGCCACGCGCTACAACGTCTCCCGCGAAGACCAGGACGCCTTTGCGGCGGAGAGCCACCGCAAGGCCGCCGCCGCCCAGGCCGCGGGGCGCTTCAACGACGAGATCGCGCCGGTGAAGGCCGTGCGCTACGCCGGGCACGTGCGCGACGACGTGACCTTCGCGCGCGACGAGTTCGTGCGCGCCGACACCACGGCGGAGAAGCTCGGCGCGCTCAAGCCGGTGTTCTCCGCGAAGGGGAGCATCACGGCGGGCAACAGCTCGCCGCTCTCCGACGGCGCCGCCGCGACGGTGGTGATGTCGAAGGCCCGCGCCGATGCGTTGGGGATCAAGCCCCTGGCGTACTTCCGCGGCTTCCAGGTGGCGGGCGTGGCGCCGGACATCATGGGCATCGGCCCGGTGCCCGCGGTGCGCAAGCTGCTCGCGCGCACCGGGCTCACCCTCGACCAGATCGACCTCATCGAGATGAACGAGGCCTTCGCGTCGCAGTCGCTGTACTGCAAGCGCGAGCTCGGCATCTCGGACGAGAAGCTCAACGTGAACGGCGGCGCCATCGCGCTGGGTCACCCGCTCGGGTGCACCGGGGCGAAGCTCACGGCCACGCTGCTCCACGAGCTGCGCCGCCGCGGCGGCCGCTACGGCATCGTCACGATGTGCATCGGCGGCGGCATGGGCGCGGCCGGTCTCTTCGAAGCCATCCACTGAGCGGGTCCGCGCGTCGTCCACCGGCGCGCGGGGCCTCCGCTCCCCCTACGATCCCCCCCACATCTCACTCGCCGACCAGCGGCCGCTAGCGCGCGATGCTGACCTCCGCCGCGCAGGGGCGGTCGGCGCTGCGGGCGCGCCCCACGATCCACCCGAGGGGGTTGGGCGTGGCGCAGGCGTCGGTGACCACGGCGGTGCGCGGCCGCGGGAGCGCGCTCTGGTGCGAGAGGGCCTGCCAGGCGTCCTGGTAGCAGACGAGGGCGAGCGCGTTGGGGTCGCTCGCCTGCGCGCGGCAGGTGTTGCTCGGCAGCCGCGGGTCGACGTCGAGCCACACGTCGAGCTCGACCCGGCGGGCGTCCTCGCACTCGAAGAGGCGCTCGGGCTCGACGGGGCACGCGGCGAAGGTCACCCCGGGCGCGACCGGCGGGCCGTAGGCGTCCGCGGCGAAGCGCTGGCAGGCGCAGCGGGTGATACCCGATCCGGTAAGGGCGACGGGGGTGGTGAAGCGCTCCGGGGCGCGGTCGAGCGCCGAGGTGCTGCCGCCGAAGACCGCGAAGGCCAGGGCGGGGCGCGCCGCGAGGGCGGCGGGGGTGCAACGTCCCGCCGGGAGCGTGGCGCAGGCGATCTCCCGGGCCATGCGCGCGGCGCGGCAGAAGCTGAGCGCGGCGTTGCGCCCGGCGTGGTCGGTGGCCGGGGGGAGGGTGGCGTTCCAGAAGGTGGCGAGCTCGGGGCAGGGGTGGTCGCTCGCGAACTGCACGTGGTCGGCGAAGCCCGAGATGGCCACGCGCAGCGAGCGAGCGTCGGTGCTGGCGCTCAGCTGGAGCTGCGAGAGCGTCTGTCCCACGAGGCGCCAGCGCTCGAGCACGGCGTCGGTGCGCGGCTCGAAGGCACCGAGGCCGAAGAGGGTCTCGGTGGCGCAGGAGACCTGCCAGTGCAGCCCGTCGCCGTCGGGGTTGCGGGGCACGCATCGCTCGCCAAGCTGCGACACGATGCGCTCGATGGAGTCGCGGAGCATCGCGACCGCGGCGGGCACGCGCTGGTGGAGCGCGCGCTGGCCCTGGTCGATGCGCCCGCGGTCGGCGGCGGGGTCGACGGACGCCCGCGCTGCGCTGCGCGGGGGATAGGCGGGCGGATCGGGCGCGCGGGAGAACGCAGGCGGCGCGCAGCCGAGGAGGAGGGAGGCGGCGAGGGCGGCGGGGCGGCGCATCGGTCAGAGCCCCCGGAGGTATTCGAAGAAGGAGTTGAGGTTGACCCCGAGGTGCAGCGCGATGTTGACCGCGCTGTCGGACGAGACCGGCGCGACGCCCAGCGCCGTGGGCTGGATGAGCACCCCGAAGCTTACCATCCTGGGTAAGGCGAAGGGCCCGCCGGAGAGGGTGAGGTCGAGGCCGGTGCCGGTGTGCAGGGCGCGGCCGTTGCCCGGCGAGGCGAGCACCATCACGGGGATGGACACGTCGAGGGTGAGCCACGAGAGGAAGCGGGCGCGGGGCGAGACGCGGGCGTAGATGAGCGGAGCGGCGACGCCGACGGAGACGCAATCGCCGCGGTTGCAGTCGGAGTTGAGCTCGTACTGGGCGCGGAGCTCGACGCTGCCGGGCAGGCCCCAGCGGAAGTAGAAGGGCCCGGCGTCGGCGCTGCGCTGGATCAGCGCCGGGGTGGAGCGCAGCCGCGCGCGGGCGAGGCAGGTGAAGCGGTTGCCAGGGGCGCCGGCGGGGCGCTCGGTGGCGAGGAAGGCGTGGAAGCTCCCCTCGGCGGGCAGCGCGCGGAGGTTGCGGATGAGGTCGTCGGGCGAGCGGGGGCAGGCGTCGCCGTCGGCGAGGAGCACCACGAGGGCGCTGCGGCCGGGGGCGTGGAGCTCGGGCTCGACGCGAAGGCGGGTGGGGATTGCGCGGTTGAGGCGCGGGCTGTCGTCGGCGGCGTGCTCGGCGTCGGTGCTGAAGGCGCTGAAGGCGTTGATGGCGGCGGTGACGTCGGGCGTCGCGGCGAGGCGCCACTCGGGCACGCCGTCGCGCGCGGTGAAGGCGAAGGTGTCGTCGCCCGCGCCGGGGACCGAGCCCCACGGGTCGGCGAGGGACATGGCGCCGCGGTCGAGGAGCCCGACCGGGAGCCACGCGTCGCGCGGGCGGAGCACGGCGATGCGGGCGAGGCTGAGGTCTTGCGGAGCGCAGCGGAGGTCGTCGGCGGGGCGCATGACGACCTGCCAGAGGCCCGCGGCGCGGTCGTCGAAGGCGAAGGCCCCGCGGGCGTCGAGGGCGACGCCGTCGCGCGGACCCTGGTCGGGCGAGGTGGGGCACAGCACCATCCGCGAGCCGGGCGGGAGCGCGTCGGGCGCGAGCACCCGGTCGCCCACCGTGGCGAGCAGGGCCGGGGCGTCGGCGTCGAGGGGCACCCGCTCGGCCTCGGCGGCGCTGGCCTGGGTCACGCCGACGCGCCCGCCCCCGCGGGTGAACACGTCGAGGTGGCGCTCCAGGGTGAAGGCGTCGGGAATACCCGTCACGGTAAGCGGCGCGACCTGGGCGAGGGCCACGCAGCGCAGCGCGCCGAGCTCGGCGGGCGTCGCGCGGGCGTTGCGGGTGGGCGCCGGGGTGTACCGGGTCGCGTGGCAGAGCCGAAGCGCGCCGAGCACGGCGGACCAGTCGTGGCGGTCCGGGGCCATCGCGCCGCCCGGGGCGCCGTAGCGGCGGCGCATCACCGCGCGCACGGCCTCGTCGGGCACCGTGAGGGCGCCGCCGTCGGCGTCGACGCGGGCGGCGAAGGTCGCGGCCGAGCCGTCGCGGTCGGGCGGCGCGGTGACGAGGAGCGCGCTCGCGGCGGCGGCGGTGACCAGCTCGCTCCAGCGCATCGGGTCGCGGGCGAAGGTGTCGGCGCGGGGCGCGAGGCGCAGCTCGCCGCGGCGCCAGTCGGTGTCGAACCAGGCGCCGGCGCCGTCGGCGAAGAGGCGCTGGAGGGGGGTCTGCGGGTCGCTGAAGCGCATGCTGTCGACGCGCAGCGCGAGGTCGCCGCCGCGGCGGCGGAGGTAGATGCCCGCCGCGGCGACGGCGCGCGGCACGTCGACGGACTGCCCCGCGCCGAGACCCACGAGGTGGGCGCCGGCGGTGGCGCCGAGCAGCGTCGGGGCGTCGGCGCCGTCGACCACGAGCACGTCGACGCCCTCGACAGGGCAGGTGGTGAGGCGCGGTCCGGTGACGCGCAGGTCGCCCGCGGGCGTGCGCTCGAAGGCCACGGCCGTGGTGCCCTCGCCGAGGTGCGCGAGGCAGGGGCGGAGCGCGAGGGTCTGCGCGGGGGGCGCCTCGCGTCCGGTGGGGGGCGGCAGCGCGAAGACCTCGAGGTCGGCCGCGAGCTCGGTGCGCGAGGCAGGGAGGCCCGCGTCGCGCAGGAACATCGGCAGGTCGCGCTCGGCGTCGGGCAGCGCGGCGGCGTCGTGGAGCACCGTGCCGGCGACCGTGCGTACGCCGTAGCGGCACTCGGCGCGGGAGCGGAAGCGGTCGGTGAGCGCGGCGGTCACGTGGGTCGTCGGCGCGCCGTCACCGCTCGGGGCGAAGCAGAAGGTCTGCGCGGCGGCGAGCGCCGGGCTGAGAGGGAGCGTGAGGGTGAGGGCGAGACGGGGGAGGAGCCGCATCCGCGCGCGGTAGCACGGCGAGGCGCGGCGAACGGAGTTACTGACGGACGGGCGCGCGGGAGAGGTTCCAGGGGAGGTCGCGGGCCTCGAAGCCGCTGCCCGCGAGGGTGTACCCGCGGACGCCGCCGTCGCCCGTGCCGAACAGCACCAGGTCGGCCACGCCGTCGCCGTCGATGTCGCCGAGGTCGGCGTCGAAGCCCGAGGTCGCGTCCGCGAAGCCGCCGCCGAGCGGCAACGGCATCGCGGGGAGGTGGAGCCGTCGGCCCGACACCGTGCCCGTGCCGTGCCAGCTCAGCGGGGCGCTTGGGTAGGCGGCGACGACGCTCACCAGCCCGCCGCCGTCGGAGCTGAGCGTGAGGGCGAGGGTGGCGCTCTCCGCGGGTCCGCCGGCCGGGTCGGCCGCGGCATACGTGAGGGTGTATGCGCCGGAGAGGCGCTGCGCGGGCTGGGTCACCGTGCGGAAGGAGAACTCCTGCGCGGCCGCGGTGCGGACCTCCAGCTCCGACTCCAGCCCGGCGCCCACCACCACGCGGTAGTCGCCACCGAAGAGGAGCGGCATCGTGGGCGTGACCGCGAGGCGCCGACCCTCCACCGTGAGCCGGACATTGAGGGCGCGCCCGGAGGGGTCGCTCACCTGGACGCGCGCGAGGTTCTCCGCGCGGTCGAGGAGGGGGTGAGAGAACACGAGCGTGATCGGGGCGGTGGTCGGGAGGAGCTCGCCCCGGCGCGGCTGCGCGGTCACCACGAAGAAGCCCCCGCCGGTGAGCTCGGCGACGTAGCGGGTGAGCTCCCGGCGCTGCGTCGCGTCGAGGGGGGCGCGGGTCCAGTCGACCAACGCATCGACCGCGCTGGCGAGGGAGCGCCGCGCGCCGGAGCGCAGCCACGCGCCGTGGCGGGCGGTGCCGAGGAGGCTCGCGACGTCGGCCGCTGGCCCGTCGCCGACGCCGCGCTCGACCCGCTCGCGGCTGGTGAAGAGCGGCGACGGGTGGCAGCTCGCGCAGTGGGCCGCGAAGTGCGCCGCGCCCCGCGTGGCCTCGGGGGAGGGCTCGCCGTCGCGCCCGGTGAGGGTGTTCGCCGCGGGAGGCGGCGCGATCGAGGCGAGGTAGGCCGCGAGGCCGTCGACCTGATCCTGCGTCGGGCGGAGCACGCCGATCTTCGCGTGCAGCGTGAACGCCGCGCTCGCGAGGTCGCTGGTGCTGCCCTGCCAGCCGAGCGGCCAGGTGCCCTCGAGGAGCGTGAGGGCCGGGGTGAGGGCGCGGTACGATGCCACCGGGCCGACCTGCCACGCGACGCCGTCGGTGAGCCCGTCGGCGTGGCACGCGCTGCACGACCACACGTCGCCCGCGAGCACCCGGTCGCCGCCGAGCTCCGCGCGCATACCTGCTCCGGTAAAGTACCGCTGGCCGCGCGCGACCGGGCCGGGCCGCGGGTCACGCCCGAGCGGCATCGAGGTGCGGGCGGAGCGGGCCCCGGCGAGCGCGCCCACGGCGGTCAGCTGCTGCGACTGGTGCCCGAAGACCATCACGGCGCCACCCGGCACGACGGCGCCGGCCCGCGGACGGCCGGGCACGTCGAAGCGCTGCTGCTCGACGAGGGTGTCGGGGTCGAGGCGGAGCAGGAGGTCGTTCGCCTCGGACACCACCCAGAGCGCGCGGTCGCCCAGGCCGATCCAGTGCAGGCCCACGGCGCGGCGGTCGTCGAGGCCGTCGGGCGCGGGGCCGGCGTCGCCGATCGCCGCGTCCGGGAGAGGGCCCGCGTCGACCGCGCCCGCGTCGGCGCCTGGCGGGGGGAGGCCGAGCCGCGAGCGGGTGAGGTCGACGGAGGAGAGCACCCGCAGGGGCGCCCCGGGCGTGACGTCGCAGCGGGCGACGGTGTGCTGGAAGTGCGGCGCGAGCTCGGCGGTGAGCGAGGCCGTGGGGTCGTTCTGCAGGGCCGTCACGTAGAGGGTGCGGCCGTCGGGGCTGAGGGCGATGCCGCCGAGGGTGGTGCCCAGGCGGTGCAGCGTGCGGGTGACGGCGCGGCTCGTGAGGTCGATCTCGGAGAGGTCAGGCCCGGCCGGGTCGTTCGCCTCGGCGTCGGCCCCGAGCCCGGTGCGGCGCCCGGCGACGAACACGCTCCGCCCGTCGGCGCGCACGGCGAGGTGGTGGGGGTCGCTGCCGACGCCGATGCGCGCGAGCTCCGACCAGTCGGCGGTGTCGATCAGCACCACCTGTCGGTCGTGGGGGAGCAGGGCGATGGCGGTGGCGCCGTCGGGGGTGACGGCGACGTTGCTGACCTCGTCGCCGATCCACACCGAGCGCACCGGGCGGCGGGTCGCGAGGTCGACGAGGGTGAGGGTGTCCTCGCCGCGGCAGGCCACGAGCAGCGCGCCGCGGGCGGCGACGGCGGCGACCGCGACGGGCCACCCGCCGACCGGGACCGTGAAGACGGGCGCGAGGCTGGCCGGGTCGACGGCGACGAGCTCCGGGCGCAGCACGCTCGCGACGAAGACCGCGCTCCCGGCCACGGCGACGGCGCTGGTCGGGAAGTAGTCGTGGTTGTGGAAGGCGATCGACGAGGGCTCGACGACGGTGAGCGCGACCGCGGCGCCCGTCGGGGCGCTGAAGCGGTAGTCGCCCACGAGGTGCGGCACGAAGGCGTCGCGCGACGAGCCCGGGTCGCGGAAGGGCGCGTTGAGGTTGCCCGCGGGCGCCTGCGCCAGGGTCCAGCCGCCGCCGGTCGGGAGGTAGAAGGTCGCGCCGAGGGGAAACCTCCGGCGGTCGGGCGTCGGCGGCGTCGGCGCGTCGGCGCGCGGCGGGTCGTTGGAGGCGACGTCAGCGCGCCCGAGGTCGTTGACGATCGCGGCGTCGAGGCCGGCGTCGACGAGCAGCGCGTCGCCGCTGCAACCCGCGAGCAGGGCGAGCAGGAGACCCGGGGCGGGAGCGAGGCGGTTGCATGGCAGGCGGCGTGACATGGGGCGGGACCTCCTCCGATCGTAACGCCGCTGGGGTTCTTGCAGGTGGTCCGTCCGACGCCGCGTCGAAGGGCGCTGCATCCGCCGCGCGGCTTCGTGCTAGGGTCGCCGGCGGCATGGCGAGGGATATTGACCGGCTGGTCGACGCGGTGGTGGCAAGGGTTCAGCAGGAGATGGCGACGCCCGCCCGGGACGCTCCGCGTCCGACGGTGACGCCGCGGGTGGGGGGAGGCGGGCAGGGGCCGGGCGCGGTCGCGCCGGTGGCCGGCCAGGCGGGCCCCGCGATGCAGCCGAGGCCCGACCTCGCGCGGGTCATCGATCACACGCTGCTCAAGCCCGACGCCACCCGCGACGACCTGCGGAAGCTCTGCTCCGAGGCGATGACCTGGCGCTTCTTCTCGGTCTGCGTCAACAGCGTCAACGTGCCGTTCTGCCGCCAGCAGCTCACCGGCTCGACGGTGTGCGTGTGCGCGGTGGTGGGCTTCCCCCTCGGCGCGATGACCCCCAACGCGAAGGCCTTCGAGACGAGCGAGGCCATCCGCGCGGGCGCCGACGAGATCGACATGGTCATCAACGTCGGGGCGCTGAAGTCGGGCGACTACGCGCTGGTGCTCGACGACATCGCGCGCGTCGTCGGCGCGGCGCCGGGCCGCGTGGTGAAGGTCATCCTGGAGACCTCGATGCTCAGCCGCGACGAGAAGGTCATCGCCTGCGCGCTCTCCAAGGCCGCGGGCGCGAGCTTCGTGAAGACCTCGACGGGCTTCGGCGGCGGCGGCGCCACGGCGGACGACATCGCGCTGATGCGCGGCGTCGTGGGCCCCGAGCTCGGGGTGAAGGCCAGCGGCGGCGTGCGCACGGCCGCGGACGCCGACCGGATGATCGCCGTCGGCGCGACCCGCGTGGGCGCGAGCAGCTCCGTGGCCATCGTCAGCGGCGGCACCGGATCGGGCGGGTACTGATCACCCGTCGCGGCGGGTGGGCGCGTGCGCCCCGAGGTGCTCCCGCAGGTGGCGCACCGCCTGGAGGATGCGTGTCTTCACCGTGCCGAGGGGCTGCGCGAGCCGCGCCGCGATCTCCGAGTGGGACAGCCCGCTGAAGTACGCGAGCTCGAGCACGGCGCGCTGCTCGGGGCGCAGCGTACCGAGGGCCACCTGCACCGCGGCGGCGCGCTCGGCGTCGGCGTGGGCAGCCTCGGGGCCGGGCGCGGCCTCCGGGGGCGTGGCGTCGGCCGCGCCGTCTTCGTAGAGGGCGCGGCGACGGCGGGCGCGCACCACGTCGATGGCGCGGTTGCGGGTCAGGGTGACCAGCCACGCGAGGGCCGACCCGCGGGCGCGGTCGAAGGATCCCGCCTCGCGCCACGCGCGCATGAACGTGTCCTGGACGACCTCCTCGGCATCGGGGCGCGTGCCGGTCACCCGCAGCGCGACCGCCATCAAGGTGCCGCCCACGCCGTCGTAGAGCCTCACGAGGGCGGCGCGGTCTCCCGCAGCGACCCGCTCGAGAAGGTCCTCTTGCTCGCCGCGGGTCATCGCATCATCTCGGGGGCGGTCACCGGGCTGCCGTTCACCAGCAGGCCGCGCGGATCGGGTCTTCCCACAGACGGTCGATGCTCTCCAACGTGCGCGGGGAAGTCAACGCAGGCTCGCGCCCCGCCCGCGCCCGCTGCCCTTGCGACACACCCGCCACTCGGGTTACGCCCCACCCTCGCAGCGCCGACCCGGAGCACCACCCGATGCAACCCAACCTCCCACGGCTTCGTCCGCACGTCTGCGGCAGCCTGCTCGTCCTGGCGGTCGCGCTCGCGGCGTGCAGCGCGCGCGGGGGCAGCGGCATCACCGACCCGACCAGCGACGCGGGCACCACCCCCACCGGGGACACCGGCGCCACCACCCCTGGGACGCTGTCGTTCACCTGCGCGCAGCTCTGCGCGCCGCTCGCCGCCGAGCCCGGCTGCGCGGGCGAAGGCGTCAACTCCTGCCTGTCTGCGTGCAACAACTCGATCGCGTCGACGCCCCCGGCCTGCGTGGCGAGCGCCAACGCGCTCTACGGCTGTGTCCGCACGGCGAGGCCGAGCTGCGCGGTGTCGACGGTGTTCCCCTTCCCGACGTGCATGACGCAGTACAACGCCTATGCGTCGTGCGTGCTCGTGCCCTCCGACGCGGGCGCCCCGCCGGGGGACATCGGTACGCCCGTCGACGAGTGCTCCAGCGCGACAAACTGCGCGACCTGCACCGGCCGGTCGTCGTGCGGCTGGTGCGGCGGGCGTTGCTGGCGCGGAGGGTCCTCGGGCCCCATCGGCGGCTCCTGCGGCGATGCCCCGTGGGCGTGGACCTCCAATCAGTGCTCCTCCACGCCGCCGCCGCGCGACGCGGGCATGGTCTCCCCCGCGTGCCAGGAGTGCGCGTTCACCCGGTGTCCCGAGCAGTCGGGCGCGTGCTCGTCCGAGCCGTCGTGCCTGCAGTGCGTGCTCACGCCGAACGAGGCATGTCTCTCCAACCCGCTCTTCGGCGCGGTGGCAGAGTGCGCGTGCAAACTGTGCGCCGAGACCTGCGGCCCGATCTGCGAGTCGTTCTAGACCAAAGCCCCTATAAGGGAGGGCACCGATGCTGGACCTTCGATTTGTGGTGGAGCACCTCGACGAGGTGCGCGCTTCCCTCAGCCGCCGCGGCCCGCTGCCGGCGGGCTTCGACCGTGTCACCGACCTCGCGCGGGCGCGCCGCGAGGCCATCCTCGCGGGCGAAGCGAAGAAGCGCGCGGTCAACGAGGCGAGCGCGGCGATCGCGAAGCTCGCGAAGGGCTCCGACGAGCAGGCGGCGGCCCGGGCTGCGTCGCGGGCCCTCGGCGAGGAGGCCGCGGGCTTCGAGCGCGCGCAGAAGGCCGCGGAGGCCGAGCTCGAGGAGCTGCTGCTCCGGATGCCCAACATGGTCGACCCCTCGGTGCCGGAGGGCGACTCCGCGGAGCACAACGTGGTGGTGCGCACCTGGGGCGAGGCGCCGGTGATGTCCTTCCCGCCGCGCGAGCACCACGACCTGGGCGAGGCCCTGGGCATCCTGGATTTCGAGCGCGCGTCGAAGCTCTCCGGCCCGCGCTTCAGCGTGCTCTGGGGCCTCGGGGCGGCGATGGAGCGGGCGCTCGTGCAGTTCATGCTCGACACCCACGTGCACGACCACGGTTACACCGAGGTGTATCCGCCCTTCATGGTGAAGGCCGACGCGCTGCGCGGGACGGGCAACCTCCCGAAGTTCGAGGCCGACCTGTTCAAGATCGGGGGCGAGGGAGAGCGCTCCTACGACCTCTACCTCATCCCGACCGCGGAGGTGCCGGTGACCAACCTGCACGCCGGGGAGATCCTCGACGACGCGACGCTCCCGCGACGGTACGTGGCCTTCACGCCGTGCTTCCGCAGCGAGGCGGGCTCCGCGGGGCGCGACACCCGCGGGCTCATCCGGCAGCACCAGTTCGACAAGGTGGAGGTCGTCCACCTCGAGCGCCCGGAGGAGAGCGAGGCCGCGCACGAGCGGCTGACGGCGGCGGCGGAGTCCATCCTCCAGCGCCTCGGGCTGCACTACCGCGTGGTGCTGCTCTGCGCGGGCGACATGAGCGTGAACTCCCGCAAGACCTACGACATCGAGGTCTGGCTGCCGGGCCAGAACGCCTACCGCGAGATCTCGTCGTGCTCGAACTTCGGCGACTTCCAGGCCCGCCGGGCCGACCTCAAGTACCGCCCCGTGGCGGACGGCTCCGCGAAGGTGAAGCCCCGGCTGCTGCACACGCTCAACGGCTCGGCCCTCGCGGTGGGGCGCACGCTGGTGGCGATCCTGGAGCAGTACCAGCAGGAGGACGGCAGCGTGGTGGTTCCGACCGCGCTGCGGCCCTACCTGCGCGGGCTCGAGCGCATCACCCGCTGACGCCTGCCTACTGCCCTCGCAGGAGGGAGAGGTAGGACTGCATCAGCCGCTCGCCACCGAGCATGTACTCGATGGCGCCGAGCGCGAGGAAGGGCCCGAAGGGGATCATCATCCGCATCAGCGGCTCCGGGCCGTCGGCCGCCGCCTCGGGCTCGTCGGGCTCGTCTTCGAGCTCCTCGACGGCGCGCGGCGCGCGCTTCCACCCGGTGACCCGGGCGGTGAAGGCCATCGCGGACTCCCACCACGATCCCGCGTCGTCGTCCTCGAGGTCATCGGGGTCGATGTCTGGCGCGAGCTTCCAGCCGGTGGCGCGGGCGAGCAGGCTCGCGGCGATGCCCTGCATCGAGCCGGCGAAGAGGGCGAAGACGACGGCCTGGGGCCCGAGCAGGGCGCCCACCATCGCCATGAGCTTCACGTCCCCGAGGCCCATCCCGTCGCGCTTCAGGAAGCGATCCCAGACGAAGTAGAACGCGTAGGGGATGCCCGCGCCGAGGGCGACGCCGAGCAGCGACGCGCGCCACCCGATGCCCGGGAGCAGGACGTTGGCGACGACGCCAAGCACCGTGCCGCCCAGGGTGATGAAGTCGGGCAGCAGGAGCTTCTTGAGGTCGATGAACGACGCCGTGAGCAGCCCCCACGCGAAGGCGAAGCGCACGAAGAAGAGCGCGAGGAAGACCGGGAGCGCGAGGTCGACCTGGGCGCGCAGCAGGAGCTCGACGAGGGCGAGCGCGCACACGGCGTACATCGCCTCGATGAGGGCGTAGCGCGGCGAGATGGGGGCCTTGCAGTCGCGGCAGCGGCCGCGCAGCCAGAGCCACGCGAGGATGGGCACGTTGTCGTAGGGCCGCACCGGCTTCTGGCAGTGCGGGCAGTGGGAGCCAGGGCGCACCAGGGAGTGCCGCGGCCAGCGGTGCACGACGACGGTGGCGAAGCTCCCCCAGACGGCGCCCCACAGGAAGGCGAACACCCGGAAGAACCACGCCGGCAGGTCGGCCGCGATCATCCGGCGGAGGGCGGGCTCGTCGGCGGGGACGACGGGCTCTGGGTGGTCTTGCGCAGCGACCGCAGGCAGAGCCGGGCGCGCCGGAGCTCGTGGGCGAGGGTGACGGCCCGCATCGGGTCGTGCTGGTTGCGGCGGATGAAGATCACCAGGTGGCGCCGGGCGCGCCGCCGGTCGCCGGTCGCGGCGAGGAGCAGGCCCAGCACGAGGCGCCCGAAGCCCTCGCCGCAGCGGGCGGACTCCAGCTCCTCGATGCGCTCGTCGAGGTCTTCGACGTCCGAGGGGCGCTCGCCCGCGTCGAGGCGCACGAGGGCGGCGTAGGCCCGATGCAACGCGCGGGTGGTGAGCGACCAGCGCACCGCGCGGTCGAGCGCGCTCAGGGCCTCCTCGGTCTGCTCGGCGTGGTGCAGCGCGATGCCCACGGAGAACCAGTGCATCGCGCGGCGGGAGGCGGGGGCGTTGCGGGCGGCGATGCGGTAGGCCTGCGCGGCGCGCATCCACCATCCGAGGGTGAGGCAGGCACGGCCGAGGTCGACGTGGGCGATCTCCTGCGCAACACCAAGGCGGACCATCTTGCGCGCGACGGCGTGGGCCGATCGCACGCGGCGGGCATAGAGGTGCGAACGGTAGATCTCGCGGAGGAGCAGCACGCGCGTCTCGGCGTCGACCCGGTCGGAGGCGTAGCGGAGCCCCTTCTCGGCGTAGACGGCGGCGGCGTCGGGTGACCCGGTGTGAAGCGCCAGACGAAGATAGTCGTCTGCCGTCATGGGTCGCTGCTTTCTCACGGGGGAAACCATAGCAGCCCGGACGCCCAGGGCACACGAACCTTTACGGTGGGACTGAACACCTCGTCAGGATATGTCACCTCGTCGCTGGAGGAATTGTGCTTGAAAACCAGGCATTTTCGGGGGTCGTCGGCCGTCGCCGGGGCGCGATGTGCTGGAGTTCCAGCGGCTGTGGCCGGTCAGCGCCGGCGCGGGGTGCCGCGTGGATGGTGCAGAAGTGCTCGCCCGAGCGGGCGATCAGGGCATAGGATGCCGCGGCCGGGATCGGGGCGATGGGCGGGAGGAAGCGGCGCCGCGGGGAGGGCGCCGGGGCGCTCAGTTGGCGGGGCCGACCCAGCGGATGAGGCAGGCGGTGATGTTGTCGGGGCCGCCGTTCTCGTTGGCGCGGGCGATGAGGCGCGAGGCGGCGGCCTTGAGGTCGCCCTTGTTCTCCTCGACGAGGCGGAGGAGCTCGGGGTCGGGCACCGGGCCCGAGAGACCGTCGGAGCAGAGCAGGTAGATGTCCCCCGCCGTGGGGTGGTCGAGCTTGGAGTCGACCTTGACCGAGTCCTTCATCCCGAGCGCCCGGACGATGACGTTCTTGTGGGGGAAGTTGGCGATCTCCTCCTCGGTCAGCTTGCGCATCTTCAGGTAGTCGTTGAGCAGCGAGTGGTCTTCGGTGAGCTGCTCGATGGCGCCGTTGCGGATGCGGTACACCCGCGAGTCGCCGACGTGCCCGATGATGATGCCCTCGCGCACCGCGAGGCAGACGACCAGCGTCGTGCCCATGCCCCGGTAGCGCGGCTCGCGCTGCGCCGCCTCGAAGATGCGCAGGTTGGCCAGCTTCACCGCGGTGATGAGCCGGTTTTCCTCGTAGCTCCGCTGCTTGTCCATCTTGTAGGGCCAGGTGGCGTCTGGGTCCTTCGCCGTGGCCTCGAAGAACTCCCGCATCGCGTCGATGGCCATCTTGGAGGCGACCTCGCCGGAGGCGTGACCGCCCATCCCGTCGGCGACGATCACGAGGTTCTCCTCGGACATGATCGAGAAATTGTCCTCGTTGTGGGTGCGCTTCATGCCGACGTTGGTCTCGCCGCTCAATTCCATGCGCACGGGATGGCCTGGCACGTCGCGCTCCCTTGGTTTTCCGCGGGAGAACGCTTCCTCCCGATTGATCGGCGAAAGCTATCCCGAGTGCTTTCGGCGCGTCAACACAACACGCAGCGCGCGCCCGCGCTCACGTCGCGAGGTGGTCATTCACCGCGCGAACGAACGCCGCCGACTGCTCGATGAAGGGAAGGTGTCCCGCGGCGGCGAGTTCGTGGTAGCGCCCGTGCGGGAGCAGCTCGGCGAGCGCGCGGCTCTCCTCGGGGCGGAAGGTGAGGTCGTCGTCGCCGGAGAGCACGAGCGTGGGCGCGCGCACCTCCGGGGCGAGCGTGCGCGCGTCGAAGCGCTGCGCCGCGGCGAGGAAGTTGGCGTCGGCCTCGGCGCGGTATCGCATGCCCCGCGCCATCGCCTCGACGGTGGCGTCGCTCGGCGGCCGGTGCCACCACATGCGACCGAGCCCGCGGAAGAGCCGCGGCAGCGAGCGCGGGTCGCGCAGCGTCCCCTGCGGCGTGGAGAGCGCCTGGATCGCGGCCCACCCCGCCTCGCCGAGGGCCTCGCGCGAGCGCCTCGCCACCGCGCGCACCTGCTCGCCGTCGCGCAGCGGGGCC
Source organism: Myxococcales bacterium (assembly GCA_030652255.1). Classification (GTDB taxonomy): domain Bacteria; phylum Myxococcota_A; class Polyangia; order Polyangiales; genus SCUS01. The sequence continues at coordinate 79,871 of JAUSAZ010000076.1, read as the reverse complement.
ACCAGCACGAGGCGGCGGATGACCTCCGGGTGCCGCGCGGCCAGGGTGAGCGCGATGGCCGCGCCGAAGTCGTGCGCGATGATGTCGACGGAGGACTCACCGCGCGCCCGCGCGAGGGCCACGAGGTCGGCCGCGGTGTCGGCGAGCGTGTAGCCCTCGGCCTCGGGCGGAGAGCTGGAGCGCCCGTGGCCGCGCAGGTCGACGTAGACAAGGGGCGCCGCGGCCGCGAGCGGGTCGAGCCACGGGCGGAGGTAGGTGTGGTCGAGCCCGGGCCCGCCGTGCAGCACCCAGCGCGGGGTGCGCCGGGGCCCCGGGAGCTCGACGGTGTGGAGCGTGACCGACGGCAGGCGCACGTCGCGCGCGCGGGCGACGACGGCCGCGGGGGAGGTCGCGCGGCGGCACGCGCTGGCGCCCAGGGCGAGGGCCGCGAGGAGCTGTCGGCGATGGAGCAACACGGCGGGTCCCACTGGGGTCGCGCAGGGTGCGCGAAAGCGGGGCGCGCCGCCAGCAACGGGCGAGCGATGGCGGCGGCGCCCGAAGAGTGGAGGCCCACCCGGGTGCGGTGCTACGACCCGGTGCGATGGATCCGTCGCCCCGGGATGAGCTGCTGCAATTGATCCGTGACCTCGGCGGGCAGCTCGCGTGGCAGCGCGACGCGGGCCTGCTCGAGCTCCCCTCGCAGGGCGCCCTCCCCGCCGCGGCCCCACCCCCCGCCGTGGCCCCGCCCCCCGCCGCGGCCACGGTCGTCGCGGCGCCAACGCCGGTGGCGCCCCCGATGGCGTCCCCGGTGGCGTCCCCGGTGGCGCCTCCCGCCCCGGCGGTGATCTCCGTCTTACCTGCACCGGTACTCGTCGCGGCGGCGCCTCCGGGCGCCGTGGCGGCCATCGCGGAGGTGGCGGTGACCGCGGGGGCGGTGCTCGACCGGGTGGGCGCGCTGCGGGTGATACAGGACGAGGTGCGGGGGTGCCGCGCGTGCAAGCTGGCGCCGACGCGCACGCAGACGGTCTTCGCGCGGGGCAACCCCGACGCGCGGCTGTGCTTCATCGGCGAGGGGCCGGGGGCGGACGAGGACCGCACGGGGCTGCCCTTCGTCGGCCTCGCGGGTCAGCTGCTCGACCGCATCATCGCGGCGATGCGGCTCACCGAGGAGCAGGTGTACATCGCCAACATCGTGAAGTGCCGGCCGCCCAACAACCGCGTGCCCGACCACGAGGAGATGTCGGCCTGCACGCCCTTCCTGCTGCGGCAGCTGGAGGTGGTGAAGCCCGAGGTCATCGTGGCGCTCGGCAAGACGGCGACGGGCTTCCTTCTCGACAGCAAGGGGTCGATGGGCTCGATGCGCGGGCGCTGGCACTCGTGGAAGGGGGTGCCGGTGATGCCCACGTGGCACCCATCGTACGTGCTGCGGGTGCGCGACGACCCGAAGAGCACCGCGCGCGCCGAGGTGTGGACGGACATGAAGCTGGTGCTCGAGCGGCTCGGGTTGCCCGTCCCCGCGCCGCGTGGTTGATCGCTCGCCATGACCTCCGCCGTGAAGCACGCGCCCGACGACGACGACCAGCTCCCGGCGCTCGCGCCGCTCGACACCGACGAGGGCGTGGTCGAGGTGCCCGACGAGCTGCGCCCCGGGGCCTGGGACGAGCCCATCGAGGGCGACGAAGACGCCGGGGCCGTCGACCCTCACGCGCTCACGATGGGGACCTTCGACGGCGACGCGGGCGAGGACGACGAGGGCTCCCCCGACGACCCGATGGACGCGATGCCCGAAGACGACCGCGGGCACTGGGTGGGCGACGACGAGCGCGGGGGCGACGACGTGGCCGAGGTCGACGAGCCGACGCCCGACGCGCCCGACGGGGGCGAGGACGGCCCGACGCGCGACCCCTACGACGAGGTCGACACCGCGCTGCCCGCGCTCGACGACGACGACGAGGGCGACGGGCCGTCGGCGTAGGGAGGCCCCGCGGCCTCGTCGCGGTGGCGGTCGTAGTGGCGGCGAAACCACGCGAGCGCGAGCGCGCCGAGCACCACGGCGAACCAGAGCGTCGCAAGGCGGCAGAGCAGCGTCCCGGCCTTGGCGGCGGCGGCGGGGATGCTCCCGTGGGAGAGCCCGATGAGCAGGGAGATCATGGTGATCTCCGCGCCGCCGACGCCGCCCGGGAGCATCGCCACCGCGCCCGCGAGGGTGGACGTGGCGTACACGAAGGACGCGAGCGACAGCGGTGCGGGGGTGCCCAGCCCGATGAGGATCACCCAGAGGCCGAGGGCCTCGAGCGCCCACGCGACCACGGAGATGGCGGTGGGCAGCAGCAGGGCCTTCGGCGAGGCGAGCAGGCGCAGGGCGTCGTAGGCGTCGCGCACCTTCGGGGCGAGGCGGCGCCCGAGGGCGAAGCGCTCGGTCTGGGTGATGGCCCAGTCGCCGAGCGGGCGCACGAGCACGAAGAGCATGAGGCCGACGACGAGCGACGAGGCCGCGAGCGCGACGATCCAGCCGCCGGGGAAGAGCAGGCCGCCGAGGGCGACCATGGCGATGAGGGAGATGAGGTCGGTGAGGCGGTCGGCCACGACGATGGGCGCGGTGCGGGCGATGGGGTAGCCGCGGGCGCTCGCGAGCAGCGCGCTCTTGAAGACCTCGCCGGCCTTGGCGGGCGTGACGGACATCGCGAAGCCCGCCACGTAGATGCAGAAGCTCTCCCCCCACGGGACGTCGCGGATGCCCAGCCGGCGCAGGTAGAAGTCCCACTTGAAGAAGCGGAGCCCGTAGTTGCCGAGGGAGAGGGCGAGGGAGGCCGCGAAGGTCCACCAGGCGTAGCCGGAGAGCGTCGCCCGGAGCGCGCGCACGTCGCCCAGCAGCGCGATGGCGCCGTAGAGCAGCGCGACGGCGAGCACCACGGCGAGGAGTCGTTTGGTGTTCATGGCAGCGAGGAAGAGGACGGCGAGGTGAGAGGGGGGGAGCGGGCGGTCAGTCGTCGGAGCGCAGCCCGTGCTTGCGGAAGAGGTCGCGGAGGTAGTGGCGCTCGATGCCCGCCAGCGCCGCAGCGCGCGAGAGGTTGTCTCCCGTGCGGTGCAGCAGGCGCTGGAGGTAGTCCTTCTCGAACTCGTCGATGAGCGTGCGCTTGGCGTCCTTGAAGGGCGTGAGCGGCTGGTGCGGATCGGAGCCCGACGTCGCCGTCGCCGACGGGGCGCTCAGGGTGCCCTGCGCCTTGGTGCGCTCGCCCGACAAGATGCGCTCGAAGGCCAGGTCGGCCGGGGTGATGACCGCCCCCTCGGCCATCATCGCCGCGCGCTCGACGGCGCTCTTCAGCTCGCGGATGTTGCCCGCGTACTCGCGGCGCATGAGCTCCTGGAGCGCCTCCGGCGAGATGGCGCGGGCGCCCTGGGTGTTGGACGGCAGCCGCTGGAGGAAGTGGTAGACGAGCAGCGGGATGTCGTCGGCGCGCTCCTTCAGCGGGGGGATGTTCACCCGCGCCTGCGCGAGCCGGTAGTAGAGGTCTTCGCGGAAGCGACCGTGGTTGATCATCTGGCGCAGGTCGCGCCAGGTCGCGGAGATCACCCGCACCTGCACCGGCTTCGGGGTGGTGCTTCCCACGCGCACCACCTCGCGGCGCTCGAGCACGCGAAGGAGCTTGGGCTGCAGCTCGAGCGGGAGCTCGCCCACCTCGTCGAGGAAGACCGTGCCCCCCTCGGCCGCCTCGAAGATGCCGATGCGGCGCTCGCTCGCGCCGGTGAAGGCGCCGCGCTCGTGGCCGAAGAGCACGCTCTCCGCGAGCGTGGAGGGGATGGCCGTGCAGTCGAGCACCGCGAAGGGCCCCTGGCCGTACAGGCTGGCGTCGTGGACGGCGCGCGCGGCGAGCTCCTTGCCCGTCCCGGTCTGGCCCTCGATGAGGATCGACAGCTCGGTGCGCGCGAGGCGCTGGAGCGTGGAGAACATCTCGCGCATCGCGCCGTTGCGCCCGCGCAGCTCGCCGAAGGAGTGCAGGTCGGGCAGCGGCGCCTCGACCGCCGCGTCGAGCTGGATGCGCACGACGGAGCTCCCGATCTCCAGCGTGGCGCCGGAGGGGAGCAGCGCCGACTCGATGCGCGCGCCGGCGTAGCGGGTGCCGTTGCGCGACGAGAGGTCCTTCACGTGGATGGCGGCCTGGTCGTCGACGGCGTGGAGCTCGACGTGGAAGGCCGAGATGGTCTGGTCGGACAGGCGCACGTCGCAGCCCTGGCTGCGCCCCACGATGCCGCGGGTGATGGCGAGCACGGCGTCCACCCCCATGTCGGGCCCGCTCACGACGGTGACGCGGATTCCACGGATCGTTGGGCCCACCAGCCGCTCGGGCTGGATCGTGCGGGTGTTCTCGACGTCGGCGAGCTTCGAGGCGCGGGTCACCCGCGGATTCTGCCACCGAGCGCCCGCTCATGACAGGCCCATCGCCCGTCGCGCCCGCCGGGGGCACCGGCGCACTGCGGCGCGGGCCGTGGTGATAGTGTGCGCGCCGTGTCCGACCCCGCCCGCCCGCGTTCCTCCGCTCGCGCGGACATCTGGAACATCCCCAACGCCCTCACCATGAGCCGCGTGGCGATGATTCCGGTGGTGCTCTACTACGTCACCGCGGGCACGCCCCGCGACGCTGTCATCGCGGGCTGGCTCTACGGCGCCACCGCCGTGACCGACCTCCTCGACGGCTACCTGGCGCGCAAGCAGGGCCTCGTGAGCGTGTTCGGGAAGTTTCTCGACCCGCTCGCCGACAAGCTCCTGGTGATGGCGACGCTGGTCTACCTCACGCGCATGGGCCGCATCGCCCCGTGGATCGTCGTGGTGCTGCTGGGCCGCGAGCTCTCCATCACGTCGCTCCGGGCCATCGCCGCCAACGAGGGCGTGGTCATCGCGGCGGGCGAGGGCGGCAAGTGGAAGGCCGCCATCCAGATGGTGGGCATCCTCTGCCTCGTGCTGCACTTCCGCTACCCCGTGGTGCCGTTCTACCCGCACCCCGTCGACCTCAACCTCTGCGGCCAGTGGCTGGTGGTGCTCTCGATGGTGTTCTCGGTCACGTCCGCGGTGGAGTACACGCGGCTCTTCGTCGCCGCCGTCGACGCCAAGGAGCGCCGGCAGCAGGGCTCATGACATCGGCGGCGGCAGCATCGAGCCCGACACGATCGGCAGCTCGCCGGTCGGCTCCGAGGGCCCCGCGGTCGCGGCGCTGACGTCGCGCGGCACCACCCACCCGAAGATGCTCCCGCCCCCGTCGCGCTCGAGGATCTCCACCCGCCCGTGGTGCGCGTCGGCGATGCGCTTCACGATCGCGAGCCCGAGCCCGGTGCCCCGCGCCGTGCCCGAGTAGAACGCGTCGAAGATCCGCTCGCGCAGCTCGGGCTCGATGCCGGGGCCCCGGTCGAGCACCCGCACGGCGGCCTCGTGCTCGGTGGCGGTCACGGAGATCTCCACCTCGGTGCCGACGCGCGACGCCTGCGCGGCGTTGCGCAGGAGGTTCCAGAGCACCTGCTTGCACTGGGCCGAGTCGACCGTCGCGACGACGGGCTGCTCGGCCCGCAGCGTGATGACCACCCGGGCCTCCGGGCCGCCGGAGGTGCGGGCGAGGGCCACGACGTCGCGCGCGAGCATCGTGAGGTCGACCGGCGCCCGGTCGGGCATGCGCGGCTTCGCGAACTGCAGCATGTCGGTGACGAGGTCGTTGAGCCGCGCCACGTCGCGGCTGACGGTGGCCAGCAGGCCCCGCTCCTCGCTGTCGAGCGTGGCGGTCTCGCGCACCAGCTCGACGCACCCGGATATGGCGCCGAGGGGGTTGCGGATCTCGTGCGCGAGCCCCGCCGCGAGGCGCCCGAGCTGGGCGAAGCGCTCGGAGGTCTCCACCGCGTGCCGGAGCCCCTCCTCGTGCGAGCGGTCTTCGACCACCACGATGCCGCCGCGGCGGGTGCCGTCGTGCGAGTAGAGCGGCGCGACGTGGTAGGCGATGGGAATCTCGCGGTACGGGGTCTTCAGCCGGGCGTCGCCGCTCGAGCTCCCGGCGTCGCCGTCGAGGGCCACCCGGGGGATGAAGGGCAGCACCTCGTGCGCGGGGCGGCCGAGCATCTCGATGGGCTCGAGGTCGAGGAAGAGCGCGGCGAAGGGGTTGGTGCCGTCGATGAGACCCTCGGCGGTGTACGTGACGAGCGCCGCGGGGATGGAGCGCAGCACGTCCTCGTAGAGCGCGATGAGGCTCACGCGCGACGCCTCGACGCGCAGCAGGGCGTCGCCGGTGACCACGAGCCGGTCGGCCAGCGCGCCGCCGATGGCGGTGATGGAGACGATGGCCGTGAGGGTGACCAGCATCTGGTACGTGGTCTCGATGGGGTTGTGCGGGATGTGCAGCTGGTCGGCGGGCGGCTCGACGAGGCCGAGCGCGCTGGTGAGCGCGAGCAGGCCGTACGCCGACAGCGACGACACCGCCGTCCAGAGGGTGCCGTTGCCGCCGAGCACGAGGGCGGCGGTGAGGGTGCTCAGGCCGAAGAAGGTGCTGAGCGGCGAGCCCGCGCCGCCCGTGGCGTAGGCGAGCACCGTCCAGGCGGCGAGGTCGAGGGCGATGCTCACCGCGGTGAGGCGCTGGAGGCGGCCGCGGGGCGCGACGCGGATCTGGAGCGCGTACACCAGCGAGACGGCGTAGATGGCGATGATCACCGAGAGCAGGAGCTTCGGCGTGGCGTCGTCGAGCGAGTGCCCCTCGGCGAGGTAGACCGCGACGGTGCCGCCGAAGATGACGGTGCAGACCATCACCCGGGCCGCGGTGAGGAACTGGAAGCGCTCGCGGAGCTGGGCGTCGGAGTTGCCGACGAGGGAGAGCTGCTCCGGGAGGAGCGACGGGGTGCGCACAACCCCTCCCAACGGGCTCAGCCGGCCTTGACGTTACCGGCCATCGTAAAGATGGGGAGGTACATCGCGATGATCATGGTGCCGACGCTGCCGCCGATGAACACCATCATGATCGGCTCGAGCAGCGAGGTCATCGCGGAGACGGCGACGTCGACCTCCTCCTCGTAGAAGTCGGCGATCTTGTTGAGCATGGTGTCGAGCGCGCCGGTCTGCTCGCCCACGGCGATCATCTGCACCACCATCGACGGGAACACCTGCGTCTCGGCGAGGGGCTCGGCCATGTTCTTGCCCTCGGCGATCTTCGCGCGGGCCGTCATGATGCCCTGCTCGATGATGTAGTTGCCCGAGCTCTTGGCCACGATCTCCATGGCGTCGAGGATGGGCACGCCCGACGAGAGCAGCGTGCCGAGCGTGCGGGTGAAGCGGGCGACGGCGATCTTGCGCATCACGCCGCCGATGACGGGAAACTGGAGCAGCGCGCGGTCGATGACGCGGGTGCCGTTGGGCGTGCGCTTCCAGTACGAGAAGGCGTAGAGGCTGCCGACGGTGCCGCCGACCAGCGCGAACACGTTGTTGACGAAGAAGTGCGACGCGTTGATGACCGTCTGCGTGAGCCCGGGGAGCTCGCCGCCGAACTCCTTGAACATCGCCTCGAAGGTGGGGATCACGAAGATCATCATCACGGCGATGACGGCGACGGCGATGAACATCACGCCGATGGGGTAGGTGAGCGCGCTCTTCACCTGGCGCACCAGCTTGGCGTTCTTCTCGATGTACGCCGCCAGGCGCTGGAGGATGGTGTCGAGGATGCCGCCGATCTCCCCGGCGCGGACGAGGTTGCAGAAGAGGTGGTCGAAGATGCGCGGGTGCTTGGCGAGCGAGTCGCTGAAGGTGAGCCCCCCCTCGACGTCGTTCTTCACCGTGCGGAGCACGCGGGCGAAGGCGGGGTTTTCGATCTGCGACCCGAGGATGTCGAGGCACTGCACCAGCGGCAGGCCGGCGTCGATCATGGTCGAGAACTGCCGCGTGAAGATCACGAGGTCTTTGGTGGTGACGGTGCCGCCGCCGCCGAAGTTGAAGCTGAAGCCCTTCTTGGCGACCTTGACCGGCTGGAGCTGCTGCTGTCGGAGCCGTTGCCCGACCGAGGCCTCGTCGTCGGCTTCCATGGTGCCGGTGCGAACCTCACCGGTCCGGGTCTTGGCCTCGTAGGTGAACGTCGGCATCGCTCGCGATCGTATTGGCCCCGGGCCCCGGGGTCAAAAGGTTCTGGTGGGTGTCTACGGATCTCGGGGACTGCTCGGGCGCACCGGCGCCGCGGCGCGGGCGGTCTCGACCAGCTGCAGCAGCTCGATGGGATCGTTGGAGCGCCCCTGCGCCTCTTCCATCGTGATCTGACGGCGGGCGACCAGCGTGGCGAGCGACTGGTTCATCGTCTGCATCCCCGACGCGGTCTGGCCCACCTGCATCAGCGAGTAGATCTGGTGGATCTTGTCTTCGCGGATGAGCGAGCGGATGCCCGCGTTGGGCACGAGCACCTCCACCGCGGCGATGCGCCCCGGCACGCCCGCGCGCGGGAGCAGCAGCTGCGTCACGACCCCCTGGAGCACGAAGGACAGCGAGATGCGCGCCTGCTGCTGCTGGTGCGCCGGGAACATGTCCACCACCCGGTGGATGGCCTGCCACGCCGAGTTGGTGTGCAGGGTGCCCAGCACCAGGTGGCCCGTCTCGGAGACCGTGAGCGCGGCCTCGACGGTCTCCTGGTCGCGCAGCTCGCCGATGAGCACGACGTCCGGGTCCTGCCGCAGCACGTTGCGCAGGGCGTCCTTGAAGGTCGCCGAGTCGGTGCCCACCTCGCGCTGGTTGACCAGCGAGTTCTTGTTGAGGTGCATGTACTCGATCGGGTCTTCGATCGTGACGATGTGCTGTCGCGTCTCGGCGTTGATCTTGTCGATGATGGCCGCGAGCGTGGTGGTCTTCCCGCTGCCCGTGGGGCCCGTCACCAGCACCAGCCCGCGGGCCTTGGTGATGAACTCCCCCACCACCGGCGGCAGGCCGAGCTCCTCCAGCGCGAGGATCTTGAAGGGGATCGCGCGGAAGGTGCCCGCCACCGCGCCGCGCTGGAGGAAGATGTTGGCGCGGAAGCGCGCGAGGCCCTTCACCCCGAAGGACAGGTCGATCTCGCAGCTGCGCTCGAAGCGGGCCCGCTGCTCCTCGGTGAGGATCTGGTAGCAGAGCCGCTGGGTGTCCGCGGGCGTGAGCACCGAGAGGTTGCGGCGCAGCGGGATGAGCTGGTCGTCGATGCGCAGCATCGGCGGGGCGCCGGTGGTGATGTGGAGGTCACTGGCGCTCCGCTCGACCATGATGCGGAGGAGCTCGAGGATCGACGGGGGTGCGGGGTCGGCGGGGACGGTCATGGGAGAGGTCTCAGGTGGCGGACTTGTTCACGTCCGACAAGGTCACGCGGATGATCTCCTCGGTGGTGGTCACGCCCTCCAGGCACTTGGTGATCCCGCTCATGCGCAGGGTGCGCAGGCCGCAGCGGATCGCCTGGGTCTTGAGCTCGGCCGCCGAGGCGCCCTGGAGCACGAGCTCCTTGAGCTCGTCCCACATCGGCATCACCTCGTAGAGCGCCACGCGCCCGCGGTACCCCGTGCCGTTGCAGTTGCCGCACCCCTGGCCCTTCCAGAGCCGCCCGTTGGCCTGCGCGACCTCCTCCTCCTTGAAGCCGATCTCGCGCAGCGCGTCGGGGGCGACCTTCACCTCCTGCTTGCACTCCGTGCAGATGCGCCGGGCGAGGCGCTGGGCGAGCACCAGGGTGGTCGCGGCGGTCACCATGAAGGGCTCGATGCCCATGTTGAGGAGGCGCGACACGGTGCCCGGGGCGTCGTTGGTGTGCAGCGTCGAGAGCACCATGTGGCCCGTGAGCGCGGCCTTCACGCCGATTTCCGCCGTCTCGAAGTCGCGGATCTCGCCCACCATGATGATGTCCGGGTCTTGCCGGAGGAAGGAGCGGAGCGCCGCGGCGAAGTTGAGCCCGATGTCGTCGTGCATCTGGCACTGGTTGATGCCCTGGAGGTTGTACTCGACGGGGTCTTCGGCGGTGGAGATGTTCTCGGAGATCTTGTTGAGCTCGGAGAGCGCCGAGTAGAGCGTCGTGGTCTTGCCCGAGCCCGTCGGGCCCGTGACCAGCACCATCCCGAAGGGGTTGTGGATGGCCTTCATGAACCACTCGAGCGCCTGCTTCTCGAAGCCCAGCTTGGTCATGTCGAGCTGCAGGTTGGACTTGTCCAACAAGCGCATGACGATCTTCTCGCCCCAGATCGTCGGGAGCACGGACACGCGGTAGTCCATCTCCTTGCCGCCCGGCATCTTGAGCTTGATGCGCCCGTCCTGCGGGAGGCGCCGCTCGGCGATGTCGAGGCTCGACATGATCTTGATGCGCGACGAGATCGCGTTCTTCATCTTGATGGACGGGGACATCTCCTCGCGGAGCACGCCGTCGATGCGGTACCGCACCCGGAGCTTCTTCTCGTAGGGCTCGATGTGGATGTCGCTCGCGCGCACCTTGATGGCGTTGAGCAGGATGGCGTTGCAGAGCCGCACGATGGGCGCGTCTTCGCTGGCCTTGGCCAGCTCCATCGCGTTGGTCTCGATCTCCTCGTCGTCGCCGAACTCGATGTCGCCGTCGGCGAACTCGCTCAGCGCGTCTTCGATGTCGCTGGCCTGCGCCTGCGCCTGGAACATCCGCTCGATGGCCGCGAGGATGGCGTTCTCGCTCGCGACCACCGGCTCGACGTTGTAGTTCGAGAGGAAGCGCACCGCGTCGATGGCGTTGAGGTTGGTGGGGTCGCTCATCGCCACGATGAGCGAGGTGCCCGCCCGGGAGATGGGCACGATGCGGTGCTTCTCGCAGATCTCCTTCGTGACGATCTTGCCGAGCTCGGGGTCGAGCTCGACCGCGTTGAGGTCGATGGACGGGACGCGGTACTCCTGGGCGAGGAAGTTCGCGATCTCCTTCTCGGAGATGTACCCGAGCTTCGCCAGCGCGTACGTGAGGTTCTGCCCCGTGCGCTTCTGCTCGTCCTGCGCCGCCTTGAGCTGCGTCAGGGAGATGCGCTTCTCCCGCACCAGGAGTTCGCCGAGGCGATTGCCGCTAGACATCACACGCTCCTTCTCGTCGTCGATGGATCGGTTGGGGCCACTGTCGACGGGCGCGGTGCATCACAGCGGTCGCGAGGTCGGGACAGCGCACGGCGTGTTATCTATCACGCCTGGACGAGGATCATCCATGTGGTCGTGGTTGTCGCGCGCATTCCGGTCGACCGGCGCAGCCGAGCGGGCGGAGGCGGAGGGTCGGTTCGAAGACGCGGTGCGTCTCTACGTGGACGCGGGCTCGCGGGACGAGGCCGTGCGGGTGCTGCTGGCCGTCGCGGACACCACCCGGGGGCTCGAAGCCCGGCGGGCGCTGCTCACCCGGGCGGCCACCGTCGCGCGCGACGACGCCCAGCGCGCCGAGGCGCGGCGACAGCTCGCGCGGCTCGCGGTGGAGGAGGCCGAGGACAGCCCGCCTCGCACCGACGACGACCGCCGCGCGCTCGCCGAGGCCGCTCGCGCCCTCGAGGCCCTCGGGGAGCACGGCGACGCCGCCCGCGCCTACGTGGTGCTCGAAGACCGCGAGGGCATCGTGCGCACGCTCACCCTCTCCGGCGACGTCGAGGCCCTCGAGCGCCTGACCGGGGCGCGCGACGACGTCGACCGCCACGGGCTGCGGCGCCGCGCGGCCACGGAGGACGCCGACAGCCGCTGGCGCTCGGGCGACCGGCCGGGCTCGCTCGCCGCGCTGCGCCAGTGGGTGGGCGCCAACGCCGACGACCACGAGGCGCGGCGGCTGCTCGACCAGCGCGACGCGTCGCTGCTGCGCGGCGGCCGGTGCGAGCTGCGCGTCGACGGCGAGGCGGTGAGCCTCATCGGGCGGCTGCCCCTGGTGATCGGGCGCGAGGGCGACCTGGTGCTGCGCGGGGCGGGCGTCTCGCGGCGGCACTGCGAGCTCGCGCGAGGGGCCGGGCCCGCGGGGGGCTATGAGCTGCGCGACCTGGAGAGCCGCGCCGGCACGCGCCTCGACGGGCTGCGCATCGGGGCGCCGATGGCGCTGCGCGACGGACAGCGCGTCGAGCTCGGGGACGACCTCGCGCTGCGGGTGGGGCTCGACGACGGCGCGCTGACCCTGCTCGTCGAGCGGGGCCTCGACCGCGGCCGGCGCGTGGCGGTGCTGGCCGGTGCGTGGCGCACGCCGCTGGGCGGACTTCGGGTGGGAGAGAGCGGCCTCGAGCTCGAGCCCGCGGCGCCGGTGCAGCTCAACGGGCAGCGGGTCGCGATGACGATGGTGCTCGCGCACGGCGACCGGGTGGATGGCCCCCACGGCTGGATGGAGGTCTTGTAGGAGCGACGATGGGACTGCTGGACTGGCTGCGACGCGTCACGGGATCGAAGGCGGCGGCGGCCGAGGCGCCGGTCGACGAGGCGGAGGCGCCGGAGCCGGCGTCGACGCCGCCGCGGCCGACCCCGGCGCGGCCCAAGGCGGCGGAGAGCCCGGTGGCCGAGCGGCTGCGGTCGCTCCCGCCCGGGGACGCCGTGCGGCGCGCGGTGGCGTCGCTGCGCGGGGAGATCGACCCGGTGGCGGCGACGGGGCTCGTGCGGATGCTCCGCGAGCTGAGCGCGAGGGACGACCTGGACGACGACGCGTCGCTCCTGCTGGCGGAGTACTTCCAGGGCCGCGGAGAGGCGGGCGTGGCGGCGCAGGTGCTGGAGGCCTCGGCGCGGCGGCCGGGCGACGGCGCGCTGCGGGCGCGGCTCGGCCTGGCCGACCTGTGCATCGAGCGCGGCGATCGGGACGCCGCGGCGCGCTGGCTGGAGGAGCTGGTGGCGTGCGACCTGTCGTTCCCGGGGGCGCGCGAGCGGCTGCGTCGGTTGGGGGAGGGGGCCCGCCCCGGCGACGCGGGGGCGACGCTGCTGGCGCCCGACGCGCGGGCGGGCATCGGGCGGTACGTGCTCTTGAAGGAGCTCGGGCGCGGCGGCGCGGGCGCGGTGTTCCTGGCGCGGGACGAGCGGCTCGGGCGCGAGGTGGCGGTGAAGCTGCACCACGGCGGCGGCGGCCGCGAGGCGCGGCGCGCGCGGATGCGGGCGGAGGCCGAGGTGGCGGAGGCCGTGCGCTCGGCGCGGGTCGTGCGCCTGCTCGACGTGCGCCCCGAGCAGGGCGCCCTGGTGATGGAGCACTGCGCGGGCGGATCGCTCCGGCAGGTGATCGCCCGCGGCCCGGTCCACGCCGAGCAGGCGCGGGGGTGGATACGGGACGTGGCGATCGCGCTGGCCCGGATGCACGACGCGGGCTGGGTGCACCGCGACCTGAAGCCCGGCAACGTGCTGCTGCGCGCCGACGGGCGGGCGGTGGTGTCCGACCTGGGCCTCGCGCGGCGGTCGGGCGAGCGGGCCGACGCCGTCGAGGGGACGGCGGGCTTCACCGCCCCGGAGGCGCGCCCCGGCGAGCCCATCGCCCCCGGCTCGGACGTGTACTCCTTCGGCGCGATGGGCCTCGCGCTGGGCCTCGGCGAGCACCCTGCCGTCGCGCGGCTGCTGCAGCGCTGCCTCGCGCCCGAAGCCTCCGCCCGCCCCGCCGACGGCCGCGCCCTCGTGGCCGCCCTCGCGGCCATCGCCTGACTACCGCACCTCGCCCGCCCGCACCGCGTGGAGCGCCCCGCGGTCGTCGCGCACCACCAGCGCGCCGGTGGGGTCGAGGTCGACCGCCGTGCCCGTCACGTCGCCCACGGTCACCCTCGCGCCGAGCGTCTCGCACCGGGCGACGAGCCGCTCGCGGATCGCACCGAAGCCGTGGGCGCAGAGCTCGCCCAGGGTCGCGTCGAGCGCCTGCAGAAGGGCCCCCAGCACCGCCGCGCGGTCGAGGTCTGTCCCCCGCACGATGCGCAGCGAGCTCGCGATGCCGGCGAGCTCGTCGGGCATCGCGCCGCCGCGCACGTTGACGCCGAGGCCCAGCACGACCGCGCTCGGGGTGGCGCCGCGGTAGATCGCCTCGGCGAGCAGGCCCGCGAGCTTCTTGCCGCGGTGGCGTACGTCGTTGGGCCACTTCACGGCGGTGGGCGTCGGGGTGAAGGCGTCGAGCGCCTCGGAGACCGCCAGCCCCGCGCCGAGCGCGAGCAGCGGGGGGTCGACCGCGTCGAGGCCCGCGCGCCAGACGATGGACAGGTAGAGGTTGTCGCCCGCGGGGGACGACCACGCCCGCCCGAGGCGCCCGCGGCCGGCGCTCTGCGCGTCGGCGAGCACCGCGGTGCCGTGCCCGGCGCCGGCCGAGGCGAGCGCGCGGGCGTCGTCGTTGGTCGACCCGGTGAGCGCCTTCAGGATCAACGGTCGGCCCAGCCGGCAGCCGGGGGGCGGGACGAAGGCCAGGAGGTCTTCCATCGCGCTACGGCGCGGCGTCGGCCCACGCGCCGGTGACCTCGAGGTCGAGGCCGATGTCCACCGCCCGCGCGCCGTGGGTGAGCGCGCCGATGGAGAGCACGTCGACGCCCATCGCGGCCAGCGTCGGGATGCGCTCCAGGGTGAGACCCCCGGAGACCTCGACGACGGGCTGGTGCGCGAGCGCGCGGATGCGCCGCAGGGCCTCGAGGGTGAGCGCGTCGTCGAAGTTGTCGAGCATCAGCACGTCGACCCCGGCGGCGAGGGCCTCGTCGAGCTCGGCGAGGGACTGCACCTCGCACTCGACGCGCATGGTGTGCGGGGCCGCGCGCCGGGCGCGCTCGATGGCCTGGCGGACGCCGCCGCACACGGCGACGTGGTTGTCCTTGATGAGCACCGCCGAGGAGAGGTCGTTGCGGTGGTTGTGCCCGCCGCCGGCGCGCACCGCGTAGCGGTCGAGGGCGCGCAGCCCGGGGTTGGTCTTACGGGTGTCGGTAATCCGCGCCCGGGTGCCCGGCCCGAGGGCGTCGACGTAGCGACGGGTGAGGGTCGCGACGCCGCACATCCGCTGGAGCAGGTTGAGCGCGCTGCGTTCGCCCGTGAGCACGCCGTGCGCGGGGCCCTCGATGGACGCGACGACGACCCCGCGGGCGAGCGACACACCATCAGCAACGCGGGGGGTGAAGGTGACCCGGGGGTCGACCCGCGCGAAGACCCGCGCGGCCACCGCGAGGCCCGCCAGGACCATGGGCTCGCGCGCCGAGAAGGTGCCGCGCGCGAGGGCGTCGGGCGGCACGACGGTGCGGGTGGTGACGTCGCCCGCGGCGAGGTCTTCGGCGAGCGCGAGCTCGACGATGCGGTCGATCTCCAATGGGGAGAGCTCGGCAGGAGAGAGGATGAACGAGGGGTTCATGACGGGGCCTGCGTTAGCACAGAACGGCCGCTTCGCGCCGGGGCTGCGGGGCGGTCGTGACGCGCGGTCGCGGCGGTACCCTTGCCGGGGCGATGGGGCGGCACTCCATATGCGCCGGCGAGGCGGCGGTGGGACACAACATCGCTGACGATTCCTCGCACAACCCCCCGATGAACCTGTTAGCGTCCCCGCCCGCGAACGGCCCGGTAGGAGGACTCGACGGGATAAGCCCCCGGCAGGCTCCCGACTCCACCGGCCGACAGCGATGCCTCTTGACAGGGTTGCCGCGAATATGGTGCTAGCGGCACCGCGGTCCTGTGACGTCTGGTCACAGGGCGGGAGAACCGAGGACGCGTTCCACGCGCCGGCCAGCAGACCGAAGACAAACCTCAGATGCAGATCTTCCCGCGCTCTCTCAACCGTCTGCCGGCCATCGTCGCCGTCGTCGTCGCCCTCGCGGGCGGCCTCGTTACGTCGCTGGTCTGGTACTACTTCTCACCCAGCAACACGCAGGTCGGCTATCAGCCACGCCAGCCCGTGCCGTACAGCCACCTGCTGCACGCCGGACAGATGGGCATGGACTGTCGCTACTGCCACGCGAACATCGAGCGCGCCGCGCACGCGATGATCCCGCCGACGCAGACCTGCATGAATTGCCACTCGCTGGTGCGCACCACCTCGTCCCGGCTCGCGCCGGTGCGCGAGAGCTGGGAGAGCGGCCGGGCCGTCGAGTGGGTGAAGGTCCACCGGCTGCCCGACCACGCGTACTTCGACCACAGCGTGCACCTCTCGGCGGGCGTCGGCTGCGTCGAGTGCCACGGCCGCGTCGACCAGATGGAGGTCGTGCGCCAGAGCCAGCCGCTGAGCATGGCGTGGTGCCTCGACTGTCACCGAAACCCCGCGCCCCACATCCGCCCGATCGACCAGATCACCAACATGGATCCGAGTCTGAGTGGTACCGCGCAGCCGCCGCGCGTTCTCAACCCACCGCAGACGTGCTCAGGGTGTCACCGATGACGCATCGCAAGCCGTACGAGTTCGAGGGGCCCGCGCCAGACGCGGCGGTCTACTGGACCAGCCTCGATGACTTCACGCTCCAGGAGAGCGCCGACCCGTCCGCCCGGGCGCACCTCGCCGCGGAGTTTCCGCGGGAGGCGCTCGACTTCTCCGACGGGGTCTCGCGCCGGGGGTTCATGACCCTCATGGGCGCGGCCGTGGCGCTCGGCACCCTCGAGGGCTGCCGCCGCCCGGTCGACAAGATCCTTCCGTACGCCCGCACGCCCGAGGACGTCACGGTCAACGTGACGAGCTACTACGCCACGGTCATCGACCGGCGCGGCGAGTCGCTCGGTCTGCTCGTCGAGAGCCACGAGGGCCGCCCCACCAAGGTCGAAGGCAACCCCGACCACAGCGCCAGCCGCGGCAAGACCGACCTGCTCGCGCAGGCTTCGGTGCTCGACCTCTACGACCCCGACCGCGCCCGGCAGCCCTCCTCGCACGGCGAAGACAAGCGCTACGCCGACGCCGAGGCCGCCCTCCGTGCGGTGCTCCAGGCGCAGGCCGGCAACGGCGGCAGCGGGCTGCGCTTCCTCGCGGCGCCGACCACCTCGCCCACCTTCGTGCGCCTCCGCCAGGCGGTGCTCCGGCGCTTCCCCAACGCGCGCTTCCACACCTGGAGCGCGGCCTCCAACAGCAACGCCCGCGAGGGCGCGCGGCTGGCCTTCGGCCAGGTGGTCCTCCCGGTGCTCGCCCTCGAGCGGGCGCGGGTGATCGTCTCCCTCGACAGCGACTTCCTCCAGACCGAGACCGGCGCGGTGCGCAACACCCGCGGCTTCGCCCAGGGGCGCCGCCCCGGCCCGGAGATGAGCCGCCTGTACGTGGTCGAGCCCTCGTACACGACCACCGGCGCCAACGCCGACCACCGGCTCCGCCTCGCCGCCCGCGAGGTGGAGCTCTACCTCCAGGCCCTCGCGGGTCGCCTCGTCTCGCAGCACGGCCTCGACCTCGGCGAGATCGCCGGGTCGGTTCGCAACGCGCAGGCGCCGCAGGGCGTCCCCGCGAAGTGGATCGAGGCCGTCGCCGCCGACCTCGCGGCGCACCGCGGCGCCTCGGCCCTGGTGGTTGGCTCGCGCCAGCCGCCGACGGTCCACGCGCTCGCCCACGCCATCAACCAGGCGCTCGGCAACGCCGGCCAGACGGTGCAGTACGTCGCCCCGGCCGACCGCGACGAGGTCGACCACGGCGCCGACATCGCGGCCCTCGCCGAGGCGATGGGCGGGGCCCAGGTGCAGGCGCTGGTGATCCTCGGGGCGAACCCCGTGTACGACGCGCCCGGCGACCTCGCGTTCGGCGAGAAGCTCGCCCGGGTGCCCAACAGCTTCCTGCTCTCGTCGCACCGCGACGAGACGGCCGAGCGCAGCACCTGGCACATCCCGCGGGCGCACGAGCTCGAGACCTGGGGCGATGGCCAGTCGCTCGACGGCACCGTCGCCATCCAGCAGCCCCTCATCCAGCCGCTCTTCCAGGGCCGCTCGGACATCGAGCTGCTCGCCTTCATCGCCGATGCGCCGTCGACCCGCGGCCACGACCTGGTGCAGGAGACCCACCGCGGCGCCGGCGTGCCCGCGGTGATCTTCAACCGCGCCTGGCGCCGCGCCCTCAACCGCGGCGTGCACGTCGAGGGGGCCACTGGGGCCGCGGTGCCCGCGATCCTGGGCGGCGCGGTGGCGCAGCGCATGGGCCAGCGCCAGGCCGGCGCGCCCATCGGGCAGAACAACCTCGAGGTGAACTTCCTCGTCGACAGCAAGATGCTCGACGGCCGCCACGCCAACAACGCGTGGCTCCAGGAGCTCCCCGACCCGGTCACCAAGATCACCTGGGACAACGCGGCGTACGTGTCGCCCGCGACGGCCCAGGGCCTCGGCATCGCCAACGGCGACATGATCCGGCTGTCGAAGGGCAACCGCTCGGTCGAGCTGGTCGCCTGGATCCTCCCGGGCCAGGCCGACTGGAGCGTCGGGCTGCCGCTGGGCTGGGGTCGCACCAAGGCCGGCCGCGTGGGCACCCGCAAGGGCTTCGACGTGTCGCCCCTGCGCGCCGCCAACGCGCTCTGGTTCACCGACGGCGTGACCGTCTCCAAGACCGGCGCGACCTATCCGCTCTCGCAGACCCAGGACCACTTCCGCATGGAAGGCCGCCCGATGGCGGTCGAGGCCACGCTGGCGGAGTTCAACGAGACGCCCAACTTCGCCGCGCGCCGCTCCCCGACGCCGCGCACGCTGCCGCTCTGGCGCGAGGTGGACTACAGCACCGGCCACCGCTGGGGCATGACCATCGACCTCGCGACCTGCACGGGCTGCAACACCTGCGTCGTCGCCTGCCAGTCGGAGAACAACATCCCCGTGGTCGGCAAGGAGCAGGTCTCCCGCGGCCGCGAGATGCACTGGCTGCGCATCGACCGCTACTTCGTCAGCCCGAAGGCGCACGGCACTGACCGCGACCCGGAGGCCACGAGCGACCCGGCGGTGGCCTTCCAGCCGCTCGCTTGCGTGCACTGCGAAGAGGCGCCCTGCGAGAACGTCTGCCCGGTGAACGCCACGGTGCACAGCCCCGAGGGGCTCAACGAGATGGCGTACAACCGCTGCATCGGCACGCGGTACTGCGCCAACAACTGCCCGTACAAGGTCCGGCGCTTCAACTACCTCAACTGGCACAACGACGGCGTGTACCAGCCGGAGGACGCCGACGTGCCCGAGACGGTGCGGATGCAGATGAACCCCAACGTCACGGTGCGCTTCCGCGGCGTGATGGAGAAGTGCACCTACTGCGTGCAGCGCATCCAGGGCCGGAAGATCGAGGCGCGCCGCGCGGACAACGGCCGCGGCCGGCACCTCCGCGACGGCGAGCTGATGACCGCGTGCCAGCAGGCCTGCCCGGCGGACGCGATCGTGTTTGGTGACCTCAACGACCGCGAGAGTCGCATCGCAGAGATGCGCCGCAACGACCGGCGGTACGCGCTGCTCGGGGAGATCGGCACGCAGCCGCGCACCCTGTACCTCGCGAAGATCCGCAATCCGAACCCGGAGATGCTCGGATGAGCTTCGACGCACCGATCAAGGCCATTGGCGAGAAGGACCTCGTCGCCCCGAAGAGCACCTTCAAGTCCATCACCGAGGCCGTGGCCCGGGTGACGGAGAACCCTGCGCCCAAGGGGTGGTGGATCGCCTTCCTGACGGCGTTCAGCTTCACGGGCGTGCTGCTCGGGTCCATCGGGTACCTGTTCTGGAAGGGCGTCGGCGTCTGGGGAAACAACTCCCCGGTCGGCTGGGCCTGGGACATCACCAACTTCGTCTGGTGGGTGGGCATCGGCCACGCGGGGACGCTCATCTCCGCGGTGCTGTTCCTCTTCCGGCAGAAGTGGCGCACGTCCATCAACCGCTTCGCCGAGGCGATGACCATCTTCGCGGTCATCTGCGCCCTCATCTTCCCGGGCATCCACGTCGGCCGCGTCTGGCACGCGTACTACCTGGCGCCCATCCCCAACCAGATGGGCATCTGGCCCAACTTCAAGAGCCCGCTCCTCTGGGACGTGTTCGCCGTGAGCACGTACTTCACGGTGTCCTCGCTCTTCTGGTTCGTCGGGCTCATCCCCGACCTCGCGACCCTGCGCGACCGCGCGAAGAACAGCCTGCGCCGCATGGTGTACGGCTTCCTCGCCCTCGGCTGGCGCGGCTCCAACCGCCACTGGCAGAACTACGAGCGCGCCTACATGATCCTGGCGGCTCTCTCGACGCCGCTCGTGCTCTCGGTGCACTCGGTGGTGTCCTTCGACTTCGCCACCTCGGTGGAGCCCGGCTGGCACACCACGATCTTCCCGCCCTACTTCGTCGCGGGCGCCGTGTTCTCGGGCTTCGCGATGGTGATGACGCTCCTGCTCATCGCGCGCTCGGTGTTCAAGCTCACCGACCTGGTCACGATGACCCACGTCGAGCTCATGAACAAGATCATGCTCGCGACGGGCTCGCTCGTTGGCTACGCGTACGCGATGGAGTTCTTCATCGCCTGGTACTCGGGTAACGAGTACGAGCGGTACGTCTTCATCAACCGCGCGACCGGCCCGTACGCCTGGGCGTACTGGATCATGATCTCGTGCAACGTGATCTCGCCGCAGCTCTTCTGGTCGAAGCGCCTGCGCACGAACATCCCGCTGAGCTTCGTCGTGTCGATCTTCATCAACATCGGCATGTGGTTCGAGCGCTTCGTGATCATCGTGACGTCGCTGCACCGCGACTTCATCCCGAGCTCCTGGGGCTACTTCCACCCGACCCTGGTGGACATCACCACCTACCTCGGGTCCCTGGGTCTCTTCTTCACGCTGTTCCTGCTCTTCCTCCGGTGGGTGCCGATGATCGCCATCGCCGAGCTCAAGAGCATCCTCCCGGAGGCGGACCCCCACCACGGCGAGCACCACGACGAGGCCCACGAGGGCGACAGCCACGGCGAGCCCGCGCTCGCCACCACGGCGGAGGGGCACTGAGCCATGTCGGTTGAGACCACCACGGTGAGCGTCCCGGAGGGCAGGCCCGCGCTGCTCCTCGCGGAGTACGAGACCCCCGGGGCCTGCATGAAGGCCGCCGAGAAGCTCCGCGACGCGGGCTTCACCAAGTTCGACACGCACACGCCCTTCCCCATCCACGGCATGGACGCTGCGATGGGCATGGGCGACTCGAAGCTCGGCTGGATCGTCCTGGTGATGGGCATCACCGGTCTCATGACCGGCATCGCCCTGATCACCTACGCCAACGGCATCGACTACCCGATCATCGTCGGCGGCAAGCCGGCGATCTCGATCCCCGCGTACGTGCCGGTGTGCTTCGAGCTGACCATCCTGCTCTCCGCCTTCGGGGCGGTGTTCGGGATGTTCGGGCTCAACCAGCTGCCGCGGCACCACCACCCGGTGTTCGAGAGCGACCGCTTCAAGGCCGCGACGGACGACAAGTTCTTCGTGAGCGTCGAGTACGCCGACCCGAAGTTCGACGCCGACCGCACGCCGGAGCTCATCGCCTCGACGCACCCCAACCACATCGAGATCATCGAGGACACTGAGTCGTGAGTCGCGCAATCCCCATCGCCGCGGCCCTCGCGGTCTTCGTGGTCGGTTGTCGGGGCGAGGTCTCGGCCGACCCGCCGATCACCCCGCTGCGCAACATGCACTTCCAGCAGCGCTACAACTCCCAGGCGCGCAGTCCCTTCTTCGCGGACCACCGCACGATGCGCAACCCCCCGGAGGGCACCGTCGCGCGCTTCCCGGGCGGCGCCAACGTGCAGTACGCCAACTTCACCGTCGGCCGCGACGAGGGCTTCGACGACGACGCCGTCACCCTCGGCCACGAGAACGACAGCCCCGCCTACGTGATGACCATCCCCGACCGCGTGACGCAGGCCGCCGGCGGGCTCGAGCCGATGGTGCGCCGCGGCCAGCAGCGCTACGGCATCTACTGCACTCCCTGTCACGGCGGCGTGGGCGACGGGCGCGGCCTGGTGTACCTCCGCAGCATCGGCCCCGACGGCCCGCGCTACCAGTACCCGCAGCCGGCCAACCTGCACGACGACCGCGTGCGGCACATCCCCGACGGCCAGCTCTACGCCACCATCTCCAACGGGGTGCGCAACATGCCCGGATACTCCGCGCAGATCCCGGTGAGCGATCGCTGGGCGATCGTCGCGTATGTGCGCGCGCTCCAGCTCAGCCAGATCAACAACGGAGCCACGCCGTGAGCGCCGCCAGCACCACCGACAAGACTGATTACCGCACCACGGGCACCGGCTGGGCGAACGCCTGGAAGATCGCCGCGGGCGTCGGCGCCCTCGGCCTCGCGGGCGCGGGCGCGGGCTTCGCCGCCGACGCGCAGCGCTTCTCGTTCTCGTACCTCTTCGCGTTCTTCGTCTTCCTGACGATCTCCATCGGCGCGACCTTCTTCGTGCTGCTCCAGCACCTGACCAACGCGGGCTGGAGTGTGACGGTGCGGCGGACGGCGGAGTTCTTCATGAGCGCGCTGCCCATCTTCGCGCTGCTCTTCCTGCCGATCGCGGCCAACCTCGACCACCTGCTCCCGTGGTGGAACGCCGACCACGGCGCGCACCACGCGCCCGCCGCCGCGGGGGAGCACGGCGACGCGCACGCCCCGGTGGTGCCCGAGACGCCCCACGGCGACACGGCGCACCCGGCGCCCGAGCACGGCGGGCACGGCCAGCACGTGGCCGGCCACCGGATGTCCGACGACCAGATCGAGCACTCCCTCCACGCCGAGGTGATGGCCTCGAAGGCCTGGTACCTCAGCAAGGGCTTCTTCGCCGTCCGCGCGGTGATCTACTTCCTGTTCTGGACCTTCCTGGCGCTGAAGCTCTTCCGCAACAGCACGCTCCAGGACAGCACCAGGGACCTCAAGCTCACCGCCAGCTCGCAGGCGATGGCCCCGGCGGCGACCTTCGGGCTCGCGCTGACCACCACCTTCGCGGTCTTCGACTGGATGATGTCCCTGCTCCCCAACTGGTACTCCACCATCTTCGGGGTGCAGCTCTTCTCCACCACGATGGTGGCGATCCTCTCGGTGCTGGTGCTCGTCTCCTACGCGATGCGGGCCTCGGGCGTGAGCGGCAGCGCGATCACCACCGAGCACTTCCATGACCTGGGCAAGCTGCTCTTCGGGTTCAACGTCTTCTGGGCGTACATCTCGTTCTCGCAGTTCTTCCTGATCTGGTACGCGAGCATCCCCGAGGAGACGGTGTTCTTCCACCTCCGCTGGAGCAACGGCCCCTGGAAGACCATCAGCCTCGCGATCCTCTTCCTGCACTTCGTGGTGCCCTTCGCCCTGCTGCTCTCGCGCAACACCAAGCGCTACGCCGGGCAGAAGGTGCTCGCCTTCGCCGCGGGGCTGCTCCTCACCATGCACGTCGTCGAGATGTACTGGGAGGTGCTCCCCAACTACGCCGCGCAGCGCGGCATCGGCCCGCACACGGCCGAGTCGCTCGCGCCCCACTGGATGGACCTCGCGTGCCTCCTCGGCGTCGGCGGCGTCTACCTGGCCGCGGTCTTCTATCGCATGTCCCAGCACCCGGTGGTGCCGGTGGGCGACCCCCGCTTCGCGCGCTCCAAGCGCTTCCAGAACGCCTGAACGAGGATCCGAGCGATCATGGCTGTCGACAAGACCGAACCACCGATCAAGGTCATCATCACCGTCGCCGGGCTGTCCTTGGGCATCCTGGTGACGCTGCGGGTGTTCTTCGTCTCCTACTTCCACAGCGCGTACGACACGCGCGCCCGGGCGAACATCGACCAGGCGCTCCACGGCAGCTCGTACATCTGGACCTCCGCGCGGGTGCACGCCGAGGAGGAGCGCCGCCTCGGTCGTCTCCAGGCCTCGATGGCCAGCGTCGCGCAGGGCCAGCGTGCGGGCGCGATCAGCCCCACCGCCTCGACCGACATCGCCGCCCTGTCCGGGTGGACTCTCATGCCCCGCGAGGTGCCGCGCCCGCCGCCCCCGCCCGCCCCCGCGGCCCCGCCGGTCGTCCAGCCCGTCGGCGCGCCCGACCTCGGCGCCCTCGGCACCAACGCCGGCGGCCCGATGGGCATCGCGCCCGCAGCCCCGGCCGCTGCCGCCGCCCCGGCCCCGGTCGCGCCTGCGCCCGTCGTCCAGCCGATGCCTGTTGCGCCGGCGCCCGTTGCCCCGCACGCACCGGGAGCCCACTGAGCGTCGTATGAACCCGCGCGTCTCCCCAGCGATGTTGTCCCTCTGCGCCGCGCTCGCGATGTCCTCGCGTGCGGCCAACGCGCAGGTCAACGTGCTCCCGCGGGAGATGCAGAACATCGGCGTCATCGAGCACCTCAACGGCCAGGTGCCCGGCGACGCCACCTTCCTCGACGAGACGGGCCGCCCGGTGCGCCTGGGCCAGTACTTCGACGGGCGCCGCCCGGTGGTGCTCAACCTCGCGTACTCGCGCTGCGCCACGCTCTGCAACATGGTGCTCAACGCCGCGGTGCGGGCCCTCCAGGAGACCACCTGGAGCGTGGGCGTGGAGTTCGACGCCGTCACCATCAGCATCGACCCCCGGGAGACCACCGCCGTGGCCGCCGAGCGGCGGGGCAGGGTGCTCGCGCAGTACAACCGCCCGTCGGGCGCGCGCGGCTGGCACTTCCTCACCGGGTCGGAGTCGCAGATCCGCCGGGTCGCCGACGCGGTGGGCTTCCAGTACCGCTATGACCGCGCGCAGGACCAGTACGCCCACCCCGCGGTGACGATGCTGCTCACCCCCGACGGGAAGGTCGCCCGCTACCTGTACGGCATCCAATACAGGCCGACGGACGTGCGCGTCGGTCTGCTCGAGGCCTCCCAGGGTCGCTCGATCAGCACCGTCGAGCGGCTGATCCTCTATTGTTATCACTACGACCCGCAGGGGCAGGGCTACGTGCTCTGGGCCATGCGGGTGATGCGCCTCGGCGGCGTCGCGACGCTGCTGGCGCTGGGCACCTTTCTCACGGTGATGTGGACGCGGGAGCGGCGCCGGCGCCCGCCCGGGTCGCATCCCCCCGCGGCGCCCACGAGCGCGGCGGCCTAGACAGTGAACTTCTTCCGACAGCACGAACAGACCTGAGAAGGCTTCTGCGATGAACAGCACCGACTTGATGAAGCAGCTCCCCGCCCAGTGGTCGACCTTCGGCCCGGGGTACGACTGGCTGTTCTATTTCATCTACTGGATGAGCGTGGTCCTCTTCGTGGGGATCATCGGTACGGCCATCTACTTCGTGGTGAAGTACCGCCGTCAGCCGGGCGTGAAGGCCGAGCCCACCGGGCACAACCTGGTGATGGAGCTCGCCTGGACCGTGGCGCCGGTGATCCTCCTGGTGCTGCTCTTCCACTGGGGCTTCGCGGGCTACGTGAGCCTCACCACCCCGCCGCCCGACGCGCTCGACATCCGCGTCCGCGCGCGCAAGTGGTCGTGGGACTTCGAGTACCCCAACGGCGGCCACACCGCGAACGAGGTGACCATCCCGGTCAACCGCCCGGTGCGCTTCGTCCTGTCGTCCGAAGACGTGCTGCACGCGATGTTCATCCCGGCCTTCCGGGTGAAGCGCGACGCCGTCCCCGGCATGTACACCACGCTGTGGTTCCAGGCGACGCACACCGGCGACACGCGCTTCTACTGCGCGGAGTACTGCGGCGCGGCCGATGAGCCCGTGACCCAGCCCGACGGCACCCAGCGCGAGACCGGCCACTTCTCCATGGGCGGCCTGGTGCACATCGTCCCGCAGGCCCGCTGGGGAGGGTTCCTCGAGGGCATCCTCCGCGCGCCGACGCACCCCGACGGCCGCGAGTTCACCGCCGCGGAGTGGGGCGAGCAGCTCTACACGCAGCAGAACTGCAACACCTGCCACTCGGTCAACGGCTCGCCCATGACGGGCCCGACCTGGCAGCACATCTTCGGCCACGAGGCCGCGTTGACCGACGGCACCCGCGTCACGGTCGACGAGAACTACCTCCGCCGCTCGATCCTCGAGCCCAACGCACAGGTGGTGCAGGGCTTCAACCCGGTGATGCCCTCGTACCAGGGCTCGCTGACCGATCGGCAGCTCGACGCGCTGATCGCGTACATCCGAAGTCTGCGCTGAGCCCACGAAGTCCCAGAGGGAGTTTCGAGGAAACCTGAATATGGCAACCGAAGTCGAACACGCCGCCGATCCGCACGGCGGCATTGATCCGAACGAGAACTACCTCCTCGCGGGCAAGGGCATCTGGTCCTGGCTCTCGACGCTCGATCACAAGCGCATCGGGGTGATGTACCTGATCTCCGTGATCCTGGCGTTCTTCCTGGGCGGCATGTTCGCGCTGCTCATCCGCCTGGAGCTGCTGACCCCGGGGCGCACCATCATGGGCGCGGCCACCTACAACCGGGTGTTCACGCTCCACGGCGCCATCATGGTGTTCCTGTTCATCATCCCGAGCATCCCGGCGGCGATGGGCAACTTCGTGCTGCCGATCATGCTCGGCGCGAAGGACGTGGCGTTCCCGAGGCTCAATCTCATGAGCTTCTACATCTACGTCATCGGCGCCATCTTCTGCCTCTTCAGCATCGTCTCGGGCGCGGTCGACACCGGGTGGACCTTCTACACCCCGTACTCCACCACCAGCTCGTCGAGCGTCGTGTCGATGACCCTCGGGGTGTTCATCCTCGGGTTCTCGAGCATCCTCACGGGGCTCAACTTCATCGTCACCATCCACAAGCTCCGCGCGCCCGGCATGCACTGGCGCCGGCTGCCCCTCTTCGTCTGGGGCATGTACGCCACCTCGGTCATCCAGGTGCTCGCCACGCCGGTGCTCGCCATCACCCTCGCGCTCCTCGCGATGGAGAAGGTGCTCGGCCTCGGCATCTTCGACGCCTCCCTCGGCGGCGACCCGGTGCTCTTCCAGCACTTCTTCTGGTTCTACTCGCACCCCGCCGTCTACATCATGATCGTGCCGGGCATGGCCGTGGTGAGCGAGCTCTTCGCGACCTTCTCGCGCCGCGCGGTCTTCGGCTACTTCGCCATCGCCATGAGCTCGCTGGGCCTCGCGCTCCTCGGGTTCCTCGTGTGGGGACACCACATGTTCACCAGCGGCCAGTCCGAGTTCGCCACGATGGTGTTCTCCGGGCTCACCATGCTCGTGGCCATCCCCTCGGGCGTGAAGGTCTTCAACTGGACGGCGACGCTCTACAAGGGCTCCATCTGGCTGACCACCCCGATGCTCTACGCCCTGTCCTTCCTGGTGCTCTTCACCATCGGCGGGCTCACCGGGCTCTTCCTCGGCACGCTCTCCGTGGACATCCACCTCCACGACACCTACTTCGTGGTCGCCCACTTCCACTACGTGATGATGGGCGGAACGGTGATGGGCTTCCTCGGCGGCCTGCTCTACTGGTGGCCCAAGATCACCGGCAAGCTCTACAACGAGCCCGCCGCGAAGGTCTCCTGGGCCTTCATCTTCGTCGGCTTCAACGCCGTGTTCATCGCGCAGTTCATCATGGGCTCGCGCGGCATGCCCCGGCGCTACTACGACTACGTGCCGGAGTTCCGCCCGTACCACGCGTTCTCGACCTACGGGTCGTGGGTGCTCGCGGTGGGCTTCTTCATCCTCGCCGGCGTGCTCGTCCAGTCGCTGCTCAAGGGCGCGAAGTCCCCGCCCAACCCGTGGGGCTCCGCGGGCTTCGAGTGGAACACCTCCTCGCCCCCGATCTTCTCCAACTTCGCGGAGACCCCGGTGATCACCCGCGGCCCGTACGACTACCACGAGGCCACCGAGGAGGAGCTGTTCGACGGCTTCCCCGAGGACTTCAAGAAGACCGAGTCCTGAGGCTGTAGCCTCACGGCCAACGATCACTCGTAGAGAGACCAGCGATGAGCAGCGCCACGACCACCGAAGCCTCCCACAGCCCCGTCGAAGGCGGCCACGGGCACGGGCACGGGCAGCACGCCCCCTTCCTCGCGCACCACTTCGACACCCCCGCGCACCAGTTCGACTCCGCCAAGCTGGGGATGTGGATCTTCATCGCCACGGAGATCCTGATGTTCGGCGGGCTCTTCGTCGCCTACGGCCTGTTCCGCGGCCAGGAGACGGAGATGTTCCACCAGGCGCACGAGCGCCTCGACAAGATCATGGGCGCGGTCAACACCGTCGTCCTGCTCTTCAGCTCCCTCACCGCGGCGCTCGCGGTGCGGCAGTCGCAGGTCGGCGACCGCAAGGGCACCACCCGGTGGCTCATCGTCACCCTGCTCTGCGCCTGCATCTTCCTCGTGGTGAAGTTCTTCGAGTACCAGCACAAGTTCCACGACGGGCTTCTGCCGGGGCACTACTTCACCGCGCACCTCGCCGAGCACGCGCACAACGGCCACGTGCTGCCGTACCGCGCGCACATGTTCTTCGCGCTCTACTTCATGATGACGGGCCTGCACGGCGTGCACGTCCTCATCGGCATGGGCGTGCTGAGCTGGGCGCTCAAGCGCAACCTCGACGGCAAGATCTCCAGCCGGTACTTCACCCCCATCGAGATCGGCGCGCTCTACTGGCACCTCGTCGACCTCGTGTGGATCTACCTCTTCCCATTGCTCTACCTGGTGGGCTGATGAGCACCGCATCCTCCGATCACACCTCCGACCACGCCCACGCCCCGCAGACCGAAGGGCACCACGAGGAGGGCGAGGTGCACGTGCACGTCAACTCGCCGCTCTTCATGATCGCCATCTTCGCGGCGCTCATCGTGCTGACCGTGGTGACCGTCGCGGTCTCCTACGTCGACCTGGGCTCGGCCAACACCTTCGTCGCGATCCTCGTCGCGACGATGAAGGCCTCCCTGGTGGCCACGTTCTTCATGCACCTGAAGGGCGACAAGGCCATCCACTCGATCATCTTCATCGGGGCCTTCGTCTTCCTCATCATCTTCGTGGGGCTGTCCAACGACGACCTCGCGACCCGCGGCGCCGTCGACGTCGACAACGGCGCGCACCGCCTCGAGCGCACCGGCGTGGTGGCCCCTGGCGGCCTCCAGATCCCCGCCGCCCCCGCCGCCCCGGCGGGCGCGACGACTCCCGCCGCGGGCGCCGCTGCCCCGGCCGAGCACCACTGATTGTCCCGGGGCGGCGCCGCGCTCGTCGCCCTCCTCGCCGCCGCCCTCCTGAGCGGCGGCTGCCGTCGCAAGCACGTCCCCGTCAGCTCCGTACCGCAGCTCCCGTACCCCTCGTGCGGGCGTGACCCGCTCCCCGAGGGCGAGGTGCTCGCCGAGGGTTACCTCCGCTCCGGGGAGTTCTCCGTCGAGCGGCTCATCCGCGAGCGCTTCACCCTCCGCCGCCGCGACTGCCTCCACACCGTCACCGTGCGCCAGGAGTGGCCGCTCAACGTCGCCGACGTCGAGGTGGTCTACGACGAGCAGTGGATCCCGCTGCGCGCGTGGAAGCGCATGACCCTCCCCGGCGTGCACCGCAGCGACGGCATGGCCGACATCCGGCGCTACGAGCTCCGCACGCCCAGCATCACCATCACGAAGCTCAGCAACGGGGTGCGCACCTACGAGGTGCTGCGCGGCGAGCGACCGACGGTGGTGCTCGGCCCCGGGCGGGGGCTCAT
Source organism: Myxococcales bacterium (assembly GCA_030652255.1). GTDB lineage: Bacteria > Myxococcota_A > Polyangia > Polyangiales > SCUS01. Next base: position 50,482 of record JAUSAZ010000076.1, on the reverse strand, counting down.
CACGGCGTGGATCCGCCGGGCGCACCTCGGCGTCGGGGGGCGGGTGCGCGAGGTGGCGCTCGACATCCGCGAGGCACTGGAGGTGGTGCGGCAGGTGACGCTGCGCCGCGAGCCCGACCAGTACGTGGCGGAGTACGGCCGCGCGCTGCGGGTGTACACGGTGTACGGGCGCGAGAGCGTCTTCGCCGACGAGCACGACGTGGTGGTGGGCGACCTCGCGGGGCTGCGCGCCGACGCGGTGCTGCGCACGCCCGCGCCGCCGCCGCTGCCGCTGTACGGGGCGCCGGACCCGGTGCACACGCCGTAGCCCCGGCGGGCGATTGTCGGCATCATCACCCTTCCCCCCTCCCTCAACCCGCCACACCCGGTAGGCGCCTGAAGTGCGATGAACGGAACCCAGTCCAAGGGCGCCCAGGCGCCCGCCATGCAGCAGTACCTGCGGGAGAAGGCGCTCTACCCCGACGCCCTGCTCTTCTTCCGCATGGGGGACTTCTACGAGCTCTTCTTCGACGACGCGCTCACCGCGGCGAAGGCCCTCGACCTCACGCTCACCTCGCGCAACAAGAACGAGGCCGACTCCATCCCGATGTGCGGCATCCCCTACCACGCGGCCCCGGCGTACATCCCGCGGCTGCTGGACATGGGGCACAACGTGGCGGTCTGCGAGCAGCTCGAAGACCCCTCCAAGGCCAAGGGGATCGTCAAGCGCGGCGTGGTGCGGGTGCTCACCCCGGCGCTGGTGCTCGACGCCGAGTCGCTCGACGCGCGCTCCAACCAGTTCCTCGCGGCGGTGGTGCCGCCGGAGAGCGGGCGGCAGTGGTCCATCGCGGCCTATGACCTCTCCACGGGCGAGCTCTTCACCAGCGAGGTCAACGACCTCTTCGGCGTGGTGGGCGAGCTCGCCCGGCTCGACGTGCGCGAGCTCGTCTGCCCGAAGGAGCACGAGGCCGCCGTGCGCGCCGAGGTGCGGATGCTCCCGCGGCTCTTCGTGCGCGCGGTGGCGCCGCTCGACCCGCGCGCCGCGAGCGAGGTGCTGGCCCGCGCCCTGGGCGACGAGAACCTCCAGTCGGGCTTCGGCGAGCTGCCCGTGGGCACCCGCGTGGCGGCGGCGCTGGCGCTGCGCTACGCGATGGACTTCCAGCCCGGGACGGCGGTGTCGGTGCAGCGGGCCTCGCGGCTCGACGCGCGCGAGCACCTCCACGTCGACGAGACGACGCAGGGGCACCTGGAGCTGTTCCGCTCGGTGCGCGGAGACAAGAAGGGCACGCTGCTCTCGCACCTCGACGAGACCATCACCGCCATGGGCGCGCGGCGCCTGCGCACCTGGCTCGCCTTCCCGCTGCAAGACCTCAAGCGGGTGCACCGGCGGCACGACGCCGTCGAGGCCCTGGTGGTGCACCCCGAGCTGCGGCAGGGGCTGCGCGAGTCGCTGGCGATGATCCCCGACCTGGAGCGCCTCGCGGTGCGGGCGACGATGAAGGTCGCCACGCCGCGCGACCTCGGCACCCTGCGCGACGGGCTGCGGCGCATGCCCACGCTGCTCGCGACGCTCAGCGCCAACGCGGAGGCCGCCGAGGCGCTCGGGCCCCTGCGCGCGATGGACCCGTGCGCCCCGCTCTGCGCGCTGCTGGAGGGATCGCTCGCGGACAGCCCCCCGGCGGCGCTGGAGGACGGCGGGGTGTTTCGCGCGGGCTTCGACGGCGAGCTCGATCGCTACACCGGGCTCGCGAGCAACGCGCGGGAGGTGATCCTCTCCATGGAGACCCGCGAGCGCACGCGCACGAAGATCACTTCATTGAAGATCAAGTTCAATGGAGTGTTCGGGTACTTCATTGAAGTGACGAAGGCCAACCTGCACCTGGTGCCCTCGGACTACCGTCGGAAGCAGACCATCGCCGGGGGAGAGCGCTTCATCACCGACGAGCTCACCTCGCTGGAGACGGAGATCCTGGAGGCCGAGGAGCGCGCCCGGGAGCTGGAGCGCGCGCGCTACGAGCAGCTGCGGGGCAAGGTCGCCGACGCGGTGGGCAAGCTCTCGAAGCTGGCCAACCAGCTGGCCGACCTCGACGCCATCGCGGCCCTCGCCGAGGTGGCGCACCGGCACGATTACACGCGGCCCATCGTGGACGACGGCGGGGTGATCGACCTGCGCGACGCGCGGCACCCGGTGGTCGAGACGATGCTCGAGCCGGGTGCGTTTGTTCCCAATGACATCAAGCTGGAGCAGTCGGGCGCGCGGCTGCTGCTGGTGACCGGGCCCAACATGGCGGGCAAGAGCACGCTCATGCGCCAGGTGGCGCTCATCGTGCTGATGGCCCAGGCGGGGAGCTTCGTGCCGGCGCGCTCGGCGAGGGTGGGCAAGGTCGACCGGATCTTCACCCGCGTGGGCGCGAGCGACGACGTGGCCCGCGGGGCGAGCACCTTCATGGTGGAGATGCGGGAGACGGCGACGATCCTGCGCGGGGCGACGGCGCGCTCGCTGGTGCTCTTCGACGAGATCGGGCGGGGGACGAGCACCTTCGACGGGCTCGCCATCGCGTGGGCGGTGGCGGAGTACCTGCACGACGCCGTGAAGGCGCGGGCGATGTTCGCGACGCACTACCACGAGCTGTGCGCGCTGGCGGACACGCGCTCGCACGTGGCGAACGTGAACGTGTCGGCGAGGGAGACCGGCGACGACATCGTGTTCCTGCACAAGCTGGCGGAGGGCGGGGCGAGCCGGTCGTACGGCGTGGCCGTGGCGAAGATCGCGGGCCTCCCGGAGCCGGTGCTGCTGCGGGCGCGCGCGATGCTGAAGGACCTGGAGCGCGGCGAGGGGCCGATGAAGAAGGCGCCGAAGCAGATCGGGCTCTTCGAGGAGAAGCCGGCGCCCGTCTCGCGGGAGCACCCGGTGATCGCGGCGCTGGAGGGCGTGGAGCTCGACCGGATGACGCCGCTGGAGTCGCTGCACCTGCTGGCGCAGCTGAAGGCGATGATCGCGGTGAAGTGACGAGGCTTGCCTACGATGCAGGCGTCGGGCACTGATCGCGCCGCGATGGTTCACCGAGCGCGCGGATTGCTGGTCTCGATGGCGCTCCTGGGGTGTCGCGGGAGCGCCCGGCCCGACGCGGCGGTGGCGGCCCTCGATGCGGCGGTCGCCGACGTGCCGCGCGAGGCGGCGGTGGAAGCCGCGGTCGACGTGCCGGTGGATGTCCCGGCGCCATCGCGGCGGGTGGTGGTGACCCTCGGCGGCGACATCATGCTGCACCGCGGGGTGCTCGCGCACTTCGACGAGCACGCGAGCCAGGGCGGCGTGGCGTGGGCGCTCAACTGGATCGCCGCGCTCGTCGGACCCCGCGAGGTGGCGCTCGGATGGCTGGACTCGCCGCTCACCGACGCCTTCCGGCCGCCCTTCGCGGGCGCGCCGCCTGCTCTCGGGACCACCCCCGCCATCGGGCGCAGCGTGGCGCGCGACCTCGCCCGCGTCGGCCTCGACGGGGTGTGCCTCGCGACGCAGCACGCCTACGACCAGATGGGCGACGGGCTCACCCAGACGGCCGCGGCGCTGCGAGGCGCGGGCCTCGGCGTGGCGGGCGCGGGCGACTCCGACGAGGCCGCGTGGACGCCGTGGGTGACCGAGCGCGACGGGATGCGGGTGGCCTTCCTGTGCTTCACCCAGCGGGTGCAGATGGCCCCAGGGCGCAACGCCACGCACGCCGCGGTGGCGCAGTCCCTCGACGGCGCGCGGGCGGTCGCGGCGGTGACGGCGGCGCGGGCCGTGGCCGACGTCGTGGTCGCGGGGGTGCAATGGAACCGCGCGCCCTTCCGCCCGATCGGCGAAGAGCAGCGGGCCCTGGCGCGGCAGCTGGTGGAGGCGGGCGCCGACGTGGTGGTGGGCACCGGGGTGGTCGCGCAGGGGAGGGTGGAGCGGGTGGTCTCGCCGCGGGGCGACGCGGTGATCGCGTGGTCGATGGGCTCGATGCTCTCCAACTACGGGGCGCAGTGGCGGGGGCTCGACAACCCGTCGCCCGCCATCGAGCGCGTGCTGGTCGACCCGGCGACGAGGGACGTGGCCCTGATGCGGGCGCAGTTCGAGCGGATGGACGACGGGCGGCTGTCGCTGGTGACCCTCACCGCCAACGCGCTGTGGATGCAGCACGGCGAGGAGGGTGTGCGGGTGGTGCCGTTGCGGCTGCTGGAGACGAACCTGCGGCGGGCGAGGGCGCGCGCTGTAGGCGAGGCGCTGGGGCCTGCGGTGCGGGTGCGGGAGTAGAGGGGCGGAAGGGGAGCGGGCGGGGGCTCAGCCGAGGCTGGCCTTGAGCGTGATGGGCACGGCGCCGAGCGCCTTGGAGACGGGGCAGGTCTTCTTGGTCTCCTCGGCGATGGACTGGAACTTCGCGTCGTCGACGCCGGGCACGGTGGCCGTCGTGGTGAGCGCGATGCCCGTGATGGCGAAGCCCTCGGCCAGCCGGTCGAGCTTCACCTCGGCCTCGGTGCGGACGCCCTGCGGGGTGAGCCCGGCCTTCTCGAGGCTCACCGTGAGGGCCATCGAGAAGCAGCCCGCGAGGGCGGCGCCGATGAGCTCCTCGGGGTTGCTCCCGGGCTGACCCTCGAAGCGGGATGTGAGGGAGAAGTTCGCCGCCTCGGCGTGTGCGGGCTTCATCGTTCCGCTGCCGGTCTTGAGGGAGCCGGTCCACTGCGCGCTGGCCTTGCTGATACCCATGGTTCGCGATGCTCCTGTCTGGAATACCGGGGGATTGGGGGACACGGGGACAAGCGCGATGCGGATGCCCCGGAACTGCGCCTGCGTAGGTACCGGACGGCGGTGTGTCGAGCCCCCATCGGGCCGGAGGATCACTCCCAGGCGCGGAGATCGGCCCGGGGGTCGCGCTCGATGATGCGATGCGCCTCGCGGCGGCGGTGCCACTGCGTCGCGGCGGCGATCAGGACACAGACGCCCACCAGCCCGCCGACCTGTAGCGGCGCCGCCTCGTGGCGGAGTCCCAGACCGAGGAACCACAACATCCCGAGCGCGCCCGCGAGCTGGTAGGTCCACCGGCGGAACCAGAGCCCCAGCGCGCCCACGACGAGCGCGGCCGGCGCCCAGAGCTCGACGCCGCCGAGGCCTCGCGAGAAGCCCGCGGTCACGCTGATCATCGCCGCGGCGAAGGTGCCGAGCTCCCACCAGGAGGTCCCATCGACGCCGCCGCGTCGGCCCCATGACGTCAAGCGCGCCGCGGCCGCGAGGCTCAGCGCCGCGGTCGCCACGACCATCGCGCGGAAGGGCGTCATCAGCTCGACAGGCCAGAGCATGCGCGCCGCCGACATGACCGCGAAGGGGAGGCAGAAGCCCGCGACCGCGAGCGCGGGGCCCACCCGACGCGCCCGCCAGAGTGCGAGGCCGACGAGGGTGGCGACGACGGTGGCGGCGAGGGTCTGCTGCGCCAGGTCCCGGAAGCCCAGGGCAGCGACGTACAGCGCCACGCCGCCCGTGTAGGGCGCCACGCCCGCCGTCAGGATGGCCGCCGGGGCCCGACCCCAGCCGCGCGCGCGGGCGACCTGGCCGAGGAGCGCGCAGGTCACGAGCGCAGCGATGCAGGCCCCGGTGAGCCCGGTGATCCCGAGCTCGTCGTAGGCGCGACTTTCGATCAGCATCGCGAAGCCGGGCGCCCCCACCGCGACGGTCGCGGCCACGGCCGACACCACGGCGGTCCAGCGGAGGTCGGGGAGGTGGGCGTCGCCGGAGCTGGCGTCGCTGCGGGCGATGGCGAGGAGCGACTCCATCTGCTCCGCCGTGATCACCCCGCGGCGGACCCCATCGGCCAGGTGGGCCTCGGACACCGGACGTTGTGCGCGCATCGGTCGATCGTACGGGTGAAGCGGGGTGGGTGTCTGTCGCGCGGGCGCTACCAGCGCCAGCTCGGTGCGATGTCGATGTGCACGTACCAGACGCCCAGCGTGTCGCCCGTGATGGCCGCGCGCGCCGCGTCGACGGGCGTCGCGCCGGGGAGGAAGCCGATGGCCTGCTCGGCCTCCGGCAGCTCACCCTCGCGCAGGACCCCATACCCGCCGGTGTCGAGCAGCCAGGAGTGACCCACCCCGATGCGCAGCAGCAGCGAGCGGGTGGGCCGCCACTCGCTCGTGACCCCGAGGCCCACCCAGTTGGACGAGCCTGGCAGCTCGCGCCCGCCGCTCAGGTCGCGGCCCTGGGCGTAGGCCACGTGGTGCGAGAGGGAGGCCTCCGCGCCGAGGGCCCAGCGGCGGGTCCCGATCGGGGCGACCTGCACCGTGGCTGCGACGGCGGGGCCGAAGTTGCCTCCCAGGCCGCCGCCCAGCGAGACGCCGAACGCGCGCCACGGGCGCAGCTCGACGAAGGCCCCGGTCAGGCCCAGCGGCGATCCCACGCCCACGCTCGCGCCCAGGGAGAGGGTGCGACGGAAGTGGTCGCGGACGACACGACGGCGGTGGGGCCGCGGGGGGTCGGCGTGGGCGCTCGCGCCTGCGGTGATCAGGGCCAGCAGCGTGAGGAGTGCGGGGCATCGCATCGCGTCGACCTCCGTGGAGAACACGGGAGCGATCGCAAGCCGTGTGCCCCGCTTGAAACGACGGAGACGCGCCGACGGTGGCGCGCAGCAGGGCGTGGCGCGGTGGCGCACGGTGGCGCACTCGCCCGTTCGGGGGAGGAGGGTGGCGCTACGGCGGCGCGAAGCGTCGCAGCGCGTCGACGAGCTCGATCATGGAGCGCGCGAAGACGTCGTTGTGGTGGGTTCCGGGGAGGAGCACCCGGCGGGCGTCGGGGAAGCGCCGGGCGAGGGCCGCGCTCATCGCCGGGGGGATGAGGTCGTCGGCGTCGCCGTGCACCAGCAGCGTCGGGGCGGCGATGGCGGGCGCGCGGGACCAGGTGTCGAAGCGGTCGCGCACCATCCAGCGCGCGGGCAGCCACGGGGCGCTGAGGGCGCCCATGTCGGCCATCGAGGTGTACGGCGCGATGAGCACCAGGCGAGACCCGTGGCCGCGTCGGGCCATCTCCGAGGCGACGCCGGTGCCGAGCGAGAAGCCCTGGAGCACGAGGCGGTCGCGGGGGATGGCGAGCGGTCCTTCGAGGTGGCGCAGGAGGGTGTCGGCGGCGGCGTAGAGCGTCGCCTCGGTGGGCTCGACCGCGCGCATCACGCCGTAGCCGGGGTACTCCATCGCGACGACGCCGTAGCCCGCGGCGTGCAGCGTCTCGGCGAGGTCGACCTGCCAGGCGAGCTGCTCGCCGTTGCCATGGAAGTGCACCACCGTGCGGGCGCCCGGGCGCCCGGGCCAGTGGAGCGCCGCGACGCGCCAGCCCGCGGCGGTGGGCACCGAGAGCAGCGTGGCGCCCCGCGCGGTGGGCGCGACGGTGTCCGGCGGCGCGGCGAAGACGATGCGGCGCTGGAGGAGGAAGAGGGCCGCGGCGGAGAGGATCCACGCCGCGAGGAGCACGCGGGCGAGGAGGAAGAGGACGGGGCGGGCGCGGCGCACGAGGGGTGCTGCCGGGTGTAGCAGGTCAGTTGGCTTCGAGGTCGAACTCGAGGTCGGCGACGGCGCAGTCCCATACGCGGGCCTCGTCGCGGCGGCGGTCGAGGGCGCTGCGCAGGACGTCGGTGTCGTTGCGGGGCATGCGGGCGAAGCGGAGCCCGAGGCCGCGGCTGCCGGCGTCGTCGGCGAGGGCGCGCACGACCACGGCCTCGATGAAGATGTGGTGCCAGGTGCCCGGCGGCACGAACACCAGCAGCACCTCCTCGCCGAGGGCGAGCGAGGGGTTGCCGTGGAGGAACATCCCCGTGCTGGAGAGGTTGCTGCACTCGAGCTCGACGGGCTGGTCGAAGCCGTCGGCGAAGACCGCCGCGGGGATCGAAACCGCCGCGCGGGCCTCGGTGCGTCGCTGCGGGACTGGTAGGTCGGTGTGCATGAACGAACCGTAGGAGTTCGCGTGGAGGGTCTGCGTAATTCGTGTCCGTGGAGGAGGGGGCAGAGCTCCGCCCCCGAGCGACCGGGTCGATGTGCCGTGTACCGTGAGACGCTGTGGGGGATCGGCCGCCCCCCGAAAGGTCCATTGCGCATGAGATCGCTCCTCCCGCTCGCCTTCCTGTCCGCGACGCTCTCCCTGGGCTGCTACACGGCGCCGACGCCCGCCGTGGTCGACGCCGGTGAAGTCGATGTGCCCGGCGCGAAGGACGTCCCGGTCGCGGTGGATCGCCCCATCGCGGTGGACGTCCCGATCGCGGTCGATGTCCCGGTCGCGGTCGATGTGCCCGCGGCGATGGATGTGCCCGCGGCGATGGACGTGCCCGCGGCGATGGACGTGCCTGCGGCGATGGACGTGCCCGTCGCGGTCGATGTCCCAGTTGCCGTCGATGTTCCCGTCGCGGTGGACGTCCCTGTGGCGGTGGACGCGCCCGATGTGCCCGACGTGCCCGTCGCGGTCGATGTCCCTGATGTGCCCGACGTGCCGATGTGCCCGACGGGATCGGTGCTGTGCGGCGGCGCGTGCGTCAACCTCCAGACCAGCCCGACCCACTGCGGCGCCTGCGGCAACGTCTGCACCGCGGGTCAGGTCTGCGAGGCCGCCGCCTGCCGCACGCCGCGCCACGCCTCCTTCGTGTTCGTGCCGGGCGCCGGGACGGTGCACGTGTACTCCCCCACCACCAACGCGCTGCGCCTCTCGCTCGACGTCGGCACGACGACGCCCACCGCGCTCCCGGGCATGGCCTTCGCGGAGGCGGGCGTGCGCATCGGTGCGGTGTCCACGGCGGGCGTGCTGCGCCTCGACGGCGACGCGCCCTTCGTGGCGTGGGTGCACGACGGGGCCTCTGGCGACAAGGTCGTCGCCGCGGGCGCCCTCGACGGCGCGCTCGTCGCCAACGAGCTCTACACCTGGTCGACCGGGGTGATCACCGTGCTCACCGGCGCCGTCGCGCCCACCTCCGTCGTGGTGCAGCGCGTGGCCGACATGGGCGGCGCGGGCGTCACGCTCGACACCTGGACCGCGCCCAGCAACAACGGCTTCCACGTCGTCGCCACCCCCACCTCCGCGGTCTACCGGGTGACCTCCGTGGGTGCGCCCGTCACGGCCTTCGGGCAGGTGCTCGGCGAGACCTACAACCACTTCGCGTACGTGCCCGCCGACCAGGGCACGCTGCGCGGGAGCAGCTTCCGCTACGCCGAGCCCCCGGGGGCGCCGGGCGTTCGCCGCCTGATGGTGCAGTCGCTCGACGGCGCCGCCAACGTGACCTTCACCGTCGGCGCCACGGTCACCATGCGGGCCCTCGCGGGCGCCGTGAGCACCGCCTCGGTGGACTTCCCCGCCAACGCGCTCATCACCGCGAGCAGCACCTCCGCCGCCATCGCGTGGGTCGAGGCCGACCCGGGCAACGCCACCGACGGAACCCTCCTCGACGCCGACTTCGCCCCCTCGGTGCGCGGGCGCACCTACGACACCGAGTGGACCTTCCGCACCAACGTCGCCGTGGCCTCGGGCTTCCCCGACCGGCGCTCGGACATCGACGCCATCGCCTTCGCCAACGACACGCAGGTGCAGCTCTTCGCCGCGGGAGCCACGACCCCCAGCAGCACCGTGACCATCAACCGGGGGCAGCGCGCGCGGCTGATCACCGACGCCGCCCCGGATGCCTACGTGCGCGTCGTGACCAGCCGGCCCGCGCTCGTGGAGCACTCCCACCTGGGCTTCCAGTTCGCCATCCGCGCGCCCTCGGTCACCACCTTCGAGACGCCGTAGCACCTCCCCCCCGTCCCCGGCGTGGCGCGGGCGCCCCGATCGCCGCGCCAGCGCGTCGCCTCGCTCCCCGCTGCGATTGTGCGGAGCGCACGTTTCCGGCCGTGGCACGGAGGATGTACAACCCCTCGGGAGGACGGGGCGCCGGGCAGGGCCCTTCCAGTGGCTGCGAGCGGAGGTCCCATGAGCGATGACATCACCCTGGTCCCTGGGATGACCGTCGGCGGCGAGTACACCGTCGAGCGCGAGCTGGCGCGCGGGGGCATGGGCTCCCTCTGCGTCGCGCGGCACCATGGGTCGGGCAAGCTGCGGGCGCTCAAGACCATGCACGCGCGCTTCATCGCCGACGACTCGATGCGCTCGCGCTTCGCCCGCGAGGCCACCGTGAGCGCGCAGATCGAGAGCGACCACGTCGTCGAGGTGCTCGGCGCGGGCGTCGACCCGACGCTCGGCATCCCGTGGATGGCCATGGAGCTGCTCGACGGCGAGGACCTCTCCAAGGTCGTCGCCCGCCGCGGCGCGATGCCCGTCGGGGAGGTCGCGGCGGTCATGGCGCAGCTCGGCCACGCGCTCGGGGCCGCGCACCGGGCGGGCATCGTGCACCGCGACCTCAAGGCGGCCAACGTGTTCCTGGCCGCGTCGCGGCGGCAGGGCCTGCCCTTCATGGTGAAGGTGCTCGACTTCGGCATCGCGAAGTTCCTGAACATGGCGACCACCAGCGCGACCACCAGCGCCATCGGCTCGCCCCTCTGGATGTCCCCCGAGCAGACCGACCCCGCGAAGCCGGTCTCGCCCGCGACGGACGTCTGGTCGCTCGGGCTGCTCGCCTACAACCTGCTCACCGGGAAGTGCTTCTGGATGACGCCGTCGTACCCCAACGCCAGCATCGCGGCGCTGCTGGGCGAGCTCCTGATGCTGCCGCTGCCTGGCGCGTCTGCGCGCGCCGCCGAGCAGGGCGTCGGGCCGTGCATCCCCCGCGGCTTCGACGAGTGGTTCGCGCGGTGCCTCTCGCGTGACCCCGCGGGGCGATACCCCGACGCCAACGCGGCCGTGCCTCCGCTGCTCGCGGTACTGCAGGCGTCGGCCCACCTCGCGCCGCCGCCCGCGGCCCCGCCGGGCCCCGACGCCGCGCGCCTCGCGGGGGCGAAGTTCAGCGCCACGCAGATGCTCCCTGCCTCCGCCCTCGCGCCGCCCGCCGCGGCCCCGGGCGCCCGCGCCCCCGCGACGGTCGCGATGCCCGCGATGTCCCTGCCGCTCGGCGCGCTCACCGGCACCGGCGCGCCCTCCATGGCCGCCTCGCAGGTGGGCGTCCCCATGACCTTCCTGCCCGCGACGAACTCCGTGCCCGTCACCCCCCCGCGTCGCCGTGGGAGCGCGGTCATCGTGGGCGTGGCAGCGCTGGCCACCGTCGCGCTCGCCGCGGTGGGCACCTCGTCCCTCCGTCGCCCGGAGTCGCCCGCCGCGGCGGCGGTGCAGCCGGCCACCGTTGCGACGATCCCGGTCGCCGCGCCGAAGCCGATGCCCAACGGCGCCCCGACGCCGGTCGCGCCCCCGGCCCCCACCCCGGCGCCGGTCGCCGATCCTGCTGCCGCGGTTGCGCCCGATGGCACGCGTCGGAGCCGCTCCAGCGATCGGGCGCCTGATCCCACTCCGACGCCGCCCGCCGCGCCGAACTTCGCCGACGTCCCCGTGCTGCGTCATCCGCTGCTCGCGCCGAACCCGACGCCTGTTGCCCCGACGCCCGCGCCTGCGCCCGTCGCTCCGACGCCCGCGCCCGCGCCCAGCCATCTCGTCATGCCGCCCAACGCGCCGACGCCCGTGGCACCACAGCCCACCCCGACGCCGACGCCGACGCCGGTCGTCGCGCCGCCCGCCCACGAGCCCGCTCCGGCGCCCACGCCCGCCCCGACGCCCGTCGTTGCGCCGCCCGCTCCGACGCCCGCTCCGACGCCCGCCCCGACGCCGGAGCCCGAGCAGCGCGATGCCGAGGGGCGCTTCGTGACGGCGTCGACGTCGCTCCGTGTGGGGCAGCGGGTCAAGGCGCGGTGGGCGGGGCACTGGTACCCCGCCCGCATCGTCGCGGTGAACGGCAGCCGCGTGCGGGTGAACTACGACGGGTGGAACGATTTTCACGACCAGGACCTGACCCGCGACGAGCTGCGCCTGCCGTAGGGCCCGCTCAGCGCACCTCGACGACCAGGGTGCGCTCCACGACGCCCGCGCGCACCGTGAGCACCTCGGTGCCCCGCGACCGGCCCTCCACGTAGACGTGGTCGTCGGCCACGCGGGCGCCCGACATGAAGGTCCACGAGAGGTTGACCCGCTCGTCGCTCGGAACCGTCCAGATCACCCCGTCGTTGGCGAGGAGGCGCTCGCCGTTGATGGTGACGGGGTAGCCGTTCATCGAGACGCGCTCGCCCACCCGGAGCGTGATGTGGTCGCGCGTGCGGTCGTAGCGGGACGTGCCCTCGTCCTCGACGAGGTCCATGCCCGCGGCCTCGTCGACCCGGACGCGCACCGTGGACGACTGGCCGTCGGCCTGGGTGATGGTCACCTCGGCGCTCCCCGTCCGCTCTCCGGCGCGCACGTCGAAGGCGCCCAGGTACCCGCCGCCCTGCGTGGAGACCCGCTGCATGGCGCCCACCTCGATGACCGACGGGTCGCTCGAGGTCACCGTGGGGTCGGCGCCCGTGGGGTTGCTCGGGATGTCGACCTCCATGCGCTCGCGCACCCCGACCATCAACGGCCGCTCGGCCGTGCAGGCGGCGCCGCTGAAGGGCCCGCACCCGCGGCTCGACAGGAAGCGGAACGACACGGCCTCGTCGCGCGGCGGCACGAGCAGCGGCGGCTCGTCGGGGTCGTTGCGGTCCCAGAGGAAGAAGCAGCCCGTGAGGGACTGCGACGCCACGACGAGGCCGAGGGCCGAAGCAAGCAGGCGGAGGTTCATGGTGCGAGGCTCCATCGCAAGGTGTTGAGGGATGGAGCGCCCCTGAGCAGCGCCCGTGCCGCGATGGAAGAGCGCAGGAATCACGAGAGAAGCCGCGGGTGGGTGGGTGCGCGCTGAGGGCGGTGCGCGCACACCGTGCCGACGCGTCACGTTGCGCCCGGGGTCGCGGATGGGCTACGCCGGACGGACGCCCCGATGGTGAAACGAAGGGATCCTGCGGCGATCGCCGAAGAGGCGCTCGGGAAGAAGGCCAGCGCCACGCCGAAGCGGGTGCCCTTCGCGTTCGTGCTCGATGAGCTGGAGGCGCTCGCGCCCGCCACGCGTCCGATGTTCGGGTGCACGGCGGTGTACGTCGGGCCGCGCATCGTGCTGGTGCTCCGCGACAAGCAGGGCTCCGCCGACGACGGGGTCTGGATCGCCACCACCGCCGAGCACCACGCGTCGCTGCGGAAGGAGCTGCCCTCCATGCGCTCGATCACGGTGTTCGGACCGGGCGAGAGCGGGTGGCAGGTGATCCCCGCGGCGGCGGAGGGCTTCGAGGAGGAGGCGCTGCGGGCCTGCGAGATGGTGCGCCGCGGCGACCCCCGGGTGGGCAAGATCCCGAAGCCGAAGAAGAAGAAGCCCTCAGGCCCGGCGTAGCAGGCCGCGGAGCACGAGGTCGTGCAGGCGCTGGTGCCGCGCCTCGGCGCCGTCGCGGCAGCGAGCGTAGAGGTAGGGCGGCGCGAGCGTCTCGTAGGCGGTGAGCAGCGCGTCGGCGGTGGCGCCCGGGTCGTCGACGGCGAACTCCCCGGCGCGGTGGGCCTCGGCGAGGAAGCCCGCCACGAGGGCGCGCTGCTCCTCCAGGAAGCGCTTGTGGATGCGCTGCACCGCGTCGCGCTCGCAGTGCAGGAGGTCGGCCGCGTGGGCGCCCTCGTCGGAGAGCTGGAGGAAGGCCGCGAAGCGGGCGTCGAGCATCGCCCGGAGGCGGTCGGCGTGCGGGCCGTCGGCGTCGAGGGCGCCGCGCATGGCGCCGAGCACCCGCGCGTGGCCGTCGAGGGAGAGCGCCTCGACGATCTCGTCCTTCGAGCAGAACTCCAGGTACACGCTGCCGACGCCGATGCCCGCCTCGCGCGCGATGTCGGCGATGGTGGTCTTCATCGGGCCGTAGTGGCGCAGCAGCCGCGCCGCGGTCTGGAGCACGAGCTGGCGCCGCGCCGGGTCGCTCGATGCCTTGGAGGGGTTTCCGTTCACGGCAGGGTTTCGCTACCAGAGCGGGCGGGTCGAGGGCAACCGAGGGCGAGATGGATCATTGCCCTTGGGGCCAAGATTTCGCAGAGTCCGCGTGATGGCTGGTACGGCGCGGACGAGACGCGCGGCGATGATGGTCTCCGTTGCGCTGCTCGGCGCGGCCTCGACGTGCGCGGCGCAGGACGCCGACGACGTGAACTTCCTCGCGCGCCGGGCGGCGGAGCGGTGCCGACGCGGGGAGTACGAGCGGGGCCTGGAGCTGTTTCGCCAGGCGCTCGACCACGGGCGTACGGCGAGGGCCCTCGGGGAGATGGGCGCCTGTGAGCTGCGGGTCGCCCGGTGGACCGACGCCGAGACCCACCTCCGCGACGCCCTCGCGCTCATCGACGACCCGTGGCTGCAACGCCACCGCGCTGACGCCATCGCGTGGCTCGCCGAGGCGCAGTCCCACGTCGCGCGCCTGCACCTCATCGGCGGGGTGCCGGGGGCGGAGGTGCGCGTGGGCGAGCGCGTCGTGGGCACGCTCCCCATGGCGGCGCCCGTGCTGGTCACGCCGGGGATCACCCAGGTCGAGGTCCGCGCCGCGGGGCACCGGACGTGGCGCCGCGCGCTCGAGGTCCCCGGCGGGGGCGTCACCCGCGAGACGGTCAGCCTGGAGCGCGACGTGCCCTCCGAGGCGTCGAGCGCCCCACCCCCGGCGGTGGTCTGCGGGCCCGGCTCGGTGCTGCGCAGCGGGCTCTGCTACGCGACCGAGGAGAGCGCCGCCTCGCGCCGCGGGGTGCGCCCGTGGCAGGTGGTCACCTGGATCGGCGGCGGAATCGCCCTGATCGCAGGCGCGGCGGCGCTGGGCCTCGGGGCCGCGGGCGCCTCGGAGGAGTCGGGCTACCTCCAGCGCTGCGGCGGCGTCGGGGTGCCGCTGGCCTGCGTGCGCGACCGCGCCGACACGCAGGCCGCCCTCGACGACCGGGCGGGCGTGGTCAACGGCCTCGCGGCCACGGCCGTGGTCGGGGTGGCGCTGGCGGTGACGGCGTTCATGATCGACCGGGCCGCCCCGCGGACGCGCGCGGTGGCCTTCGGCCCGACGGGGCTCCGGGTGCAGTGGTGAGGCGCTCCCTCGCGGGCCTCGCGCTGCTCGCCGGCTGCGGCTGGACGCTCCCCGCGCCGGACGTGGCGCGCGACGCCCGCGCCGCCGACGCGGCGCCCGACGCCCGCGCCGCCGACGCGCCCGCCCCTGATGCGCCCGGCGACGACGTGCCCGCCCCGGTCGACCTCGGCGCCCCGGTGGACGTGCCCGTCGGGGTGGACGCGGGCTTCGACGCAGGCCGCACCGACGCGGGCTTCGACGTGCCGTCGCCGATCGACCTCGGCGTCGACCGCCCGGCGCCGATCGACCTCGGCGCGCCCGATGTGCCGCTCGACCGGGGGCCCGACGTGGTCGATGCGCCGTCGCCGATCGACCTCGGCGTCGACACCGGCGAGGTGCGCTGCACGCCGGGCGAGCGACGGAGCTGCTACCCCGGCCCACCCGCCTCCCGGGGCCGCGGGTACTGCCGCGACGGGGTGGAGACCTGCGACCCCGGCGGACGCTGGAGCGGCACCTGCGTCAACGCCTTCGTGCCCGACTGCGCCGACCGGCGGTGCGGCAGCGACGACTGCGGCGGCACCTGCGGGCCGGGGTGCGCCGCGGGGCAGGTCTGCGACGACGTGGGCCGCTGCGTGGTGCCCTCCTGCGGCGCGGGCAACTTCACCGAGACCTGCGACAACGGCGCGATCTGCCCGAGCAACAGCCTCTGCACCGCCGACAACCTGTGCGTGTGCCGGCCGGGCTACGTCGGGCGCACCTGCGCCGGGGTCGACTGCGGCACCGCGTGCACCTACCCCAACTGGCACTGCGCCCGGTCGAGCTTCTGCGGCTCCGGCGCGGTGTCCTGCCCGGGCGGCGTGCTGTGCCCGCGCCACGCGACGTGCAGCGCCGGGGGGCAGTGCGTCTGCGCCTTCGGGTACATGGCCGTGACCTGCTCGGGCGACCGGTGCACGTCGTGCCCGGGGACCGACTACCGCTGCGTCCCGGTGAGCTGACCCCCTCCGGGGCTCGCTTTCGGCTCGGGGGAGGGTCGTGACAAGCGCCGCCCCGGTCGGTGATGCTCCGCGGCCATGAAGCGGGTGCAACGGGCTTGCGTGCTGGCGATGGCGCTGTCGATGGGCTGCGGCGCGCGGGCGGGCGGCAATTTCGGCTTCGATGCCGGGAGCGGCGACGGCACCGTCGCGCCGCCGGACACGGGGTCCGAGGACGCCGGGAGCGCCGACGTCGCGCCGACCCCGGATGAGCCCGCGACCACGGAGGACCTCGGCGTGCCCCCCCTCGACGTACCCGCGGTACCGGGCGACGGCGGCGTGCGCGCGTGCCGCTCTTCGCGCGAGTGCTCCGACCTCGTGCTGGTGTGCGACCCGGTGCGGGGGGTGTGCGTCGAGTGCGTGGGTCGCAACGACTGCGCGAGCGGCCAGTCCTGCGTGGACAACCTGTGCCGCGCGATGACCTGCGTGCCCGACAGCGCCACCTGCGTCGACAGCCGAAGCTCCCGTCGCTGCCTCGCCGACGGCGTGACCGAGGTGGTGGTGCCGTGCGGCGCCCGGGAGACCTGCGGCGCCTCCGGGCGCTGCGTCGCGCTGCTGTGCGAGCCCGGGGTGGCCAGCTGCGACCCCGCGGGCGTGCGCCGCGTGTGCAACCCCGACGGCCTCGGGTACACGGCCTCGCCCTGTCCCCCGCTGCCCGGCGCGCCGACCAGCCGCTGCATGGCCGGGAGCTGCCAGCCCATCTGCGAGGCCGGCCGGGGCGACTGCGACGGCAGCCTCGTCACCGGGTGCGAGACCCCCATCGACTCCTCCCTCTCGCACTGCGGCCGCTGCGGCGCGACCTGCGGCACCCGGTGCGTCGCGGGGGTGTGCATGGGCGCCGCGCCCGCCGTGAGCTGCCGCGCCATCCGCATGGCCAACCCGTCGAGCCCGAGCGGCGTGTACCCCATCGACCCCGACGGTGCGGGGCCGACGGCGCCCTTCATGGCCTGGTGCGACATGACCCTCGTCGGCGGCGGCTGGACGCTCGCGGCGATCATCACCAACGCCGACACCGTGCACTGGAGCCCGCGGCTACCGATCTGGGTCGACGCCACGACCCTCGGCGACGCGACCAACCCGGCGAGCAACCTCGACGCCAAGAGCGAGGCCTACAACTCCCTCCCGGCGGACGAGCTGCTCATCGTCCGCCAGGCATCGACGCCCGTCGTGGAGGTGCAGTCCATCGTCGGCTGCCTCACGAACCGCACCCTCCGCTCGGTGATGCAGCGCAACTCCTCGGGCGGCGCGAGCTGCGCCATGGCGTGCTCGATCGTCTCGATCCCACCGGCGCCCTGGTCCGGCGGCTCGTGCCAGGCGCCGGGCCTCCGCTTCCGCTGCCGCGACACCGCCAGCACCACGAGCGTCGGGGGATTCCTGGTGTCGTCGGACGACAACAGCATGATCACCACCAGCCGCGTCGACGGCACCTCCACCTGCGACGCCGCCAACTTCGGCCTCGGGTCGAGCACCGTCTCGCCGAGCGTCGCGGACTACGACTCCGACCCCTCGGGCACGGTCTCCAACGTCGACCGCGTCGCCCGGCTCATCTACCTGCGCTGACCCGCGCGGGCGTTACCAGCGATAGACCGCGCGCAGCGACGCGTGGTCCGAGCCGCCGTAGCCGCGGGCGGGCTGCGCGTCCCAGCGCACCTCGACCTCCGCGGCGACCAGCGCGCCGGCGCCGTCGCGCGCCCGGTACACGTGGTCGAGCGCGAGCGCCGCCCCGTGGAAGAGGTACGTCGCGATGGCCTCATCGGAGCGTCCCGCCGTCGCCCGCTCCAGCGCCCCGTCGGACTCCAGCGCCGCGAGCGTGGCGGAGCCCGGCACGTCGTTGAGGTCGCCGCCCAAGAGCAGCAGTGCCTCCGGTCGCTCCAGGGCCCGCGCGCCGACGATCTCCCGGGCGGTCTGGGCCTCCGCGAGGCGTCGCCCGGGGTCGTCGTCGACCATCGAGCGCAGGTGCGCCGCGAAGGCGATGACGGCGTGGCCCGCGTGCTCGAGCTCGACCTCCAGCAGCTCGCGCGAGAACACCGTGCGGGTGCCGTCGGGCCGCTGGAGGGCACGGTCGCGGTGGGTGCGCACGGCGCGCAGCGGGTCGCGCGAGACCACGGCGACGTCCACCGAGGCGGGCGTCCCGATCTCGCCCAGCACGGCGGTGGGCCACCCCGGCCCGAGGCGCTCGGAGATGGCCCGCAGCGACGCGGCGGTCTCGACCTCCTGTAGCAGCACCACGTCGGCGTCGAGGCGCTCGATGGCCCGGGCGATCTCGCCGGCGCGCTGCGCGAAGGCCTCGGGGGAGGGGAGCTGCTCGTAGTCGCCCGCGGCGCAGCGCCCGGAGTCGCAGGTGGGATCGAAGAAGCGGTGCACGTTGTAGGTCGCCACGCGCAGCCGCGACGGGTCGCGCGCGGGGGGCACGTCCGCGGCGTCGGCGGGTGCGTCGGGGGCGCTCGTGTCGGCGGGGCCGGTGTCGGCGGCGCCCGCGTCGATCGGATCGAAGGCGTCGGTGGGCGCCGGGGTGCGGCAGCTCGCCGCGAGCAGGCAGCACGCGAGCGCGAGGCGGGGCGGGTACATCTCCGCGGACCGTAGCATCGGGCGCGGCGCACCGGCGGCGACGCCCACGGGTTGACCAACGACCACCGCGGGGCCCATGTCCCGCCCACGCAGGCGCATCGCAGCGAACACTGTTCCCTCTGCACTCTTTGCGGGCTTCCAGAGCCTCGGAGCGATCGCTGGGGAACTGTGATAGAGCGCCCGCGCGACCGACCTGGAGGAGACCCTCTTCGATGAACATCGCCTTCACCGCCACGCTCTCTGACCGCGTGATCGACCGTGACACCCTCCCGCCGCCGCCCCGCACCTTCAGCGCGGGCGTCAGCGGCTTCAGCTACGAAGACCTCCGCGACGTCGCGCAGCTGCCGCGCCTGATGGACGCCTTCGACGACTTCGCCCGCGCGCAGCTCGACCCGGCGCTCTGGGAGCGCTTCGTGGCCTACCGGCAGAACGGCGGCGAGGGCACCAGCCCGGAGGAGGTCTCCGAGGTGCTGGTGGCGACCGCGCCGGTGGTGTCGGCCTTCCTGGCGAAGCTCTTCGGCGTCGAGGCCCAGGTGGGCGGCGTGGAGGGTGATATCGCCCGCGAGGGGGTGATCTTCGAGTTCAAGCGCGAGTTCGTGAAGAAGCGCACCGCACGGCGCAAGCGCGCGGAGATCGAGGCGCTCTCGAAGGCCCAGCGGGTGCACCTCGACGAGGCCGCCCGCGCCGCCCTCTCGCTCGCCACCGGCGCCCCCGACCAGTGGAACGACGAGCGCGAGGTCGCCCAGGCGGTGCTCCCGCTGCTCCACGCCGAGGAGCTCTTCCGCAAGGCCGCGGCGCGCGGCGGCGTGGTCGCCACCGACGATCACTTCGCGAAGGCCCGCAAGCTGCTCGCGGAGTCGCGGGCGCTCCCCGAGCTCTCCACGGGCCTCGCGAACCTCCCCGCCGAGGTCGCGCAGGAGTCCGACGCCGTCGCGCTCTACGCCTCCATCCTCGAGCTCGTCGACCGCTGGTGTCTCCTGCGCATGGTCGACCACGACTACGACCACCACTGGGTGTCTCTCCGCCTGCCACGGACCCTCGACCCGCAGCACCTCGTGCCCCTGCTGCGCGCGAAGCCCGAGCTCCCGGAGGCCATCACCGGGGCCCACGCGCGCCGCGAGCGCGACGGCTTCGCGCTCACCGACCGCCGGGCCGACCTGCGCGGCGTGATGAACGAGGTGGACTACTGCCTCTACTGCCACGACCGCGGCAAGGACAGCTGCTCCAAGGGGATGCGCAACAAGGACGGCTCGCTCAAGGCCAACGCCCTGGGCATCCCCCTCACGGGCTGCCCCCTCGACGAGAAGATCTCCGAGGCCCACCTGCTCAAGCAGGGCGGCAAGGTGCTCGCCGCGCTCGCGGTGATCATGGTCGACAACCCCATGGTGCCGGGCACCGGCCACCGCATCTGCAACGACTGCATGAAGGCCTGCATCTTCCAGAAGCAGGAGCCGGTGAACATCCCGCAGATCGAGACCTCGATCCTGACGGACGTGCTCGGTCTGCCCTGGGGCTTCGAGATCTACGACCTGCTCACGCGATGGAACCCGCTGCGCGCGCGCCGCCCCTACGCGCTGCCCTACAACGGCAAGAACGCGCTCGTGGTGGGCCTCGGCCCGGCGGGCTACACCCTCGCGCACTACCTCTGGAATGAGGGCTTCGGCGTCGCGGGCATCGACGGCCTGAAGATCGAGCCGCTGCCGCCCGAGCTGCTCACGCAGCCCTGGGATGACTTCCGCTCGCACTACGTCGAGCTCCAGGACCGGGTGCTCCTCGGCTTCGGCGGCGTGAGCGAGTACGGCATCACCGTCCGCTGGGACAAGAACTTCCTCACGCTGGTGTACGTGTCGCTCGCGCGGCGCGAGCACATGGCCATCTACGGCGGCGTGCGCTTCGGCGGCACCATCGACCTCGACGACGCGTGGCAGCTCGGCTTCCACCACGTCGCCATCGCCGCGGGCGCGGGCAAGCCCACGCTCGTCGACATCCCCAACGGGCTCATCCGGGGCATCCGGCAGGCGTCGGACTTCCTCATGGCCCTGCAGCTCACCGGGGCCTACAAGCGCAGCGCGCTGGCCAACCTCACGGTGCGCCTCCCGGCCATCGTCATCGGCGGCGGGCTCACGGGCATCGACACCGCCACCGAGCTCCGCGCCTACTACGTGGTGCAGGTGGAGAAGGTGCTCGAGCGCCACGAGACGCTCTGCCGCGAGCTCGGCGAGGCGACGGCGCTGCGGGCGTACACCCCCGAGGAGCTCGAGGTGCTCACCGAGCAGGTGGCGCACGGAAAGCTCATCCGCGAGGAGCGCGAGCGGGCGCACGCCGAGGGCCGGGAGCCCCACTTCAACGCGCTGCTCGACGCCTGGGGCGGCGTGTCGCTGGCGTACCGGCGCACCATCAACGACTCCCCGGCGTACCGGCTCAACCACGAGGAGATCGAGAAGTTCCTCGAGGAGGGGGTGACCTTCGTCGAGCAGCTCTCGCCGAAGGAGGCGGTGCCCGACCAGTACGGTGCGGTGAAGGCGATGCGCTTCGACCGCATGACCATGAAGGACGGCAAGCTGGTGGCGAGCGGCGAGGTGGTCGAGCTCCCCGCGCGGACGGTGTGCATCGCCGCGGGGACGGCCCCCAACGTCACCTACGAGCGCGAGCTGCCCGGGGCCTTCGTGATGAACGCGAAGACCAAGGCCTTCCAGCAGCACCGGGTCGAGCGCGGCCCCGACGGGGTGATGCGCGCGACGCCCGACGACACGGGCTTCTTCACCTCGCACGTCGGCCCCGACGGGCAGGTGGTGAGCTTCTACGGCGACAACCACCCCGTGTACGCGGGCTCGGTGGTGAAGGCGATGGCGAGCGCGCGCGACGGCTACGGCCACGTGGTGAAGGCCTTCGCGGGCGAGCTCGCGGCCCTCGACCCGCATGAGCAGCCGACCCGCGACGCGGCGTGGGTGATGATGCGCGGGCGACTCGACGACCAGCTGACGGCGGTGGTGCACGAGGTCCGCAGGCTCACCCCCACGATCGTGGAGGTGGTGGTGCGGGCGCCGCTCGCGTCGAGGAAGTTCAACCCCGGGCAGTTCTACCGGCTCCAGAACTTCGAGATGTACTCCTACGTGGTCGACGGCACGCGGCTCGCGATGGAGGGCCTCGCCATGACCGGCGCGTGGACCGACCCGGAGAAGGGCCTGCTCTCCATGATCGCGCTGGAGATGGGCGCGAGCTCCAAGCTCATCGCGGCGCTGCGGGTGGGCGAGCCCGTGGTGGTGATGGGCCCGACCGGCGCGCCGACGGAGATTCCGAAGGGCGAGCGGGTGGTGCTCTGCGGCGGAGGCCTGGGCAACGCGGTGCTCTTCTCCATCGGCAAGGCGCTGCGGGCCAACGGCAACCAGGTGATCTACTTCGCGGGCTACAAGAACCCCGCGGACCTCTTCCGCGTCGACGACATCGAGGCCAGCGCCGACCAGGTGATCTGGACCTCCGACGTCGGGCCCGCGATCCCCGCGCGCCGCCCGCAGGACCGCTCCTTCGTGGGCAACATGGTGCAGGCGATGATCGCCTACGCGCGCGGCGACCTCGGCCCGCAGGGCGTCGACCTCGCGAAGTGCGAGCGGCTCATCGCCATCGGCAGCGACCGGATGATGGCGGCGGTGAAGGCCGCGCGGCACGAGATCCTGAAGCCCTACCTGAAGCCCGGGCACCTCGCGATCGGGAGCATCAACTCGCCGATGCAGTGCATGATGAAGGAGATCTGCGCGCAGTGCCTCCAGCGCCACGTCGACCCGGTCACCGGCAAGGTCAGCGTGGTGTTCACCTGCTTCAACCAGGACCAGGAGCTCGACCGCGTGGACTTCCCCTTCCTCAACGACCGCCTGAAGCAGTCGGGCATGCAGGAGAAGCTCTCCAGCCTGTGGTTGGAGCGCCTGCTCAAGATCCAGGACATCCCCCGGATCTGACCCTCGCTCCCCCTCCGCGCGAGGCGCTCCGCCCCGACCTGGTCTAGTGTCGAGGTCCAGGAGCGCCCCCAACCATGTACCAGCCACTCTCACCGTGCCCCGGCTGCCTGCGCCACATCATCGTGACGGAGGCCCGCTGCCCCTTCTGCGCCCACGCCCTCAGCGCCCCGCTGCCCGTCCGCCCCGACGCCACGCGGCGGATGTCCCGCGCCGCGGTGTTCTCCTTCGCGGCCTCGCTCACCGTCGCCGGCTGCGGCTCCACCGTCACCGCGACCGACGCCAGCCCTGGCAGCGACGTCCCGGTCGACATGGGCTCGACCGACACCGGCCCCGCGGACACGGGCTCCACGGACACGGGCTCCACGGACACCGGCCCGCGGGACACTGGCCTCACCGACGACGGCCGCCATGACATCGGCAACGTCGCGCCGCCCTACGGCGTCCCCGCCGACGCGGGCGCTCCCGACGACGACGGCGGCGCCTTCGACCTCTACGGCTCGCCCCCGGTCGACGCGGGCGCGCCCGACGACGACGGCGGGATCTTCGATCCCTACGGCACGCCGCCGCCCGACGCCTCCCGCTGAGCCCCATCGGGTCCTAGACGAGAGTCCATGAACACCCCAGCACCGGGCCGTGAGCTCAACACCGAAGACGACCTGCGCGCCCTGCTGCGCGGCGCCACCCGCGTCGCCGTCCTCGGCATCAAGACCGAGGCGCAGTCCGACCAGCCCGCGTACTACGTCCCCTCGTACCTCGCCGGCGCGGGCGTCGAGGTGATCCCCGTGCCGGTCTACTACCCCGAGGTGACCACCATCCTCGGGCGGCCGGTGTTCCGCACGGTGGCGGCCATCCCGGGCGCGGTCGACATCGTGGACGTCTTCCGCCGCCCCGCCGACCTCATTGCCCACCTCGACGACCTCATCGCAGCGCGGCCGAAGGCGGTGTGGCTGCAGAGCGGCATCCGCCACCCGGCCTTCTGCGACGCCCTGCGCGCCGCCGGCGTCGACGTCGTGCAGGACCGCTGCCTGATGGTCGACCACCGCCGCCTCGCCCGCTGACGGGCGCGCGCGATCAGATCTCGAAGTCGGGGAGGTTGTCGGGGAGCGAGGCGCTCAGGAGGGGCGCGCTGCGACCGCCGCCGGGCGGCTGCACCCGAAGCTCCGGGGGCTTCATCGCGACGCGCGAGCCCTGCGGCACGCTGCGGGTGACGAACACCGAACCCCCGAGCACGCTGCCGGCGCCCACCACCGTGGAGCCGCCGAGCACCGTGGCGTTGGCGTAGAGGGTGACGTTGTCCTCCACCGTGGGGTGGCGCTTGACGTTGCGGATCACCCGGCCGTTTTCGTCCCGCG
This sequence comes from Myxococcales bacterium, assembly GCA_030652255.1. Lineage (GTDB taxonomy): Bacteria > Myxococcota_A > Polyangia > Polyangiales > SCUS01. The sequence goes on along the minus strand of JAUSAZ010000076.1, from coordinate 26,581 downwards.
GGTGCGAGAGCGCCCCGAGGGTGACGCCCTGGTACATCTTCACGTCGGCGCCGAGGTGGCTGGTCTCGCCGACCACCACGCCTGTCGCGTGGTCGATGAAGAAGCGCGGGCCGATGGTGGCGCCCGGGTGGATGTCCGCGCCGCTCTGGGCGTGCGCCCACTCCGACATGATCCGCGGCATCAGCGGCACGCCCATCACCCAGAGCTCATGCGCCACGCGGTGCACCGTCACCGCGAGCAGGCCCGGGTACGACAGGATGATCTCGTCGAGGCTCGACGCCGCGGGGTCGCCGTCCATGGCGGCCTGCACGTCGACCAGGAGCGTCGCGCGCAGCTCGGGCAGCCGCGCGACGAGCCGGTCGGCGAGCTTCGCCGCGTGCTCGCCGCAGCCCGGGAGGTCTTCGGGCAGGCCCTCGGACTCGGCGGTGAAGCAGAGGCACTGCTCGATCTGGTGGGCGAGCTTCTCGCGCAGCGACGAGAGCAGTCCGCCGAGGTGGTAGCGCAGGGTGTCCGCGGTGAGGTCCTGCCTCCCGTAGTACCCGGGGTAGAACACCTCGAAGAACAGCCGCGCCACCGCGATGATGGCCTCCCGCGACGGCAGGAAGCGCCGCCCGATGCGCTGCCCGCGCGCGTCGGCGCGGTAGCTGGCGAGCAGCGCGTCGACGACGTCGTCGAGACCGCCGACGGCCTCGCTCATTGCGCGGTGGCCTTCTCCACGCCGTCGAACATGCCCTCGAAGAGCGCCCCGGTGAGGTAGCGCTCGCCCGCGTCGGGCAGCACCACCACGATGGTCTTGCCGGCGTTGGCGGGGTCGTGGGCGAGGCGCACGGCGGCCACCATCGCGGCGCCGCAGGAGATGCCGCAGAGGATGCCCTCCTCGGCCGCGAGGCGCCGGGCCATGGTGATGGACTCCTCGTTGGTGACCTTCTCCACCCGGTCGACGAGGGAGAGGTCGAGGTTCTTCGGCACGAAGCCCGCGCCGATGCCCTGGATCTTGTGCGGCCCCGGCACGAGCGCCTCGCCCGCGATGCTCTGCGAGATCACCGGCGAGTGCACCGGCTCGACCGCCACCGAGGTGATGGCCTTGCCGACGGTGTTCTTCAGGTAGCGCGAGACGCCGGTGATGGTGCCGCCGGTGCCCACGCCGCACACCAGGATGTCGACGAGCCCGTCGGTGTCGTCCCAGATCTCCGGGCCGGTGGTGCGCTCGTGGATGGCCGGGTTGGCGGGGTTCTCGAACTGCCGCATCAGCACGTACTTCGAGGGCTCGGTGGCGACGAGCTCCTCGGCCTTGGCGATGGCGCCCTTCATCCCCTGCGCGCCGGGCGTGAGCACCAGCGTCGCGCCGAAGGCCGTGAGCACCTTGCGGCGCTCGATGCTCATCGTCTCGGGCATGGTGAGCACGCACTTGTACCCGCGCGACGCGGCCGCGAAGGCGAGGGCGATGCCCGTGTTGCCGCTGGTCGCCTCGACGATGACCTTGCCCGGCGCGAGCACGCCGCGCTCCTCGGCGTCCCACACCATGGCGGCCCCGATGCGGCACTTCACCGAGTAGGCGGGGTTGCGGCCCTCGATCTTGGCGAGCACGGTCGCGTGGGCGCCCTGCGTGATGCGGTTGATCTTGACGAGGGGCGTGTGCCCGATGCTTCGAGAGTTGTCGGCGTAGATGTTGGACATGGCTGCGGTGACCTCCAGGACGCGGAAAGCTACCCCAGGTCTACCGCGCCGTGTCACCCGTGTGCCCCGGCGACCCCTCCCCAGTCCCTACAGCGAGAAGGAGAAGCCCACGTCGACGCTGGCGTACCAGACCCCGAAGCTCCCGCCCTGCAGGGCGTTGGCGGCGGCGTCCACGGGGTTGCGGCCGGGGATGTCGGGCACGTAGTTCTGCATGACGTTGAGCTCCTCCGGGCGCAGCACGCCGAAGGCGCTCGGGTCTCGCAGGAAGCTCCGTCCGCCGTTGATCCGGAACATCACCCCGCGCGCGTTGCGGAACTCCAGCGCGGCCCCGGCCGAGACCCAGTCGGACTGCATCGGGAGCGAGCGCCCGTCGGGCAGCCCGAGGCGCATGTAGGAGTAGTTGCGGGAGTACGACCCCGTGAGGTCGAAGCGCCACCCGCGCCCGCCGAAGGGCGAGAGCAGCACCGTGGCGTCGACGGCCCCGCCGAAGGTGCCGCCGAGCCCGGCGCCCACCGCCACGCCGACGGCAGCCCAGGGGCGAAACTCCAGGAAGCCGCCGAGCACGCCGCGCGGAGAGCCCACGCCGTTGGAGAACCCGAAGGTGAGCGTCGAGCCGAAGCGGTCGCGGGGAGCGCGGTGGGCGCGGCGCGGGGTGGCCTCCGCGGTCGACGCGCCGAGCAACACGAGAGCACACAGGGCCAACGCCCCACGCAGGGTCACCATCGCAGCCTCCACCGTCGAGCGCTGGCGAAGGCGCGCCCGCCGTCAGGGTGACGGCGTCGGGCAGCGCTCCGATGGGCTCTGTGCCAGGTCTATCGACCGCCCGCGGGAGAACTGAAGTCCCCGATGAAATGAGGCGTTTGTAGGGCTTGTAGGTGGAAGCAGGCGGGGCGGCTCACGCACAGACGCGGTTGCGGCCCGAGCGCTTCGCCTGGAAGAGCTTGGCGTCGGCCGCGCGGATGAAGTCATCCGTGGTGCGGACGGCGGGGTTCCACTGGGCGACGCCCAGGGAGATGGTCACCGGGATGCGCGTGCGGTCGAAGAGGAAGGGCTGCGAGGCGACGAGGACGCACAGCTCCTGCGCGAGGGTGACGGCGCCCTGGAGGGTGGTCTCCGGGAGCAGGAGCGCGAACTCCTCGCCGCCGTAGCGACCGAACACCTCGTTGCGTCGCACGCGGCTGCGCACCAGCGAGGCGATCTCCTTGAGCACCACGTCGCCGGCCACGTGGCCGTGGGTGTCGTTGACCTTCTTGAAATGGTCGACGTCGAACATCACCAGCGAGAGCGGCCGTCCGTGGCGGAGCGAGCGGTTGAGCTCGTCGGTGATCTTCTCGGTGAGGTGCCGCTTGTTGGCCGCCTGGGTGAGCCCGTCGGTGACCATCATCTGCGAGATGGTCTCGATGAACTCCGACTCCAGGTCGCCCGCGGAGAGGTACTTCAGGATGACGTCGCCGACCTTCACCCGGTCGCCGTTGCGCAGCGGCGTCTCGCGGGTGAGCACGTCGTTGACGTAGGTGCCGTTGGTGCTGTTGTTGTCGTGCACCCACCAGGCGCCCTCGCGCTTCACGAGGCGAGCGTGCTTGCGGGACACACCCTCGAACTCCAGAACCAGGGAGTTCTGTACATCGCGGCCGATGGAGAGCTCCTGCACCGGGCCATCGAGCTGGATGCGCTTGCCGAGCGGCCCTCTGCCCTCGCGGGTGTAGATCACCACCAGGCAGTCCGACCCGCCAGTGTGCTGACCGAGCCCCGGCTCTGCCCGCAGAACCTGCGTCTGGACCTGCCAGGCAGAGTCGGAGTGCAGTTCTGGGTGGTCCTTCGGGTCGGCCATTGGGGATTGTTCAAAAGGGTATCGGCGCGCTGCGCTCCGCGTCAAGCGCGGCGCATGACGCGTCGCGTGAGCCTCAGCACGAGGACGCGCTGTTGGAGCGCGCTTCGAAGGTGAGCGTGAAGGGCATGCACGACGCGCCGCTGAACCAACGGACCTCCACGAAGAAGTCCGCGCTGTCGCTGCCGGGCGAGCCGCCGCCGGTGAGGGTGTACGTGTCGACCATCCCGGCGACCAGCTGCGAGCTGCCGATGAGCCGCCCGCACGCGCTGTACACGAAGAGGTCGTAGTCGACCCCCGGCGGACCGCGCAGCGTGAGCCGGCCATCGAGCCTCGCGGGGCAGCTCGAACACTCGTTGAGCCTGCCGCGAAACCACGTCGTGCGCGTGCCCGTGCGCGTCGCCACCACCCGGAGCGAGCGGCTCGGGCAGAGGAAGCCGCACGCCGTGTCGCCGCAGAAGGCGCCGAGGTTGATCGCCGCGGGGCACGTGTTGGCCGCGGTGCCATGGATGACCTCGCAGCCGTCCGCGGAGTTGCTGTTGCAATCCGACGCGTTGGTCATGCAGGTGGCCGTCGCGCAGCGCCCCGCGGTGCAGGCGCCACCCGCGCTGCACGCCGTGCCGCAGGCCCCGCAGTTCGCGGCGTCGGTCTGGAGGTCGACGCAGCGCATCGCTTCGCCCGATCCGCACAGCCGGCGTGGCGCGGCGCAGGTCGCCGAGCACGAGCCCGCGGTGCAGGCCTCGACCTCGCCGCAGGCTCGGCCGCAGCTACCACAGTGCCGGCTGTTGATCTGGAGGTCGACACATCCGCCGCCGCACATCGTCTCCCCGGTGGCGCACCCGCCCACGTCGGGCATTCCCACATCGGGCATTCCCACATCGGGCATTCCCACATCGGGCGTCCCCACATCGGGCGTTCCCACATCGGGCATTCCCACATCGGGCGTCCCCGTGTCGGGTGTCTCTACGTCGGGCTCGACGAAGCCCGAGTCAGGGGCGCCGAGGTCGATGGGCTCCTTTCCAGTGTCGATCTCACCGACATCGTCGAGGGGGCTGACCAGGTCGAAGGTCGGAACATCGTCGGTGGGGATGGTGGGGACGTCTGCCACCGCGGCATCGTCGAGCTCGCCGTCGAGCTCGCCGGTCGCGCACGCTCCCAGTGAGAGAGTGAGAGAGAGGGCGAGCATGGCGAGGCGGGTGGCCGTGGGGCTGGAGGGGTTCATCGTAGGGCGGGGGGAGGCTAGCATGGCCGCCCGCTGCGCTATGGTGACGGGGTGTTCCGCGACGACCAGCAGGCGATGGCCCTGCAGAACGACGAGCTGCGCCGGGAGCTCGAGCGCCTGCGCGGCGAGAACGACGCCCTCCGCAACGCCATCACCTACAGCACCCCCAGCGGGGTGCCGTTCTCCGCCCGCGGGCTGTACCGCACCGACCCGCTGCCGCTGAACGAGGCCGAGCGTGTGGTGCTCGGGGTGCACGGGCTGGAGCGCTTCCCGGTGTGGCTCGCGGCGCTGCTCCACGTGGTCACCTTCGGGCTCTTCTCGGTGATCTACTACGCAGTGCAGGGCGGGCGCCTGCCCGCGATCGAGTCCAACGACCCCGGGGCCCACAAGGGCGTCGGGTTCTTCCTCATCCCGTACTTCAACCTGTACTGGCTCTTCGCGTTTCCGACGCGCCTCGCCGACCGGCTCAACTTCCAGCTGCGCCTCCGCGGCGAGGCCCCGATGGTCTCGCAGGCGTTGATGGTCGCCTGCTCCATCAGCACGGCCCTCATCGTCGTGCCCTTCTTCTGGGTCTTCGCGGTGGTCCAGATCCAGCGGGCGATCAACCGCATCGTCGAGCTCGGCCCCGTGGTGCCGCGCTCGGAAGCCCCCGCGGCGATGACGGGCGTGCGGGTCGACGTGGCCCCGGCGCCCATGATGAACGCCGAGCCCGAGGCGTGGGCCGACGAGGTCGCGTGGTCGGCCGACGTCCAGCGGCGCGGTGGGCATCGCTAGGAGGTACAACTCGCCGCATGGCTCCCATCGACTCCGCCGCGCTGCTCGACGCGGTGACCTTCGACGCCCACGGGCTCGTGCCCGCCATCGCGCAGGACGCGCTCACCGGCGAGGTGCGGATGCTCGCGTACATGACCCGCGAGGCCCTGGAGGCGACGGTGCGTACGGGCGTCGCGACCTTCTGGTCGCGCTCCCGCGCGGCGCCCTGGGTGAAGGGCGAGACGAGCGGCAACACCCTGGCGGTGCGCGAGGTGCTGCTCGACTGCGACGGCGACTGCGTGCTGCTGCGCGTCGAGCCCCGCGGGCCCACGTGCCACACGGGCGCGCCGTCGTGCTTCTTCCGCGCCTGGCGCGACGGGTCCTGGGAGGAGGGCGCTCGGCCGCTCCCGGAGCTCGACGGGCTCTGGGCGACGCTCGATGCGCGGCGTCGCGACGCGGGCGCCGCGGGGCGCTCGTACACCCGGCAGCTCCTGGAGGCCGGGGCGCGGAAGATCGGCGAGAAGCTGCGCGAGGAGGCCGACGAGCTCGCGCGCGCGGCGGAGTCCGAGGGCGACGACCGGGTGGCCTCCGAGGCCGCGGACGTGGTGTTCCACGCGATGGTGGCGCTGGTCTCCCGCGGGGTGGCCTGGCGGGAGGTGCTCGCCGTGCTGGCGCGCCGCCGCGGGGTGTCGGGCCTCGTCGAGAAGGCGTCGCGGGCGAAGACGGAGGCCTAGAACGGTTCCGCCTGGAGCGTTGCGGGTGATAGCTTGCGCCGCGATGAGGGCCCGGTCCGTGAGCGTGGTGTTGGGTGTGGTGGCGGCGCTGGCGGCCCCCACGGAGCTTCGTGCGCAGCAGGTGCGCGCGCCGCGGGTGGCGGTAGGGCCCTTCACCGGCGAGCGGTCGGCCATCACCCGCGGCATGGTGGCCAGCGTCTTCAGCGACCACGTGGGCGAGATCGAGCTCTGCCCCCTCGGCGACTACAACAGCGCGGCCGATCGGCTCGGGGTGGGCGGCCAGGCCGACGAGGCCGCGGTGGTGACCGTCGCGAGCGACCTGCGGCTGGAGGCCGTGGTCACGGGCTTCCTCGAGCGCCGGCCCAATCGCGGGTACCGGCTGATGCTCAAGGTGATGCGCGGCGCCGACGGCACCACGGCGGTCACGCAGTCCTGGGAGTTCGACCGCATCGAGGAGATCACGGCGCTCGGCAACGAGATCTGGGATCGCCTCTCCCCCTCGCTGCGCCAGGCGCCTCCTCGCGCGGCGGTGGTCCCCGGCACCCGGGCCCCCGCGGGCGCGGCGCGCGACCCCGACGCCGCGGGCGCCGGGCGCGAGCCGGCTGGTGGACGGCGCGCACCCGCGGCGGGCGCCGACGAGGTGCCGAGCGACGTGCCGGGCCTCGGGTTCCTCCAGCTGCGGCTCGGCGGCGGCATCGCGGGCCGGTCGTGGCGCATCCCGGTGCTGGGCGAGCGCACCACCCGCGGCTACGAGAACAACATGTTCGGCGAGCTCCAGGCCGCCGTGGCGCTGCTCTACCGCTTCAACAACCAGCGCATGGGCTTCGGCGGCGAGGCCGCCATCGGCGTGCCCGTCGGGCTCTCGTCGCAGGGGCGCGACGCGGCCGGTCAGCCGGTCCCCCTGGCGAGCTCGGGGCTCGAGCTGCTGCTGGGCCTCACCTTCGCGACGCGCCCCGCGGGCGGCGGGATGATGCGCTTCAGCACGGGGATGATCCTGCAGACCTTCAGCATCGACACGGCGCGGCTGCCCCGGGAGATGCAGCTGGCGCTCACCAGCTACATCGGGCTGCGCGTGGCGGGCGAGGGGATGATCCCGTTCTATGCCCGCCGCGACCTCGACGTCGGGCTGCTCTTCGGCGGCGAGCTTCGCTGGGTGGGGGTCGGGGCCGACCTCAAGGAGGCCTTCGGCGACAACCCCGGCACCACCTTCGGGCTGGGGGCGTGGTTCGGCCTGGCGACGCGCCTCGACCGCTTCGCCCCGGGGCTTGGACTGCGGCTCACGGCGGAGTTCGTGCGCTACCGCACGTCGTACGCGGGGCCCGCGGCGCTCGGCACGGCGAGCGACGTCATCGACGACTACACCCGCTTCATGCTGGGCGTGACCTACGACTTCGGCGCCGAGCACCCGCGTCGGCCCGACACCGCCACCGCGGGCAGCTCCTTCCTCGGCCCCGCCGCCCCGCGGTCGCGCGGCGCGCCGGTGGGCGATCCGTACGGCCCGCGCTGACGCGATCGGCTCGCGGGGCTGCGGTACTGGTGGTAATCACAGCGCCGCCGCCATGACGAAGCCTACCTCCGACGAGATCCGTTCGCAGTTCCTGGAGTTCTTCAAGAGCAAGGGCCACGAGGTGGTCGGTAGCGCCGGGGTCGTCCCGCGCAACGACCCCACGCTGCTCTTCACCAACGCCGGGATGGTGCAGTTCAAGGACACCTTCCTCGGGGAAGACCGGCGCGCCTACACCCGCGCGGCGACGAGCCAGAAGTGCGTGCGCATGAGCGGCAAGCACAACGACCTCAACAACGTCGGCAAGACCGCGCGGCACCACACCTTCTTCGAGATGCTGGGCAACTTCTCCTTCGGGGACTACTTCAAGCGGGACGCCATCGCGTACGCCTGGGAGCTGCTCACCGTGGTGTGGAAGCTCCCGAAGAGCCACCTGGTCATCACGGTCTTCGGCGGCGAGGACGGGCTGCCGGCCGACGACGAGGCGCGCGAGATCTGGAAGGAGGTCACGGGCTTCGGCGACGACCGCATCATCGGCCTCGGCCGCGCCGACAACTTCTGGACCATGGGCGACACGGGCCCCTGCGGGCCGTGCACGGAGATCCATTACTTCATGGGCCCCGGCGAGCCCGACCTCGCGGCCTTCAACGTCGTCGAGCCCGGCTACGACGGCGCCGGCTGGATGGAGATCTGGAACAACGTCTTCATGCAGTTCAACCGCGCGGTGAAGGACGGGCCGCTGGTCCCGCTGCCGGCGCAGAGCGTGGACACGGGCATGGGCCTCGAGCGCATCACCGCCGTGCTCCAGGGGGTGACGAGCAACTACGACACCGACCTGCTCCGCCCGCTGGTCGAGCGCGCGGCGGAGATCGGCGGCAAAGCCTACGGCGGCACCGACGGGCCCTTCGACGTGGCCTGCCGGGTCATCGCCGACCACGCGCGCATGACGGCCTTCGCGCTCGCGGAGGGCATCACGCCCTCCAACAAGGACCGCGGCGCCGCGCTGCGCTCGGTGATGCGCCGGGCGATCCGCTTCGGGTACCTCCAAGGGCTGCGCGAGCCCACCTTCGACCAGGTGGTGGCGTTGGTCATCGACCGGATGGGCGGCGCCTACCCGGAGCTCTTCCAGCACCGTGACTTCATCCTGTCGCAGTCGCGCGCGGAGGACGTGCGCTTCCGCGAGACGGTGCCGACGGGCCTGGCGCTGCTGGAGAAGTTCGAGGGCTGGCGCGTCGGTCCGAAGGGCGAGCGGGTGCTGCCGGGCGAGGTCGCCTTCGACCTGCACGCGACCTACGGCTTCCCCTACGACCTCACGATGGTCATCGGCGAGGAGTGGGGCTTTGCGGTCGACGGCGACGGTTTCGCCGAGGCGATGAAGGTGCACTCCTCGAAGTCGCGGGGCGACGGCGACGGGGTGTCCGTCTCGGACGAGAAGCGCGTGCGGGTCGAGCACCGGGACGTGCTCGCGAAGGTGGGCCCGGTGGACTTCGTGGGCTACGGCCAGGAGGTCGACGAGGCGCGGGTGGTGGCCCTCTTCGCGCTCGGCGACGACGGCGCCGTGACCGCGGTGGAGTCGCTCCCGACGGGGGCGCGCGGCCAGGTGGTGACCTCGCGCACGCCCTTCTACGGCGAGGCGGGCGGCCAGGTCGGCGACACGGGCGTCATCAACGCGGGCGAGTCGACCTTCAAGGTGAGCGACACCCAGAAGCCGGTGCACGGCCTGGTGGTGCACGTCGGAACGGTGACGGCGGGCGGGCTCGCGATCGGCGACGCGGTGACCCTGGCGGTCGACCGCGAGGCGCGGCAGGCCACGCGGCGCAACCACAGCGCGACGCACCTGCTGCACTGGGCGCTGCGCAAGGTGCTCGGCGCGCACGCGCAGCAGAAGGGCTCCAAGGTCTCCCCGGAGGGGCTGCGCTTCGACTACGCGTCGACGCGCGCGCTCACCGACGACGAGGTCGCGCGCATCGAAAACCTCGTGAACGACGAGGTGCTCGCCAACCTGCCTGTGGAGACCGAGGTCACCACGCAGAGCGAGGCGCGGGCGCGCGGGGCCATGATGATCTTCGAGGAGAAGTACGGCGACGCCGTGCGGCTGCTGCGCATCGGTCGTGAGAGCGTCGAGCTGTGCGGCGGCACCCACGCCACGCGCACCGGCGACATCGGGCTCTTCAAGGTCGTGTCGGACGCCAACGTGGGCGCCGGGGTGCGGCGCATCGAGGCGGTGACGGGCTTCGGCGCCCTGGAGCTCACCCGCAAGCTCACGAGCACGCTCCAGCGGGCGGCGGACACGCTGAAGGCCCCGGTGGCCGAGCTCGGCGCGCGGGTCGAGAAGGCCGTCGAGCGCGAGCGCGAGCTGCAGCGCGAGGTCGAGGCGCTCAAGCGCCAGCTGATGACCGGCGGCGGCGGCGGCGCGGCGGAGGTGACGGCGCTGCCCGGGGGCAACCGGCTGGTGGTGGCGCGGGCGCCGGTGGGCGACGAGAAGGGGCTGCGCGAGCTGGCCGACCACCTGAGGGACAAGCACGCGCCCGCGGTGGTGGTGGTGGGCGCGACGACCCCGGAGGGCAAGGCGCTGCTGGTGGTGGCGGTCTCCAAGGAGGCCACCGGACTTTACCAGGCGGGTAAGATCGTCGGGCAGCTGGCGGCGGTGGTGGGCGGCCGCGGCGGCGGTCGGCCGGACATGGCGAGCGCGGGTGGCCCGGACGGCGCGAAGCTCGACGAGGCCTTCGCGCGGGCGCACACGATCGTGGCGTAGCGCCGGGAGTTCCGGCACCATCCCGGGTGACAGGAGCGCCTAGCCAGAGCCATGGGATCTTCACTCATCCAAGCCCCGCTCCCGCGTGACGGGTCGGGGCGCGTCGACCTCGAGGCCGTCGAGCGGGCGCTCGCGGCGATCGCCGGGGCGACCCCGGCCCGACGCGCGGTTCTATCGTCCTCCGCGGTCCTGATCGAGCGCCTCTCCACCCTCGAAGCCCCTCCGCCCGTGGCCGTGAAGGTCAACGGCCATGCCGTGACGGCGCCCGCCATCGAGGCCGAGAGCGCGCCTCCCCGGCGGGAGACCCACAGCCCGGCGACCCCCGACGCGCCTGTCGCAGCGAAGACCCCGCCCGCGACGGACGTGCGGGGCATCGGGCGGGTTGGCCCCGCGCCGGTGCGGCTCGAAGACCTGGCGGAGAAGCCCACGTCGTTTCCAGTGCCAGCGCCGCCGACCCCGCAGCCGCAGCCGCAGCCGCAGCCGCAGGCCCAGCAGGCGCAGGTGCCGTCCGAGCCCCCGAGCATCGAGACCTCGGCCGAGGCCGCGGAGGTAGCGGTCCCCGACGAGGGCGACCTCGGGCCGCTCCCGCCCCTCGATGCGCGCGGCAGCGTGTACCCGCCGCCGCCTTCGCCGACGTCACGCACGTCGTCGCTTCCCCCGGTCGCGCCGTCCCCGGTGATCACCCCGGCGCCTGCGGCGCTCAGCCCCGCGCCCCCGGCGCCCGCGGTCGCGGCGTCACGCCCGCTGTTCAACCCATTTCCAGGCGGGCCCGGGACACGCGCTACCTACGGATCGCTTCCCATCGTGCCCGCCGCGCAGCCTCCCGAGACTGCCCCGGCGGAGGAGGTGGGTGCCGTGTTCGATGAGTTCCTGGATTCGGCGCCGGTCGAGCCCGCGCCGCGGCCTGCGCCCCCGCCCAACGTGCCGCGCGCGTCCCCCTCCCTGGCTACCGGCCTCCGTCGCTCGCCGTCCCTGCAGGTCCCGGTGTTTCGCCCGCCGCCCGTCCCGATGGGCCCGGCGTCGGGCGTGTCGCGTTCGCCGCCCGCGCGAATCGTGGACGACGAGGCGATCGAGCCGGTGGAGGTGGAGGAGATGGAGGTCGAAGAGATCGTCACGCCGGCCATGTCCAGGCCGCCCGCGCTCCCCCCGTTGCCCCCGAAGAAGCGGTAGCGCGGTGACGCCCATCGGCCCTCCGAGAGGGAGGGCCGGGACGTGTCGAGGTCAGAAGTAGAACATCGCGCCGAGCTGGCCGGTGACGCCCGCCGAGGTGTTGGTCGTCTCGGTGCGCGTGCCGTTGGAGCGACGGAACTCCGGGTTGGTCTCGATCTCCGCGTCGACGCGGGTGCGGATGAACGCCCGGGCGTCGGTGAAGAGGGAGAAGTTGCGGGTGAGCTGCCACTCCAGGCCGAGGCCCGCCTGGCCGCCGACGTAGGCGTAGCCCGCCTGGCTGCGGCTGTGGGCGATCGCGTTGACGCCTTCGTACTGCACCGAGGCCCAGGAGACGCCCACGCCGAGCACGCCGTACACCTGGAGCCGGTGCATCGGGTTGAAGTAGATGAGCTCGTTGACCGTGACCGGCACCTCGGCGCGGGTGTCGCCGTTGTAGTCGCGGCCGAAGAAGCCGCCGAGGGTGAGCTCGGTGGCGAGGTACGGGTGGTAGCGGAAGCGCATCGTGGCGCCGACCCCGCCGAGGGAGCCCCCGTTTTCGCCGCGGCCACCGAAGGAGGCGCCGGCAGCGAAGACGCCCAGCCCGAAGGCCTGGTTACGCTGAAGGCCGATCCACTGGTAGCTGGTGGTGGTGGTCGTGTACTGCACCGGCTGGCTCACCACGTAGCGGGTGGGCTGCTGCACGTAGACGGTCTGGGGTTGCACGTACACCGGCTGCTGGACGTACACCGGCTGCGGGGGCTGCACGTACACCGGGGCAGCGGGCTGGACATAGACAGGTCGGGGGGCGACGCCGCCGCCGATCTGGAGGCTGCCACCGATGCCGAAGATGCCCGTGTTGATCTGGGCGCCCGCACAGAGGGAGCCCGGAGGGCAGTCCTGGGCGAAGGCGGCGGTGGAGAGCAGGGTCGCGGACACGCTGAGGAGGGAGGCGAGGGCGATCTTCTTCATGGCAAGGAGACTCCTTTCGGCAGAGTCGGCGGAGCCCAGTGCAACCTCAAGGCCAGCGGGTGGGGCAGCGCTTCTGGGGGACAGGGGCTTCAACACAGGCGCCGAAGCGCGTCGAGACGTGGGGACCATCGGGCCCGGGGCTTGTGAAGGATGGTTCACGCGGGACCCGTAAACGATACACGGTCACCGGCGGCCGCGCGGGATCTACACTGCCCACGATGACAGCGCAGCCGCAGCCGGTCACGTCCGAGGTGGTCTACGAGTCGACGCACGTGGGCGTCGCGCATCGCCTCGCGGTGGCGCTGGGCTCGGGGCTCGCGGTCTTCGCGGCGATGTCGTTCCTGCGATGGGGCTGCGGGGCGATGGGCGTCGATCGTCGCGGGCTGCTCTCGGGCCTCGTGGTCGGCGGGGCGCTGGCGCTCGGGATGGCCGTCGCGGCGCTGCGCTCGCGGGTGGTCTGGCGGGTGACCCTCGACCGCGCGGCGGCGGAGCTGCGCATCGAGCGGGACCCCGACGCGCTCGAGCGCTGGCCCCTCGCCGAGCTGGCCGGGGCCCGCACGCTCCCGGTCGCCGGGGGATGGAGCCGCGATCCCGCCGAGCGCCTCGCGCTGCGCCTCGTGGATGGGCGCGAGCTGGTGTTCACCCTGCCCGACGACGCGCTCACCGAGGGCATCGCGGCGGACATCCGCGCGGCCCTCTCACCCGTCGAGGCGGGCGAGCAGGTCGCGAAACACCCGGCGGGTGGCGTCGCGGGTGCGGGCGAGGTCCGCGAGCAGGGCGTCGAGGGCGCTGCGCTCGGCCCGGTCGCGGTACCCGAGGCGCCGGGCGATGGCGACGGTCGCGGGGGCTGACGGAATCAACACGCTGCGGTTGGTGGCCAGCCGCGTGGCGTGGAGCAGCGTGCGCAGCGACGACTCGGCCTGTAGCAGGGTCTCCGCGGAGGCCTCGTCGAGCCACAGGCCGTTGCGCAGGGCGCGCAGGGCGGCGCGGGTGTTGGGGGTGCGCACCGAGGGGTCGTCGCCGTGCGCCATCTGCAGCGCCTGCGCGACGAACTCCACGTCGACCAGGCCCCCGCGGCCGTACTTCAGCGAGATCGCCCCGCGGTCTTCGCGTCCGAGCTCGAGCTCCATGCGGGCGCGGAGCCGGCGCAGCTCGCCCACGTCGGCCGGGCCTCGGGTGTAGGCGATCGCGGTGAGGGTCTCGGAGAGCGCCGCGCGCAGGGCGGGGTCGCCCGCGACGGGGCGGGCGCGCAGCAGGGCCTGCCGCTCCCACGACGCCGAGGTCTGGTGGTACTCGACGAAGGAGGGGTGCGAGGTGACGAGGATGCCCTGCGCGCCGGAGGGTCGCAGGCGCGTGTCGATGGCGTAGCCGGGGCCCGCGTCGTGCGAGGCGGAGAGCAGCGAGAGGGTGCGCTGCGCGAGGCGCACGGCGTACTCCGAGGCGGTGATGGCGCCGCGCTTGCCGCCGGAGGTGAGCGCGTCGACGTCATGGCCGTGGAGGAAGAGCAGGTCGAGGTCGCCGCCGTGGCCCAGCTCGCCCGCGGCGAGGCTGCCGAGCGCGACCACCGCGACGCCCCCGAGGGGTTCGGCGTCGACGGAGCCGAAGCGGGCCGCACACTCGGCCCCGGCGAGCTGGAGGCACTGGCCGACGACGGCCTCGGCCAGCGCGGTGAGCCGCTCGCCCACCTGCGCGGGGGAGAGCTCGCCGGCGAGGTCGGCGATCCCGACGGAGAGCATCGCCTCGCGCATGGCGCGGCGGAGCGCCCCAACGACGGCCTCGGGCTCGCCCTCGGAGGTGGCGGCGCCCATGGCCGCGGCGGCCTCGATCCAGGCGCGGATCTCCTCGGGGTCGGGCGCGGCGCTGTTGGTGACGAAGGTCTCGATGAGCTGCGGTCGCGCGAGGAGGGCGCGGGAGAGCTGCTCGCTGGCCCCGAAGAGGCCCACGAGCCCGCGGAGCACGGAGGGCCGGTCGAGCAGCCAGCGGGCGTAGCGCTCCGGCGGGTGCACCCGCTCGAAGAGGGTCGCGACGTGGGAGAGGGCGAGGTCGGGGTCGGGCGCGTCGCGCACCTCGCCGAGCAGGCGCGGACCGAAGTCGGGCACGAGCGCGGCGGCGTCGGCGCCGAGGGGGAGGTCCGGACGCCGGGAGAGGCGCCGCAGGTCGCTGGTGGCCGCGTCGGGGTCGCGGACCCCGAGCACCTCGACGGCGAGCTCTCGCAGCGCGGGCTCGTCCGCCTCCGAGGCCGCGAGCCGCGCCAGTCGGGACGTCGGCGCGAGGGGGTCGACGCGCAGCGACGGGCGGGCGAGGCTGCCCACCATCCCGTCGGAGAGCTCGCGCACCCGGGAGCGCGCGACGGAGAGCGCGCCCAGGAGCTCGTCGGCCGCGGGGTAGCCGAGCGAGCGGGCGAGCACCGCCAGGCGGGCGGGGTCTTCGGGCAGGGTGTGCGTGGCGTAGGGGGCGACGGTCTGGATGCGGTGCTCCACGCGGCGCAGGAGTCCCCAGGCGTCGTCGAGGTCGCGGGCGTCGCGGTCGGAGACGAGCCCGAGGGCGCGCAGGCGGGAGAGCGCGCGCAGGGTCGAGGGGACCTGCAGCGTGGGGTGCATCCCCCCCCACAGGAGCTGCCAGGACTGCACGAAGAACTCCGCCTCGCGGATGCCGCCGCTCCCCAGCTTGAGGTCGCGGGCGTCGTCGCGGAGCTGCTCCTTCCGCGATCGGAAGAGCATGTCGCGGAGGGTCTCGGTGATGGCCGGGTCGACCTCGCGGCGGAAGACGAAGGGCTTGAGCGCCTGGAGCAGCGCGCGCCCCACCGGGCGGTCGCCCGCGATGGGACGGGCCCGGAGCAGCGCGGCGCGCTCCCAGGGGCGGCCCCAGGTCTGGTAGTAGCGCTCGGCCGTGGCGTGGGAGCAGGCGATGGGCCCCTGGCGCCCTTCGGGGCGTAGCCGCAGGTCGACCCGGAAGGCGAAGCCGTCCGCGGTGACGTCGGCGAGCAGGTCGACGAGCACCGAGCCTACGCGCGCGAAGTGCACCGCGAGGGGGCGCTCGCCCGCGGCGCCGTCGTCGGTCGCGTAGAAGAGGCAGATGTCGATGTCCGAGCCCAGGTTGAGCTCGCGCCCCCCGAGCTTGCCCATGCCGAGCACGGCGAGGCCCACCGGGCGGCCCGACGTGTCGAGGGCTGGGCCGTTGCGCGCGGCCACCATCGCGCCAGCCGAGGAGAGCGCGTAGTCGACGCAGTCGCTCGCGGCCTCGGACCACTCGCGCGCGGTCTGGTCGACGTCGACCGTGGCGAGCAGCTCGCGCAGGGTCACGCGCACCAGCGCCTCGTCGCGGGCCGCGCGCAGGGCGGACTTGGTCGCATCGGCGTCGGCGCCCGGGTCGAGGCGGGCGGCGGGGGAGGGCGCCCGGACGAACTGCTCGCCGTCGAGCTCGGCGGCCAGGCGGCGCAGCAGCGGGCCGCGACGGAAGAGCGCCGGGAGCACCCCGGGGGCGCCCGCGCCGAGGGACTCCACGAGGGCGCGCGCGGCGGCCCGGTCGAGGTCGAGGCCGTGGTCGCGGGCCTGCGTGAGCGCGAGCTCGGCGCCCGCGCGGTCGACCTCGCGCGGCAGGAAGCGAGCGCCCGAGCGGCTGCCCATCGTCCGCTCGGGCACTACAGCCCCGCCTCGGGCCCGAGGCAGAGCCCGTCGACGCAGTTCTGCACGGCGGTGCAGACGCGGCCGCAGCCGCCGCAGTGCACGCGGCTGGTGCTGGTGTCCACGCAGAGGCCGCCGCAGACGCTCTCGTCGGCGCTGCAGGAGAGCGCGTCTCGCGTCCCGAGGTCGACGCCGGTGATCACGTCGACCGAGGCCCCGCCGTCGAAGCCGCCGCCGTCCGGCGCGCCCGCGTCCGCGGTGACGCACACGTTCGCGAGGCACAGCTGGCCGTTGCCGCAGCGGTTGCCGCAGGCGCCGCAGTTGGCCGTCGTCGAGAGCGGGAGGCAGGTGGTGCCGCCGCAGCGATCCTGTCCGGCGGGGCACGCGCATCGCCCCGCCAGGCACGACTCGCCGGAGACGCACGCGGTCTCGCAGGTGCCGCAGTGCGCGGGGCTCGTGAGCAGGTCGAAGCACACCCCGCCGCAGTTGGTCTGGCCGACGATGGAGCAGGCGGCCGCCCGGCACCCGCCGGTGACGCAGGAGAAGCCCGGCGCGCAGGCGTTGTCGCAGGCGCCGCAGTGCCGACCGTCGAGGCTGGTGTTGACGCACACGCCGCCGCAGCTCGTCCGACCGTCGACGCACACGCAGCGTCCGCCGGCGCACAGCAGGTCGGGCGCGCAGGCCTCGCCGCAGCCGCCGCAGTGGCCCGGGTCGGCCTGGAGGTTGACGCACGCGGTGCCGCAGCGCGAGGTGCCGGTCGGACAGGTCGACGGTCGACACAGCCCGGCCTCGCAGTCGTCGGCGCCCGGGCAGACGACGCCGCACGCCCCGCAGTTGAACTTGTCGGTCTGGAGGTCGCGGCACGCCGCGGCGCAGCACACCCGCCCGGCGCTCCCGGCGGGGCACTCGGAGCAGGGGACTGCGTCGGGCGCCGCGTCGATGGTCGACGGCACCTCCGCCGCCGTGAGGGCGTCGTCGGTCGAGGCCTCCTGGCGGGAGACGTCGAGCGTCGCGTCGATGGGCACGGTCACGGGCTGGTCCATGTCGATCGCGTCCCACCCATCGGGCGCATCGGGCGCATCGGGCGCGTCGGGCGCGTCGGGCACGTCGGGCACGTCGGGCACGTCGGGCACGTCGGGCACGTCGGGCACGTCGCGTCCCAGGTCGCTGACCACGACGGCGTTGGCGTCGGCGCCGGGGCCCGCGTCGAGCACGAAGGGGTCGCCGCTGACGATGGGGATGCCCCCACACCCGCCGGCCCACACGAGGCCCAGCAGCATCACCCGGCGCGCGCTGATCATCGGCCGACTCTTCACCCGTTGCGCAAAGTCCGCCAGGGGCTTCGCGCGCCCCCACCTGCTCGCGGGCACCACCGGGCGCCGGAGTGGCTTCCGCCGCGCGGGAGTCGTGGCGTACCTTCGCGCCCCGAGGAGGAACCTGCGACCGTTGCCCGAGTCGACGTCATTGCCCGGTCGAGCCGTACGAGTGCCCCTGCGCGTCCGATGGACGGGGGCGCTGCTCGCGGTCGCGCTCCTCCCGCTGGCGGCGCTCGCGGCGGTCACGCTGCGCATCCAGCGCTCGGGGCTGCACCGCGCCGAGCAGGAGCTCGAGCTCGCGGTGTGCGACCGCGTCGGCGACGCCCTCGACCGCGACCTGGACTACGCGGGCGAGGCGACGCTGCGCCTGGGGCGCGTGCTCACCGAGGGGCGCATCGCCGACGACGAGGCCCGGCTCTTCATCGCGCGGGAGATCATGGCGCGCGCCGCGGCCCTCCAGCACGTCGCGGTGTACACGCCTGCGGGCGACCTGGTCGACACCATCGCGCGGGTCGGCGAGTCGCGCGAGCCCGCCGCGCCGGCGCGCATCCCGGAGGAGGTGCAGCGACGGCGGCCGGAGTTCGGGGAGTGGGCCGCGCCCGCGTTCGACGCCAACGGGGTCACGCTGCGCGTCGTCGTGGCGCTGCTGCGCGAGGGGCAGCTCCGAGGGTGGGTCGTCGGCACGGTGTCCCCGCGGTGGATCGAGGACACCGTCGCCAGCATCTCGCGCGACCGCTTCGGCGCGCCCGACCGCGTGCTCGTGGTCGACCCCACGCTGCGCCTGCTCTCGCGCGGACCGGGCGCCGCGCCCGGTGCGTCGCTCGCGGGCAGGGAGATCTTCACCCGGGTGCAGCTCCCCCCGGAGGCCTTCGCGCGGCCGCTGCAGCTCACCGAGGACTACCTCGCCGCCGAGCCGATGGTGGGCTCGCTGCGCACGCTCCCCGAGCGGCGCTGGGCGGTGCTGGTCCGTCGGCCCGAGCGCGAGGTGTTCCTGGCGCTGTACGCGTCGCGGCGGCTGCTCATCGGCGGGTCGCTCGCCCTCGCGGCGCTGGCTGTGCTCGTGGGGGCGTGGCTCGGGGCGCGCACGACGCGGCCCATCGCGGGGCTCGTGGCCCTCACGCGGGCCTACGCGGCGAGGCACTTCGAGGCGCGGTCGACGGTGCGCACGGGCGACGAGCTCGAGGCCCTCGGCGGGGCGATGGAGTCGATGGCCGACACCCTCGTGGCGAGCGAGCGCGAGGTGGGCCGGCTCGCCAGGGTCGAGGGCGACCTGTCGCGCTACCTGCCGGCGGAGGTCGCGCAGGCGGTGGCGCTGGGCCGCGCGTCGCTCGCCCTCGGCGGCGACCGGCGGCGGGTGACGGTGCTCTTCGCCGACGTGGTGGCCTTCACGGCCTTCGCCGAGCAGGCCCCGCCCGAGAAGGTGGTGGCCTTCCTCAATGAGCTGTTCACGGTGCTCACGGAGGTGGTGTTCCGGCACGGGGGGATGGTGGACAAGTTCATCGGGGACTGCGTGATGGCCGTGTGGGGCGCCGGGAGCGCGGCGCTCGACGACGAGGCCCAGCGGCGCGCGGCGCTCGAGACCGCGGAGGACATGCACCGCTTCGTGGAGGCCAGCGCGCCGGAGTGGCGGGAGCGCTACGGCATCGACGTGAGCCTCGGCATCGGCGTGCACACGGGCGACGCGCTGCTGGGCAACCTCGGGAGCGAGACCCGGATGGAGTACACGGCCATCGGCGACGTGGTGAACGTCGCGGCCCGGCTGGAGTCCCTCGCACGCGGCGCGCAGACCCTGGTGACCGCGGAGGTGACCGCGGGGATGAGCGGGGACTTCACCTTCTCGCCGCTGGGACCGCACGCCCTCCGGGGGAAGAGCGCGCCGGTGGAGATCTTCGAGGTGATGTCGTGAGCGGCGACGAGCGGGTGACCGCGGTCGACGCGCCCGACCTGACGGTGGAGGGCGAGGTCGACGCGCCGCCCTGTGAGGGCTGCGGCACCCTCGCCGACGCCGAGGGGCCGTGCCCGGTGTGCGGCCGGCTGGCGGTCGACGACCGGCTGGGACAGGTGGTCGCGGGGCGCTACGTGCTGGAGTCGCTGCTCGGCGCGGGGGGCATGGGGCGGGTGTACCGCGCGCGGCACGTCGTGCTGGGCGAGCAGGTGGCGGTGAAGTTCCTGCTGGCGGAGTGGACGGCGCGGCCCGAGATGCGGGCGCGCTTTCGCCGCGAGGCCGTGGTGCTCGCGCGGCTGCGCCACCCCAACATCGTGTCGGTCATCGACTACGGCGAGCACGAGGGCGAGCTCTTCCTGGTGATGGAGCTGCTCCGGGGATTCTCGCTCGACACGCAGGTGCTGGCGGGCGGCCTCACGATGCCGCTGCCGCGGGTGGTGGCGGTCATCGACCAGGTGCTCCAGGTGCTGGAGGCCGCGCACGCCATGGGCGTGGTGCACCGCGACCTCAAGCCCGAGAACGTGATGCTCCTCGACGCGGGCGACCGCACCGACAAGGTGAAGGTGCTCGACTTCGGCATCGCGGCCTTCGACGACGAGCGCAACGTCGAGAAGCTCACCCGCACCGGCACCGTGCGCGGCACGCCTCAGTACATGTCCCCCGAGCAGTGCGTGGGCCGCAACCTCGGGCCGCCGACGGACATCTACGCCGTCGGCACCATCCTGTACGAGCTCCTGGTCGGCGACACGCCCTTCACCGGGCGCTCGGTGGCCGAGCTGATGTCGCAGCAGATGTTCAACCCGGCGCCGTCCTTCGCCGAGCGGCCGCCGCCGCGGGAGGTGCCACCGGGCCTCGAGGCGCTGATGATGCGCGCGCTCTCCAAGCGCCCCGAGCAGCGCCCGACGGCGGCGGAGTTTCGCGACGCGCTCACCCTCTGCGCGCGAGGGGCGGACTCCTCCTCGCTCGCCGCCCGCGACGCCGTCGAGCGGGCCCGCGCGGCCGGGCTGTCCCGCGACGAGCGCGCCCTCGCGCCCGACCGCGCCGCCCCCGCGGAGGGGGCAGCCAACGAGACCGGGCCCTCGCCGCGGGTCGCCATGTGGGGCTTCTCGGGCGAGCGCGCGGCGGCGCTGCGCAACGCGCTCGCGGCCCACGGCGTCACCACCTACCCCGTGCGGGACATCGGGCTCACGGCGATGGCGCCCGACCGGATGCCCTGGCGCGCGGTGCTCATCGCGGGCGACGCCGCCGCCGACGAGCGCGCGCGGTGGGTGCGCTCCCGCGAAGACGCGGCGGTGAAGCGCCTCCCGACGCTGGTGCTCGACCTGCCGCGGGCCTCCGACGCGGCCGCGGTGATACGCGCGGGCGCCAGCGACGCGACCCTGGCCTCGCTCGACGACGCGGCGGTGTGCCAGAAGGTGCTCCGTGCGCTGCGGAGGGGGCGGTGAGCCGCGCCGGGCGAGGGGCCCCCTGGTGGGCGATGGCGGCGCTGCTCGCGGCTTCGGCCGTGGGCGCCCAGCCGCGGCGACGACCCCCCCCGGTGCGGCGACCACCACCCCCGGCGCGCCCGATGGAGTTCATCGCGGTGATGGTTCGGGCCGGGGAGACCTGCGCGGCGGTCGCGCGGCGGGTGTACCGGGCGCCCACGCGCACGGACGTGATCCATCAGTACAACCCGGGCGTGTGCCCGCCGCAGCGGCGCCTCACGGCGGGCCTCGTGCTGCGGCTCCCCCGGCGCCTGCCGCCGGCCCCGCGCCCGGCGCCGGTGGCCTTCCTCACGGCGGTGAGCAACACCGTGCGGGTGCAGACGCAGGCCGCCGCGCAGCCCCGCGCGGCCTCGACCAACGACGCGCTCTTCCGGGGGACGCGGGTGAGCACCGAGGCCGAGTCGTCGGCCGAGCTCACCTTCCGCGACGAGACCCAGCTGCGGCTCTACGAGTCGACGCTGGTGGTCATCCTCGGCGACACCAGCAGCCGCGTGCGGCGCACCGCCACGGCGCGCGACACCACCCTCGTCAACGGCTCGCTCCGCGCCTTCCTCGGCGACCTCGCCCACGGGCCCGCGGCGCCCGCCCAGCCGGTCATCTCCATCGTGGGCCGCCGCCCTCCGCCGCGGCGCCGCCCTCCGCCGCGGCGCACCACCCAGGTCGCGATCAACACCGCCGGGGGCCGCGCCGTCCTGCGCGACGGCGAGTCGCAGCTCACCATCGGCGATGGCGCCCGCGCGAGCACCACGCTCACCGTGTACCGCGGCTCCGGTCTGCTGCGCTCCGGGGCGCAGGTCGTGACCGTCCCCGAGGGCTTCGGCGCGCGCGCCGAGGCGGGCGCCCGCATCGCGCCGGTGCACCGCCTTCCCGTAGCGCCTGCGTGGAGTCCGCCGCCGCCGCGGGTGATCCTCGACGCGGCCCCGGCGCTCGCAGGTGCCTATGGCCCCGGGGTGATCCCGCCCGCGCAGGCAGGGGCCCCGGCGCCCGCGGAGTGGCACGTCCAGGTGGCGAGCGACGAGGCCTTCACGGCGCTGGAGCGCGACCTGCGGTCGCCGCTCGCGGTCGAGCACCTCGCGGGTGAGCTCGCTCCGGGCGCCCACTTCGTGCGGGTGAGCGCGCTCGACGCCGAGCGCTACGAGGGCCCCTTCGGCGCGGTGGCGCGGGTGGCGGCGGTGTCCACGGCGCTGAGCCCCACGGGGGAGCCCTACCGCGAGACGCTCACGCTGCCCGCGGGCGTGAGCTGCACGCTCGACGGCGCCGCGGTGGCCGCGGGGCCGACGGTGCTCGACCGGCTGAGCCCCCACACGCTGCGCTGCACCCCGGAGGGGGAGTCCGAGGGCGCGGCGGAGGCGAGCTTCGCGCGGGCCGTGCGGGCGCCCTACCGGGTGAGCGCGACGCTCGAAGCGGCCGACCCGGTGACCCGTCAGGGGAGGGTTCGGCTGCGGCTCGTCGATCAGCGCGACGTGGCCTACGCCGAGGCGGGCTTCGCGGCGCAGGCGCGCGGCGGGCCGGTGACGGCTGAGGAGGGGAGCGCGGTCGAGGCGACGTCGGGGGAGTGGGTGGTCCCGGTGCGCTGGATGGCGGGCGCGACGCGCTTCAGCCTCCACCTCACGCTCGCCGCCGACGACACCGTCGACACCGACGACCTCACGCTCCCGCGGCCCCCGCCACCGCCCGTGGTGCCCGAGCGCTTCGCCGACCGTCTGTCGGTGCGGGCGGAGGGCCTCTACGCCAACATGCTCTCGGAGTATCAGCGCAACGACGACCCCAGCACCGCGGGCGCCTTCATGGGCAACGCCAAGGCGATCACCCACGGCCTCGCGGGCTCGCTGCGCCTGGGCCTCGACCTGCGCCGCCCGGAGGTGGGCTCCCGGGGGGTGGTCTTCGGCGCCGAGCTCTTCGCGGCGGGCGTGGTGTTTCCGCGCGCGGAGGGTGAGCCCGGGGTCGCGTCGCTGCTCGGCGCGGGGGTGCGGCTGACGCCCTTCAACGGGGCAGTGCAGCCGTGGGTGTCGGCGGGCGCGGGTGTGGCGCTCACCGGGGGGCTCACGCGCTTCGGCTTCGACGTCGGCCTCGGCGTGGACTTCCGGCTGTCCCGGGCCTTCACGCTCGGGCCGGTGGTGCGCTACGTCCAGGTGTTGCAGCTCGACGACGACCCCGCGACCGCGGCGCTCTCGGAGGACGCGCGGATGCTACAGGTGGGCCTGGCGCTGACGCTGCGCTTCCCTCGGGCGCGCTGAGCTACGCCGCGGGTCGACGGCGCGCGAGCACCACGAAGAGGCCGAGCAGCACGGCGACGGTGACGACCAGGGCCGCGACGCTGTGCGCGAGCATCGCCACGACGATGGTGGCGGCGGTGAGCACGAGGGCGAGGGGGAAGGTGACGAGCATCGTGACGAAGCGCGACGCCGACCCGAGCATGGGCAGCACGTTGAGGAAGGTGGACACCGGCCCAAGGAACATCAGCATGCCGATCCACATCATGACGAAACCGACGACGCGGCCGATCCAGCCGGTGGCGGTGTACTCGGTCGCGAGCGTGTGGATGGCCTGCGGGCGGTCGCCGGAGATGACCCGTATCCACGGGGCGCCGCCCACCTGGAGGGGTACGAGGCTGGCGCCCGCGGCCTGACCGAAGGCGGTGACCACGGTGCCGCTGCGCAGGGCCCGGAAGCGCACCCGGAGGTCGCCGAGGTGCGGGGCGTCGGGCGTGCCGGTGCCGCCGAAGAGGTGGTCGCCCGCGGGCACGAAGGCCACACCGCGCCCGGTGCGCTGGAGGGTGGTGGGAGGGAGCGTGTCGCTCGCGTCGAACCCGACGTGGGAGAGGTCGACGTTCCAGACGCCGACCGCCGCGCGGGGGACCACGAAGCGCGCGGACGGCACCGCCATCGGCGGGTTCTCGTGCCCGGCGGGGATGCGAAATCCGCTGGCGGGCTGCGGGGTGGCCGTCCACCCGGTGGCATAGGTGTACGTGGTCTGGGTGGAGGTCGAGCCGCCGGTGTTGTTGCGGCTGTTGCTCGACTGGCGCTCGATCCACGCGAACTGCTCGACCTCGCGGTGCAGCGCGACGAAGGGGCCGGGGCGCACGAACTCGGGGTCGCCGAGGGCTTCGGTCGACGTGACCGGCCCGGTGACGCTCACGGCCCGACCGTCGGCGCCGGTCGCCCGGTCGGGGGAGGTGACCACGGTCTGGCCCGCGACGCGCGACCAGTCGGTGCGCCCTTCGGTCATCCAGAGCACCACGAAGGAGGCGAGGAAGAGCAGGACGCCGATGGGGATGCCGACGAGCGAGCGGAGGATGTTCTGCCCGAAGCTGCTGTGCGTGGTCTCGGCGAAGCGGTCGGTCATGGCGCGTTGTACGCCGCGATGGCGCGAGGGTGCACCCGCCGCGCGACCGGCGTACTCCTACTCGCCATGAGCCGTCGTGCGCGTGGGTTGGTCGCGGGTCTCTCGGGTCTCGGTCTGGTGGCGGGGTGCTCCGACCCGGCGCCCGCGCCCGTCGACGCGGCCGTGGTCGCCGACGCGCCGCAGCCCGATGCGCCTTCGGCCGACGCCGCGGTCGACGCCGCGGTCGACGCGATGGTCGTCCCCAAGGTGCGCGACATCCCCGACCTGCCGGTGGCCGAGAGCGTCGTGGTCGAGGCCGGGGTGCGCCGAGAGCGCTTCTTCGTCGACGCCCCGACGCCGCCGCCCAACCCCACCTCCATGGCGGTCACGCCCGCGATGTTCAACCGGGTGCCGGTGCTTCGCTACCGCGCCGATGTCATGCCTGCGGTGGCGGTGCGCGCGGTGGTGGTCGCGATGCCGGGCTTCCTCGGGGGCGCAGGGTCCTTCGATCCGCTGGCGAGGGCGCTGGTGAAGCGTGGGGGCACGGCGGGCGCGCTCGTCGAGGTGTGGGTCATCGACCGCCGCGC
Organism: Myxococcales bacterium; assembly: GCA_030652255.1. Classification (GTDB taxonomy): domain Bacteria; phylum Myxococcota_A; class Polyangia; order Polyangiales; genus SCUS01. Next base: position 1,711 of record JAUSAZ010000076.1, on the reverse strand, counting down.
CAACCTGCTCGAAGACCTCCGCGGGATGAACGCCGCCGACCGCCTCGGCGACCCGGAGGTGGCCGCCGGCTTCTACAACGACCAGTCGGTCACCATCGGCGGCGCGACCTTCGGGGGCTATCGCACGGCCAACGACCCGACGCTCTCCTTCATGAGCGAGTGGGGCCTCGCGACGACGCTCAACGACCTGCGCGCGGTGATCGCGCGGGTGCCGCAGCCCCGCGAGCACGTGGTGCTGATGGGTCACTCGCTCGGCGCGACGATCGTCGAGTCGTACGCGGCGTGGGACTTCGACGGCGCCGCGGGCTACCGCACCCTCGCCGGGCTGGTGGTGGTCGACGGCGTGGCGAGCGGCGCTGCGGCGAGCGAGGCGTCGTGGCGCGCGGGCTCGACCGGCGGCCCCTTCGGACCGACCGCGGGTGTCGAGGCGCTGCGTCGCGCGGGGCCGTACTTCACGTCGCTTCCCATCCTCGGCGTCGGTGCCCTGGCCACCTCGGAGATCGTCGCCCGCCGCGCGGCGCTCGCGCCCACGGCGGTGGTCACCGACCCCGGCCGCGACCGCGTGCTGCGCCTGCTCTTCAGCCTGACGACGGTGCCGCCGCTCACCAACGCCGCGGCGATGGGCCTCGCCTTCGACGACGCCTCGTGCCCGCTGGCCTTCGCGCGCATGTCCATCGGCCGACCCACCGGCGGTCCGCTTCGCATGGTGACCAACCCCTTCGCGCCCACCGAGCAGCTCACCGTCCCCGGCGGCCGCACCGAGACCTACGCCTGGACCGACGCGCCCGCGAGCACGCCCCCGGAGTTCACGCCGGTGGCCAACGCCGCCGCGGCCTGGGCGACGACCCCGAGCAACTTCGGCGAGTGGTACTTCCCCACGCGGCTCTCGCTCGACGCGTCCATCGTGGGCGACCTGCGCCTCGCGGCGGACAGCTGGCAGGTGCGTGAGGGCGTGCGCGCGATCCACGGCGCGTCGGTCGACGTGCCGGTGCTGGCCATCGCGGCGGGGCTCGTGGGGCGGGCGAACGCCTTCGAGGGGATGCGCGCGCGCGTGGCCCCGACGGTGGGCGCCGACCTGCCCGCGGCGGGCGCCGATCGCATGAGCGAGCGCGGGTTTCGCGCGCTGCTGGTGCCCGGGATGACGCACCTCGACCCGCTGACGGGCGCCGACGACGGGACGCGCAACCCGGTGCCGGGGCTGCTGTCGGACTTCGTGCGGGACAACACGCGCGGGACGGTGATGGTGGGGCCGTAGGGAGGCCCTCTCACCGCGCTGCCGCGCGCCCTGCACCCCCGCGGGGCGGGGGCAAGGGCTACAGGGGATTGATGGGATTGCGATCGAACTGAAGGGGTTGCGGTCCTTCAGTTCACACCTGCGTCTACGGCGTCGGAGCCCTTGCCCCCCCCTCCGCGCTTATCGCTGCCCTCATCGTGCGTAGAGCGCTTGCAGGCTGCGGGCTCCGAGCTACCCGCACCACTTCACGCGCCCGGCTGCCGCGGGTTGAAACCCACGGCAGCCAAGGGAAAGCCCGCGGCGGGCTGGTCACTGTGCCTGGACATCGGACAGGCCGCTTGCGGCCTTCATCGCTGCACGCGTTGCCGCGTCCTTCAGGGCGCGGCGACGGGCGCGGGGCACCTGGAGAGGGGTGGGTGTGATGGCGGGTCCGGTGGTGGTGGCGGCGGCGGTGGTGATCGAGGGCGACCGGGTGCT
>JAUSAZ010000070.1 GCA_030652255.1 Myxococcales bacterium | reverse complement strand
GCCGATCCACGACGCGGAGACTGGCACGTTTGCGTCGTGGCCCGCGTTGGGCGTATCTAACAAGCCGATGGTGCCGACCGCTCCCATCTCACCCATCTCCAACCTGCTGCACCCATTGCGGCGGCACATCGGCCAGCCGTTAGATAGCCAGGAGATCGGCGCCGGACTGCGGGCTGCGGGCCGCGAAGAACGCGAGTTGGACCGCAGGCGACGAGAAAACGAGCGACCGACAACGGACAACGGGCTTCGACCGACGCGCTAGGAATCATGCAAAGCGAAAAGCCACATCCGGATCCCATTTGGTGCATTGTCGCCAATGTCGTTCGGGAGCGCTGGTGTGGAGAAGGTGGGAAAGAGATGCGGCGAGGAACAAAGCATTTCTCGCCTGGCGCAAAGGTCTATTGCTTCCCCGCACTTTGGGGAGATGGCTACGAAAACGTGCAGGTTATTGGGCGCCATCGAGGCTCGCATCGGTACTTTAAGATGATTGTGAGTGCGAGATACTTGACCAATTGGCGTGCCGACTTGGTTTATAGTCCGCATGTGATCCGTGAGTTTGATGGCCATTGGGACGGAAGCGAAAAGTCGAAAGAACTCGCAGAACTGGTAGTGAGTAAGCTTCCGCAGGTTTGGGTGCCTCGAGAGCCGCCAGCACCAGAACCGGGCACTCCATCAGTTTCGCTGGAGGCACCGGAGGGGCCGTCGGTGCGTCGCGACCTTGCGGGCTGCGAGACGGGGGACCTTGGCGAGCAGTCAACGAAAGAGCCCGTGGCGGTCAACGGGCAAGGGGCTGCGGAGGACGAGCGGTGAGCGGGACGCGGGGGGCGAGGTGACGACGAGCGGGACGACTGCGGCCGCAGCGACGGGCGAGCGCCGCACGCCGATCGCCGAAGTCGAAAGAGCCACGTTTGCGTCGCTGCCAGCGTTGGGCGTATCTAACAAGCCGATGGTGCCGGCCGCTCCCATCCACCCCACCACCAACCCGCTGCGCCCACTGCGGCGGCACATCGGCCAGCCGTTGGGCAGAGGAGAGCATGCCGACTGACTATCGGTGCAAGGGGTGCGGTCTGAAGTTCTCGGTGGGGTGGTACCACTGCGACTTCTGTACGGGTTTCGGTGCCGCGTCCCTAGCTGTCTGCACACGATGCTGCGCGCAACACCGCATCGATCAGGCCATGGATCTCAGCGAAGCGCTGACGTCTGTTTCATTCTTTGATGTAACGATCGAGAACGTGCCTGCCACCTCCCGTATCGAAGTCATGGCGGCAGTCCGCGCGCAACTCCGACTGACACCGCACGAAGCGAAACGCCTGATCGAACGACCGCCCATCTTCCTCGGTCGCGATCTGCCCCAGTATGCTGCGGTCGAGCTCAAGGCGGCATACACTTCGCTGGGTGCAATCGTTGGTTGCACGCAAGTCCGATCGGAGGTGCGAGAGCTGATCCCGCAGCAACAGGACCGCTTGCTGGCATCCGATTCGATTGCGCGGGCAGACCAAGAGTTGGAGGCCGTGTGGGAATCAGTCGCCATACAGGGCGTTCGGGCGGGCGTAACGGGCGTTTTCAATCTCGACGAACAACTCTGCGCCAACTGCGGGGCTGTCGGCACCCTGACGACAGAACCGGAGCGGGTTCCATCCGCTTGCGCTCGATGTCACTCGCCAATCGAGGAGGCCGGTGGATGGGTGACTTGACACAAGCATTGCCCAACAAGCCGATGGTGCCGACCGCTCCCGCTTCACCCGCCGCCAACCCGCTGTACCCAATGCGGTGGCACATCGGCCAGCCGTTGCGCATCCAGGCGTCGCTCGCAGGCGGAGCTGGCAACCCGATCTCGCCACGGATTTAACGCATGACTGCTCTCATCAGACTCTATGGCGCAGGGTTGGGCCTCATCATCCGGCACCCGACCGGGGTGCGCTACACGAACCAGACGTGCGGAGCGTGCTGCGCGCAACCGGAGATGGAAGGCGTCTTCGTCCCGTTCGACGCCGAGGAGAGCTGGCTACGGCTCAACGCCAACTTTGAGGGCCCCAAGTATCGTGGAAGTGGTGCCATGCAAGGCATCGATGAGGAAGACGCGGACCTCATCGAGTCGGTCTTGCGCGATGGGCGCCTCGGCGTGCCCCTCGCCGTAGACCGCTCCCGCCTCAAGGAATCCCATGAGGCGTGGGTCCACGTGCTCATCCTCGCAGAGGACGGGCCAATCCCCACGGTCGCGGGTTTCGGCCCCTACCCAAGGCCAGGAGTGCTGACGTGGCCGAACTCAGACTAGCGACCACCAGAGTGCCCAACAAGCCGATGGTGCCGACCGCCCACACTTCACCTGCTACCAACCCGCCGCGCCCACTGCGGCGGCACATCGGCCAGTCGTTGGGCAACCGGACGAGAACCGCGGGTAGGCCGGACCAACCTTCTTGTGAGACCGGTTGGAATAGGCCGCCGGGGAGGCAGGCGATGAACCATGGGCTGTCGAACAACGGACGACTGGAGACCAATCGCAACACCCAAGCCGGAGCCAGCGGGCGGCGGGTGTCAGGCGATCAAGTGTTGGGCAGGCGATGAGTTATCGTCGCCAAGAGCTCGCACCGCTTGGTTCCATGCTGGAGTGGCTGAGCGCTTCGGAAGCCGCAGCAGCGTACAAGCGCGCGATCCGGGTCGACAACCAGGCGGATTACGGACTGGATCCACGGTCGGTGGTCGATCTCGAGCACTTCGAGATCTGCCGCGATCTAGAGGCCGCCACGAACTGGCTGCGAGGACGCATCGGACAGCCCCTCGGCCGAGTCCTGGTTGTTTTTGGCGAACACGATTCCGTTCGTCTTTGTGCGCGGGATTTCCTTTTCCACTGGTCCAGAATGTTTGGGCCAGCGCGTGACGATGTCGTCATTCTGTCCGAAATGGGTGGATGGGCTCTCTTCTACTGTCACGACGATTGGTTCGAGTATGGAAGGATGCATGTAATCGTCGGGTAGAGCTCGATCACGGTGGAGGCCAATGAGTCAGCAGCTGACTGCGACATGCCAGCCTCCGTGCGTGGGTTCGGTGCTGCGAGGCACCCCGATCTTTGCGGCGTTGGGCGCGCCCAACAAGCCGATGCTGCCTACCGCTCCCGATCCACCCGCCCGCAACCCGTCGCGCCCGCTGCGGCGGCACACCGGCAGGCCGTGAACTCGATCGGTGCTTCCAGGGATGGAGTCGCGGCCGAAATAACTCAGTTGTCCATGTCAGGGGAGTCGGCGTGGCCAGCAAGGCAATCGGAGGTGTACAGGTGGTGCGAGGCGTCGGGTTGAAGGCGCCGTGGCACCTGTGGCTTGTGGGAGGCGTCTCACTGCTCTTCAACAGCATCGGTGCCTTCGACTACCTCATGACCAGGCGTCACGACGCCGCCTACTTCGAGGGCCTGGGCTATGACGCCGTCAAGATCGCCTACTTCGAGCACTACCCTGTCCTTCCGGCAGCCTTCTGGACCGTGGGTGTCTTCGGCGCAGTGGCTGCTTCGGTGCTGCTGCTGTCTCGGAGCCGCTACACGGTTCCCGTTGCGGTGGTCGCCCTCTGTGCTCAGGCCGGTCTCGATATCATCTCCTTCGGGTTCATGGGCCGCCTGAGCGTGTTCGGCGTGCGCCAGTCGCTGTTCGACATCCTTGTGCCGCTGGGCCTCGCGGCGGTGCTGAGTCGGTACGCGCTCGTGATGTCCCGTCGGGGTGTGCTGCGCTGATCGATGGCGTACCCACAAGCGCGTCCCACTCACGTATGCGAGTTTTCGGCATGATCTTCCGCCCGCCTGGTGGGCCCTCTGTTCGAGATAGGATGACGCATGAAAGTGCTGCATGAGAAGGGTGGCAAGGCCTACATCGCTATCGCCATCGATGCTGCTGGCGACTTCGTCAGTCCGTTCGCCGACACCTTGTTCCCGTGCATGATCTGGGACCATGACGGCCGCTTCACCGAAGATCAACGCGCCGAGGTCGCGAGGCAACTTCTACAGGCGGGTTGCCGGTATGCGGTCTGCGGCGGGCAGAGCTGCGACGCGTGGCATGGCGCGTTCGACGAGGAGTTCGTGCAGCAGCGCATGAATGACCCCGACGCCGCCCTCGACGATGTGCATGTGATGACAACGTCGCACGCCGGCGAGAGCCCAGACGACGTGGCCTTCTTCTTCGTGTTGAACACCAACTTCGGCGATCACGACTTCGATCGCTATCTCGTGCTGCACGTCGGCGACGGCCAGGCCATGGAGGCCGTCGATGCCGCGGTGCGACGGTACGCCCTCGGCGAGGACGCCGCCTGACAACCCGATGGTGTCGCCCGCTCCGTCATCCCCTCCTCACCCCTCCATGCTCCCGTCCATCCCCGCCTCACCCGCCCAGCAGCACCGCCCGCGCCTCCGCCGCCGTCGGCCGCTGCTCCGGCCGCTTCGCCAGGCACCGCTGCACGAGCTCATCCAGCCCCTCGGGCACCGTCGCCTCCGCCGCGCGCGCCGACGGCACCTCACCCTCCGCGATGGCCACCATCACCGCCATCGCCCCGCCCGCGTAGAGCCGCCGCCCGGTGAGCAGCTCGTACAGCACCACCCCCGCCGCGAACACGTCGCTGCGCCCGTCGATCACCCCGGCGCCGGTCACCACCTCCGGGGCCATGTAGCCCCGCGTGCCCTTCATCACCCCGCGGTCGCCGTCCTCGCGCCAGCGGCTCGTCGCGATGCCGAAGTCGATGAGCGTCACCGACCCGTCGTCGCGCGCGATCACGTTGCCCGGCGCCACGTCGCGGTGCACCGCGCCCAGCGCCTCGCCCGCCTCGTCGGCCCGCCCGTGCACGTGGTCGAGCGCGTCGAGCAGCCCCGCCACCCACGCCGTCGCCAGCGCCGGCGCAACCCTCCCCCCGGCCATCACCGCGTCGAGCCCGCGACCCTCGGCGTAGTCGAGCACCAGGTGCGGCACCCCCGCAGCGTCGCGGTACCGGGCCCGCAGCGTCGGGATGCCCGGGTGGTCGAGGCGGCCCAGCAGCCGCCCCTCGTGCTCGAACATCGCCACCAGCGCCGGGTCGTACACGCAGTGCCGGTGCATGCGCTTGAGCACCCGCGCCGCCCCGTCGGCGTCCTGCGCCGCGAAGGTCTCGGCCAGGGCGCCCACCCCCAGGCTCCGCTCCAGGCGCAGCGCAGGTGGCTCCGTCATGTCCGCGCCTGCTCCGGTCACCGCGCCGATCACGGTCGCGAGTATACTCCGCGGCCGTCGCGAGCGTCCGCTGCTCCAATCGTGGCCTCAGCCGAGACCGTCGCCGCGCCCCAACAGACCCACCACCACCATGCGGCCGAACCTCTGCCTGCTCCTCGCGCTCGCCGGCCTCGGCTGCGGCGCCTCGGTGACCCCCAGCAACACGCCCCCCGCGGACGTTCCGCCGGTCGTCGATGTGCCCCCGGTGGATGTTCCTCCCGCGCCGGTGGACGTGCCGCCCGAGCCGGTGGACGTGCCGCCCGTCGGCCCGACCGACCTCCCGCTCGGCGAGGCGTGCATGAGCGACCAGGAGTGCGCCTCGGGCGTGTGCGCGCAGACCCCCGGCGTGGTGGCCGGCTGCGCCCAGCCCTGCGGCGACGACGAGGCCTGCATCGCGATCAACAGCCAGCTGGCCTGCGTGCTCGACCGCGCCCCGGGCGGTGGGCGCCTGGTGTGCGGCCAGGTCGCGGGCGCCGAGACCGAGCGCGCGGGCGCGTGCTCCGAGGACGTGGAGTGCCTCTCGGGCTTCTGCCTCGACGGGCTCTGCCGCAACGCCTGCGCGGACGACAGCGTGTGCCCCGCGGGCTGGCGCTGCGGCGCGCAGGCGGTGGGCGCGCGCAGCGTGCAGGTGTGCCGCGCCAACCCCATCACCGGGGTCACCGTCGAGGACTATGTGCTCTTCGACGGCCCTAGCGCCGTCGACCGGGGCACCCTGCCGCTGGAGGTCGTCGCGCCGCCAGACACGGTGTCGCTCACCTGGGTGACGCAGGACCTCGCGGGCACCGACCTCTACGCCGCCGTCACCAACGTCACCGCGCCCGACGCCCGCGCCCTCGTCGACTACCGCACCTGGAGCGCCCTGCGCGAGCAGCCCGTGCGGATGATCCCGTCGCGCCTGCAGATCAACGCGGCGACCTTCCCGGGGCGCATGGGCGAGCCGATGGTGCCGGGTCTCTTCCGCTCGTCGCACGCGCTGCTCAACGACCGCGGCGGAGCCTCCGTGGCGACGCGCCCGATGCGGGCGCTGGTGCGGGTGAAGCGCGCCCCGGGCGGCGTCGCGGCCAACGGCTGGACGCTGCGGGTGCGGGTCGTCCTCGGCGGGATCGCAGGGCTCAACGCCACCAACGCCCGCGCCAACGCCCGCCTCCAGGGCGCCCTCGCCCGGATGGGCGCCATGTACGCCACCGTCGGGGTCAACGTCATCGTCGAGGGCTACGCCGACCTGGTGCCCGCCGATGCCGCGCGCTTCGCCGTCATCGACAGCCAGGACGAGCTGCGCGCGCTCTTCCAGCGCAGCGCGGCGATCACGGGCGACGTGCTGACGGTCTTCCTGGTGCGGGGCATCTCGTCCAGCGCGGGCCTGGAGAACGCCATCGGCATCGCCGGGAGCATCAACGGCCCGCCGGGCATCCCCGGCACGGTGGCCTCTGGGGTGGTCGCGAGCTGGGACAACACCTTCGGCCGCAACGACCTGCTGGCCCAGGTGCTCGCCCACGAGTGCGGCCACTACCTCGGGCTCTGGCACACCATGGAGCGAAACCCCGGGTGCACCACGGCGGGGCAGGCCGACTGCTCCCTCTGGGGCGGCGTCGACAACCTCACCGACACGCCCGCCACGATGTCCGGCGCCGCGCGCTACCTGATGTACTGGACCACCAGCGGGAGCAACGAGCTGCTCTCCGCCGGCCAGGGATTGATGATGCGGGGCAACCCGATCATCCATTGATGGGAGTCTTGGGACGGGGCTGAGAGGGAGGGCGCTCAGCCCTCTTCGGAGACTTCGCCCGCGAGGAGCTGCCCGATGACGGGGGTCTCTCCGCCGCCGAGCCCGTGCAGGCTGCGCAGGTGGTGGATGAGCATCGCGCGGTTGTCGGTCACCGAGAGGTTCTGGAGCTCGAGCGCGCCGATGCGGTCTTCGGGGGTGAAGGCAGGCTCCTCGACGCGCTCCATGGAGAGCTTCTCGGGCGCGTAGGCCATGTACTCCGCCCGCGTCGCGAGCAGGGTGTAGTCCTCGCCGCGGCGCAGCTCGACGGTCACCTCGCCGGTCACCGAGGGGGCGATCCAACGGGTGAGGGAGTCCTTCAGGAGGTTGGCCTCGGGGTCGTACCACTTGCCTTCGTACAGGAGACGACCGAGCCGGCGGCCGAGGGTGGCGTAGAGGTCGAGGGTGTTCTCGTTGTGGATCGCCGACAGCAGCCGCTCGTAGGTGAGGTGCAGCAGGGCCATGCCGGGGGCCTCGTAGATGCCGCGGCTCTTGGCCTCGATGACCCGGTTCTCGATCTGGTCGCTCATGCCGAGGCCGTGCCGCCCGCCGATGCGGTTGCACTCCAGGAAGAGGTCGAACTGCGATGAGAAGCGGTCGCCGTTGAGGCTCACCGGCAGGCCCTTCTCGAAGCCCACGGTCACCGTCTCGGGCTCGATGGCCACGTCCGCGCGCCAGAACGCCACGCCCATGATGGGCTGCACGATGCGCATGTTCTTGTCGAGAAACTCCAGGTCCTTCGCCTCGTGGGTGGCGCCGAGGACGTTGGCGTCGGTGCTGTAGGCCTTCTCGGTTCCCATGCGATAGGGCAGGCCCTGCGCGAGGAGGTATTCGGACATCTCCTTGCGGCCGCCGAGCTCGTTGACGAACTTCGGGTCGAGCCAGGGCTTGTAGATGCGCAGCTCGGGGTTGGCGAGGATGCCGTAGCGGTAGAAGCGCTGGATGTCGTTGCCCTTGTGGGTCGAGCCGTCGCCGAAGACGTTGACGCCGTCTTCCTTCATGGCCCGAACGATGGCGAGCGTGGTGACCGCGCGCCCGAGCGGCGTGGTGTTGAAGTACCGACGACCGCCCGTCGACAGGTGGAACGCGCCGCACTGGATGGCCGTGAGCCCCTCGCGCACCATCGCGTCGCGGCAGTCGACGAGCCGTCCCGCGACCGCGCCGTGGGTGATGGCGGTGGGGGGGATGTCCGCGGGGTTGGACTCGTCGGGCTGCGCGAGGTCGGCGGTGTACGCGTGGACCTTCATGCCGTGACGGGACATCCACGCGACCGCGCAGCGCGTGTCGAGTCCGCCGGAGTACGCGATGCCCATCGGGGTGCCTGCGGGCGGCAACGAACGGTAGATCCTGCTCATGGCGCGCTCACCTACCACGACCCCGAAGCAGGGCGCCACGGGCCTTGACGCGGATGACGCACGGAGACGAAAAACGTAGCGGGTTCGCTGTCTTGACCCGGGGGGATGGCCGATGGGAGAACGCGCCCCATGACACCCCTGGGCGCCGGTCCCGCGACGCGGGCGGAGAGCGCTGGAGAAAGCGGAGCGGTGATGTCGAACGAGAAGTACGAGTTCTTCAAGGTCATCCAGGAGTATCTCAACCGGGCCTCGAAGGTGGTCCAGCTCGACCCGGCGGTGGAGCTGATGCTCTCGCAGCCCAAGAACGAGCTCATCGTGCACTTCCCGGTGCGCATGGACAGCGGCGAGGTGAAGCTCTTCAAGGGATATCGCATCCAGCACAGCAACATCCTCGGGCCCTTCAAGGGCGGCATCCGCTATCACGAGAGCGTCACCCTCGACGACGTGAAGGCCCTCGCCTCGATGATGACCTGGAAGTCCGCGCTGATGCGCCTGCCCTACGGCGGCGCCAAGGGGGGGATCAAGTTCAACCCGCGCAACCACTCCAACGGCGAGCTGCAGCGCATCACCCGGCGCTTCACCCACGCGCTCGGCAGCAACATCGGCCCCGACTACGACATCCCCGCGCCCGACGTCGGCACCACCGGCCAGATGATGGCGTGGATGATGGACATGTACATGAACACCGTCGGCCACACGAACAAGCAGGCCAACCGCGGCGTGGTGACGGGCAAGCCCGTGGCCTCCGGGGGCACGCTCGGCCGCGAGAAGGCCACCGGCCAGGGGGTGGTGCACTGCATCCTGGAGTGGGCGCGGGAGCACCGCTTCAACCTCGAGGGCAGCACGTACATCGTGCAGGGCTACGGCAACGTCGGGTCGCACGCGTCGACCATCCTCGGGCGCTACGGCGCGTCGCTCACCGCGGTGGGCGACCACTCGGGCTACCTGCGCTCCCCCGAGGGCTTCAACCGACACAAGCTCGCGGAGTGGGTGAAGACCCACGGCAGCGTGGCGGGCTACCCCGCGGGGCAGGCGATCACGCGCGAGGAGTTCTTCGCGACGAAGTGCGACATCTTCATCCCGGCGGCGCTGGAGGGGCAGATCGGCGTGGCCGAGGCCAACGCGCTCGACTGCCGGATGATCGTGGAGGGCGCCAACGGCCCGACGACGCCGGAGGGCGAGCGCATCCTGCTCGACCGCGGCGTGGTGATCATCCCCGACGTGCTGGCCAACTCCGGCGGCGTGACCGTGTCGTACTACGAGTGGGTGCAGAACAAGCGCTCCGAGAGCTGGGACCTCGAGGAGGTCGACAACAAGCTCGAGATCGCGATGAAGCGCGCCTACAAGGAGGTCTCGGACTTCAGCCGGGCGCGCGACGTCGACCTGCGCATGGCGGCCTACTCCGTCGGGCTGGAGCGCCTCCAGTCGGCGTACCGCGAGCGCGACATCTTCCCCTGAAGCCCTGACCTTCTGACCGCCGCGCCTATGCCGTGAGGGCGGGGCGGCGGTCCTCCGGGCCGTCGAGCGGTGGGTCCTGGAGGGCGCCCGCGGCCACCACGCGGCCCGCGAAGCCATCGATGCCAGCGAGGTCGTCCGTCGGCCCGGCGACGCCCAGCGCGGTGAGCCGCGGGCCGTGACGCTTTACCAGATCGAGTAAGCCTGCGTCGTCGAGGCCGGCGACGGTGATGTTCCGCGCGCCGGGCGTGCCGAGGGCGGGCGCGTCGTGGAGGGCCACCGCGTGGGCGTCGCCGCGCCAGAAGCGCCGGGCCGTGGCGGCCTGCACGCCCTGCCATTGCATCACGGCGGCGCCGAGGCCGACGTCCAGCGGGCCGCGCGGGAGCGTCGCTTCGAGGGCGGCGAGCGCGCGGTGCAGGTGCTCGGCGAAGGCGCAGGGGTCGCCCGCGGTGACGAGCACGGCCTGCGGCGAGAGGCAGCCGCGCTGGTCGTACCAGGCGACGTCCTCGGCCACGCGGGCGGCGGCGGCGGCGTGGTCGGTGGTGCGCACGACGGAGAGCGCGAAGCCGTGGCCGCGGCCCTCGAAGGTGACGCCGGGCGGGAGCGACGCGCGCAGCGCCGCGAGGGTGGCGTCGGCGCCGTACGCGATGAGGTGGTCGAAGGGCGCGTCGGCGGGAGCATCGTCGGGGCAGAGCAGGCGGGCGAAGCGGGGCTGGTGCCGCGAGGGCTTGAGGGTGACCGACGCGGCGCCGCGCAGCAGCGGCAGCGCGAGGGCCCGCAGCGGGGCCGTGGCCACCGAGGCGGCGAGGACGACCCGCACGCGCCGGCCCGCGAGCTCGCGCGTGGCGAGGGCGTCGAGGGCGGCGGGGGTGTAGCGCGCGGTCACCCGGTCGAGCGCGAGGGCGGCGTGCGCGGGGTGCAGGGCGCCGTCGAGGCAGAGGGCGTCGAGGGCGGCGGCGCGCCGGGTATCCCCGGGGTCGCGAAGAGCCAGGGCGAGCGCGACGAGGGCCGGGGAGGGGCTTGTGCCCTCGTTCGATCGAAGGTAGAGACCCACCGCCCTTTTGAGGAGTGTTTCCATGAGCAAGCTCGCAACGTTGTTGACCGGTTCGCAGTCCAAGCTGGCCGGGTATCTCACCGAAAACAAGATCGACCCGGCCCGCGTGCTGGTCGCCTCCGCGCAGATCGAGACGCTGCAGCCGGAAGACCGCGCCATCCGCCTGGCCAAGCGCCAGACGCGCGGCAAGGACGACGACGCCGCCAAGGCCGCCAAGGCCAAGCGCGCCCGCACCGGCCGCCCGGTGACCCTGCCCGGCCTCACCAAGGCCCTCAAGGGCGAGGCGCTCTCCGGCCCGTACAAGCTCCGCGTGCTGCGCGCGGTGGCCCGCATCGCCGAGCAGAAGAAGCTCGCGGCGCCGGAGCTCAGCAACCTCTTCTAGAGCCCGCGGCGGCTGACTCCCTCCGACGGTCGCCCGCGCCGCGCCTCTTCCCTCCAAAACCCCTCCAGACGCCCCCCCTGGCGGCTCGACGCGAGCACGCTCGGCGTGTTACCGCGTCGGTATCTCCATGACCGCTGCGCACCGGCTCTCCGCCCGCTCCGACGTCGGCCGCCGACGCGAGCACAACGAAGACACCTTCCTCTGCAACGCGGCCCTCGGGCTGTACATCGTGGCCGACGGGATGGGCGGTCACGCCGCGGGCGAGGTGGCCGCCGCCATCGCCTCGCAGCGGGTCGCGACGGAGGTCGAGCGCCACCGCAGCATGCTCGACGCCCTCGCCCGGCAGGACCCGGGGGTGCGCCCCGACGACGTGAAGCTCATGCTGGCCAACGCCGTGCGCGCCGCCAACGGCGAGGTGTGGGCCGCCGCGCAGGCCAACACGGCGCGCCGGGGCATGGGCACCACCCTCACGGCGATGGTGGTGGTCGGGCGGCGGTGCTTCCTCGCGCACGTCGGCGACTCGCGGGCCTACCTGGTGCGCGGCGCGGAGGTGCGGCTGCTCACCGAAGACCACTCGGTGGTCAACGAGCTGCGCCGCCGCGGCAAGCTCACGCAGGAGGCGCTCGCGAAGGTGGCCCACAAGAACGCCATCACCCGCGCGGTGGGGGTGTTCGAGAACGTGGAGGTCGACACCTTCCACATCCTGGCGGCGCCGGGCGACCGCTTCGTGCTGTGCTCCGACGGGCTGCACCGATACCTCGAAACCGACGACGCGCTGCGCCCGCTGCTGGAGGGCGTCACCGAAGAGGCCGCCACGCAGCGGCTCATCGACTACGCCAACGAGCGCGGCGGAGCGGACAACATCACCGCGGTGGTGGTCACCCTGCCCGACGAGGACACCCGGCAGACCGTGGTGGCCGAGCTCACGCGCTCCTACGCCACGCTCTCGGCGCTGCCCTTCTTCCGGCACCTCGAGCCGCGGGAGATCCTGGTGCTGCAGGCCGCGGCGAAGGTGCGCGACGTCGAGCCGGGCATCGAGGTGGTGCGCGAGGGCGAGCCGGGGGAGGCGATGTTCCTCATCGTGCAGGGCAGGTGCGTGGTGAAGAAGGGCGAGATGGAGATCGCCCGCCTCGGGCCCGGCGAGCACTTCGGCGAGATGGCCCTCGTCGAGCGCGCGCCGCGCAGCGCGACGGTGGTGGCCGAGGACGACACGCGGCTGCTGGAGATCGCCCGCGCGGACTTCTTCCGCGTGCTGCGCGAGTCCAGCGACACCGCCGTGAAGCTTCTCTGGAACATCGTGTCCGTGCTCGCGGCGCGGCTGCGCGAGACCTCGTCGCAGCTGGGCGAGGCGCGCGAGCAGCTCGTCGCCGACGACCTCACCGCGCAGCTCTTCGACGAGTACCCCACGGTGGTCGGCCGCGAGGTGCGGGAGAACCGCGACACCATGCCCGCGATGCCGCGCGGCGGCACCTTCCCCCGCTAGGCGGTGCCGACGCGACGGCTCGGTGCGCTGGCGGTGCTGGTCGCGCTGGTACACGCGCTGCGCTTCAGCGGGTGCAGCGTCGACGACGCGTACATCTCGTTCCGCTACGCGCTCAACCTCGCCGAGGGCCGAGGGCTCGTCTACAACGCGGGCGAGCGCGTCGAGGGCTACACCAACTTCCTCTGGACCCTCCTCGCCGCGGGCTTCCACCGCGTCGGCGCCCCGGCCCCCCTCTGGATGCCCCTCGTCTCCCTCGCCGCGCTGCTCGCGCTCGTGTGGGTCACCGTGCGGGCTGCTCGCTCGCTCGACCCCGACGACCCGTCGCCCCGCGCCCCCGGCGGCGCCGTCGCGGGCCTCGTCGTCGCCCTCTCCGCGGGCCTCGCCTACCACGCCTTCGCGGGCCTCGAGACCGTCGCCTTCACCCTCGCCTGGACCGTCGCCGCCGTCGCCGCGGTGCAGTCCCGCCCGGTGCGCTTCGCCCTCGCCGCCGCGGTCGCCTTCCTCCTCCGCCCCGAGGCCGGGCTGCTCGCGCTCTGGGGCCTCGCCGCGCTCGCCGCTGCGCCGCCTGCGCCTGCGTCGTCGTCCGCGCGCCGCGCCGTGCTGCTCGCCGGGGCGCTGCTGGCCGCGCTGCTCGCCCCCTACCTGCTCTGGAAGTTCTGGTACTTCCATGGCCTTCTGCCCAACACCCTGGGCGCCAAGAGCCCCGACCGCGCGGCCGGGCTGCGCTACCTGGGCGTCTGGCTGGGCTCCGCCGGGGGGCTCCTCGCCGTGTCCGCCGCGGGCCTGCGCGCGATGCGCCGCCCCGATCGCTGGCTGCTGGGCCTCGTCGCCGTGCACTCCCTCGCCGTGGTGCTGGAGGGCGGCGACTGGATGTACGGCGCGCGCCTGCTGCTCCCGTCGCTGCCGTGCCTCGCGATCGTGTTCGAGGGCCGCGTGCGCCCGCTGCTCGACCGCCCCGGCGCGTGGCGCCTCGCCGCCTTCGCCGCCGCGCTGCTCTGGGCCGGGCAGAACCTCCGCGAGGGCGCGCGCATCAGCCACGCCAACGAGCTCACCGCCCCGCAGGACCTCGCGCACTCCGCCATCGCCCGCGAGCTGCTCGGCCGCGGCGCGCGCTCCGTCGCCCTCCACGACATCGGGGTGTTCGGCTACGCCGTCCCGGGGATGACCATCCGCGACCTCGGCGGCCTCACCGACCCGGTGCTGGCCCGCTACCCCGGGGCCATGGGGCGCAAGCGCATCGACGACGCCTGGCTCGCGCTGCGCGCCCCCGACCTGGTGCTTCTCAACGCCCTCCCCATCGGGGCGCCGGGCGACCCCCACCCGAGCATCCGGGTGCAGTGGCCCGTCGAGCGCCGGCTGATGGCCCTCGAGTCGTTTCGCGAGCGCTACGTCCCGGAGTGCGTCGCGAGCGTGGCCGGCTACCACCTCCTGCTCGCCTACCGCCGCCGCGACCGGGCGCTCGCCCCCGCGGCCCGCGACCCCAACTGCACCACCATGGACGAGGCCCTGCGCCACGCCGGCCGCTGGAGCAGCTCGCTCGCCGCGGCCTTCTCGCCCGACTGACGCCCTCCGCGATTGTATCGCTCCCGCAGGCAATACCATGAAGAACATATCGATTCCGTGTAGAGCCTCCGCGGGGGTACACCAACGATCCATGAGCACCACGGCACCGACGAGCGCCCTCCTTCTCCTGCTGTCGCTGGCCGCCGCGGGCTGCGGCGCCTCGGTGACGCCCGCCCCGGAGGGCGGCGACGCCGGGAGCCTCCCCGCAGACGCCCCCTCCGCCCAAGCCCTGACGCCCGCGCCGAGCACCGCGAGCTGCGCCGAGGTTCGGGCGGCGTGCGGGGCCGAGCCGCAGACCTTCGTGCGCGGCCACGCCGCGGGGCTGACGGGCCTCGACGGCGCACGGGTGCGCTTCGCGATGCGCTACCTGCTGCGCGACGGCGACGGGCTGAACGTCCCGCACGGGGTGGTCTCGGCCGCCGCGGAGGTGCGGGGCGGGGCCTTCGAGGCCTGCGTGTGCATGCCGCGCGGGGGGTCGGGCTACCCCCAGGTGGCCGCGGTGATCTTCGCGCCGGGCTCCACCGGGGAGACCGGGCCCGACGTGGCGCGGGCGGTGTTCAGCCAGCGCTACGCCACCCTGGGCGACGAGGACCTCTCCATGGCCTTCGCAGAGGCCCCCTCGGCGCCGCAGGCCGAGGCCGCGCTCGCCGGGCTCTCCGACCGCTCGCGCTCGCTGCGCGTCCGCGGGCTCGATCGCGCGGTCGAGGGGCTCCGGGTCTTCGCGGGTCTGGTCGCCGACGAGCGCCCGGTCGCCGCGCAGGTGCTACGCCGCTCCGTCGAGGGCGGTGCGCTCGCGCTCGACTGGATCATGCCCGGCCGCCACTGGCCCTCCGAGCGCCTCGCGCTGGTGATCGACCGCAACGGCAACGACCGCTGCGACGAGGGCGACCTGGGCGCGACGGCGCGTCTCGACGAGCGCCGCGAGCTCGACGGCGTGGGCGCGTGGGCGGAGGGCAGCGCGCTCCGGGGCCTCTGCCAGGCGCTGAGCCTGGAAGACGGCCGCGAGCGCTGAGAAGGTCAGCACAACCCAGCTGCGCCCCCCGATCCAGCGGTCGGCTGCGCTCGAAATACCCCGCGTATGTCTCGCGCGGCCTCCCTCGTCTCGTGGGGCTCGCGACGGGTTGTGCTGACCTTCTGGGGGGATCAGTCGGCGGCGACGACGTCGGTCACGGCCCCGGCGTCGAGCACCGGGCACACGCCCGCGGTGCTGCGAACCCCCGCGGCGGCGGCTTCGCAGGCGTTGCTGTACGTGCGGAGGTCGCAGCCGCACACGGTGTTGAGCACCGGGGCGCAGTTGCTCGCGACCGGCCGGGGCACGCAGCTGCCCGCGCCGCCGCAGCTCGCGCCGTTGCAGAAGGACCCGGCGTCGCAGTCGGAGTTGCTGGCGCACGAGGGGCCCGCGTCTGCGACGACGCCCGCCTCGGGGCCGGTATCGGTGACGGCGCCCGCCTCGGGGCCGGTGTCGGTGACGGCGCCCGCCTCGGGGCCGGTGTCGGTGCCGGCGCCCGCCTCGGGGCCGGTGTCGCTCACGCCGCTGTCGGTGCGGCCGACGCGCGGCAGGCAGGCGGTGATCGCGCTGGCCGCGGCCGGGTTGGTGGGGCAGCAGATGCAGGCGTTGTTGCCCGCACAGTCACGCTCGGGGTTGATCTCGCTGCGGCAGGTGTCGGTGTCCGTGTTGCAGTCGGAGTTCTGCTGACAGCGCTGACCCGAGGACTGGGTGGTGCATCCCGCCAGGGTCGCGAAGAGGAAGAAGAACGCGGTCCATCGCATGATCGTCGGGCACTCCACGGAAGCGAAATCGTCGGGTCGTTCGGGCGGCGCAGTCTATCCAGATGCCCCCGCATGGCAATGGGCGCCGGGAGGCCCGCGCCGATCAGCGCTGGTCGTACGCGCAGCGGAAGCCCAGGTCGCGCTCCCTCGCGTCGGGCAGCCGCCGCGAGCGCGCCGTCGTCCTCGCCAGGAACATCGGCAGGTCGAAGGCCCCGCCGCGCACCACCCGCTCGCTGCCGTCGCGCGGCCCGGCGGGGGTCACCGCGCGGTCGGGGGGGTAGCCCGCGCCGTCCGCCGAGGCCCGGTCGGCCACCCACTCCTGCGCGTTGCCCGCCATGTCGAGCGCCCCGTCGGGCGACGCCCCGCTGGGGTACGACCCCACCGGCGCCGCGAGCGCGAAGCCGTCGTCGTCATCGCGGCACGCGGGGTCGAGCGCCCCGTGGTTGAACCTCCCCGGGTCGGTCACCCACCCCCACGGGAAGGTGCGCCCGTCGCGCCCCCGCGCCGCGCGCTCCCACTCCGCCTCGGTGGGCAGCCTCCCCCCGGCCCACGCGCAGTACGCCGCCGCGTCGGCCCAGCGAACGCCCGTCACCGGCTGCGTCGCCCCGCCCGTCTGCGGCGTGCCCGGCGCGTCGAGCGGCGGTGCGCAGGCCCCGCGGAGCACGCAGCGGTCGTAGGCCGCGACGGTCACCTCCGTGCGGTCGATGCCGTAGCCCGGCAGCCACACCTCGTGCGCCATCGCCTCGGGGGCGAAGTACTCCATGCCGCACACGGGGATGGCGTCCGGGAAGGGATCGACCCCGCACGCCGCGAGCAGGACGTTGAAGCCCGCCCCCACCACCGGGTCGGCGACGGGGGCGCCGCGCACCGCCGCGAAGCGCTCGAGGTCGCGCACGCACATCGTCCGCGCCTGGTCGAGGCCCGCCGGGTCGGAGCCCATCACGAAGCTCCCCGCGCGCACGCGCACCACGGGCGAGGCCTCGGGGGTGACGGCGCTTACCCCGCCGCGTAAAGCGACGCTCGGCAGCGGCGCCTGCGCGCCCGCGAGGGCCGCCGCGAGGGCCGCCGCGAGGCCGAGGGCCGGGGCGGCGCGGGGGGGGCGGGAGGGTCGTGCGGGGCTCATCGGTCGGTGCGGGGGGATTGTTTACACCCGGTGGATGCCGCATAAGCAGCCCCGCCCCTATGACAGATACCCCTGAATCGAACGCTCTGCCCATCACCCGCGCCGGCTACGTCGCGCTGGTGGGCCGCCCCAACGTGGGCAAGAGCACCCTGCTCAACGCCCTCGTAGGCGAGTCCCTCTCCATCGTCACCCCCAACCCCGAGACCACCCGCGACCGCGTGATGGCGGTCGTCACCCGCCCGCAGGGGCTGCCGGCGCAGCTCGTGATCGTCGACACCCCCGGAATCCACCGGCCGCACCGCAAGCTCGGCGAGTACATGAACGCCGAGGCCCGCGCCGCCGCCGAGGGCGCCGACGTGGTGGTGATGGTCGTCGACGCGAGCGACGGCCACGCGGGCCCGAGCCGCGAGGAGTACGTGCTGGAGGCCCTCGCGGGCGTCACCAAGCGGGTGTTCCTGGTGATCAACAAGATCGACCGGGTGAAGACCCGCGAGGCCCTGCTGCCGCTCATCGAGGCCTACGCGAAGAAGCGGGACTTCGCGGCCATCGTGCCCATCGCGGCGGAGAAGGACGACGGCGTCGGGCACCTGATGCGCGCGCTGGTCGACGAGCTCCCCGAAGGCGGGGCGCTCTTCGCCGACGACACGCTGACCGACCGGCCGGAGAAGTACTTCGTGGCCGAGCGCATCCGCGAGGCGGTCATCGGCGAGACCGGCGCCGAGGTGCCGTACGTCACCGCGGTGGAGATCGAGAGCTACGACGAGCGGCCGACGGTGCCGCGCATCCGGGCCGCCATCCACGTCGAGCGCGACGGGCAGAAGAAGATCCTGGTGGGCGCGGGCGGAGAGAAGATCAAGGCGATCGGCGCGCGGGCGCGGTCGAGCATCGAGCAGTTCCTGGGGAAGCAGGTGTTCCTGGAGCTGTGGGTGCAGGTGACGCCAGACTGGACGCGCAACGCCGACGCGTTGAAGACGCTCGGGTACGTGCAGGCAGAGAAGGGTGACGCGAAATGAGCCGCAGCGATCGGGCAGAACTCCCCGCAGAGGTTCGCGTCGCGCGCGGCAACCGCCCGCTGGTGGCGATCGTCGGGCGCCCCAACGTGGGCAAGAGCACCCTCTTCAACCGCCTGGTGGGCAAGCACCTGGCCATCGTGCAGGACGAGCCGGGGGTGACCCGCGACCGGCACTTCGCCGACGCCGAGGTGCGCGGCCGGGCCTACGTGCTGGTCGACACCGGCGGCTTCGAGCACGACGCCAAGGACGCGATGATGTCCGGCGTGCGCGACCAGGTGAAGCTGGCCGTCGCCGAGGCCGACCTGGTGATCTTCGTGGCCGACGGCACGGTGCCGCTCACCGAGGCCGACCACGAGGCGCTGAAGCTCCTGCGCAAGGCGGGCCGGCCGGTGATCTACCTGGCCAACAAGGCCGACAGCGCGTCGCGCGCGATGGAGGCCATGGAGCTGTACCGCGCCGGCGCCGACCAGGTGATCGCGGTGAGCGCGCTGCACGGCCGCGGGCTGATCGAGCTCGACGCCGCGCTCGAGAAGCTGATGCCTGAGGACACGGCGGAGGACGTTCCGCTGGACGAGAACGTCGCCCGCGTGGCGGTGGTGGGCAGGCCCAACGCGGGCAAGAGCTCGCTCATCAACAAGCTCATCGGGAGTGAGCGGCTGCTGGTGACGGACGTGCCGGGCACGACCCGCGACGCCATCGACACGCTCGTGACCAAGGGCGACAAGCAGTACGTGTTCGTCGACACGGCGGGCATCCGGCGCAAGCGCTCGGTGTCGGCCCCGGTGGAGATGACCAGCGTGATGCAGGCCATCCGGGCGATGGAGCGCTGCGACGTGGTGGTGGTGCTCCTCGACGTGACGGAGAACCTCTCCGACCAGGACCTGCGGCTGATCTCGCTGGCGGAGGAGCGCGGCCGGGCGGTGATCCTCGGGCTCAACAAGGTCGACAAGGTCGACATGGCGACGGAGCGCAAGGCCGTGGCCGAGGCGCACCGGAAGCTGACCTTCGCGCCGTGGATCCCGATCCTGAAGATGTCGGCCAAGGCGGGGCGGGGGACGAGCAACCTGCTGGCGATGGTCGACCGCGCGTGGGAGTCGCACGGCAAGCGCATCGGCACCGGCGAGGTGAACCGCTTCTTCGAGGAGGTGATCACCAAGCACCCGCCGCCCGTGCACGCCGGGCGGTCGCCGCGCATCTACTACATCAGCCAGGTGGGCACGCACCCGCCGCGCTTCGCCGCGGTGGTGAACTACATCGAGGCGATGGCCGAGAGCTACGCGCGCTACATGCAGAACCAGCTGCGCGAGCGCTTCGGCTTCGAGGCGGTGCCGGTGCGGGTGAGCTTCCGCGCGAAGCGCAAGCGCGACGACCTGTCGGGGCCGCCGAAGCCCTCGATGCAGGCGAACAAGCCGCGCCGCGGGGGGTGAGGCCGGGGGGCCCGTAGAGGCGGGGCCTTCCGCGGTGTCACGATGTGACCCTGCTACTCTCGTCGCCTCGGCAGCAGGATGACGGTCGACAGCTGCACGGCCGGCCCTGGAAACGGGGCGAAGGTCCACGTCCGCGCGATGGTGGTCGCGCACCGGATTCCTTCCTCTGCGATCGGGTTCATGGTCCTGAAGCCCGCGCGTGCGACGGTCCCGTCGGGCGAGACGGTAAGGACCAGGGCCCCGGAAGGGTTGTCGAACGCGGTCCCGCAGGTGGTCAGTCCCTCGGCGAGTCGGCGCAGCTCGCGCCGCATCCCGTCCAGGTCTTCCTGGGTCAGGACGCGGGGGGCCGGCGCCGTCGGCGGAGCGGCGGTCGAGTGTGGCTCCTCGCGGAGGTTCGACGTCACGATGGGGCGCTCGGCGCCCGCCCCTCGAAAGTTCTCCTGCACGCGGCAGTACGGCGCGGCGAACGGAGCGACGGTGAAGTGGAGAGACGCGAGGCCGTGCTCGATGCATTCGCGGTAGGCGGTCGACGTCGAGACGCTCTGCCGCGTGACCCGCCCCGCGCTGTCGAAGACGACGTCCACCGACGCGATCGATGACGGATCGGGGAGGCACGGGACCACCGCCGCGCGCAGCTGCGAGCGCACCTCCGCCATGTCCGGACCCTCGAACTCGCGTCGCAGGGTCGGCTGGAGCGGGAGGGTGATCGTCTCGTGGATGACGGCGCCGCTGTCCTCGAAGCGGGTGCGCTCACCCGTCCACGGCACCGTCAGCGTGCCCGCTCCCGCGACGGTGCCGCCGTCGGCGACACCCGCGGCGGGCAGCTCATAGGTCACGACGTACGAGTCGTTCAAGAACGCCGGCACCGTCGCGGCCCTCAGCGCCCGCGAGATGCACTCGGCCTCGCGCGATCGCCGGCGCGACGGCGTGAACGCGACGGCGCTCACTCGCCCGGCGCGCGCGAAGGTGACGGTCGCCCGGACGGGGGCCGAGCCGTCTCGGGGGCACGCGAGCGCGGACTCGTGCACCGCCCAGATCGCCGACATGACCGCCACGACGGCGGGGACCTGGGTTGGCGGCGGACCCGACACGGCGGGAACCCCCAGGATCGACGCGATCGCGTCGTTGGGCCCCACGATCTGGCACATCGCCTGGAGGGACGTGCGTCGGTCTGCCGGGGAGAGCGCCCCCAAGAACTCGCAACCGATCAGGCACCGCGAGTGCCGTGGCCCCCAAGGGACGCCCGAGCAGCACTGGGCGCAGGCGGGGTGGACGACGAGCCGCTCGGACATGTCCCGCTCGGCGGGGGTCAGCGGACCGTCAAGCGCGCCACGGCCGCCGCCCTCGCACACGCCCCCGTGACGCGAGCAGCAGCCCTCGCGATCTTCGGTGCAGGTCGCCGATCGCGTCCCGTCGCAACAGCGCACGTGGCCGCGGTGCTGCGCGTGGGCTGGGAGGGCGAAGGCGGTCAAGGCGGAGACCACGGCCGTGACCCCGAAGTGCTGGCGAGCTCGCATGGATTGACGCTATCCGAATTGCCGCGCCGCTGAGAATGGCGGGCCGGCGCCCCAACGCCTCGACGCCAGCGAGCTCTCGTCCGCGTAATCGAGAGATCCTGACGGCGTGAGGTTGCCGGGACTACTTCGTGCTCTGTGCGCTCTTTCGCCCAGAGCGGGTCCAGGCCGGAGGTGGTGAGGTATTGGTTCGCCCGATGATGGAACGCTGAGCGACCTCGCCACGGGCGACTTGTACGTCCTCCTGGCTGCGACCGGGGTCTCGTGGGGCGTCGTGGAGTCCCCGGCGGCCACCTATGGGCGCTCTCCGCCGAGCGCGACACCGCCATCCTGCGGCTCGACCTCTCCGAGCGATCGTTCGTGCGCCACCCCTTCTCCCGGCTGGGGTGGCATGGGCTCGTTCACCGTCTCCCCACGCCTGTACCGCTGGTACTTCGAGGGGCTGCACTACAGCCAGTTCTCCAACTGGGAGAACGTGCTGGGTTCCTGCGACGCGGCGACGTCGTTCCTCAATGCCCTGATCGTCGGCGCCGGGGTCGCGCTCGTCGTCGGTCCCGCGACGATCGATCCGCTGGTGATGGACGCAATCGGTGGCACCGACGCCCAGACATTCGTCACTACGCGAGCGGTGTTACGGTGACGCGATGTCCGAAGAGATCCGCCCGAAGGACGCCCCGCCCAGCTGGCACACCGAAGACGTCGAACGTCATCGCGGGGCCCTCGACGGGTTGCGCGGGGCGATCCGCTTCGTCGACATGCTGCGCCGGTACACGTTGATCGTGGCCCTGGTGGTGATCGGGGGCAGCGCGATCGTCATGGCGCTCGTCGACACCTGGCAGGCGATGGCCGCGCAGCGGGCCGGCGCGCGGTAGAGACGTGGGCGGGTCCCACCCGTCGCTGCCCTCGACAACGGGATCGCCACCGCGATACTGCCCGTCGAGGTCGATCATGGCAGGCGAAGCGGCGGTTCGAACCGGGGTCAGCGTCGAGGAGTACGTCGCCTTCGAGCGCGCGGCCTCGTCGCGGCACCTGCTCTGGCGCGGTGAGATCTTCGCGATGGCTGGCGGGTCGATCGAGCACGCGATGCTCATCGCCAACGTCACGGGCGCCCTCCTCGCCGCGGCGCGAGGCGGGCGGTGCCGGGCCTACTCCAGCGACCTGAAGCTCTACGTGCCCCTGAGCGACGGCTTCGTCTATCCCGACGCCTCCGTGGTGTGCGGTCCGGTCGCGCCCCACCCGAAGGATCCGCAGTCGGCGACCAACCCGCGGCTGGTGGTGGAGGTGCTGTCTCCGACGACGGAGTCCTTCGATCGGGGGGAGAAGTTCGAGGGCTACCGGACGATCGAGACCCTGGTCGACTACGTCCTGGTGGCGCAGTCGCGGGCGCACGTGGAGCACTACACCCGCCGCGACGACGGCGTCTGGGAGCTGCGCGACCACGGCATCGACGGCGCCCTCGCGCTGAGCTCCCTGGGCGCGAGCCTGGCCGTGCGGGACATCTACGAGGGCCTGTTCGCGTCGTAGGCGACCCCGTCGCTGCCCCTCTTCCCACGGAACCTCCCTCCTCACGGCGGTGTCGTGCAGCCATCGCCGTCATGCGCGCCCCCTCGCTCCACCTCCTCGCGCTCTCTGCCCTGTGCCTCCTGCCGCAGATCGCGCAGGCACAGTGCCCGCTCGTCGGGGACGCCACCCTCCGCGCGGTGCGGGTGCCCGGCGCGGACGCCCCCTTCACCCTGCGGGAGCGTGCGCGCGTCGTGCTGCGCGGCCCGGTAGCGCACATCGAGGGCGTCGCCCCGATCGCCTTCCATGGCACCGCTGCCGCCGGGTCCGTGAGCCTGTTCCTGCGCGCGCCGCAGCGCATCGGCGGGGTCGTCGGCATCGCCGCGGGGCTCCCCTTCGTCGCATCGCGCGCCGTCGGCGCCTCGGTGCTCGGCACCGTGGAGACCCCCGACGGGCTCAGCGTGCGCGGGGTGTCGGTCCCCTGCGCGGCGCTCACCCTCGACGCGCCTGCGTCCGCGCCGACGGCAGCGCCCGTCCCGCCGCACCGGGCCAACCCCCGGTGGATCCCGCACACCACCGCGCACGAGGTGTTCCGCTGCACGGAGACTCGCGGCGGCCGCGGGTGCATGACGGTGAACCTCGGGTGGTGCCAGCCCATCGGCGACGGATCGGAGTGCGGGTACCACCCGCGGGGCGCGACGGTGACGATGTTCGCCGCGCCCTCCGACGCGCCCGGCGTGCCGAGGGTGAGCGTGCGGGCGACGCGCGACATCGTGTTCGTGGATGAAGACCGCCGCGGCGCGTGGCTGCTGCTGCGCTCGCGATCGTACTCGGGCGAGGTGCTCGTCGCGCGCGGCTGGGTGCGCGCCGCGGACGTGCGGTGGCGCCAGGAGACACCGCCCCACCTGCTGTCGTCGCCTGGCCTCGTCGGGACGGCGGGCTGGGGCGTCGCCGGAGATGTGCGCCGCGGACACGGCGAGATCACCCCGGGGAGCGCGGTGTCATGGAGCGACGGCACCCGCTGGGGGACCACCGCGGGGCCATGGTGCGCGCAGGTGCTTCAGTGGGCGGGGCAGGCGACGGTGGGGGTGCCGATCCCCGGGGCGGGGCCGGTGATGGCGAGGGTGCGCGCCGAGGACGTGCGCTGGGTGGATCGCTGCGAGACGGTTGCGCCATCGGGGCGGTAGGCGCCCCGCCCGCCGCTCAGAACAGGCTCACCACGGCGCCGGGGAGGGGACGGCTCACGCGCGCTCCATCACCGAGCTGCCCCTGGTCGTTGAGCCCCCAGCAGCGCACCTCCCGGGGGCCCGTCTGCGCGCAGGTGTGGCGGTCGCCCGCGACCAGGGCGAGCACCCCGGAGAGTCCCGGCACCTGCGTCGGAGCCAGGCGTCGCGCGTTCGTCCCATCCCCGAGCTGCCCCGAGGTGTTGGCCCCCCAGCACAGCACCGTCCCCCCGCGGGTGCGCGCGCAGGTGTGGCTGCCGCCTCCGGCGAGCTCGACCACGTCGCCCAATCCCGCGACGACCATCGGGGCGCTGCGCCGCGTGGTGCTGCCGTCCCCGAGCTGCCCGGCGTTGTTGTTGCCCCAGCACGACACGACCCCGGCGCTCGTTCGCACGCAGGTGTGGTTGTCCCCGACCACGAGCTGCGCCGCGTCGGTGACGCCCGGCACGGGGGCGGGCGTCGGGCGCGAGGTGGTGGTCCCGTCGCCGAGCTGCCCCGCGCTGTTGTTGCCCCAGCACGACACCCGACCGGTGGCGTGGCGGGCGCACGCGTGGTTCTCCGCCGCCGCGATCTCGGCCGCGTCGGCAAGGCCGGACACCGGCGCGGGGGTCGATCGGGTGATGGTGGTCCCGTCGCCGAGCTCGCCGCCGGAGTTGCGCCCCCAGCACGACACGGCGCCCGAGCGCAGCCGCGCGCAGCTGTACCCGTTGTCGACCGCGACCTGCGCCACGTCGGCGAGGCCCGGCACGGCCGCGGGCGTCGCGCGGGTGACGGTGGTCCCGTCGCCGAGCTGCCCGGTGCCGTTGGTGCCCCAGCACATCACCTGACCCGTCGGGATGCGCGCGCACGAGTGGATCGTCCCGCTGCTCACCTGCGCCCCGTCGGGGAGGCCCACCATCTGCGCGGGCAGCGTGACGATCTCCGGCGCGACGCCGAGCTGCCTCCAGGTGTTGTCGCCCCAGCAGAGCACCTGCTCGCTGCTGCGTCGCACGCAGGTGTTCTCGCTGTGCGCGGAGAGCGCCGCCACGCTGATGGGCGTCTCCGGGAGGCCGAGCACTGCGACGGGCGTGGGGCGACGGGTGAGGGTCCCGTCGCCGAGCTGGGCGTTGGTGTTGACGCCCCAGCACTGCACCTGACCCGTGTCCGAGAGGGCGCAGGAGTGCTCGCTGCCCACGGCGATCTCGACCGCCGCGGCGACGCCCGGGACCGCCACCGCCGTGGGGCGCGTCGTGGTGCCGCCGTCTCCGAGCTGCCCGTTGTTGTTGGCGCCCCAGCACCAGACCGCCCCCGCGGCGCTGCGCGCGCAGGTGTGCGATCCCCCGGCGTGCACCTCGACGGCGCCGGCCGCTGCGCCCGCCACGGACACCGGCCCCGCGCTCGATGTCATCGTGCCGTCGCCCAGCTGCCCGGAGGTGTTGGCGCCCCAGCAGCGCAATCCCGCGGCGAGGCTGCGGGCGCAGGAGTGCGATTGACCCGCGGTGATGTCGGTCGCGTCGGAGAGGGCCCGAACCGTCGCGGGGCGGGAGCGCAGCGTCGTGGTGCCGTCGCCGAGGCGACCCTCGCGGTTTGCGCCCCAGCAGACCACGGCGCCCGTGCGTCGGAGGGCGCAGGTGTGGCGGTGTCCCGCGGTGATCCGGACCGCGTCGGTGAGGCCGTCGACGGGGCCGACGCGGCGCGGGGACGCGAGCACGCTGCCGCCCCCGAGCTGCCCTTCGGTGTCGTCGCCCCAGCAGAGCACCTCGCCCGAGGCGCGGAGCGCGCAGGTGTGCGAGGTGCCCGCGGTGATCTGCACGGCACCCTCGACGCCCATCGCCGCCACCGGGCTCGTGCGGGCCGTGGTGGTGGTGTCACCGAGCTGCCCGCGGTCGTTGCTGCCCCAGCAGAGCACCGCGCCGCCCGCCCGACGGGCGCAGGTGTGCGTCGCGCCGGCGACCACCTCGACGGCATCGGTGAGGCCCGACACCGCGGCGGCGGTGGCGTGGGTGTGGCGGGTCCCGTCTCCGAGCTGGCCGGAGGTGCTGGTCCCCCAGCAGAACACCTGACCCGAGCGATGCAGGAGGCAGGTGTGCGCCCACCCCGCGGCCAGTCGCCGGGCCGTCACGGGCGACGGAGGCACGTCGGAGACGACATCCCGAGCGACCGGGACATCGGGTGTAGTGGGCGCATCGAGGGGCGACGGCGCATCGACGGGCGACGGCGCATCGACGGGCGCAGGTGCGTCGACGGGCGAAGGCGCATCGACGGGCGAGGGTGCATCGATGAGGGAGGCGTCGACGGGCGAGGGTGCGTCCGAGGCGTCGCTCGCAGGTCGATCCGGCGTGACGGCGCGGTCGTCCGAGGCGTCGTTCATCGCGGCGTCGGCCCCTGCGGCGTCGGCACCGATCGGCGTGCCGGGCGGGTCTCCCGAGGAGCAGGCCAGCGTGGCGACGACGAGGGCGAGCATCGACCCGGCGTGGTGGACGCGAGACCCTGCGAGGCGCGCCGCTGGCTTGAGCATCGCGGTGGTCTCTATCACGGCTGCGCCGCGCGCTCAGCGGCAGGCGCCGCGGCCGCTGTCGGTGTAGGCCGCGCCCGCGATGGGGACGAAGCGCCAGTCGTAGCCGTCGGGGTGCAGCGTGAGCTGTAGCACCCCGTGCGCGCTCGCGTTGCGGCCTTCGCTCTCCGGCGCGACGCGCTCGATGGGGAGCAGCCGCGTGCCGCCGGTGCCGACGACGAACTCCCGCAGCCCGCGGTCGTCGCGGGCGCCGTCGCTGCGGCGCGGGGCGAAGCGCTCGTAGTCGTGGTCGTGACCGTTGATGATGAGCTCGGCGCCGGCGTCCTCCAGGGCGCGCCAGAACGCGGTGTACTGCGGGTCGTCGCCGTGGTTGCCGCCGCTGAAGCGCGGGTGGTGCCACGCGGCGAGGGTGCAGCGCGCGGGGTGCGCGGCGAGGTCGGCGCGGAGCCAGCGCTCCTGGGGCGATCCCGCGTTGCAGCCGCCCACCGATGCGCAGTTGGAGTTGAGCACCACGACGTGCCAGGCGCCCAGCTCGTAGCTGTACCAGCCCTCCGTCGGGCGCCCCGCGGCGGCGCCGAAGTAGCGGTAGTACCCCGCCGCGCCGGGGGTGTTGTACTCGTGGTTGCCCACCGCGGGCCGGGTGCGCGCGCGGTGCCTCCCCCACGTCGGGCCGTAGCAGTCGCGGAACTCCCGGTCGGTGCCGCTCTCGTAGACCGAGTCGCCGAGGGTGGCGATGGTTCCGCCGAGGCCGTCGAGGAGGCGCGCGGTGGCGTCGTCGTCGGTGCCGTCGCAGCGAGCGATGTCGCCCGCGGCGAGCAGCACGGGGTCGCCCCCGGGCGCGGGTCCGGCGTCGGCCCGGTAGCCGATGAGGGCGAGGTCGAAGCCGAGGTCGGAGCTGTCCACCGTCGCCTGGTGCACCTCGACGGCGACGACGTTGGTGCCCTCGCGCAGCAGCGCGGGGTCGAGCATGACCTCCTCGAAGGCGTCCTCCGCGAGGCCGCCGACGGTCTCGGCCGCGAGGGTGCCCGGGCCGATGGGACCGGTCGGCAGGTTGCTGCGGTGCACCTCGCGGCCGTTGATGTGCACCACCGCGCCGTCGTCGCGCAGCAGCCGCAGCAGCACGCGCTGCACCCCGTCGCGGCCGCGCACCTCGAAGCGCCGTCGAAACCAGGTGGTGACGTAGCGCCGCGCGGCGTCGGGGCCCGACGAGACCACCGTCGCCTCGTCGCCGTCGCCGTAGCCGAGCTGCGCCTCGCCCGCGCGCCACGCGCCGTCGTCGAAGTCGACGCCGCGCCACGCCGTCGGGGGCTCGCGCCCGTCGTCGAGGTAGCGCCACCGCGCGCGCATCGGCACCCACGCCTCGACCGGATCGGGCGGCGGACCCGCGTCGATGGGCACGTCGATGGGCGCGTCGATGGGCGCGTCGGCGCCTGTGTCCTGCGAGGGGGCGAGGCTGGCGTCCGCGGTGAGGGCCGCCGGGTGGTCGCTGGTCGGGGGCTCGATCACGGCGCTGTCCGGGGTGGCGCTCCCGGGCGTCGAACAGCCGATGGAGAGCGTGACCAGGCCTAGGAGGAGGGAGACGGTCTGACTGCGGGGCACGGGCCGGAGACTACGTCCAGCGGCGAGCGCGCGGGCACCCCACCGCTCGCATCCCCCGCTGCGCGCCGACCGCGATGCCCGTTGACCGCCGTGCCGCGCGGGGTGTCCTCTCGGTGTCTGGAGGTCTCCGATGCACCCTGTCTCCCGCCTCGCGCTGCTCACCGCCGCGCTCTCGCTCGCCGCCTGTAGCGGCGAGGTCTCGGTCGTCGGCGGAGACGCCAGCGTCCCGATCGACCTCGGCGTCCAGGACGTCGGCCTCCCCGATGTCCCGCCCGCGATGGACCTTCCGCCCCCCATCGACGCGCCGTCCCCCATCGACGCGCCCGACGCCCCCGACGTCCCACCAGCCGACACTGGCCCCGCGCGCTGCGCCGCCGACCCCGACTGCGTCGGCGACCCCGGGGGCCCGGCCTGCGACGTCGCTTCGGGCCGCTGCGTCGCCTGCACCCCGGCGAGCGACCGCTGCCCCGCGGGCCAGTACTGCGTCGGCGCCACCAACACCTGCGCCGCCGGCTGCCGCGACGACATGTCCTGCGGGGGCGGCGGCGCCGACGGCGGCGCCACCAGCACCCGGCGCTGCGACGCCAACACCCGCGCCTGCGTCGACTGCATCACCGACGAGCACTGCCCCTCCGGGACCCTCTGCGTCGGCAACCTCTGCGTCGCCGGCTGCAGCGCCGCCCGCGCGTGCCCGTCGTCCCAGCAGTGCTGCTCCGGGGCCTGCGTCGACG
Organism: Myxococcales bacterium; assembly: GCA_030652255.1. Classification (GTDB taxonomy): domain Bacteria; phylum Myxococcota_A; class Polyangia; order Polyangiales; genus SCUS01. Next base: position 10,232 of record JAUSAZ010000070.1, on the reverse strand, counting down.
CCCAGAGCAACACCGCCCACTGCGGCGCCTGCGACCAGCGCTGCGCCGTCGCCAACGCCTCGCCCCGCTGCCTCAACGGCGCGTGCACCGTCGCCGCCTGCGTCGCCCCCTTCGGCGACTGCGACGGCACGCCCGCCAACGGCTGCGAGGTCGACACCTCCCGCGACGTCGCCCACTGCGGCGGCTGCGGCGCGCCCTGCGCCGCGCGGCCCAACACCGCCGCGAGCTGCGCCGGGGGCGCCTGCGTCTACGCCTGCGCCATGGGCTTCGCGGACTGCGACGGCGACGCGAGCAACGGCTGCGAGGTCGACACCCGCACGAGCACCGCCCACTGCGGCGGCTGCGGCGCGCGCTGCTCCCCGGCCAACGCCACGGCCGCCTGCGTGGCGGGCGCCTGCACCATCGGCGCGTGCACCGGGGGTTACGGCGACTGCGACGGCAACGTCACCAACGGCTGCGAGGCCGACCTCCCGGTGTCGGTGAGCCACTGCGGCGCCTGCGGCAACCGCTGCCCCGCCACGGCCAACGCGGCGCCGGTGTGCGTCGGCGGGGCGTGCTCGTCGGTGTGCACCGCGGGCTACGCCGACTGCGACAGCGCCCCCGGCACCGGGTGCGAGGTCGACGTGCGCGTCGACGGCAACCACTGCGGCAGCTGCGGCCGGCGGTGCAGCAGCGTCGGGGGCACCTCCACCTGCGCGACCGGCGCGTGCACGGTGCTCTGCGACGCGGGCCGCGGCGACTGCGACGGCGACGCGCTCACCGGCTGCGAGGTCGACCTGCGCGCCAGCAACGCCCACTGCGGCGCCTGCGGCGTGGCCTGCGACGCCAACGCGGCCTGCGCCGTGGTGGGCGGCGCGCCCGGGTGCGTGTGCAACCCGGGCTACATGGGCAGCGGGCTCGCCTGCGCGGACGTCAACGAGTGTCTCGTGGGCAACGGCGGCTGCGACGCCAACGCCACCTGCGGCAACACCGTCGGCGGGCGCACCTGCACCTGCAACACGGCCTTCACGGGCAACGGTGTCACCTGCGCGCCGGTGGTGATCGAGCTCACCATCGCGGCCAGCACCACGGGCTACAACGTCTTCCTCCAGGCGGGGGCGCCGATGATCCCGCGGGTGGTGCAGGTCACGGTCAACCCGGGCGTGGTGGTGAGCTCGACGAGCCCCGCGGCGCCGGCCTTCGTCTCCGGCGCCCTGCGCCCCGGCTCGGAGCTGCGCATCGTCAACCGCGGCACCATCGTGGGCGCCGGGGGCGCCGGGGGCGCCGGGGGCGGCTACGTCAACGCCTCGCCCAACCCGCAGAGCCCCGGGGCGCCGGGCGGCGCGGCCATCTCCACCAGCGTGCGCCTGGTGATCGACAACACCAGCGGCAACGTGTGGGGCGGCGGCGGCGGCGGCGGCGGCGGCGCGATGGCGACGGTCACCAACGTGCTCGGCGGCGGCGGCGGCGGCGGCGGCGGGGCGGGCACCATCGTGGGCCCCGGCGGGGCGGCGGGCCCGGCCTTCTCGGGGGCGCAGTACCCCGTCGGGGTGGCGGGACAGCCCGGCACGGCGACCACCGGCGGCGCCGGGGGAGCGGGCGGCAACAGCGGCACCTACCCCAACCAGTTCGCGGGCGGCCGCGGCATCGGCGGCACCGGCGGCGCGGGCGGGGCCCTCGGTCAGCCGGGCGCCCGCGGCGGCGACGGCAACCTCGGCGGCACGGGCATGGCGGGCGGCGCGGCCGGGCCCGCGGTCGCCCTCAACGGCAGCACCGTCACCTGGACCGGCGGCAACAACGCCACCCAGGTGCGCGGCCCGGTCAACTGACCGTCAGTCCTTCTTCCCCCCGAACAGCTCGATCCGGTGCGTGAGCAGCGACCGGATCGACTCGCCGCTCAGCGGCGCGCTCAGCTTCTCCATCAGGCTGCGCCGGTCTTCCCTCGGCACGATGTCGTCGGGGAAGAGCGGGTGCGTCGACCACGGCCGCAGCGCCTCGATCACCTGCGCCCGGCGCTCCTTGTCGGCCAGCGACAGCACGTTGCGCACCGCCCGGAACACCCGCCGCTGCGACTCCGAGGGCTCCGTCGCCTCGGCGCTGTCCTGGCTCTCCAGCACCGCGCCGATGAGCATCCCGAGGTGCTCGCAGGTCTGCGCCAGCCGCGCCGACCCGATGGGCGCGTCGAGCACCTCCTGCTGGAGCACCCCCCAGAGCGCCATCGTGAGCGCGTCGCCGCTCATCCCGTCGACGCCCGGCAGGGCAGCCAGCAGCGTGGCCACCGCGGAGTCCTGCGCCTCCTCGCGGATGCGCTGGAGCATCGAGCGCACCCGCAGCGAGTGCGCGCTCGGCGTCGTCGAGATCACCGGCATCGACTGCATCGAGGGCCGCGACCCCATCCGCGGCGGCGCGTCGCTCTCGTAGCCCATCGCGGGCATCGAGGGCCGCGACGGCACCCGCGGCGCCGACGGGTACGCCGCCCCGGGCACCCCCCACGCGACCAGCTCCTCGACCGCCGCGGTCATGGCCGCGCGCACGGCCTCCATCGACGCCGGCCGGTCGGCGGGCTCCTTCGCCAGCATGGCGGTGACCAGCGCCTCCAGCTGCGAGCCGGCCAGCTCGGGCCTGGACTCCGACACCAGCGGCGGGGTCACCGTCGCGTGCTTCACCGCGAGCTCGAGCATGGAGCTCGCCGCGAAGGGCCGCGACCCGGTGAGCATCTCGTAGACGATCACCCCGAGGGCGTACACGTCGCTCCAGGCGCCCACCGCGCCGGGGCGGTTGAGCAGCTGCTCGGGGGCCATGTACTGGATCGTCCCCACGGTGGTGCCCGAGGCCGTGAGCTCCTCGCTGGCGTCGGCCATGCGGATGCGCGCGATGCCGAAGTCCACCACCTTCACGAAGTCGCGCCGCGCGGGGTCGCGGTACACCAGGATGTTGTCGGGCTTCAGGTCGCGGTGGACGATGTCGAGCCGGTGCGCGGCCGACATGGCGTCGCACACCTGCTCGACGATGCGCCCCACGCGCCCCGGCGCGAGCGCCCCGTGGCGCAGCATCTGGCCCAGCGAGGGGCCGTCGACGAACTCCATCACCAGGTAGAGCCCCAGCGTCGGGTCGACGCCGAAGTCGGTGACGTACACCACGTTCTCGTGCTGGAGCCGGCTGCACGCGAGCGCCTCGCGGCGGAAGCGCTCGGCCACGGTCTCGTCGTCGCTGAAGTCCGCCTGGAGGATCTTCACCGCGTACGCGGTCTTGAGGGTGCGGTGCCCCGCCCGGTAGACCGAGCCCATCGCCCCCTCGCCGATCTTGTAGACCAGCACCAGGTTGCCCACCGCGCGGCCCAGGAAGGGGTCGGGGCGCACGGAGAGGTTCTGCGTCCGACCGCAGTCGAAGCACTCGCCCGTCTCGGCGTCGAGCTCATTCTTGCAGACCGCGCAGACCGACATCAGCACCCTCTCACGAACAACGCACTACAACGTTCGTCGAGCCTGGAGCAATTCAGGAAAGGCGCGCCCGTGCGGCCGGGCAGTGTGGCCACGATGTCCGGTGCCTCTCGGGGGCGCTCGTCCCCCGTCTGTAGGTCATCGCCATGGCGGGGGGTGTCACGACAAGCCCGCGGGGGTGTGGTATCCGCCGCGCCGAACGCCATGACAACACAGCACACGGTCTCCGCCGCGCAGGCGGGGCAGCGCCTCGATCGCTTCCTGGTGGACGTCACCCCGGGCCTCTCCCGCGCCCGGGCGAAGGCCATCCTCGAGGCGGGGCAGGTGCGCGTCGACGGGCACCGCGTGCGCAAGGGCGAAGCCCTGGTGGAGGGCAACGTGGTCGAGGTGACGGGCGAGCTCCCGCCGCAGGACTTCCCCCCCGTCGCCACGCCCGAGGTGAGCCTGCTCATCCGCCACGAGGACGCCGACGTGGTGGTGGTCGAGAAGCCCGCGGGGATGCCCACGCACCCGCTGCGCCCGGAGGAGACCGGCACGCTGGCCAACGCCCTCGTCGCGCGCTTCCCCGAGATGGCCGGGGTGGGCTTCCACCAGCGCGAGCCCGGGCTGCTGCACCGGCTCGACACCGACACCAGCGGGCTGCTGCTGGCGGCGCGCAACACCGAGGCCTTCGAGGAGCTGCGCGCGGCCACCGCGGCGGAGAAGCTCGAGAAGCGCTACCTGGCGCTGGTCGAGGGGCGCCTCGCGGGCGAAGGGGTGGTCGAGCTGCCGCTCATCCCGCACCGCAAGGACCCGAAGCGCGTCGAGGCCGTCACCGAGCACGTGCGCCTGCGGGCGGGCGTGAAGGCCCACCCCGCCACGACGCGCTGGCGCGTGGCCAAGGAGGTCGGCGAGTTCACGCTGCTGGAGGTGTCGCTCACCCGCGCGTTTCGCCACCAGGTGCGCGCGCACCTCGCGGCCATCGGTCACCCGCTCGTGGGCGACGCGCTCTACCGCGGGCCCGCGCTCCCGGCGGACGTCGCCCAGGGGCTCGCGCGGCACTGCCTGCACGCCAGCGAGATCCATTTCCCGCACCCGCGCACCGGCGCCCCGACGCGGGTCGTCTCCCCCCTGCCCGACGACATCGCCGGGGTGATCCACCGGCTGCGCCAGGCGTGACGCACGCGGGGTTAGAGCTTTGACCGTCCGCCACACCCTCCGAGATGATCCCGCCGTGAGCGAACACGAACCCACCGTGCTGCCGCCCCTCGACACCCGCCCCACGACGGTGTCGCCGGGGCTGACGCGCGCCACGCTGCACTCGTCCGTGAGCAACCTCCTGCCCGGCGACCGGGTGGCCATCGGCGCGGCCGTGCACGAGATCCAGAACGTCCTCACGAGCGTGCTGGGCTGGGTCGAGCTGGCGCAGTCCGACCGCAGCGAGGCGCTGCTCGACCGGGCGCTGCCCATCGTGCACCGCGGCGTGGCCCGGGCCGGGGCGCTGGTGGCCTCGCTGGTCGACCCGGTGGCCTCCTTCGGCGTGCGCGACGAGCGCTTCGACCTCGGCGCCGTGGTGGCCACGGTGCGCGACCTCCTCGACGCCCGCTGCGCCGCCGCCCAGGTGACCCTCCGCGCGACGCTCCCCGAGGGGCCCGTCGAGGCGCAGGGCGACCCCGAGCGCGTCGAGCAGGTGCTCACCAACCTCATCATCAACGCCACGCACGCCATCCAGTCGGCGCGGCAGCGCGGCGCCGAGGCGGGCACCATCGAGCTCTCGGTGCAGCCCGCCGGCGGGCGTGTCGCGGTGGTGGTGCGCGACGACGGCGTGGGCATCGACCCGTCGACCCGGGCGCGCATCTTCGACCCCTACTTCACCACGCGGCCCACCGAGGCGCCGCTCACCGCCGCGGTGCGGGGCCTCGGGCTGGCGGTGTCGCGCGCGCTCAGCGAGGCGATGGGCGCGCAGCTCGACGTCGACGCGAGCCCGGGCCGCGGGGCGGCGATGGTGCTGTCCCTGCGCCGGCCGCGCACCGACAGCGAGATGATGCTCCCGCTGTCGGTGCAGGGCACCGAGGCGCGGCTGCGGCCGGGGGTGCGGGTGCTGGTCATCGACGACGACCCGGCCATCCGCGAGCTGCTGGAGGTGGCCCTCTCGCTCCGGGGCGCGCGGGTGATGGTGACCACGGAGATCGACGACGCGCGGCGGCTGCTGGCCCGCGGCGAGGTCGACGTGGCGCTGGTCGACGAGACCCTCGGGGAGAACGCCTCGGGGGGGTCGTTCCTGCTGGAGATGGCGCTCATCGCGCCGCGGGTGGGCCGCGTGCTCATGACCGGCGCGCCCTCCGTCGACCACGTGCCGAGCGCGGCGCGGGGCATCGTGGTGCGCAAGCCCTTCCTGCTCGACGACGTGGTGCGCTCGCTCGCGGTCGCCCTGCAGGAGCGCTGAGCCCGGGGGAGGGACCGTCGTCGCGATGCGCGCCGGCCCTCAGGTCGAATCCATCGCGGGGCTCGTCGTGGTCTCCGGGCCGCGCCCGACGGACATGGTGCTGCGCTCCCCCGACGGCGCGACGCTCGCGGTGGTGGTGCGCGGTGAGGCCGGCGACGAGCGGGAGCGCGGGGCGTGGATCGTCGACCTCGACGAGGCCAGGGTGGTGACCTTCGTGCCCGCGCCGTGGGGGGTCCGGTCGGCCGCGCTCACGGACGCGGAGACCCTGTGCGCGCTGGGCGACGACGAGGTGCTGCGGGTGTACCTGCTGCCCGACGGCGGGCTCGCGGCCTCCGTCGCGGCCCCCGGCGCGCGGTGGATCGACGCGGCGACGCCCGGACAGACCCTCCTCTGCAGCGGCGGCTGGCTGTCGCTCGCGCCCGACCGGGAGGGCTTCGAGCCCCTCACGGGGGAGTCGATCGCGTGGCGGGTCGACCTGCGCGGCGGGGCCGTCCGCGCGGTGCTCGACGAGGGCGCCCTGGCGGCGATGCTGACGGCCGACGGGGCCGAGCTGCGGCGCCTGGCGTCGGGGGCGGAGCTGACGCCGTGGCTCACCCCGTCGCCCGACGGCGAGGAGCTCGCGGTGGTGTGCGGCGTGAGCGACCGGGCGCCCCGGCCCTGGCGCCCGGGCGACCTCGACGAGGCCGCGTGGACCCACGCGTACACCTTCCACCCGGACGACCCCGTCGGCACGGCCTGCCGGTGGGCCGCGCCCATCGAGGCCTGGAGCCTCTCGTGGCACGACCGCGACACCCTCTCCGGGGTGGTGGGCGTCGCGACCGGCCCGCCGCCGTACCGCGCGCTGCCCTTCGCGCCGCGCCGGATGCGCCGCGACGGCGCCGTGGTCACGTGGCGCCTGGAGGACACCGGGCTCCTGGAGGAGCGCGGCGCCGCGGCGCGCCCGTACGAGCTCGACGACGGCCGCTTCTGCGCGGTGGTGCACGGCCCGCGCTTCGCCCGCGCGTGGACCCACCACCCCGCGACCCTCGCCGGGGGGTCGAGCGACCTGCTCGCGGGCCTCGTGTCGCCGTCCGTGCTGCACCCCGAGCGCGGCGTGCTGGCCGCCCCGGCGCCCGGCGGAGGCTTCGTGCTCGCGCTTCCGCTTGCCTCGGGCGAGACCCGCCTCGTCGTCGCCGGGCAGACGATCGCGCTCCTGCCCGCGTCGCCGGGGCCACCCCATCAGCTCCGCCTCGACCGCGCGTGGATCGAGCTCGAATGGTATCCGCCCCCAGGCGCCCCCTGGCGACGGGGCTACCTGCGGCTCCCCTTGGGAGCGCCCCGAGGCGCCCTGACGCCCGGCGGGTGACCGATTGGCCCTCCCGGCGTCTCTCTGATACCTAGCGCGCTCGCTTGGAGAAACTACGCATGAGCTTTCGCGGAATGGCCTTCCTGGCAGGCACGACCCTCGCGCTCCTCGGCGCCTCCGGCTGCGGCGCGCGCGGCAGCGGCACCCTCGTCACCGAGACCGACATCGGCTCCCCCGCGGACGGCCCCGGCGTGCTCGTCGACGCGGGCGTCGCCCCGGTGGACACCGGGGTCGTCGGGCCCGTCGACACGGGGGTCACGCCCGTCGACACCGGGGTCGTCGGGCCGAGCTGCCCGTCGCCGCGGCGGCTCTGCGACGGCGTCTGCGTCGACGTGCGCACCGACATCGCGCACTGCGGGGCGTGCAGCAGCGAGTGCGGGTCGGGGCAGTTCTGCTCCGGGGGCACCTGCCGCTCGACCTCCGAGTGCGCCGCGCCGCGTATGACCTGCGGGGCGAGCTGCATCGACATCACCAGCGACGTGTTCAACTGCGGGGCGTGCAACCGGCGCTGCGGCGACGGGCAGAACTGCGTGGCCAGCCAGTGCGTGGGCGGCACCCCCACCTGCCCGGGCGGCACGATGCTCTGCGGCGCCCGCTGCATCAGCGTCGCCAGCGACCCGGCCAACTGCGGCGCGTGCGGCCGGGCCTGCGCCTCGGGCACGACGTGCACCGGCGGCGCCTGCGTGGCGCTGGCGACGGGCATCGCCGCGAGCGGCGCGTGCACGACCGAGACCTGCGGACCGTCGGGCGAGCTCCAGTGCTCGCGGGCGCTCGCCGGGGGAGGGTTCTGCTCGGGCTTCTGCGCCACCGGAAACACGGCCTCGGAGCAGGAGCAGTGCGGCGGCGCGGGGAGCACCTGCGTGGCCAACCCCCCCTTCGCGGACGTCCCCGCGGGGCAGGGCTTCTGCCTCCGCGCGTGCAACCCCGCGGCGGCGAGCGAGGCCACCGGCGGCTGCCGCGCGGGCCAGGTGTGCACCGGCTTCTGGCTCTACGCGCCGTCGGCCAGCGCCGTCGACAGCCCCGGGTGCTTCCCCCACTGCGCGACCGACGCCCACTGCGCGGGCGCCGGCTCGGGCGACGCGGGCCTGATGCGCTGCAACGTCCGCACGGGCCGCTGCTCGACGACCCCGGTCAACCTCACGCTGCGCTTCGACGGTGACCCCTGCGACCCCTCCGAGGTGATGGCCACCGGCCGCCCGGTGTGCCGCGGGGTGTGCTTCCGCGTCGGCACCGATGCCACGCAAGGCATCTGCGGCAGCTACCTCAACCTCGGGGTGAGCACCGACTGCCCCGACAACGCCGCGCTCATCCGACCCGTCGCGCCGGGCAACGACAACGAGGCCGTCTGCGTGTTCAAGAACTGCCTGCACAACAGCGAGTGCACCTCGCCGCTGCGCTGCGTGTACCCCGAGGCCGAGGGCGTCGTCCGCGACGACATCGCCCCGCGCTGCCACTACGCGACGGCGCTCCAGCCCGCCGGGCTCCCCTGACGGCACGGCGGGTCGGCGGCCGCTACCGACCCGTGAAGGCCTCGCGCACGGCGCCCCGCAGCGCCTCGTCCACCAGGAACTCCCCGCCCGTCTTCGCCATCGCCCGCGCCGCGGTGAGCATCGTCTCCAGGCCGCGCTCGGCGCACGCCGCCCGCGCGAAGGCGTGCTGGTGGCACAGGGTCTCGCCCACGTCGCAGATCGCCAGCCACGGGTGGATGGCCGGCACCGCGTGCGACACGTCGCCCATGTCGGTGCTGCCCATGCCCACGCGCTCGTCGGTCTCCGCCGCGGGGCGGCCCATCGCGGCCATGTGCTGCGCGAAGGCGCGCGCCAGCGGGAGGTTGGTCACCAGGTCGCGGTAGCCCTTGCGCGGCGCGATGGTCACCTCGACCCCAGCGGCCATCGCCGCCCCGAGGGCGCAGCGCTCGACGATGGCCCGCACCCGCGCCAGCTCGTCGAGGCTCTTCGCGCGCACCGAGAACTCGCACGACGCCCGCTCGGGGATGATGTTCACGGCCTGGCCGCCGTCGGTGATGAAGCCGTGCACCCGCACGCCGTCGCGGAAGTGCACCCGCTGCGAGTCGACGAGGTTGAAGGTCTGGATGCACGCCGTGAGGGCGCTGCTGCCGTCCCAGGGCGCCGCCGCGGCGTGCGCGGGCTGCCCCGAGAAGGTCATCGCCAGCCAGAGGTTGGCCAGCGTGCCGTGCGCCACCAGGTCGCGGTCGAAGGGGTGGAACATCATCGCCGCGTCGACCCCCGCGAACACCCCCGCGTCGAGGAGCAGCGCCTTGCCGCCGCCGCCCTCCTCCGCGGGCGTGCCCACGAGGTCGACGGTGAAGCCCTGCGCCTCGGCCACCGGCGCCAGGGCCAGGAAGGCCCCCACGGCGCCCGCGGCGATGAGGTTGTGCCCGCAGGCGTGGCCGATCTCCGGCAGCGCGTCGTACTCCGCCAGGATCGCCAGCCGCGGGCCCGCCCGACCCGCGCGCGCGCGCAGCGCCGTGGGCAGTCCCCCGAGCGGCCGCTCGACGGCGTGGCCGCGGGCCGTGAGCAGGTCGGAGATCCACCCCGCGGCGCGGTGCTCCTCGAAGCGCAGCTCGGGGTGCGCGTGGATCTTCAGCGCCAGCTCGCGCAGCGCCGGGGCCTCCGCGTCGAGGGTGCGATCGAGCGTCTCGGCCAGCGTCGCGGGCAGCGTCATGGTCCTTCGGCATACACCAGCCGCGGACCCCTTGGCCATCGCGCGGCTTTGTACCGCGTCGCAGGAGCAATGACGGGTTGAGGTGCGCTGGGTTCGCGGGCGCCCTCACCGCGCTGCCGCGCGCCCTCACCCCCATCGGATGATGCTCATCGTTGCCCTCTTCGTGCGCGAACCGCTTGCAGGCTGCGGCTCCGGGCTACCCGCACACCTTCGCGCGCCCGGCTGCCGCGGGTTGAAACCCACGGCAGCCATGGTGAAGGCCGCAAGCGGCCTGTCCGCTGTCCAGGCACAGTGACCAGCCCGCCGCGGGCTTTCCCGTGGCTGCCGAGGGTTTCACCCCGCGGCAGCCGAGGCGCGC